>JABHCN010000054.1 GCA_018673475.1 Actinomycetota bacterium | reverse complement strand
TCGTTCTCGGCGGTCGGCTCGCTCCAGAGCGGCAGGCGACCAGCCACCCTCACCCCCAGCTCGGAAAGCCCCTCGACCTTCGCCGGGTTGTTGGTCATCAAGACGACCGACAGAACCCCGAGATGTGAGAGAACCTGCGCAGCAACTCCGTAGTGGCGTTCGTCTGCCGCATGACCAAGTTTCAGATTCGCCTCGATCGTGTCGAGGCCCTCATCCTGGAGCCGGTAGGCACGGAGCTTTTCGGCAAGGCCTATCCCCCGACCCTCGTGGCCACGCAGGTAGATAACCACGCCTCGGCCCTCATCGGCAATGCGCTCGAGCGACATCTCGAGTTGAGCACCGCAGTCGCAGCGACGGGAACCGAACACATCACCTGTCAGACACTCGGAGTGCACCCGCGTCACGACTTCATCTCCGGCGACATCGCCCAAAACGAGCGCCAGGTGCTCGAAACCATCGACGAGGCTCGTGAACACGTGCCCCTCAAATGTGCCGACACGGGTCGGAACGGAGGCCGACCCACCCTCCGACACGAGCGTCACGCTCGGCCGCAGGAGGTGTTCTATATCCGCGCTACCTGCATCAAGCCCCTCCGCTGTGCCCCCAACCGCTGCTGTACCCACAGGTCAGGCCTCGAGCATCGACGCTAAGCGCCGCCTCCACTCGACCGAGGCCTTGTCGGCCTGGACGCTCACCAGAGCTGTCTGCCCGAGCGGCATTTCGCCCGACAGGCGTTCGAGCATGACCCTGTCCTCTTCGCCGATGGCCTTGTCGAACTCGATCACCTCGTCGCCCGGTACGTCGAAGTCGTCGTTTCGCCACACCACGAATGTGAAATACGACGTGACCTCATCTATCGGAGTCGAGACCAGTAGGAGGATGTGCTGCAGGCCCGAGTCGTAGGCAACCGTGCTCCTGACCGTCAGCGGAAGGCAGAACCCGGTACTCATGACCCTCCCCACCACAGGCTCTGAGGACCCTGACGTGATCTGGGCCTCTTCCGGGTTCTTCGCCACAACCTCGTACCGGTAGCCGTGGTAGCCGCCATCCAGGTCCTCCAGTTCGATCGGCGGGACGATCGGTGGCTGGGCACCTCCGAAGGTACCGGTGTGCACGAACGGGAAATGGGAGATGTCGAGGAAGTTGTCGACCATCCTGGTCGCCGCGACATGCCACACCTTGACCTCTGTGTTGATCCTCCGGAACGACGGATCGCGGTCCACGGCCATCTCAGGTATCGGCGCAACGGGCTCACCGGGGCAGATCCAGACCAGCCCGTAGGCCTCTACCACCTCGATGGCGTTCAGGTGCGCCCTTGGTGGGGCCGGAATGCCCTCGCCGGCCGACGGCACCTCACGACAGCGCCCCTCCTCGCCGAAGACCCATCCGTGGTAGGGACATGTCAGGCAGCCATCCGTAACCTTGCCTTCCGACAGGGGTGCCTCCCTGTGTGGGCACCGGTCAGGGGCGGCCACCAGAGAACCGCCCGGGTCGCGCCAGAGCACGTAGTCGTCGCCCAGGAGGCGCACAGCGCAGGGACCGGGAGACACGTCGTCGGAACCGGCAACCACATGCCAGTGCGAACGGAGGGCTGTCGAAGACATCAGGTCTGGCTTGGTCATGGACGCAGATTACCGCCAAGTCTCACTAGTGTCCCAACCCACCGGAGGCCCGATGACAGATCTGATCGTTGCTGGAACACTGCTCACAATGGACCCTGACCGGACCATCTGGAGCGACGGCGCGGTGGCTGTGGCCGACGGCCTGATCCAACAGGTCGGCAAGAGGTCCGACCTGCTTGCAGAGCACCCTGACGCCCGCCTCCTGGGAGGAGACAGCTGCATCATCACCCCGGGCTTCATCAACGCGCACCAGCACCTGACCGGCGACCGCCTGATCCGTTCCTGCATTCCAGATGACGTCCCTTCACAGGAGGCGATCTACGACTGGGTGGTTCCCGTCCACGCCGCACACACCGGGGATGACGACGAACTCTCGGCTACGTTGTCGCTTCTGGAGGCAGTCGGGAACGGCATAACCACTACGGTCGAGGCTGGAACCGTCGCCCATCCTGACCGGGTCGCCTCGGCGTTCGAACGCGTCGGGGTCCGTGGCTGCATCGGAACCTGGGGTTGGGACACCGGTGACGGCCCCTTCACCGCCCCGACGACCAAGGTCATGGAAGCCCAGCGGAAGGTCGTCGAGGCCCATCCCGCCGGAGGGCTGGTGGAGGGCTGGGTAACGCTTGTAGGACACGACCTGGCGTCTGACAACCTGTTCACAGAGGCGGCTGCACTGGCACGCGATGCGGGCACCGGGCTGACCTTCCACATGTCCCCGTCCTCCGATGACGGTGTGGCGTTCGCCGAGCGGTCCGGCAAACGGCCGATCATGCACCTGGCAGACCTGGGGGTACTCGGCCCCCGGACCCTGATTGCACACGCCGTCCACCTCACCGACGATGAACTCACCCTTCTCATAGAGACTGGTACGGCGGTCTCCTACTGCCCATGGGCCTACCTGCGGCTCGGACAGGGCGTCAGTTCCTCAGGCCGACACATCGAGTTCCTGGAGCGGGGAGGACGCCTGGCGCTCGGCTGCGACACCGAGAATGCCGGAGATGCCATAGATGCCCTCCGGGTGGCGGCACTTGCTGCAGGTCTGGCACGGGACATGTCCGACGATCACATGTCATTTGGCGCCCATGCCGCCCTCGAGTTGTTGACGGTCGGCGGTGCCGAGGCAATCGGGATGGGCGACCGGATCGGTTCAGTTGAGGTTGGCAAGGCCGCCGATCTGGTGGTCCACGACCTGAGCGGCGTCGGCTCCACCCCGAACTCGATCGATCCCGCAATGCAACTGCTCTGGACCGGCGACGGCCGCTCCATCAGGGACGTGGTCGTCAACGGAGTTCCGGTGGTCCTGGACCGCAGGAGCACGATGGTCGACCACGCCGATCTGGTGGCCGCAGCGGCAGAGTCACAACGCCGGCTCCTGGAACAGGCCGGCCTGGCGCCAACTCCCCGCTGGCCGGTCAGATGACTGGGAACTTGGCCCGATCCGGCAGACCTGACCGCGCGACCACAGCCTCGCCTGCTGTCTGGCACTCCGCATAGAAGCGCTCTTCATCAAAGGCGGTAATCCTCCCATCATCAACCACCCTGCGACCGTCCACAAAGACAGTGTGGACACCCCGACCGTCAGCAGACCAGACCAGCTGGTTCATGACATTGTGGAGCGGCCTCCACTCCGGCCTGTCCGTGTCGTGCATCACCACGTCGGCCAGCTTTCCGGCCTCCAGCGACCCGATCTCCTCAACCATCCCAAGTGCCTTCGCTCCGCCCAGGGTTGCCATCTCGTAGGCGACCTCGGCGGGAAACATCTGCGGGTCCTGTCTGGCGTCCTTGAAGAGCCCTGCAACCAGATATGTCGCACGCATCAGGTCCGAGTAGTTGGAAGCGTTGTTCCCATCGGTGCCGATGGCCACGTTGATGCCCGCCATGACCATCTCAGGGAACTTGCCCACTCTGGTGATCCCGTAGCTCACCTTCAGGGCCGTCGTCGGACAGTGGGCCACGTGCACACCGGTCCGGGCCATGACCTCCAGCTCCCGGTCATCCACCTGCACACAGTGGGTTATGACGACATCGTCGTCCAGGACACCCAGTTCATCCAGGTGCACCATGGGACGTTGGCCGAACTCGGCTACGAAGCCGTCAGGGTCCAGTTGTGCCGGCGACATGTGGAAGCTCATCCCGGTGCCGTGCTCGGTGGCCAGTTCACGCGCAGCACGCCACAGCGGATCCGAACAGGTCGTGTGACCAACGAGAATCGACCACGCGCCCAGACGCCCATCAGCTTCCGACCGGTGGTTCTCCAACTGGTGCTGGAGGAACCCGATGGCCTCGTCGGTGTCTTGTCTGTAGACATCCGGTTCTGGCGGGAGGTCCCACACCCATCGACCCAGGCGCCCTCTGATACCGACCTCGGCTAACCCGTCGAAGACCTCGTCCAGGAAGCGGATCGTTCCTGCCTCAAGGAACGTGGTCGTGCCGGACCTGAGCATCTCAACTGCAGCGAGCTGCGCTGACAGCCTCTCCTCGGCAGCCGTGTGAACCGAGTAGAGAGGACACAACCACTCGAAAACGTTTTCCACAAAGGGCGTGTCGTCTGGCACGTACCCCTTCGTCAAGGGCTCTCCGGTCACGTGGATATGAGCGTTGACCATTCCCGGGGTTACGACGAACCTGCCACCACCGACGGTTTCGGCTGCCAGGTATCTCTCCCCCAGATCGACGGCCCTGCCGACGTCGACGATCCTGTTTCCCCTGAGTGCCACCGCCCCGTCCCGGATCACGTCGCGGGTTGAGTTCATGGTGACAACGTGGCCCCCGAGTATGAGGGTGTCGATGTTCTCGGCCATTTGATCCTCCGTAGTCGAACGCCTGTTAGCGGGCCCTTGTGGCCACGTAGGTGAACTGGAAGCCGATCGGTTCGATCAGACGCACGGCCTCGAAGCCGACCTCGCCCAGCCATCTGACCATCTGTTCACCGGTGAGCGGGAACCCGTTCACGGTGCTCGCCATCATGGTCATGCCCATCAGAACAGCGTGTGGGTTGAACTTGCGCTCAGGGTCCACGAAGTAGTCAGCGACCAACACCCGGCCACCTGGCCTGAGAGCCGAGTAGGCGCGTTCGACGAGGTGCCGGGCGCCGGTCTCGCCCTCGGTCCTGCACACATGTCCGAGGACT
This sequence comes from Actinomycetota bacterium, assembly GCA_018673475.1. GTDB lineage: Bacteria > Actinomycetota > Acidimicrobiia > Acidimicrobiales > MedAcidi-G1 > UBA3125. The sequence goes on along the minus strand of JABHCN010000054.1, from coordinate 2,302 downwards.
ACAAGGTCAAAGGTGCCCTCGTCGAACTCCGCCTCGTGGAAGTCGCCCGGGAGAAACTCGCACCGATCCGATACGCCGTTCTCCTTCGTCATCCGCTCTGCCACCCCCAACACCCCCGGCAGGTCGTTCACCACCGCAGTTGCGTCGGGGCAGGCCTTCAGAACGGCAATGCTCCAGGGTGCACCTCCAGCACCCAGGTCGAGGACCTTGGGCGCTGCAAGGCTCGAGTACCTGACGAGGGTGTCGGCACGAGACGCCGCCCGGAACATGGTGGTGAACGTGCCCTCCACGAGCGGCACGTAGAACGCCGCCGGATCGTCGTCGATCGGGGTCGCCGGTCGCCCGTGGCGAACCGTGTCGGCAAGCCGTTCCCAATTGTCGTGGGGACCGGGGGCCACCGGTATCAGACCCACCATCGACGCCTCGCCACTGCTCGTCAGGTACCGCTCGGCGGTGTCGTTGAGGCCGTACACCTTGCGGCACTGCTCCAACAGCCCGAGAGCAACCAGCGAATCCAGAAGTGCCTGAAGATGGGGTTCGGATAAGCCCAGTTCGGTTGCCACAGGCCCGACGGTCGTCGGCCCCATCCGCTCCAGGGTGTCGAACACGTCGAGTTCCAGGGCGGCCAGCAGGAGGTGATAGGAGCCGAGGCCCTGAATCACACCCCAGACAGGAGCTGCAGGTGGCGGCTTGTAGTCGGTCCACGGACGGCCCTTATGGGCCATGGTGTGGGTCTTCTTCAGTTCGGGGTACGGAGCGTCGGCCATGACCACCTAAGGGGTCAACAGGATCTTGCCGAAGAAGTCCCCTGAGAGCATCTTGTCCTGAGCAGCGCCCGCCTCGGACAGGTGGTTGACCGAGTCGACCTCAACCTGGTACCCGCCCGAGCAGAAGTTCTCCCAGGCCGGTCCGAACTCTTCTGGACGGTAGGGGTCGGACCCGTGGATTGAGATCCCCGAGTGGAATACGTAGCCGAGCGAGGGAATCGTCGCCTCGTCCCCCGAGGCGTTCCCACAGTTGACCAGGCGCCCACCGACGCCAATGGAATAGAGAGACGCACCGAACAGGGCGGTACCCACGCAGTCGAAGACCATGTCGACACCGGCACCTCCCGTCACCTCCCTGGCCCACCCCGCAACATCTCCGGTCCTGTTGTTGAGCACGTGTGATGCACCCAGACCGACTGCCCGCTGGCACTTGTGGTCACTGCCGGCGGTGGCCAGAACGGTTGCGCCGGCGTGGACAGCCAGCTGGATTGCCGCAACGCCGATCCCAGAGCCGGCGGCATGGATCATCACGGTCTCGCCCGGCGCCAGATTGCCAACCTTGAAGAGGGCGTGCGAGGCCGTCAGGAAACAGGTCGGGAACGTGGCGGCATCCTCGAGAGACACGGACTCAGGCACCTGATGGGTGTGGGACGCCGGCACGAGGCACCTCTCGGCGTAGCCGCCGTCCACGGTCGCTCCGATCACCCCCAACTCTCCGTGGAGGTCGCCCATGCCGGACAGCCTGGAGTTGTCGGCCACACCTGCCAACGACGGATCCACGACGACCCTGTCGCCCACACCGACGCCCGTCACCTCGGAACCGACCTCGGTCACAACCCCTGCCAGGTCCATTCCGGCGATGTGGGGGTAGGTGAACCCCGGCATCTGGAACCAGCCGTTCCTCTGGAGCACGTCGAGCCGGTTCAGGGCGGTGGCGACAACGTCCACCACGACGTCTCCCGGGCCCGGGACCGGATCTGGCACGTCGTCGTAGCGAAACACCTCTGTCCCCCCGGGCTCCTCGTAGTACATGGCCTTCATCGGTATGCACTCCTCGACATCGGTGAGCAGATATTCACTTGAGACCCCGGATGAACGGCCGTGCCAGGGCCTCGGGCTGGCGTACAGCGTGTGCGAAAAGGGCCATCGCCACGATCGTCACGAGTGCGGGAAGGGACGACAGCATCTCGTTGTTCAACTCGTAGCCAAGGCCCGGCAGGGTGAGCCGGAACGACAGGACGGAACCAAACAGGAGGCATCCAAGAATGGCGCCACGCAGGGTCCAACCACCGAAGATGACGGCCACGAGGGCTATGAATCCACGACCGGCGACGATGCCGGGATCAAACCTTCCGACCTGGCCCAACAGCAGGTAGCCACCGCCGAGGCCTGCGCTGAGGCCACCAAGGTAGATCGCCTGACGACGGCGACGGTTCACGTCGATTCCACTCACGTCAGCCGCCTGCGGGTTCTCACCCACGGAACGGATCTCCAGGCCCCAGCGAGTCCGGTGCACCAGCCAGGCGAACACCGGG
>JABHCN010000053.1 GCA_018673475.1 Actinomycetota bacterium | reverse complement strand
TCCAACTTAGAAGGCGAAGACGCCGGGCCCGTCGTAGGTGACGGTGACGCTGTCGCCCCTCTGGAACGAGACGTCTGCATCGGTCCTGGCTCGGACGGTCGTGCCGTCACCCAGGCGAATCAGGACCATGGTGTCGTGGCCGTAGTACTCCACCAGTTCTATGACACCGTCACCGCCGGCGCTGACGGCCAGATCCTCGGGCCGCAGCATGATCTCGGTGGGTCCGCTCACCTCTGAGACGAGTGGGACAGGTCCGATCGGCGTGGGGCAGGTCGAGCCGTTCCCATCTGGGATCTGAACGGGGAACAGGTTCGCCTCGCCCACGAAGGTGGCGAGCCACTTGTCGGCTGGCCGACGGTAGAGGTCGTCGGGGCTGCCGACCTGGGCCAGACGGCCATCGTGGAGCACGGCCACCCGGTCACCCAGAACGAACGCCTCGTCCTGGTCGTGTGTGACGAAGACGGTTGTGACACCCAGTTCCACGAGCAGGTGGTGGATCTCGGTGCGCACCTGGGAACGAAGGCTGGAGTCCAGGTTCGAGAACGGTTCGTCAAGGAGCAGCACGGCGGGCCGCGGTGCCAGCGCCCGTGCAAGGGCCACCCGTTGCTGCTGTCCGCCGGACAGGGTCCCGGGCATCCTGTCGGCAACGCCGTCCAGCCCGACGAGGGAGAGCGTCTCGCTCACCCTTTCGGTGCTGAGGTCGCCACGGGGCAGGCCGTATCCGACATTGCGGGAGACATCCAGGTGTGGGAACAGCGACCAGTCCTGGAACACCATGCCAATTCGCCGTCGTTCGGGTGGTACGAACCCACCCGGACCGCTCACGAGTCGGTCGCCCAGTGAGATGCTCCCAGTTGTCGGGCGTTCCAGCCCCGCAACGGCCCGCAGCAGGGTCGTCTTACCGCAGCCGCTGGGTCCGAGCAGGGCGATGATCTCTCCGGGGGTAACAGAAAGGGAGACGTCAGAGAGCACCTCGGGGCCGCCGTAGTCCACAGACACAGCGTCGATCTCGAGTCCGACCGGTGTCGGGTCCACCGGCACCGGTCTGTTGATGTTCACCACACCTAACAGGATAGAGGTGGTTGACCTCTCGCCACAAAGCGCAGGTTGTCCGCGGTGTTCCCCTCAGATCAGTGGCTGGAGCCACCGGGCCGGCTGGGTGGCTGAAAACCCAGAATCGAGAACAGTTCCAGCGCGGCTCCCAGAGACAGCCCGATCACGTTGTCACGGCAGCCGTCGACCTCGGTGACGAACCTGTCGCCACCACCCTGGATGGCGTAGCCACCGGCCTTGTCGAGGGGTTCACCTGAAGCCACGTACGCCCGGATCTCCTCATCGGAGAGATCCCTGAAGGAGACCCTCGTGGTGACGACCCCGGCGGCGTCATGGCCGCCGTGCCGTACGGCGATGCCACCAACCACCTCATGGGTCCGGCCGGAGAGCAGCCTCAACATCTCCTGCGCCCGGTCAGGCTCAAGTGGCTTACCGAGCACCTCGCCGTCGACCACGACAGCGGTGTCGGCAGCGAGGCCCGTTTCTCCAGCCACTACAACCGAGTGGAGCTTGGCGAGTGCAAGCCGCTGCACCATGGCTGATGGTTCCTCTCCTGCCAGCGGGGTCTCATCGACCGGTGGCACCCTCACCTCGGGGTCAAAGCCCGCACCACGCAGAATGGTCAGGCGCCGTGGTGAACCCGATGCCAGCACCAGGCGACTGCTCACGGTCTCATCCTCCCGAGACCAGTGCCTCGGCCTCGGCCGGCGGAGGTGTCATGTCCTCGGGGTCGTCCAGCCAGCCGTCCGGAAGGACAACGCGCCTGGGTCCGCTGCGGTGGCTGCGTGGAATCCGCAGTGACGCCGGGTCGATTCCCATGCCCCTTCCGAGGTCGTCCAGCAGCCCTCCGAGGATTCCCTCCAGGTCGTCCGGGGACTCGACAGCCTTGAGGTCCCTGCGGGCGGCGGGCCCGGTCGGATAGCCCTTCAGGTACCAGGTTGTGTGCTTGCGGAAATCCCTGATCCCATGGGGGCCTGCCCAGTCCACAAGCAGGCGGGCATGTCTCGACATGACCGCAGCGACAGCGGCGAGGTCCGGGGGGTCACCTGTGTCGGAACCACCTGAGCCGGGGGAGCACCCGAACACGGTCGCCAGGTCCCCGAACAGCCATGGCCGGCCCAGGCAGCCCCGTCCTACAACTACTCCGTCACAACCGGTGGAGCGCATCATGCGCAGGGCATCCCAGGGTTCCCAGATGTCACCGTTGCCGAATACCGGAATCGAGGTCACGGCGGCCTTCAGGGACGCGACCGATGACCAGTCGGCCTCACCGGAGTAGAGCTGCTCGGCTGTGCGGGCGTGGAGCGCAAGGGCCGAGACGCCGACGTCCTCAGCGATACGGCCCGCCTCGAGGTAGGTGAGGTGGGCATTGTCGGTGCCCTTCCTGAACTTCACGGTGACGGGAACGTCGCCGGCCGCACCAACGGCGGCTCCCACGATCGACCCGAACAGGCGCGGTTTCAGCGGCAGGGCGGCGCCGCCTCCCCTGCGGGTGACCTTGGGCATCGGGCATCCGAAGTTGAGGTCGATGTGGTCAACCCGGTCCTCGTTCACGAGCAGGCGCACAGCGCTGTGCATGCTCTCCGGTTCGGTTCCGTAGAGCTGGATGCTGCGGGGCGACTCGTCGGGTTCGAACCGGCTGTGGCGGACTGTCTTGGCATTGCCGTCCACAAGGCCACGTGCGGTGATCATCTCGCTGACGAACAGGCCGGCACCCATCTCCCTGCAGAGCGTCCGGAAGGGGGCGTTGGTGACCCCGGCCATCGGTGCCAGCACGACCGGTGGCCAGACCTCCATGGGGCCGACCCGGACTGTGCCGAACTCGTCGGCGGCCGCCGGTGCAACACCGACGTTCACCTCGCTGCGCAGGCCCATGGCGGCAATCGTACGGCCGGGGGAGCGGGTGGTGTTCAGGCTGCCAGGCGGAAGCCCTGGTGGGCCGTGGAGCTGTCGGGCGTGTTGCCGAGCCTCGCCCCCACCCGGTAGCGGTTGCAGTAGCTGTCGTGGCACAGGAACGAGCCACCCTTTGCGATCCTGTCGACGCCCATCGCCGGACCGGCCGGATCAACGAGGGGCCTCTCCACAGGGTGGTGCGACGAGAAGTGGTCCATGCACCACTCCCACACGTTTCCCGAGCAGTTGAACAGGCCGTAGCCATTGGATTCGAAGGTGTCCACGGGGCAGGTCCCGGCGTAGCCGTCCTGGGCCGTGTCCTCGATTGGAAAGGTCCCGGTCCAGATGTTGCACCGGTGCCCGCCTTCTGGGCAGAGGTCGTCACCCCACGGCAGCCGGGCCTGTGTCAAACCCCCGCGGGCCGCAAGTTCCCATTCCGCCTCGGTTGGGAGCCGTCCTCCGGCCCAGTTGGCAAATGCCACGGCGTCGAACCACGAGACATGGACCACCGGGTGGTCAGCCAGGCCGGCGAGGCCCGAATCCGGGCCGAGGGGATGGCACCAGTCGGAGCCGAACACCTGTCGCCACCACGGGGCGCTGACCACCCCACGGGTCTCGGGGAAGTCGTCGGGCAGGTGGCCGGCGAACACGAACGACCAGCCCTCGGACCCCGCAGTCGTGGCGTGCCCGGTGGCCTCTACGAACGCACTGAACTCGTCGTTTGTGACCGCTGTGGACGAGATGCGGAAGGGAGAGACCACGACCTCCCTGACAGGTCCCTCGCCATCGGCCGGGTATCCGAGGGGGTCGTCGCTACCCATCAGGAAGGAGCCTCCGGGCAGGTCGACCATCCCGGCCAGGGGGTCGACGGTCATCAGGTGCCTGCCACGAACGACCGGATTGCATCGGCACACTGCCGGGCTGCCTTGACGTGGACCATGTGGCCCTGGTCGGGGACAATGACCGTGTCGCGCACGTCGAGGTCCCTCTGGAAGAGGCCTGCGGCGGCTGCAAAGCGCCTGTCACGCTCGCCCAGCAGGATGAGTACCGGAGCGGTGATCTCTGTGAGCCTGTCGATGACCATCGAGTCGACGTGCATGGAGAGTTCCTCGACGCCAGGTGGCAGGCCCAGCTTCTTCGTGCTGGCAACCACGGCCTCATTCCACTCGTCGCGGGCCTCGACCTTCCGGAATCCGGGACCCGAGGCGACCAGCACCAGAGCCGAGACATCATCGGGGTGGGCGAGCGCATAGGCGAGGGACAGGTAACCGCCCAGGCTGTGACCGATGAGTACGGCTGGCCGGTTCGTGCCGTCCACCACAGCGTTCATGTCTCCGAGGGCGTTTTGCCGCGAGTAGTTACCGGGTTGGGGTGTGTCGCTCTCTCCGTGGCCCCGAAGGTCCCAGGTGGTGACGGCGTGGTCGTCGGCCAGGTCGTCGGCGATCGGTGTCCAGACAGACCGGTCGTTTGCCCACCCGTGCGTGAACACCAGGCTGGGACCGTTGCCCCGGCTGGTCGTGGCGATCTGGACTCCGTCGTGCCCGGCGATCATCTCAGCCCCCTGAAGAACTCCCTGATGTCGTCCACCAGCACATCGGGGTTCTCCATGGCGGCGAAGTGGCCGCCGGTGTCGTGGTCGGCCCAGAAGGTCAGGTTGTGGGCCGCCTCCACCCAGCGTCGTCGGGCCGAGAACAACTCCTTCGGAAAGGTCGACACGCCGAGGGGGACATCACCTGTTGCACCGAGTGTCGGCGATGGCGAGCGCATCGTTTCGAGGTACATGCGGGTTGAGGAGTTGATCGTGCCCGTGAACCAGTACACGGAGACGTTGGTGAGCAGCGTGTCGCGGTCGATGGCCGTGAACGGATCCCCGTCGTGGTCGGTCCAGCCATGGAACTTCTCACCGATCCACGAGAGCAGGCCGGCTGGCGAGTCGTTCAACCCGGTGGCGAGCGTCTGGGGCCTCGTCTCCTGGATTCGGAAGTAGCCGTTGTCCTCGGCCATGTACCAGGTGGCCCGGTCCAGGTGCTGTTGTTCCAGTGGCGTGATGTCCTCGAAGTCGTCGTCGTGCCCCGGAGGGCCGGCGGTCATCATGTTCACGTGGCACCCGACCACGTGGTCCGGGTCCACCTGGGCGATCTGGCGTGAGATGAGCGAACCCCAGTCACCGCCCTGAACCCCGTAGGAGTCGTAGTCGAGACGGTCGGCCAGGGTGGCGAAGGCCTGCGCTGTGCGTTCAACGCCCCAGCCCCGCTGGGTGGTCGGCCCCGACCATCCGTAGCCGGGTAGCGAGGGTGCGATCACGTGGAAGGCATCCGCCTCGTCGCCGCCGTGTGCCGTCGGATCGGTCAGTGGCCCGATGATCTCCTGGAACTCGACCACGGATCCGGGCCAACCGTGGCTGAGCAGGAGCGGCAGCGCATTGTCGTGGGGGGAGCGCTGATGGACGAGGTGGATGTTCTGGCCGTCGATCGTCGTGGTGAGGTGGTCGAACTCGTTGAGCCGGGCCTCCCTACTGCGCCAGTCGAAGCCGTCGGCCCACCACGCCGCCAGGTCCTTCAGCCAGGCAAGGTCACAGCCGTAGCCCCAGCCCGTGTCGGGGATCTGGTCCGGCCAGCGTGTGTTGCCGAGGCGGTTGCGGAGGTCGGCCAGGTCGTCCTCTCCGATGTCGATGGTGAAGGGGTTGAGATCATTGGCCATGTTCGGACCGTAACCGGCGGCCGCAGCCGGGGTCCGATCCGGCTGTTACGTTCGTCGGCCATGGAACTCAAGGGGGCACGGGTACTGGTCACAGGCGGGTCGCGGGGGATAGGTGCAGCCCTGGCATCCGCGTATGCCGATGCGGCGGCGTCGGTGGTGGTGGCGGCACGCTCCGAGGATGACCTCCGCCAGGTGGCCGAGCGGATCGGGGGAGCCGCCCACGTGGCCGACCTGTCCGACCCCGATGTGGTCGATGGCCTCATCGAAGCTGTCGAGGCAGCGCATGGTCCCATCGATGTGCTTGTCAACAATGCCGGCATCGAGACCGTCGACCCGGTCGCAACCGTCGACCCGGACTCGGTGCGGGCAGCCGCCCGCGTGAACCTGGAGGCGCCAATGGTGCTGACCAGGCGGGTTCTGCCCGGGATGCTCGAGCGCAACCGTGGGGCGGTCGTGTTCATGTCATCGCTTGCCGGCACGGCCGGCTTCCCGGGGATGGGCCCCTACTGCGCCACCAAGGCCGGTCTCAACAACTTCGCCGCCAGCCTCCGGATCGAGTTGAAGGGGACGCCGGTCAGTACCACCCTCGTGGCTCCCGGCCCGGTCGACACGCGCATGTGGGATGCGGTCGAGTCGGCCTCCCCGAGCGTGCAGCGCACCAACAGCCGGTTCCAGAAGCTGCAGCTGATTCCAAAGACAACACCTGAGCGACTGGCACGACGGGTGGTTGCGGCCACGGCCTCAGGTCGCCGACATGTCCGCCATCCCCGGCGCCTCGCCCTCAACTTCTGGCTGGGAGAGTCGCCACGCCGGCTCACCGAATGGCTGTTGACCGGTGTGAGAATCGACCCCCTTGACCGGGTGGCCTGAGAGCAGGTTTGCGTCAGGCGTGTTCTGCCAGCTCGCGTAGCTTGCCGAGCACCTGGGCCGGGTCGCTGCCGATGGGGTTGACGTTCAACGAGGTAACCCCGGCCTCCTTGTAGGCCGCCAGGCGGTCCACGATGTAGGCCTCGTCTCCACACAGTGTGGTGTTTTCGATCAACTCTGCTGGAAGGGCGGCAGCGGCATCGTCACGCCTTCCGTCCAGGTAGGCGTCCTGGACCGCTATCGCCTCGTCGGCGAATCCGTAGTCGCGGCACACGTCGTTGTAGAAGTTCTTTCCCCTCGCTCCCATGCCGCCGATGTAGAGCGCCGCCATGGGGCGGGCGTAGTCGCGGAACTGGGCGGCATCCTCGCCGATTGCAACGAGACCCCCGGCGACAATGTCGAACGCTCCGAGGTCCGGGTCCCTCCTGGCCTTGCCGGCCCTGACAGCGTCGCCCCATACCTGGTCCATGCGTTCCGGGTACACGAGAAACGGCAGCCAGCCGTTGGTGGTGGCGGCAGTCTCTTCCACGCTCTTTTGGCCCAGGGCCGCCACGTAGATCGGGATGTCGGCCCGGACCGGGTGGTTGATGATCTTGAGGGCCTTGCCCAGGCCGGTTCCCTGGTCGGAAGGAAGGGGCAGCGTGAACACGCGGCCTTCGTGCACCAGTGGCTCTCGGCGCCACGCCGTGCGACATATTGAGATGATCTCCTTCATCCTGGTGAGGGGCATCGAGTAGGGCACACCGTGAAAGCCTTCGATCACCTGGGGGCCAGATGCACCGAGGCCCAGGGTGAAACGTCCACCCGAGAGGGAGTCAAGCCCTGCGGCGGTCTGGGCAAGGCACGCCGGGGTGCGGCTGTAGGTGTTCAGGATGCCGCTTGCCAACTGCACGGTGTTGGTGCTGGCGGCAAGGAAGCCCAGCAGGCTCACGCCGTCGAAGCCGTAGGCCTCGGGTATCCAGATGCAGTCCACGCCGGCCGCCTCGAGTTCTCGAGCCTGTTCGGCAGCGGCCAGCGGGTCGGTGGCGTAGTTGAGGAGGGTTGTGATGCGCATGGGCGCATTATCACAGGCCCGAGGGGGTCAGTCTGAGTCCGGGAACCTGAGGACCAGGATGACTCCGACCGTCGCCATGATCACCGCGCCTGCGATCATCGAGAGCGAGTAGCCGGCGGCGAAGGCCGAGCGTGCCGCTGCGGCGATGGTGTCGCCTGCACTTCCGGGTGCACTCCGGGCCACGTGGAGGGCAGCACCCACCGAGTCGCGGGCGGCCTCCAACGCTTCAGCAGGTAGCGGCAGGGAATCCAGGGTGTCGCCCAGGTCCCGCCGGTAGCCGGCCGAGAGAAGGGATCCGAGCAGAGCGATCCCGATGGCTGATCCGACCTCGCGTGTCGTGTCGTTGACCGCCGACGCCACACCTGCCTTGTCGAGAGGAAGGGAGCCCACGATGGCGGTGGTCGCCGTCGGGAAGGTCATTGCCATGCCGGAGGACAGCATCAGGATTCCGGCCAGCACATGGAGGTAGGACGAGTCGGCCGACAGCAGGGACATGATGACGCAGCCCAGGGAGGCCAGGAGCAGCCCGCTTCCCATGACTCTTCCGGCGCCGAACCGCTCTACCAGACGCGGGCCGCGTGGTGCGACGGCAACCATTCCAAGGGCGAAGGGGATCACCCGCAGGGAGGTGTCGAGCGGGGAGTACCCCATGACGAATTGCAGGTACTGGGCGAGGCCGAAGAACATTCCGAACATGACAGCGAAGGCCGCTGTGATGGTGAGGCTGGCCAGGCCGAACCGGGGTATGGCGAACAGGGCCGGGTCCAGCATCGGGTTTGCCTGGCGTCTGGCATTGAGGACCCAGGCAGTCAACAGGACTGCGGCTGCCACCAGCCCACCGATAACCAGTGGGTCCGTCCAGCCGAACTCAGGTCCTTGAATGAGGCCGTACACGAGGCCGGTGAGGCCTCCGGCCGTAAGAAGGCCACCTGCTGGATCAAGCGGGTGACGCTGGGTGTCCCGGGAGGTGGGTACAAGGAGCGTGACCAGGATCAGCGCCAACGCGGCGATGGGTATGTTCACAAGAAAGACCGAGCCCCACCAGAAGTACTCCAGCAACAGGCCGGCTGAAAGCAGGCCGATCGCTCCGCCGGCTCCGGCGAAACCTGCCCAGATAGCGATTGCCCTGGAGCGCTCCTCGGGTGGGAAGACGGCGGTCAGGATGGAGAGGGTTGCAGGCATTGTCAGGGCTGCCCCGATTCCCATCACCGATCGCCAGAGGATGATCTGTTCAGCGCTGCCGCTCTGGGTCGCAAGTACCGCACCGGCAATGAATATTGTCAGGCCCGTCTGGAGGGCGCCGCGTCGCCCGAAACGGTCGCCCAGGGCACCGGCAGGAAGCAGTAGAGCGGCAAAGACAAGTGCGTAGGCGGCGTTGATCCACACCAACTGCACACCTGTGGCGCCAAGTGCACGTTGAATGGACGGTAGTGACAGGTTCAGGGAGCTGACACCGGCCACGATCAGGACCAGTGACAGATTCAGGATTCCGAGGATGAGCCACCTGCGGGGATGGCCGGTGGACGTGTCATCTGATTGGTCAGTCATAGGGGCAGCCTCTCATGTCCTCTTCGCAGGTGATGACGTCAGCGGAGGTCATGGGTCACACGGCTTCCCCCGGCGGGGTGGGGCTCACCTACCATCTGCACATGCCTGAGCAGGGTGTTCCACCAGAGGTGGACGAGGTTGAGTTGGCCGACCGTGCCGCCTGGAGTGACCTGGCCGCCGGGTCCCTGCGTGGTGACACCGTTGAGTCGCTCACCACCACGGTCGACGGCATCCCCGTCAGGGTGCTCTACCGGTCAGACGACCCTGGGATGGTCGAGCCGGAATTGGGTGTTCCAGGCTCCAGCCCCCATACGAGGGGAGGCTCGGCTTCTGCTGGCCTCGTCGGGGGCTGGGATGTGAGGGCCCTGGTGCAAGATGTCGGGCCGACGGCAGCGAACGCCTCGGTGCTCGACGAGTTGGCGAACGGGTCCACCTCGGTGCTGCTGGATCCGGTTGCAATCGAAATGGCCGACATGTCGGATCTGGATTCGACCCTCGGCGGGGTCCACCTTGAGATGGTTCCGGTTGCCCTCGTTCCCGGGCCCCGGTGTGTCGAGACGGCCAACTGGCTGATCGACCTGTGGGACGACCGGGGTATTCCCGTTGGGGACCGGTCGGGAGACCTGGGAGTGGACCCGCTGGGTGTGGCGTCCCGTCACGGGACACCTGCGGCGGTGGGTTCCTCGATTGCCGAGGTGGTCTCCAGGGTCGCCGGGGCAGACGGTGTCCGTGCTGTCTCGATCGACTCGACGCCATATTCCGATGCCGGCCTGGGACCGTCGTGGGAGGTGGCGTGTTCACTCGCCACAGGTGTCGCCTACCTGCGTGCCCTTGAGGACGGCGGTGTCGAGGTCGACCGTGCACTGGGCTCGATGGCGTTCACCTATTCGGCTTCGGCCGACCAGTTCATGACCATCGCCAAGTTCCGTGCGGCACGCCGCTGCTGGGACAGGGTGGCTGCCGTGAGCGGGTCAGGGGCCCCGGGCCGAGCCCAGGTCCAGCGTGCGTTGACATCGGCTGCGATGCTCACCAGGGTCGGCCCGTGGGTGAACATGCTGCGTGTCACGGTGGCCGGCTTTGCTGCCGGCATCGCAGGGGCCGACTCGGTGACCCTGCATCCCTTCGACAGCGCCGTGGGGCGTCCCGATGCGTTTGGTCGCCGGATGGCCCGCAACGCACAGCTGCTCCTTCTTGAAGAATCCAACCTGGCCCGCATTGTCGACCCGGCCGGCGGTTCCTGGTATGTCGAGGACCTTACGGACAGGCTTGCCCGGGCGGCGTGGGAACTCTTCACCTCCATCGAGGCCGATGGCGGAATGGCCGAGGCCATTGCCGGTGGACGAATAGCCGCCGAGGCAGAGGCCGCCTGGTCGGCGGGTCAGGAGCGGCTTGCCACTGGGGAAGAGGTGATAACCGGCGTCACCAACTTCAGGGACCCGAACGAGGTGCCCCTCGTCCGGCCTGGTCCATCCCCGACACCGGAAGGGCCGCTCCCGCTGCGTCGATCGGCGAGTCCCTTTGAGGCGGAGGCGGGGTCGTGACGATTCCCGACTTCACCAGGGTGGATCTCGGGTCGCCCGAGGCCGACAGCGGTTCCGTCTGGGATGACCTGCTCGGTGAGGAGACAGGCCGTGGTCCAGCAGACTTCACCTGGGAGACACCCGAGCAGGTCCCGGTGCGGGCTCTATCCACTGCCGCCGACATCGCCGACCTGGACTTCGTCAACACGTGGCCCGGCCTTCCCCCATTCGTCAGGGGCCCGTACCCGACCATGTACGCCAGCCGACCATGGACCATCCGCCAGTACGCCGGATTCTCGACCGCCGAGGAGAGCAACGCCTTCTACAGGCGCAACCTGGCTGCGGGGCAGAAGGGCCTGTCGGTGGCCTTTGACCTACCCACCCACCGGGGCTACGACAGCGACCACCCACGCGTCGGTGGAGACGTCGGCATGGCGGGCGTCGCCATCGACTCGATCCTCGACATGCGCACCCTCTTTGACGGCATCCCCCTGGACGAGATGAGCGTGTCCATGACGATGAACGGTGCCGTGCTTCCGATCCTGGCCCTCTACGTGGTGGCCGCCGAGGAACAGGGAGTCCCTCAGCACCAGCTGACCGGAACCATCCAGAACGACATCCTCAAGGAGTTCATGGTCCGGAACACCTACATCTACCCACCTGCGCCATCGATGAGGATCGTCTCGGACATCCTCGCCCACACCAGCGCCGAGATGCCCCGCTTCAACGGCATCTCCATCTCCGGGTACCACATGCAGGAGGCAGGAGCCACCGCCGACCTTGAGCTGGCCTACACGCTGGCAAACGGAATCGAGTACGTACGTGCCGCTGTCGACGCCGGTCTGGAGGTGGACGACTTCGCCCCGAGGCTCAGCTTCTTCTGGGGCATAGGAATGGACTTCTTCATGGAGGTGGCAAAGTTGCGTGCAGGCCGCCTGCTCTGGTCGAGGCTCATGTCGGAGTTCTCCCCGAAGGACCCCCGATCCCGGTCGCTTCGCACCCACTGCCAGACCTCTGGATGGAGCCTCACCGCACAGGACGTCCACAACAACGTGGTACGGACCTGCGTCGAGGCCATGGCCGCCACCCAGGGTGGCACCCAGTCCCTCCACACCAACTCCCTCGACGAGGCCCTGGCGCTTCCGAGCGATGCATCGGCACGCATAGCCCGGAACACACAACTGTTCCTGCAGCACGAAACCGGGACCTGTCGGGTGGTTGACCCCTGGGGAGGCAGCTACCACCTTGAGAGGCTCACCGCCGACCTGGCAGCCAGGGCGATGGAACACATCTCAGAGGTGGCCGAGAGCGGTGGAATGGGCAGGGCCATCGAGGCCGGTATCCCGAAGCTGCGCATTGAGGAGTCCGCCGCACGCACCCAGGCCCGGATCGACTCTGGGCGCAGGACCGTGGTCGGTGTCAACAGGTACCGTCCCGAGGTGGAGCCGCCACTCGAGGTGCTCCGTGTCGACAACGCCCAGGTGCGTGCCGACCAGGTGGCGAGGCTTGAGAGGCTTCGGGCCGAGCGGGATGAGAGCGCGTGCACCTCAGCCCTTGAGGCTCTCACGGCCTGCGCTGACTCCGGCGACGGCAACCTGTTGGCCGTAGCCATCGACGCGGCCCGGGCCCGGGCTACCGTCGGCGAGATCAGCTACGCCATGGAGAAGGTCTTCGGGCGTCATGTAGCCGAGGTGAAGATCATCTCTGGAGTCTTCAGCAGCGAGGTGGGCGAGAGCGACCAGGTGTCTGGAGCGCGCGCTCTCGTGGCTGCATTCGAGGTCGACCACGGAAGGCGGCCCCGGATTCTCGTGGCGAAGGTTGGCCAGGACGGCCACGACCGTGGTCAGAAGGTGATTGCCACGGCGTTCGCCGACCTGGGCTTCGATGTGGACATCGGGCCACTCTTCTCCACCCCGGCAGAGGCGGCGATGCAGGCTGTCGAAAACGACGTCCACGTTGTCGGGGTGAGTTCGTTGGCTGCGGGGCACCTGACCCTGGTGCCCGAACTGCGGAATGAGCTCGATGAACTCGGCCGCGAGGACATCGTGGTCGTCGTGGGTGGTGTCATCCCCGACCATGACCGTGATGCCCTGATGGCCTCCGGAGCTGCAGCCATCTTCCCGCCCGGCACCGTCATCGCCGAGGCGGCCACAGACCTGCTCGGGCTGCTCCTGTGAGCGACGACCTGGAGGGCACCCTGGCCGACCTCAGGGACGGCGTCCTCGCCGGTGACCGTGCCGCAGTCGGTAGGGCGATCACACTTCTCGAGTCCAGTCGGCCGGACCACAGGTCTGATGCCCGTGCCCTCCTGTCAGGGCTGGGTCAACCTGACGGGGTCGCCCACAGGGTCGGCATAACCGGTGTCCCGGGTGTCGGCAAGAGCACGTTCATCGAGGCACTCGGAAGCCACCTGACCGCTGCCGGCCACCGGGTGGCGGTGCTGGCAGTTGATCCCACGAGCAGCGTTACCGGCGGGAGCATCCTGGGCGACAAGACCCGCATGCAGGGCCTTGCCAACGACCCCAATGCCTTCGTCAGGCCGTCACCGAGTTCGGGCACCCTCGGTGGTGTCACCCGGTCCACGAACGAGACGATCGTCCTGCTCGAGGCTGCCGGGTATGACGTGGTGCTGGTTGAGACCGTGGGCGTAGGCCAGTCCGAGACGGCCGTTGCCTCGATGGTCGACTTCTTTCTCCTCCTGATGCTCCCCGGTGCCGGTGATGAACTCCAGGGCATCAAGAAGGGTGTGCTGGAGTTGGCCGACATGATCGCCGTCAACAAAGACGATGGCGAGACCTCTGGTGATGCCCGTGCAGCGGCGCGGGACTACTCGGCAGCCATGAGGCTCACCCATGTGGCTACCCCTTCGTGGACCCCTCCGGTGGTCACGTGCAGTGCCCGGACAGGTGAGGGCCTTGCCGAGATCTGGCAGCAGGTGGAGGCCCACCGCGAGGCCTTCGTGGCCACGGGCGAGTGGGACCAGAACCGGCGTGCCCAGCGGCTGGCCTGGATGTGGTCGATGCTCGAGGATCGCCTCCTGGCGGCGGTGAGGGAGAACCCGGCGGTACTCGCAATCCTGCCGGAACTGGAGCGCAGTGTCCTCGACGCCGAGGTCACCCCGTCGGTGGCCGCCGACAGGTTGCTCGACGCCATTGGTGGCCCCTCTCCGGCCACGTCCTGAGGGTCGCATGGTCCCGGGTGGTCGACTTGACCGGCGGACCTTTCTGCAGGGTGGGCTGGCGGTTGCCGCCGGGGCTGGTCTGTTGGCGCGTGGGGTTGCTGCCGGGGCTGCTGAGCCGGGTACAGGTCCCTACGGGTCCATCGCCGGAAGGTTGCCGGACCGCAACGGTCTGATCCTGCCAGAGGGTTTCTCGTCGCGGGTCGTGGCAGTAAGCGGCGACCCGGTTGGTTCGAGTGGTTACGAGTGGCCCCTGTTTCCCGGAGGTGCCGGCACGTTCGCTGATGGTGAGGGTGGCTGGTTCTACGCCTGCAACAGCGCCGTCTACGACTACCTGACGCCGTGGAAGCCCCTGGGAGGTGCTTCGGCAATCCACTTCGACGCCCACGGTGAGGTGCTTGACGCCTATCGGATTCTTGTGGGGAGCCATTCGAACAGGGATGGTGGTCCGACCTCGTGGGGAACATGGCTGTCGTGCGAACAGGACTTCGAAGGTGACGGCATCGTCTGGGAGTGTGATCCGTCCGGGTCTGAGCCGGGGGTCGCCCGCGAGGCGTTGGGGCGTCGCCGCCACGGGTCAGCCACGGTGAACCCTGCCGACGGCGTCGTCTACCTGACCGAGGCCGAGCGTGACGGCCTGCTCTACAGGTTCACCCCTGACGAGTTCGGCGATCTCTCCGCTGGTCGTCTGGAGGCGATGGTCCTGGATGCCGACGGCACCGTCGGCTGGGGTCAGGTGGCAGACCCCTCAGGTGGGGAGGTTCCCGCACGCCACCAGGTACCCGGGGCCTTCGTGACGGCTGTGGGCGGAGGTATCTGGTGCCAGAACGGCTGGCTCTGGTTCACGACCAGCCTCGACAACCGGGTCCACGCCGTCGACCTCGAGAATCGACGCTACGAGCTCGTCTGGGACGGTGTGGGCAACCGTCAACCCCTGGCCGGCATAGCCGACCTCACCGTGGCGCCTGTTTCGGGCGACCTGTACGTGGCCGAGGACCGGGGCGACATGGAGTTGGTTCTGATTGGTGCTGATGGCGATGTGGCACCGTTCGCCAGGTTTGCCGACCCGACCCATCGGCTGTCGGAGGTGACCGGCCCCTGCTTCGACCCTGCAGGGGAGCGCCTGTACTTCAGTTCCCTGCGGGGCCCCGGCAACCGCCTGACACGCGACATCATCCCTGACGTCGACTGGGGTGACGCACCCGAGGGCCTCATGGTCGGTGTCACATACGAGGTGACCGGTCCCTTTCGTGGGCTTGCACCGACCCCGACTGCCCCTTCTGCACCGGCTGTGAGCCCCACCTCCAGCCCAGCACTGCCAGCGACCACCTCCCTCTCTGTGCCCGCCCCGACAACTGTTGCCGGTGGAGCTTCCGACACCCCGTCCGCAACCACGTTCCCCCCTTCTACGGTTCCAGCACCTCCATCGACGTTGGCCGGGGCCGGCCAGGGTGGATCCCCGGATGGCTCGTGGGAGACGCTCGTGGGGGTCGGGGTGGCGCTGGCTGCAGGTGTCGCAGCCGTCGGAGGCATCCTTGCCCTGCGTCGACGAAATTCAGGCGGAGCCCCGGATGAGGCCCCAGAGGAAGAGGGCGCCTAGAAGTCCTCGTCGAACGCCACGTCGCCCTCGACACCAACCTGGTAGGCGGCGACCGTGCGCTCGAAGAAGTTGGTCAACTCCTGTACGTCCTGGAGTTCCATGAAGCCGAACGGGTTCTTGGCCCCGTAGGTCTTGGGCAGGCCCAGTTGAGCGAGGCGCTGGTCGGCCACGAACTCCAGGTAGGTGCGGGTGTCGGCGGTGGACATGCCGGGCACGCCCTGGCCCAGGAGGTCCTCGGCGAACTGGTACTCGCAGTCGATCGCCTCGTCCATCATGGTTTGGATGCGTGACCGCAGGTCGTCGTCGAACAGGTGGGGTTGTTCGGCCCGAACCGTGTTGACCACCTCGAAGGCGAAGTTCATGTGACAGCTCTCGTCGCGGAACACCCAGTTGGTGCCCGATGCCAGGCCGTTCAGGTAACCCTTGGAGCGCAGGAAGTAGACGTAGGCGAAGGCGGCGAAGAAGAACAGCCCCTCGATGCAGGCGGCGAAGCAGATCAGGTTCAACAGGAACGTCTTGCGCTGCTCGTCGGTGTCCAGCTGGTCCAGGTCGTGGACCGAGTCCATCCACTTGAAGCAGAACTCGCCCTTCTTGCGTACCGAGGGGATGTTGTGGATGGCGGCAAAGGCAGCTTCCCGCTCGTCGAGGTCGGGGATGTAGTTGTCGAGAAGCGTCAGGTAGAACTGGACGTGCAGGGCCTCTTCGTAGAGTTGGCGCGACAGGTACATCCGTGCCTCGGGGGCGTTGATGTGCTGGTAGAGGTTGAGTACCAGGTTGTTGGACACGATCGAGTCGCCGGTGGCGAAGAACGCAACCAGCCGGCTGACGAGGTGCTTCTCTGGTGGGAGCAGCTTGCGGTCGAGGTCGACCAGATCGTCGGAGAAGTCGATCTCGTCGACTGTCCAGGTGTTCTTGATGGCATCGCGGTACATCTCGTAGAAGACCGGGTAGCGCATTGGTCGCAGCGTGAGGTCAAAGCCGGGGTCCAGCAGGTTGCCGCGTTCGGCTGAAGGGACGTTGCCCTGGGTGTGCTGGGTGGACGGCTCTGCATCAAACGGTTCGATGTTGGTTTCGGCCAGGGCCATCAGTCGCATGCCTCACAGGTCTCGGGGTTCTCCAGGGAACATGCCACCGCCTCAGCGTCGCTGAACGCAGGAGAGCTGCCGGCGACAGTGGCCGGTTCGCCTGGCGCCGGACCGTCGTCGGTGGTGGTCTTGTTGATACGCGTGGCAGGCCGCGACCTCAGGTAGTAGGTGGTCTTGAGACCCGACTTCCATGCATGCAGGTACATGGAGCTGAGCTTGCCGATCGTGGGCGACTCCATGAACAGGTTCAGGGACTGGCTCTGGTCGACGTATGCACCCCGGTCGGCGGCCATGTCTATGAGCGACCGCATCGGGATCTCCCATGCGGTGCGGTAGATCTCCTTGAGCGCGTCGGGCACCTCGGCCACGTCCTGGATTGAACCCTCGGCCCGCTTGACGGCGTTGGTGGTCTGTTCGTTCCAGAGGCCGCGTTCCTGGAGGTCGCGAACGAGGTAGCGGTTGATCTGGATGAACTCGCCGGAGAGGGTTTCGCGCTTGAACATGTTTGAGACCTGGGGTTCGATGCACTCGTAGCAACCGGCGATCGAGGCAATGGTGGCAGTTGGCGCAATGGCGATCATGAGCGAGTTGCGAAGGCCGTGCTCGGCAATGCGCTCCCTCAGGGTCGCCCAGCGAGCGGGGTCGGTCGGTTCGACACCCCACAGGTCGAACTGCAGGTCACCGGTGGCTGCGCGGGTGATGTTGAAGTTGGGATGGGGGCCCGAGGCCTCGGCCAGTTCGGTCGATGCCCACAGGGCGTTGAAGTAGATCTCCTCTGAGATCCGTGCTGAGAGCGTGCGGGCATCGGGGTGGTCGAATGGGAGGCCCAACTTGAAGAAGACGTCCTGAAGGCCCATCAGGCCCATGCCGACCGGGCGCCAGGCTGAGTTCGAGGTTGCCGCCTCGGGGGTCGGATAGAAGTTGATGTCGATCACGCGGTCGAGGAACGGAACCGCGGTACGGACGACCTCACCGAGGCGGTCGAAGTCGAACGAACCGTCGTGTACCAGAGCCCCCAGGTTCACCGACCCCAGGTTGCACACAGCGGTCTCGTTCTGGTCGGTGACCTCGAGTATCTCGGTGCATAGGTTGGAGAGGTGCACGACACGGTCGGGGGCGCCGGTCTGGTTGCACTTGGCGTTGGAGGCGTCCTTGAATGTCATCCAGCCGTTTCCGGTCTGGGCCAGGGTGCGCATCATCTTGCTGTAGAGGTCCCTGGCTGGAACCTGGCGCACGTAGAGGCCTTCTTCCTCGGCCTTCAGGTAGGCGGACCGGAACTCGTCGCCGTAGAGGTCTGTCAGGTGGGGGACCACCTTGGGGTCAAAGAGCGACCAGACCCAGTCCTTTTCGAGGCGCTCCATGAACAGGTCCGGAATCCAGTTGGCGAGGTTCAGGTTGTGGGTGCGCCTCTGGTGGTCGCCGGTGCTCTCCTTGAGGTCCAGGAAGTCCTCGATGTCGGAGTGCCATGACTCGAGGTATACGCACGCCGCCCCCTTTCGGCGGCCTCCCTGGTTGACGGCCGCAACCGAGCTGTCGAGTGTCTTGAGCCAGGGAATGATGCCGTTTGACAGGCCGTTGGTGCCTCGGATCAGAGAGCCCTTGCCCCTGACCCGGTGCCATGCGACGCCTATCCCCCCGGCGAACTTGGAGAGTTGGGCGATGTCGGTGTAGCGCCGGTAGATGCCGTCGAGGCTGTCCTCGGGGGAGTCGAGCAGGTAGCAGCTGGACATCTGGGGGTGGGTCGTGCCCGAGTTGAACAGGGTCGGGCTTGACGGCAGGTACTGCAGCGAGGACATGAGCCTGTAGAAGCGGATGGCCTCGTCAGGGCAGGTGGACAGCCCGCAGGCGACCCGGAGGAAGAAGTACTGGGGTGTCTCAACGACATTGCGGCTCTCGGGGTGGCGGAGCAGGTAGCGGTCGTAGACGGTTCGCAGGCCGAAGAACTCGAACAGGTTGTCGCTGTCGTCCTGGATGGTGTCGTTCAGCTTGCGGGCGTTGTCTGATACGAAGCCGGCAACCTCGTCGCCTATGAGGCCCTCGTCGTGTCCGGTGGCGATCGACTGTGAAAAGGAGTGGATGTCCTGGTTGCGGACCTCCTTGTCGATGACCGTTGCCAGCAGGCGGGCTGCGAGGCGTGAGTAGTTGGGTTCCTCGACGATGAAGGCAGCTGCGGTGCGGATGGAGAGTTCGTCGAGTTCCTCGGTGGTGGCGCCGTCGCACAGGCCCGAGATGGTGCGGGTGGCGATGCGCATGGGGTCGACGCCCGGCAGGCCCTCGGAGCAGCGTTCGACGGCGCGTACGATCTTGTTGACGTCGACCGGTTCGAGGTCGCCGTTGCGTTTGCGCACCCGCATGTTGGAGCCACCGGCCCGGCTCTCTGTGCTGATGCTGTCGAGGCGGTCCTCGGTCAACGCCATCTGTGTGTCCCCTCGTACCTGTGCCGGATGTCCCGGTCCTGTCGTGATGTGTCCGTCGTCCCGGGGTCGGAGGGTCCACCGCCGCTGGAGGGGGGAGGGAGCATCGCGTCGTCCGGACAATGAATTGCACGCATGTAATTACACCCATGTCAAGTGATTCCCCCGCTGTCGGGGAGGATTTCTGCAGCACCGCGCGGTGGGTGGTTACAACAGCGTCAGAACCACCGCTTGTCGCGCTCAGCGCGCGATGTTGTGTGTAGCGGTCAGG
Source organism: Actinomycetota bacterium (assembly GCA_018673475.1). Taxonomy (GTDB): domain Bacteria; phylum Actinomycetota; class Acidimicrobiia; order Acidimicrobiales; family MedAcidi-G1; genus UBA3125. The sequence goes on along the minus strand of JABHCN010000053.1, from coordinate 30,221 downwards.
TCCGTCAGATTGAGGAGAGCGAGATCCGCAGAGCGAGTCCCTCGACCTCGGTGTCGACGGCGTCGGCCGGAACCTCGCCCAGGTTCAACTCGGTGGCGAGCACCTGTCCGGCCACATAGTCCGTGTGGGTCCGGACGGCATCGAGGACCGTCTCGTCTCCGCCGAGTCGCAGGATGATGCGGTCGGTAACGACAAGGTCGGCGTCGCGACGCGCCTGTTGGACCTGCCTGACGACGTCTCGTGCCAGCCCCTCGGCTGCCAACTCGGGTGTCACCTCGGTGTCGAGCACCACGACTGCGTCAGCTGACCCGAGGGCGGCTGCTGCGACCCCTTCAGGCGACTCGAGCGCCAGGTCGAACTCGTCGGCACTGAGGGTGTGGCCGGCGACCTCAACGCTGCCATCGTCGTTGAGGGAGAAATCCCCGGAGCGGGCGGCGGCGAACACGGCCTGGACATCCCCTCCCAGTCGGGGTCCGAGAGCCTTTCCGTCGGGCCGCAGGGTGAAGGTGGCGTGGCCCTCGAGGTCGTCGGTGAGGTGGACGGCCTTGACGTTGACCTCGTCGACCAGCAGGTCGGTGAGGCCGGCAAGGGCTTCGCTGTCGGTACCGGCGACGGTTAGCGAGGTGAGCGGAAGCCTTACCCGCAGGCCGTTGTCCTCGCGCAGACGCAACGCAGTCGATGCCACGTCGCGAACGCGGTCCATGCGGGCCACCATTTCGGGGTCGGCAGGAAGGTCGCCGGGGTCCGGCCAGTCGGTGAGGTGAACGCTCGGAAGGCCGGTCAGGCCCGTGTGCACCTCTTCCATCACCATCGGCAGGAACGGTGCGGCAACCTTCGAGAAGGTGACGAGCACTGTGTAGAGGGTGTCGTAGGCATCGCGCTTGTCGTCGTCGTTCAACTCTGAGGTCCTGGCCCAGAACCGGTCGCGACTACGACGGATGTACCAGTTGTTGAGTGCGTCGATGAAGCCCCTGATCTCGGCGGTTGCGCCGGGCAGGTCGTAGGCGTCCATTCGATCGGTGACCGACTCGACCAGCGTGCGGGTCTTGGCCAGCAGGTAGCGGTCCAGCAGCTGCTCGGAATCGGCCCGGAGTTGCGCCCTGTAACCGTCGGCATTGGCGTAGAGCGTGAAGAAGCTGAAGGCGTTCCACACCGGCAGCAGCACCTGGCGGACAACGTCGGTGATGCCCGGATCGCTGATGCGAAGGTCGCCACCCCTCGAGATGTTCGATGACATCAGGTACCAGCGCAGTGCGTCGGAGCCCTGATGTTCGAACACGAGGGAGGGCTCGGTGTAGTTGCGGAGCTTCTTGGAGAGCTTGGCGCCATCCTCGGCAAGGAGGATTCCGTGGCAGATTACGTTTTCAAATGCAGGCCTGTCGAACAACGCCGTGGCCAGTACGTGCATCGTGTAGAACCAGCCACGGGTCTGGTTGATGTACTCCACGATGAAGTCGGCGGGGAAGTGGTCCTCGAACCAGGCCTCATTCTCGAACGGGTAGTGGAACTGGGCGAAGGGCATGGAGCCCGACTCGAACCAGCAGTCAAGAACCTCGGGGACCCGCCGCATCGTGGACGCCCCGGTGGGGTCATCGGGGTTTGGGCGGGTCAGGTCGTCGATGAACGGACGGTGAAGGTCATCTGGCCTCACGCCGAAGTCGGCCTCGATCTCGTCGAGACTGCCGTACACATCGGTCCTCGGGTACTCGGGGTTGTCGCTCTTCCAGACCGGGATCGGGGAACCCCAGAACCGGTTGCGGCTGATCGACCAGTCCCTCGCACCGTCCAGCCACATTCCGAAACGGCCGTCCCGGACGTGCTCGGGTACCCAGTTGATGTCGGCGTTCAACTCGATCATCCGGTCCCGGATGTCGGTGACCTTCACGTACCAAGAGGAGATGGCCTTGTAGATGATCGGCGTGTCGGTGCGCCAGCAGTGGGGGTAGTTGTGCTCGTAGGTGTCGTGGCGGAAGATCCGGTCGTTCGCCTTGAGGGCCCTGATGATGTCGGGGTTGGCCTCGAATACGTTGATGCCGGCCCAGTCGGTCACCTCGCTTGTGAAACAACCCTGATCGTCGACGGGGACCACGCGGCCGATGGGGATGTTGTTCGCCTCGCAGATGGCCTGATCGTCCTCGCCGAAGCCTGGTGCCATGTGCACCACGCCGGTCCCCTCGGCAGCGTCCACGAAGTCGGCCGACAGCACCCTGAAGGCGTCGCTGCGATCGGCGAAGAAGTCGAAGAGGGGTTTGTAGGTGCGGCCGATCAGGTCGGCGCCCGTCAGCCTGCCGACCTCCTCGGTTCCCTCGAGCTGGGCCTCGTAGCGCTCAGCGGCTTCGACCCCCAACACGAGCACGGTTCCGTCGGGACCGAGGTGCATTGAGTAGGTGACTTCCGGCCCGACTGCGATCGCAAGGTTGGAGGGAAGCGTCCAAGGTGTCGTCGTCCAGGCCAGCAGGCGCATCGGCCCGGGGTCACCGTCGGTGGGATTCAGGTCAAAGCCCACCGTGACGGCCGGGTCCTGTCTGGGCCTGGTTGCGTCGTCAAGGCGGATCTCGAAGTTGGACAGCGGCGTCTCAGCCCCCCACGAGTAGGGCATGACCCTGAATGCCTCGTACACCAGCCCCTTGTCCCAGAGCTGGCGGAACGCCCACATGACCGACTCCATGTAGTCGCGGTCCATGGTCTTGTAGTCGTGGTCGAAGTCGACCCAGCGGGCCTGACGGGTGACTGTCTCCTCCCATTCGTCGGTGTAGCGCAGGACCGAGGAACGGCAGTGGGCGTTGAAGGCCTCGATGCCGTAGTCGATGATGCTCGCCCTGCCTGCAACCGGTAGTTCCTTCTCTGCCTCCATCTCGGCCGGCAGCCCGTGGCAGTCCCAGCCGAACCTGCGGGTGACCTTCCTTCCCCGCATGGTCTGGTAGCGGGGAACAACGTCCTTCACGTAGCCGGTCAGGAGGTGGCCATGGTGGGGGAGGCCGTTGGCGAACGGGGGGCCGTCGTTGAAGGTGAACTCGTCGTCGGAGGATCTGGCATCGACCGAGGCCTGGAAGGTTCCCTCGGCGGCCCACCGCTCCAGGATCCGTGCCTCAAGGTTTGGGAAGTCGGCCTTTCCCACCTCCGGGTAGGCGTCTTGGGGAGGGTGCTCGCTGGACATGACCGTCAGCAGGGTATCGGTGCGGTGCCCGTCGGTTGGTGAGTCGACCGGCTCACGGGGCCGGTGCTGGAGAGACCTGAGGCGTCTGGGCGTTCAACCGGCCGTGATCTGTGCTGCTACCTGGCGCAACTGGTACCGGAGGACCTTTCCACCCGGGTTGGTCGGAAGAGAGTCGACGACCTCCACATGTCGGGGCGCCATGTGGCTGGCGAGCTCCTCCCGAGCCCACGACAGGACCGCAGACGGGTCAACCGGCCTACCGCCTGACGGGACCACGAACGCCATTCCGACCTCACCCATCCGGTCATCGGGCACACCTACGACAACTGCCCGGTCGATGTCCGGGTGTGCTGCGAGCACGGCCTCGACCTCGGCTGGATAGACGTTGAAGCCTCCGGAGATGTACATGTCGGTGGACCGGCCGGTGACCTTCAGGTTGCCCGCTTCATCCAGCACTCCTGTATCTCCGGTGTGGAGCCAGCCGTCGGGGTCTACGGCTGTGGTCGTTCCAGCCTCGTCATCGAGGTAGCCGGCCATGACGTTGTAGCCGCGGATGAGTACCTGACCGGGCTCGCCGGCAGGCACAGGTTCGCCGTTGTCGTCTGCAACATTCAGATCAATGCCTGGCAGGGCCCGACCTGAACTTGTAGCCGCCAGGTTCGGCGGGTCGTTGTGGTGACCGGTGGTGGTGACCCCTGATGCCTCGGTCAGCCCGTACCCGGTGAGAACCGTCTCGAACCCGAGCAGGTCGCGCATCTCATCCACCAGATCTGCTGACACGGGCGCTGCACCGGTGACGGCAAGGCGGAGTGTCGAGGTGTCCAGAGGGAGCCCATCCAGGTGGTCCAGAATTGACCTGTAGATGGTTGGAGGACCGGGAAGCACGGTGATCGACTCCTCGGCAACACGCTCAATGACGACCTGCGGGTCGAACACAGCCTGTGGGACGAGGGTCACTCCGGACATGAGGCACGCCAGGATCCCGCCGTTCAGGCCGAATGTGTGGAAGAACGGGCTGACGGCCAGATACCTGTCGCCCTCACGCAACCCGATAGCAGCGCTCCACGAGCGGTACGAGCGGCAGACCGCGCCGTGGCGGAGCATGGCGCCCTTCGGGGTTCCGGTTGTCCCGGAGGTGAACAGGATGTGGCAGAGATCGTCGGCGTTGACCGAACCCGTGCGCTCGCTCAGGTCGGGCCCAGCGGTCGCGGCCACGAAGGCCTCCCAGGGCGTACAGGCATCGGGGGTCGGGCCGCTCATGACGACGGTCTCCTCCACGGTGCCGCCCGCCTCGGCGAGCATCGCCACGTAGTCGGTGTCTAGAAAGTCGGTGACCGTGAACAACAGGCGTGCCGACGTTCGGTCCAGGAGGCGTGCCACGTCACCACCCCCGAGCCTGGTGTTGAGCGGAACAAGTACACCGCCGGCGCAGTGGATGCCGAGCGCAGTTGCGGCCCACCTGGCCGAGTTGGGCGCCCAGACGGCGACCCTGTCGCCCGGATGGATTCCGCGTCGGATCAGGGTCTCGGCGACCCTGTGGGCCTCATCTCGGTACTCGCTGAACGACCAGCGGAGGTCGCCGTCGACGACGGCTTCAAGGTCGCCGAACCGCCTGGCTGCGGCGTCGACCAGCTCTGGGATGGTGGAGGCCTCCACGGGCCGGACCCTACTTTCGGGACCCACCTGCTGCCCTCAGGATGCTTCGGGCTCGGGTTCTTCCTCGGCCGGCGCCTCGTCGTCACCAGCGGCCTCGGGCTCGGGTTCTTCTTCGGCCGGTGCCTCGTCGTCACCGGCGGCCTCGGGCTCGGGTTCTTCTTCGGCCGGTGCCTCGTCGTCACCGGCGGCCTCGGGCTCGGCGGCGGCTTCTTCCTCGGCCGGTGCCTCTTCCTCGGGTTCCGGCTCCCTGCCGTCTCGGATCATCTGCCAGGTCTCAACGGCTGCGCGCCATGCCGCCTCGGCCTCGGCCACCACCTCGGCCCCGCCGCCGCCGTCCTGCGCGGCCTTGAGTGCATCGGCCGCCTCATCCTTGGCAGCGGCCGCCTTCTTCAGGCGGCGCGCCGTTTCCACTACGGCCTCGGCTGCGGCTGCGCGCCGGTTGAACAGCAGCAGAGCCTGCTTGGTGTCGTCATTCATTTGGACCATGTCGCACATGATTGCCGCTCCGAAGGCGACTCCCACCCTCCTGGGCCGTTACGTTCAAAACTGTTTCAACCTCGAACGGGAGTTATCAGATGAATCTGAACGGCCGATCCACCCTTGTAACCGGTGGGGCAGGGGGTCTGGGCGAGGCCGTGGTCCGGCTGTTTGCTGCCGCTGGAGCATCGGTGGTGATCTTCGATGCGGCGGCAGATCGTGCCCGCAGGTTGGCTGACGAGTTGGGCGACACCGTGTTGGCGGTGGCTGGTGACGTTCTCAGCGAGACCTCCGTGGGAGAGGCCGTAGAGGTGGCCACCGGCCTCGGCGAACTCTCTGCTGTGGCGATCGTGCACGGCGCCGGGGTTGCCGGCCGCACCGTGAACCGTGATGGCACCCCTCACGACCTGGACCTCTTTCAGCGCACGATCAACCTCAACATCGTTGGCACGTTCAACGTTGTGCGGCTGGCCGCCGTGGTCATGGCCGGCAACGAGCCCGATGAGCATGGACAGCGCGGAGTGTTCATCAACACAGCGTCCATCGCCGGACTCGAGGGCCAGACCGGTCAGGTCGCATATGGCTCGGCCAAGGCCGGGATTATCGGCATGACCCTCCCTGTGGCGCGCGATCTCTCACCAATGGGGATACGCATCAACACCATCGCCCCGGGGACAATGGGAACGCCGCTGATGAGGTCGATGCCAGAGGAGATGCAGGAGAAGCTGGTGTCGACGATTCCGTTTCCGAGGCGAATGGGCGAACCTGACGAGTTCGCCGCTCTCGTGGGCCACATTGTCGAGAACCCCTATCTGAACGGTGAGGTCATCAGGCTCGACGGGGCCCTCAGGTTTCCTCCGAAGTAGCTGCCTCGGCCCAGACCTCAACCTCGGTCATGGCGGCACCTAGGTCAGCGATGTCACGTTCTACGGCAGGGCCGTTTCCCAGGAAGCAGAAGGTCATGCGCTCTACCCGGGTGCCGGTGGCCTTCTGGAGGGCGAGGGCGTAGGCGGCCCCCTGCAGGCGGTAGCGGGCGACCTTGGTGGACAGGTCCTGCTCGTCGTTCCAGGAGTCCGTCTTGTAGTCGATCACGACCAGACCCGAATCGGTCTGGTAGGCGAGGTCGATGTATCCCTCGAGCAACAGGTCGGTTGACAGTGGCGCAGCGACGAAGAGTTCCCGCCAGTGCTCGGACGTCGAGGCTTTGACAACCGATGGTGAGGCCAGTGCGGCGGCGACCATGGATGCGACCAGGTCGGGGTCGACGTCTTCGGCGGCGGCTGCGTGTCGGGCCTCGGGCTCGCCGGTGGATGCCATGTCGACGATCTCGAGGGCAGCGTGCACGGCCCGACCCACGCCGGTGCCGTGGCGTCCGGCTTCTCCCTGGCGTGCCCGTTCGGTCTCCTCGTCCACCACGGGTGATGCCTCGACAGCGATGGTTGTGGCGGCCACCGTGCGCCGGCGGGCACCGTGGGATCTGATTCTGTCGGCGTCGGCGCGCCACTCGTCAGGGGTGGGCAGCGGGGCGGTCTCGGGTGCAGGCGGCATTGACAGATCGCGGGTGGTCGGCTTGAGATGGGCGACAGTGTCGGTCGGGTCGGTTGCAGCAGTCGCGGCGTGGAGGACCTCGGCCGATGTCACGTTGACCGGATGCTCCGGATCTGCCTTGGGTGTGCTGCGGTGGAGTGAGACGATCAGGTGGTCGCGTGCGCGGGTGGCGCCCACGTAGAGAAGGCGTAGCCGTTCCAGGTGCTCGAGCCGGAGCGCCGACCCGGAGTGCGCCCGGTGGGCCGAGTTGGTGAGGTCCTTCTTGAAGGCCACGGCAACTGCTGCCCCCTCGGCGGCGCCTGCGCCAACGGCACCCGGAAACGTAACTGTGTGGCCGCCGGTTGGTCGCCTCCCTCCGAGGTCCGACAGCACACAGATCGGAAACTCGAGACCCTTGGCAGCATGCGTGGTGAGGATGCGCACGGCATCGTCGTCGGGCTCCGGGGGGATCACCTCGTCGACGCGAACGTCGTCGGCGGTGTGCAGCCTGCACCAGGCCAGGAAGGATCGCAGGTCACCTCCGCGGGCCTCACCGTACGAACGGGCCGTGTCGAGGAAGGTGCGTATCCGTCGCCAGGCATCTCGTGGGCGGTGTCCGCAGAGAGCCAGTTCCATTGCCCTGCGGTCACGTACGACCTGCTCGACCAGGCTGGCGGCACCGGTCCAGGGACGTTGGGTGTGCATGTACGCCATCCAGGCCATGCCTGAGACAACCGCGTGGTCTGCCGGAAGGCCGGTCGTGCCGGGCTGCTGGTGGTCCCAGTTGCCGCCACCGAGGTGGAATGCCAGGAGGTCGTCGTCGCCGCAGCCGAAGAGGGGTGACCGCAGGGCCGTGACGAGGGCCAGTTCGTCGGTCGGGTCGTCTATGGCCTGCAGCGCCATGAGGATGTCGCGTACCTCGTCGGCCGCCCACGGGTTGGTGCCTGCTTCGATGCGGTGGGGTACCCGGGCCTCGGCCAGCGCTGCCGCAAGGTCCGCTACCGGCTTTCGGCTGCGCACCAGGATGGCGATGTCGCCCGGGGTGCAGGGATGCCAGCCCTCGATCGGTGGTCCGCCGTTGGGGTCCGGTGCGGCCCGCCACACGGTCCAGCCGTCGGCCAGGGCAGTGGTGACGGCTGCGACCACATCGGTGATGTCGTCGAGCTGGAGTTGGGCTGCAGTGCGCTTGTGGTCGGAGTCGAAGCCGAGCAGCGTGACGGCGGGACCGACCGTTGCTGCGGGTCGGGTCGAGGTGAGCGGTGCGTACTCGGGTTGAGCGTGGGGTTCCTCGGCGATGAGCCGTGAGAACACATTGTTCACCCAGGCGACGATGGGGCCCGTGGTCCGGAAGTTCTGCTCCAGCCGGACTCCTTCGTCGCCGAATGCCTGCTGGGCATCGAGGTAGAGGGCAATGTCGGCCCGGCGGAAACCGTAGATGGACTGCTTGGGATCACCCACGAAGAACAGAGACCCTGGAGGCGGTCGAAGCTGGCGCCAGTCGTCGGTCATGGTGTCGGGGTCGGCAATGAGCGCAGTCAGCTCGATCTGGATCGGGTCGGTGTCCTGGAACTCATCGAGCAGGAGGTGGCGGTAGCGGTCATTGAGGGCGGTGCGCACGCCTGGGCCGGTCGCCTTGTTTGTGAGCGAGCGCCGTGCAAGCACGAGCAGGTCATGGAAGCTGAGCTGTCCCTGCCTCTGGCGGCGTGAGGCCGCAGCAACGGCAGCGGCACCCACGACCGAGACGATCCTGTCGATCACCTGGTCGGTCAGGTGGGCCACCTCTGCATCGAGGAGGGCACGGGCGTCCTGCATCTGGTCTCGCACATCGCCGATGGGGACGGCACCGGCCCAGTTCTTCTGGTTGCCGAGTCTGGTGCTGTTGGACACCACCTTGCGGTCTCCCAGCACACGGATTACCGACAGGGGGTCGTGGGCTACCGCTGCCAGTTCGTCGGCGTAGGCCTCGACCATTTCCAGCTGGATGGCCATCTTGTCGTCGGCTTCGACGCAGTGGTCGCCGAGGTCGACGAGCGGTCGCAGGGAATCGATGATGGCGAGCACGTCGACGGGTAGCGGGTCGGGGGTTGCAACCAGTCGTTCCTCGACCTGATCCCAGTTCTCGTCGAAGCGAACGGCAAGCCGGCGGATGTGATCGAGCGAGATGCCCAACTCCAGCCCTGCGAGCATCGTGAACGCCATGCCCTGGTCGCTCAGCAGCGTGTGCACGAGCGAGTCCCACCGCTCATCGAAGTCGACCAGCGACGAGACCTCGTCCATGACCTCGACAGCAGGGGGTAGGCCGGCCTCTATCGGGTGTTCGATGAGTATCCGCTGGGCGAAGGCGTGCAGCGTGCACAGGGCGGCACCGTCCAGCTCGACGAGGGCTGCGGCCGCCACTCCGGCATGGGGATCTTCGTCGGCCAGGTGTTCCAGCCTGCGCCGCACCCGGTCGCGAAGTTCGGTCGCAGCCCGGTCGGTGAAGGTGATGGCGGCGATGTGTTCCATGGGTACCCCGCTTACGACCAGTTCCACTATCCGGTTCACGAGGGCGCTGGTCTTGCCGGTTCCGGCTCCGGCCTCGACGAACAGGGTGGACCCCAGGTCGGTGCCGATGCGGATGCGTGCCGCCTGGTCGGAGGTCTCAGGCATCGTCGTCCTCCAGGCTGATGACGATGCCTGAGACCTCGTCGAGGTCGCCGATGAGGCGGCGGTACGGCTCAAGCACCGGGTCGATGCGTTTGTTGTGCCAGGAGGTGGTGACGGGGCCGGTACCCATGCCGTCGGGGTCGCAGTAGTCGCAACCGATGCCGTACCTGGAGTCCTTGGGGGGGCGCGCTGGGAACAGGCCGTTCTCGATGCCGTCGATGATGGTCGTGAGCACGGTGTCAAAGCGCGTCAGCACCGCCTCGGACAGGGGGTGGCCGATGTGGGCTCCGGAATCGGTGACGAACCAGTACTGGCCGTGAACCCCTGTGTCGGGCGTGGCGACAGCGGCCCTGGCTGCCAGGCCGTAGATGGGTAGCTGCAGGTACTGGCCGTGGTCGTCGGGGGTGGCCTCGGAGATCTTCTTGTAGGAGCTCTTGCCGCCTGTCTTGTAGTCGATTACGTGGATAGTGCCATCGGCGCCGCGGTCGACCCGGTCGATGCGGCCCCTGAACCTGAGGCTGCGGCCGTCTGGCAGCACATGCACCAGGGGCCCGTTGCCGTCCAGCCCGAAGGACATCTCGACTGCAACCGGGGTGGTGAGGTGCTGGGCGCGCCAGGCGTGGTCGTCGACGAGGAACGATTGGATGTATCGCCGCAGTCGTTCGGAGTCGCGTCGCCACAGGAGGGCACGACCGGTGAGACCCCGGGCCTCGGCAAGCGTGAACTCCTCGTCGCAGATCTCCTCCAGCCGCTGCCTCTGTGACCTGCTCCAGGCTGTATCGGGTTCAGGGATGCTGTCGCTGTCGAGGTTCTCGGCGATGAAGCGGTCAAGCACCTGGTGGGCCAGGGTGCCGCGGTCGAGAGCGGTGATGCCCTCGTCGTCATGTGGTTCGTGGGCCACACCGACCCGAAGCACATGCTCCATGAAGTAGGCCTGTGGGCAGCGCACCCAGGACTGGAGTCGGGTGGCTGACAGCACCGTTCGGCTGTCGGCCGGAGAGGGAACGGCCGCACCCGCCAGATTGCCGTCGAAGCGGGTCAGGACGGCTTGCTGGCGGCCACGGGACAGGTCGATGCCGCGGCTCAAGACGGTGTCGGTGGTTCGACGGTCGGAGGTGTCGACAGGTAGGCCCCTGTGTCGTTCACGTAGCAGCTCTGCGAGGGCGTACTCCTGTTCGTCGGCGGGGGAGGTGAGGCGTTCAAGGGAGCCCACGAACGACGGCGACGTGGAGAACCACGGCTGGTCGAGGCCCTCAAGTTCGGCGGGTGAGGGCCGAAGACCCAGCTTGGCTTCTACCTGGTCGAGGAGCCACCGTGACGGCACCCACTCGTTCTTGCGGCCCAGGTCGCCCCGGGGAAACACGAGGACGCGCCTGTGTCGTGCGGCAGCGAGGGCGGCAAGCACGCGGTGGTGAAGGTCGGCCATGCGGTCGGTTCGCACCATGAGCGCTCCGCCGGCGGTGTGGCGGGACGAGTCGGGTAGCAGCGGGTCGTCGCGGCGCCGGGAGGGTGTGGTGCCCTCGGCCAGTCCCACGACGACGATGTTGTCGAGGTCGAGGCCGGTGACCACACCGAACCCACCGACCAGAACGCCGTCGCCGAAGCGGCCCTCGCGGTCGAGATCGTGGTCGAGTCCGTCGACAACAGCCCGGCGGAAGGCTGCCGCTCCGGGGTGTGGCTCGATGGACGCCAGCCGTGCGAGGCCGGTGAGGAGGTCCTGCACCCGGGTGTGGGCTTCGATCTCGTGGTCGGGCCAGTTGGTGCGATCGGCGGCCGAACCCAGGTAGCGGTCGAGCAGGCCGGCGGCCCAGCCGGCCAGGCCGGGCCAGTCGGACGGCATTGGGTCGATGCACACGTTGGTCATCAGTTCCTCGATGAAATCGAGGAGGTCCATGACCTGGCTGATCTTCTTGTCGACAGCGTCGATGCGCCCGGGTTCGGCGCCCTGTGAGGTCAGGTCGTCCCGGCGTTGTTCCTGGTCGGCCACCATCTGCCCGAGGCGTGACCGCCACTGGTCCGCTCCGGCGACCACCCCGGCGTTGCGGGCAAGCCGCTCCCATGCGGTGGTCGGTACGGCGGTTCCGTCGGCACCCAGAACCGCTCCAGAGGAGATGAGCGCCATGACGGCTGTCCGTGAGAAGTCGTTGTCGTCGAGGTCGAGCAGCGCAAGCAGGATACGGCCGGAGAGTGACTCGTCGAGGCGGCGGCCGGCTACGCCGTTGAACGGCACGTCGGCTGAGCGGAGGTGCTGATGTAGGAGCCTGGCGTACCGCTCGCCGCCGGGATGGACGATGGCCATCCGGGCGAACGGGATGTCGCTTGAGGCTGCGGCCACGACCTCGCGGACGGCCACCCTGGCCTCTTCGTCGGGGTCGGCTACGGAGCGGACGGCGAGACCTGATTCCATCGGGGTCGGCGCTGAGGCTGGGAAGGCACCACCCAGCCGCTCAACCAGATGGCGGGCGGATTCGTCGGCCGCCTCGTTTCCCGTGCGTGCGGTTATGACTGTCAGCGGTCGGATGTCGGCGAGGGCGGCCAGCAGCGCCAGGCCCGAGGCGGGGGTCCGACCCGGTACGTGCAGTATCAGGGCGCCCAGCTCGTCGAGCAGGGGGTCTGCCCGGTCGATAGAGGCGGCTGCCATGTGCAGGTCGACCTCGTCGATGAACCGTTCGGCAAGGCGGTCCCGGATGAGGCGGTGAAGCCTGACTACCTCGTGTGCCTGGGCACCGGTGGCGGCCACGGCTTCGAGTGCGGTGTCATCCAGCTCTCTCAGTTCGCGGTGGACCCGCACCAGGGCCCGTTCGGTCGCCGGATGGTGTGCAACGGGGCGGAGCAGGTCGGCCGAGTCTGCGAGGGTGGTGCGCACGGCGGCGCCCACAACTGGGTCGGAGACGCGGCGCCGTTGGTCGTCGGCCAGGGCCGTGCCGGCCAGCAGCCTGGCCAGGCCGAGCAGGGTCTCGAAGCGCACCGCGGCCAGCCCGACGGTTCGGCCCACGCCGGGTCCGGATGCCAGTGAGCGGCGTGCAGCCACGCCCACCAGGTTCGACGGCACGACAACGGTGACCGGTGCCAGCGGGTCGCCGGCCTTGGCTGTCGCTATGGCGTGAGCGAGCGCGGCGGTGGCCTCGGCGCCGTATGAGGTGAAGGTGAACCTGGCAGTCATCGTGAGATGAGAGTACGCATGCTGTGTGACACCCCGCAGCCACGGTGGGACCTCTGCCCCCGATCAGCCATGGGGGTGGGGTTGCCGGTACTGTCCGACCGCATGAGCGACACGGGGACCCAGGCACCAGACGATCCACCACCCGAATACCCGGGCCGTTGGGCTACCGAGGACCCCGATCGCCCAGCCATCGTCATGCACGGTTCGGGCCAGACCATGACCTTCGCCGAGCTGGATGCCGAGGCAAACCGCATTGCCAACCTGTTCCGCAGCCTGGGCCTGGAACCGGGCGACCACATGGCGTTCTGCCTGGAGAACCGCATCGAGTTCCTGGCACTTGCCTGGGGTGCCCACTACGCGGGCCTGTACTACACGGCCATCTCGTCGCGTCTCACGGCTGACGAGATCGCCTACATAGTCGACGACTGTGGCGCTCGGGTCTTTGTCACGTCGCCGTACAAGGCCGATGCCGTGGACAAGGTGGTGGCTGCTACGCCGAACGTTGAGGTTCGGTTCACCATGGGCGGGCGCCTACCGGACCATGAGTCGTTCGAGGATGCGGTGGCAACGCAGTCGGCCGAGCCCCGTCCCGGCGCCGTCGAGGGTCAGGACATGCTCTATTCCTCCGGTACGACCGGTCAGCCGAAGGGCATCAAGTCGCCGATGTCGGGTGCCCCTCTGGGTACGCCCAACCCGATAGCGATGATGGCCAGGTTCATGTTCGGTGCCGAGGAGGGAAGGGTGTACCTCTCGCCGGCGCCCCTCTACCACTCGGCGCCCCTGCGCTTCTGTCTCGGCTACCAGCGGCTGGGCTGCACGATCGTGGTGATGGAGAAGTTCGACCCCGAGGAGGCGCTTGCTGCGATTGAGGCCCACGGCGTGCACTCCAGCCAGTGGGTTCCGACCATGTTCGTCCGCATGCTGAAACTGTCAGCCGAGGTGCGTTCCCGCCATGACATCTCCTCGCTGGCCTCGGCGATACATGCGTCTGCGCCGTGTCCTGTTGAGGTGAAGCGCTCCATGATCGACTGGTGGGGTCCGGTGCTCCACGAGTACTACGCCGGAACTGAGGGCAACGGTCTCACCTACACCAACTCGGTGGACTGGCTGGATCACCCGGGGTCTGTCGGAAGGGCGCTGCTCGGCGAGGTCGTCATCGTCGACGACGACGGCAACGAGCTCCCGGTGGGCGAGGAGGGTGGTGTCTACTTCCGTAGCGACTCACAGTTCGAGTACCACAACGATCCCGACAAGACAGCCGGGGCCAGGCTGGCCGGGAACCTCAGCACCCTTGGTGACGTGGGGCGTCTCGACGATGACGGCTTTCTCTACCTGACGGACCGCAAGGCGTACATGATCATCTCGGGCGGGGTGAACATCTATCCCCAGGAGGCCGAGAACATCCTGACGATGCACCCGGCCGTGTTCGACGTGGCCGTGATCGGTGTGCCCAACGACGAGTTCGGCGAAGAGGTGAAGGCAATCGTGCAGCTGGTGGACCCCGCGGCCGCAGGCGACGAGATGGGGCGTGAGTTGATCGCCTTCTGCAGGTCTCAGCTGGCCGACGTCAAGTGCCCTCGCAGCGTGGATTTCCGTGACGAGCTACCCAGGCATCCCACGGGCAAGCTCTACAAGCGCCTCCTGAAGGACGAGTACTGGGCGGGCCACACCACCCGAATCTGATCGTCCGGCTGCGTTACCCGGCAGGTTCAGCCGGCTTCGGAGTGGGTCACGGGCTGTTCACCCATCCACTCGCGCAGGGTGTTCTTGAGCTTGGTCTGCTGGATGAACAGGTCGTGTTCGGCGCCCGCCTCGCCAGCGGCCTGGGGGGCCTTCAGGTAGAACGACAGCCATTCCTGCACACCTGACTGGCCCGCCCGGTGGGCGAGGTCCAGGAACAGGGCCAGGTCCAACACGATGGGTGCGGCCAGGATGGAGTCGCGGCACAGGAAGTCGACCTTGATCTGCATCGGGTAGCCCAGCCATCCGAAGATGTCGATGGCGTCCCAGCCCTCCTTGTTGTCGCCACGGGGCGGGTAGTAGTTGATGCGCACGACGTGGTCGATGTTGCCGTAGAGATCCGGGTAGGACTCGGGTTGCAGGATGGCGTCGAGAACCCCCAGCTTGGAGACCTCCTTGGTCTTGAAGTTCTCGGGGTCGTCGAGCACCTCACCGTCGCGGTTGCCGAGGATGTTGGTGGAGTACCAGCCGCGCAGGCCCAGCATCCTGGCCTTGAAGCCGGGGGCCAGCATGGTCTTCATCAGCGTCTGGCCGGTCTTGAAGTCCTTGCCGGCGATCGGTACGCCCCGGGTTGCGGCCAGTTCCAGCATGCACGGAAGGTCGACTGACAGGTTGGGTGCGCCGTTGGCGAAGGGAACCTCACTGGAGAGGGCCGCGTAGGCGTAGATCTGGCTGGGGGAGATGTTGTCGTCGTTGTCCTTCAGACCCTGTTCGAAGGCGGCGACGGTGTCGTGGACGGCGCTGGCCTCCTGGTAGGCCTCGGTGGAGCCGCACCAGACCACCACAAGGCGGTCGCACTCGTTTTCGGTTCGGAAGCGCTCGATGTCGTCGATGAGTGCCTGGGCCTGTTCCCACTTGGAGGTCATGGTCTTGACGCGGGTGCCCTCGAGCTTCTTGACCCAGCGCTGGTCGAACACGGCGTCCATGGCCACGATGCCCTCAAGTTCGGAGGAGATTGGTGCCAGGTCGCGCTCTTCGAGCACGCCACATGTGCGGGCGGCTTCGAGCACGTTGGCCGAGATGGGGTCCCAGCCGCCGAACACGATGTCGTCAAGTTCGGCGAGGGGTACGAACTCGCGGATGAGGGGGTTGCGGTCCTCGTCGCGGGCACCGAGGCGGATGTGGGCCATCTGGCTGACCGAGCCGATTGGCGGGGCAAGGCCCTTGCGGGCGGAGATTACGCCTGCGATGAAGGTGGATGAGACGGCGCCGAGCCCGGGGGTGAGTATTCCGAGGCGGCCGGTCGCCGGGGCGATGGTGGTGGGTTCTGTCATGGAGAGAAGCATAAGCACATGCAAATGAAAGGCTTGCTAGATTTAGAGATACTGAATAATCAGACAGGATCCCGCAATGTCGAAGACAGGGCTGCAGAGCCTCCCCAACCTCACCGTGCAGCAGTTGGAGTACCTCGTGGCAGCGACAGACCATTCCACCCGTGCGGCGGCGGCCGCCAGCCTCGGTGTCACGCCGTCGGCCCTCACCCAGGGCCTCGCCGAGCTCGAGCGCCGGGTCGGCCTGACCCTCTTCGAGCGGCACGGCCGTCACACCCAGTTGAGGCATCAGGCGACCGAGGTCCTCAACCATGCGCGCAGGGTCGTGGCCGAGACCCGCGACCTTGCCCGTTGGGCGGCGTCGCAGCGCTCTGGCTCGGCCGGCGTGGTCAGGCTCGGAACCATCGATGCCGTCGCTGTCCAGCACCGCGCCGAGGCCATCCGGGCCTTCCACGCCAATCGTCCCGAGGTTGACCTGCACCTCACGGTGGCCCCGTCCGGCAGCCTCCTGGAGGGCCTGGTCAGCGGCGATCTTGACCTCATCGTGTGTGTCGAGCCCGTGACCACTCCAGAGGGGGTGGTGTTCACACCCTGCTTCGCCGAGCCCCTGCACGTCTACGCCCCTGAAGGGGAGCTTCGGCGTCCCCCACACCGGTGGGGACCGTGGGTCACCTTCCCTGCGGGTTCGCACACCCGGGCGGTGATCGCAGCCGGCCTGGCCCGGGCAGGCGCACCGTTCGACGTGGTCGCCGAGTCGAACCAGCCCGAGGTTCTCCGTGAGATGGTTCGCCTCGGCCTGGGATGGACCGTGCTGCCACCGCCTACAGGCACGATGTCGGGCAGCGGAATGGTCACGGCCAGGGCCGAACCCGTGGCCCACCGTCACCTGGTTGTCGGTCGACGCGAGGGATCACCACCCGACCCGGCAGCGGACGCTCTGGCAGCTGTCCTCATCGGGACCGGAACCGACAGGTGACCGGCATCGCGGTCCGGCCACGGCCGGTAGCCTTCCGGCCAATCAGCCCGGCAGCGGGCACGGACAATTCTGGCCCCCAACCGGGCCAGCCGAGCACAGGCGGTACGACATGACCTGGCCAACCTCACGGGACGACGAGCTGTTCGGTCACATCGACCGCGAACTCGAACGTCAGAACACCACGTTGCAGTTGATTGCGTCCGAGAACTTCGCCTCGCCGGCGGTGCTCGAGGCGAGCGGTTCGGTGCTCACGAACAAGTACGCCGAGGGGTATCCGGGCAAGCGCTACTACGGAGGGAACGTCCACGTCGACGACGTCGAGGACCTGGCTCGTGAGCGGGTCAAGGCCCTGTTCGGCGCCGACCACGCAAACGTCCAGCCCCACTCTGGAGCCAACGCCAACATGGCCGTCTACCAGGCGCTGCTCGAACCGGGAGACACCGTGCTCGGGCTGAGCCTCGACCATGGCGGTCACCTCACCCACGGATCCCCGGTGAACGCCAGCGGCATCCTCTACAACTTCGTCTCCTACGGCGTCACGAAGAGCGACGAGCGGATCGACTACGACGAGTTGCGCGACAGGGCACGGGAGCACCGGCCGAGGCTGATCGTGGCGGGCGCCACCGCCTACCCCCGCATTATCGACCCGGCACCGTTTCGCGAGATTGCCGACGAGGTCGGAGCGATGCTCATGTTCGATGCCGCCCACATCGCCGGGCTCATCGCTGGCGGTGTGCATCCCAACCCGGTTCCCTACTGCGACATCGTCACCTTCACCACCCACAAGACCCTGCGGGGTCCCAGAGGTGGCTGCATCCTCTCGACATCCGAACATGCCAGGGCGATCGACAAGGCCGTCTTCCCCGGCTCCCAGGGTGGCCCACTCGAACACCACATCGCCGCCAAGGCCGTGGCGTTCCGCGAGGCGGCCGATCCGTCGTTTGCCGACTACTCACGCCAGATCGTGGCCAACGCATCGGCCCTCGCCGCCGCCCTTGCCCAGCACGGCTTCCGCATGGTCTCGGGTGGCACCGACAACCACCTGCTGCTCGTCGACCTGCGCACCTTCGACGAGGAACTAACCGGCGCCGTGGCCCAGACGGTTCTTGACCGGGCTGGTATCACGTTGAACAAGAACACGGTTCCCGATGACCCGCGTTCGCCGTTCGTGACCAGTGGCGTCCGCATCGGCACACCGTCAACCACCACCCAGGGGATGGGCGAGCCGGAGATGGCCGTAATCGCCGACCTGATCGCCCGCACGCTCAGCAGCGTCGACGACGATGCGGCAGTAGAGGCGGTTCGGACCGAGGTGGTTGAACTGTGTGGTCGCTTCACCCCCTACGGGGGCTGATGGACCGGTGAGCGAGATGGTGGCTGTGGTCCTGCCAGGGGGGCTTGCCTTCGCCGTGGTCGGTGGCGTCGCTGCGGTGGCCACCGCTGTAGCTACACCGGTGGTCCGGCGCCTCGCCATCCGGTCAGGGGCCCTCGTGGCGCCCGACGACCGCAATGTCCACGAGTCGCCCACGGCCACGCTGGGCGGAACAGCGATGCTGTTCGGTCTGTTCGCCGGGGCGCTCACCGCCTGGCTGATCGGTGACTTCTCGGCGGTGTTCGCCGAGCCGTCCGAGATGCTCGGCGTGCTGGCTGCGGCTGCGGCGATCTGTGCGGTCGGGGTGGTTGACGACATGTCGCCGCTGTCGGCAACGGCCAAGGTGGCCGGAATGGTGGTGGCCGGGGCGGTCCTGAGCCTCGTCGGCGTGTCGCTCGTCGTGCTACGCGTTCCGTTCTTCGACACGATGATCCTCTCGTCGAACATGTCGGCGCTGTTGACCGTTGTGTGGGTGGTGCTCATCGCCAACGCGGTCAACCTGATCGACGGACTCGATGGTCTGGCAGGCGGGATCGTGGCCATCGCCGCCGCAACGTTCCTCTTCTACGCCATCCGCCTGGGCGATGCGGGCGTGTTGACCGGGAGCAGCCCGGGTGCGTTGATAGCGGTGCTGGTGGTCGGCATATGTGTGGGCTTTCTTCCCCACAACGTGCATCCGGCGCGCATCTTCATGGGCGACGGCGGCGCGCTGCTGCTGGGCCTGCTCATGGCGGCCTCGACGATGTCGGTGGGGGGTAGCACCGACGCGGTGTTCAGCGGTCAGGCCTTCTTCTTCTTCGCCCCTATCTTCATCCCGCTGTTCATCCTGGGGGTCCCCCTGTTCGACATGGCGTTCGCCATCGTGCGCCGTGCAGCGACCCGCGGTATCCGGGTGACCCACGCCGACAAGGACCACCTCCACCACCGGCTGCTCCGGCTGGGCCATGGCCACCGTCGGGCTGTCTGGATCCTGTGGGCGTGG
Source organism: Actinomycetota bacterium (assembly GCA_018673475.1). Classification (GTDB taxonomy): domain Bacteria; phylum Actinomycetota; class Acidimicrobiia; order Acidimicrobiales; family MedAcidi-G1; genus UBA3125. The sequence goes on along the minus strand of JABHCN010000053.1, from coordinate 11,254 downwards.
ACCGCGCTTCTGTCAGGGTTCGTGCTGTGGCCCACCTTCACCGGGTCAGGCGATGCCATCGTTCCGATCGGGATAGCTGCCGTCTGCCTGCTCCTCTTCACGGTGTTCCATCCCAGGTTGCGCGGTTCGGCGCGGGCCGGGTGGGTCGACGGAGACGGTGGCGCCCAGGGTTGAGTGGGGCATTCGTCACACCGGGTTCGGGTTGTTGCTTTCCACATTGGTGATTAGATTCACAAGCGCTCCAGACGGCCGTCGTCGCGGGGGCAACGATGGTGACCGGTGACAATCCGGTCGGAGGGATCTGCGGATGCAACAGGTCGGAACGCGCGAGTTGGAACAGGGCTTCGGCGATGCTCTCGCAGCTGCCTTCGAGTTGGCGGTCACGCCGGCCATCTTCGGGTTTCTGGGCTGGTTGGTAGACCGCCAGTTGGGCCTGTTCCCCGTGTTCACGATCTCATTCGCGCTGTTCACGGCCGGATACGCCACCTGGAAGCTGTACCGCAGCTACAGCGACCGGATGGACCGTGCCGCAGCCGAGCGTCGTGCCGCATGGCAGGCGGGGGCTGAAAATGTCTGACTCCTCCACCTTCGTTGCCGATCTCTCAGAGGTGACCCCTGAGCGCGACATAGCGCGTGATCTCGCCAAGCGGGCCGTCTGGGTCGCACCTGTCTTTGTAGCTGTCGGCGCTGTTGGTTGGGGGGCTACCGGAGCTGCATCCGCGGCCGTCGCCCTAATCCTGGTGGTGGCCAACTTCCTGATCGGTGCGGCAATCATCACCCGCGCTGTTCGCATCTCTCTGAACGCCCTCTACGGGGCGGTCCTTTTCGGCTACCTCATCCGCCTCGGCGCACTGGCCGTGATCGCCGTGGTGCTCAAGGGAAGCGGCGACTGGTTCTCGGCCGTACCCTTCGCCATCACCCTTCTCGTCACCCACCTGGGCCTTCTCACCTGGGAGACCCGGCACGTCTCGGCGTCGCTGGCCTTTCCCGGTCTGGCCCCTGAACCTGTCTCACAAGTCACTCCAGAGGAGAACCACTCCAAGTGAACGTGCTAGCGCTCGAATTTCCGCCGGTCAGCCATCTCTTCGAGTGGCCCGACATCTTCTTTTCGGGGACGGCGTACGCCATCAACAAGACCGTCCTCATCTACATGGCCGCCGTGGTGATCACAGGTGTCATCTTTACCCTGGCCGGCCGCCCGAAGCAGTCCCTCGTGCCGGCAGGCATCCAGCACGTGGCCGAATCAGGTATCGACTTCATCGAGGAGTCGGTGGTTCTGCAGACAATCGGCCCCGAGGGGCGCAAGTTCATGCCGTTCCTCACCACGATGTTCTTCTTCATCATGTTCTCGAACATCTTCGAGGTGATCCCGGGAATCCAGTTCCCCGCCAACAGCCGCATGGCCATCCCGATCACCCTGGCCCTCGTTGTCTGGGTCATCTACAACTACGTAGGAATCAGGTCGCAGGGTTTCTTCGGCTACCTCAAGAACTCCCTCTTCCCTCCGGGTGTGCCCGTAGCGCTGTACCTGATAGTGACCCCCATCGAGTTGGTCTCCACGTTCGTGGTGCGGCCCTTCTCGCTGGCCATCCGGCTCTGGGCCAACATGGTCGCCGGTCACCTCCTGCTCGTCACGTTCGCCGTTCTTACCCAGGTCCTCTGGAGCTCCACCTACATTGGCGCCATCGGACCCTTCGCCATGCTGGTGCTGATGACGGGCTTCGAGATTCTGGTGTCGGTCCTGCAGGCCTTTATCTTCACGATCCTGACGGCTGTCTACATCGGCGGCTCGATGCACCCCTCCCACTGATCCCCAGTTGGCGAACAAGATCTCTACCCACAAGTTCAATAACCAAGAGGGTCGGACACTCCGGCCTGACAACACATCAAACACAGGAGAATCCAAGTGCTGAACGTTTTGGCGCAGACGGCAGCCGGTGAAATGGTCGAGGGCCTCAAGGCCATCGGCGCCGGCCTCGGTTACGGCCTCGCGGCCATCGGCCCCGGCATCGGTATCGGAACAGTGGTCGGCAATGCCATCTCGGCGATGGCCCGCCAGCCCGAGTCCGCCGGTATGGCGCGTACGACCATGTTCCTCGGCATCGCCTTCACCGAGGCGCTTGCCCTGATCGGTTTCGTCGTCTTCATCCTGCTGCTGCCCTAGGCAGTCGGCGGATTCGGAACAGACGACCAACTGACACAATCGACCGAGAGAGAGTTGAACCCATGAGCCAACGACGGAACCGCCTGGCAGCGGCACCGCTGATCGCCGTGCTGGGCCTTGTGGCCTTCGCCGGCCCCGCCGGGGCTTCCGGCGAGAGCGTCGGCGGCTGTATGGCCGAGCACCTCGCAGAGGCCGTTGAGGAGAACCACGGCGACCTTCAGGAGACGCTGCATGACGAAGAGGTCCAAAAGGACCTTGAGAAGTGCTTCGAGGCCCCGAACCCCATCCTCCCCGAGACCAACGAGATCATCTGGGGGGCCCTGTCCTTCGGTCTCCTGTTCTTCTTCATGGCCAAGAAGGGTTTCCCGGCCGTGAAGGGGGCCATGGATGCACGTGCAGAGCGCATCGCAAGTGATCTGGATGCCGCCGAGCAGGCCAAGATCGACGCCAGGGCGGTTGAGGCCGACTACCAGGCCCGGTTGGGAGATGCCAAGGGTGAGGCCTCCAGGTTGATCGACGAGGCACGCGGTGCCGCCGACCAGCTCAAGGCCGACCTGTCGGCCCGCGCCGAGGCAGATATCGCCGACATGCGAGAGCGTGCGGCAGCCGACATTGAATCGGCACGCCAGCAGGCGATCGCCGACCTCCGCGCCGAGGTCGCCGGAATCGCCCTGGGCGCAGCCGAACGGGTTGTGCAGTCCAGCCTCGATGCCGAGGTCCAGGGCCGCCTGATCGACGCCTACATCGACGAGGTGGCCGGGAGCAATGGCTGATCCTCGGGTTGACGCCTACGCAGACGCCCTGTTCGCCGTTGCGGCGGCCGAGGGCAACCTGACCGCTGTCGAGGACGAACTGTTCCAGTTCGCCCAGGCGTTGGGTTCAAACGACGACCTGCGGGCGACCCTCGCCGACGGGGTGGTTCCGGCCGCACGCCGTCAGCAGGTGGTCGAGGACCTGCTCGACGGGAAGGCCTCGGCTACCACTGCGGCGCTGGTCTCGATGGTTGTTGCAGCCGGCCGCGCCGCCGACCTGCCGGCAATCGTCGCAGCCGTTGTCGAGCGTGGTGCCGCATCCCGCAACAGGGCGGTCGCCACGGTCCGTTCGGCAATCGACCTGAGCGCCGATCAGCGCAGCCGCCTCGAGGCCGCCATCCACACCTCAACCGGTAGAGAGGTTGAGGTGAAGGTGGTCATTGACCCGTCCGTGCTGGGCGGCGTGGTGACCGAGATAGGCGACGACATCATCGATGGCAGCGTCCGACGCCGCCTCAACCAGCTCCGAGAGAGCTTCCGCTGAGTAGCGGAAGACACATTCGCACACGAGACGAGAGAGAACATGCCTGAACTCACGATTGACACGGACGCAATAGCCGCTGCGATCAAGAAGAACCTGGATGGCTTTGAGCCCAGCCTCGAGCAGAGCCAGGTCGGCCACGTCATCGAGGTCGGCGACGGCATCGCCCGTGTGTCCGGCCTGCCCGACGCAGCTGTCAACGAACTGCTCCAGTTCGAGAGCGGCACGTTCGGCCTGGCGCTGAACCTCGACGCGGACGCCATCGGTGCGGTGGTGCTCGGCGAGGTCGACGACATCGAAGAGGGCCAGATCGTGCGGGCCACAGGCGACATCCTGTCGCTGCCCGTGGGTGACGGCCTGTTGGGTCGTGTGGTGAACGCCCTGGGCGAGCCCATCGACGGCAAGGGCCCGCTCACCAACACGGTGCAGCGCCGCATGGAGATCCAGGCTCCCGGGATCATGGGCCGCAAGCCCGTGCATGAGCCGATGCAGACCGGCATCAAGGCCATCGACTCGCTCATCCCGATCGGCCGTGGCCAGCGCGAGCTCATCATCGGCGACCGCAAGACCGGTAAGACCACGATCGCCATCGACACCATCATCAACCAGGCTGGCCAGGGCGTGAACTGCGTCTATGTGGCCATCGGCCAAAAGGCCTCCACGGTCGCCCAGAACGTGGCGGTACTGGAGGCCCACGGGGCCATGGAGTACACGGTCGTGGTGGTTGCCCCGGCATCCGAGCCGGCGCCGTTCAAGTACCTGGCGCCCTACGCAGGTTGTGCCATGGGGCAGCACTGGATGGACAACGGCGGGCACGCCCTCGCCGTCTACGACGACCTCTCAAAGCAGGCCGAGGCCTACCGCCAGATGTCGCTCCTGCTACGCCGCCCACCGGGCCGCGAGGCCTTCCCCGGCGACGTCTTCTACCTGCACAGCCGCCTGCTGGAGCGGGCAGCCAAGCTCAGCGACGACCTGGGTGGCGGTTCCATGACGGCCCTCCCGGTAATCGAGACCAAGGCCGGCGACGTTTCGGCGTTCATTCCCACCAACGTGATCTCGATCACCGACGGCCAGATCTTCCTCCAGGACGACCTCTTCAAGTCCGGTGTTCGACCGGCAGTGGACGTGGGCATCTCGGTGTCACGTGTCGGCTCGGCGGCCCAGATCAAGGCCATGAAGAGCGCGGTGGGAACCCTCAAGTCGGACCTGCAGCAGTTCAGGGAGTTGGAGGCCTTCGCCGCGTTCGGATCCGACCTGGATGCCGTGTCACAGGCCCAGCTGGACCGTGGCTACAGGTTGGTCGAGCTTCTCAAGCAGGGCCTCAACTCGCCGCTGCTGGTCGAGGAGCAGGTCGTTTCGATTATGGCCGGAACCCGTGGTCACCTCGACGATGTGGCCGTTGTCGACGTACAGCGCTTCGAGGCCGAGCTTCTGGACTGGTTCCGCACCCGCGAGATTGCCCAGTTGGATGTCATCCGCGAGACCGGCAAGATCGGCGACGAGGCGGCCTTCGAGGCGGCAATCACCGCTTTCGCAGAGCAGTTCCAGTCGTCAGAGGCCGACACTTCCGTACACCCCGGCACCGACGCCGAGGCGACCGGCTCCCACATCGTCGATGCCGACACGACCCTCCCCGAAGAGGACATCACCGCCGGTGACGCCGAGGCCGACTCCGAGTGACCCCGGCCACCCGACCCGACCGTGCCATGGGCACCTGCGTTGCGCTGACGGCGCGCGTTGCGACTGCAGTGGGAGCTGACCATGGCAGGCGGTAGGGAGCGGGTTCTGCGGCGCCGTATCACGAGCGTCCAGAAGACCAAGAAGATAACGAGGGCCATGGAGCTCATCGCCGCAACACGGGTGATGAAGGCCCAGCAGCGGGCACGGGCATCGGCCCCCTATTCGCGCCAGATCACACAGGTCATCGAGAACCTGGCCGCCGCCGGAACCCAGGTGGACCATCCGCTGCTGCGCGAGGCCGAGAAGGTCGAGCGGGTCGGCGTGGTTCTGATCACCTCGGACCGTGGCCTGGCCGGCCCCTACAACTCCTCGATCATCCGTGCTGCTGAACGCCAGGTGCAGAACGCCCGGGCCGAGGGTGCCGACTACGCCCTCATCATCATCGGCAAGAAGGGCCGCGACTACTTCCGGTTCCGCAACTATCGGATCGATTCGTTCACCGAGGGAATCAGCGACAACCCCACCTACGAGGACGCCAAGGCCGTCGCCGACACGGTGGCGCAGCTCTTCGAGTCCGGTGAGATCGACCGGGTCGAGCTGGTCTACACCGAGTTCATCAGCATCGGCAGCCAGAAGGTCGCCGTCAGGCGCTTTCTGCCGCTGGAGAGCACCGAGACCATGGCAGAGGAGGGTGGCGGAGAGGCCGGAGCCGTCGCATCCTTCGAGTTCGAGCCGTCTCCCGAGGCGGTGCTCGAGGCGCTGCTTCCCCGTTACGTCGAGGCCCGCCTGTTCGGTGCACTGTTGGAGTCGGCAGCTTCTGAGCATGCCAGCCGTCAGCGGGCCATGAAGGCCGCAACCGACAACGCCGAGGACATGATCGTCAAGTTGTCACGTGAGATGAACCAGGCCCGCCAGGACGCCATCACCACCGAGATCATGGAGATCGTCGGCGGCGCCGAGGCCCTTGGCAGCGACGACGACACGACCGACACACCGGTGCCCGTGGGTAACCGGAACTGACCGACCAGACCGCTTCAGAAGCGTAGAGAGAGCCAGGAGCAACTAATGACCGTCACCGAAGCCGCAGAGGCCGTCCAACTAAGGGACGGATACATCGTCGGCATCGCAGGGCCTGTGATCGACGCCCAGTTCCCGCCAGGGGAGCTTCCCGAGATCAACACGGCCCTCGAGTTCGACGTGGTCGTCGACGGCGAGAGCATCACGATCGTCGCCGAGGTAGCCCAGCAGATCGGTGACGGCCGCGTGCGTGCCATTGCCATGAAGCCGACCGATGGCCTCACCCGTGGCACCGTGGTCCGCAACACCGGCAACGGCATCACCGTTCCGGTGGGCGACGTGACCCTCGGCCACGTGTTCAACGTCATCGGTGACCAGCTCGACAACGAACCGCTGGGTGAGATCACCGAGCGCTGGGAGATCCACCGCCAGGCCCCGGCATTTGACACCCTTGAGCCCAAGGCCCAGATGTTCGAGACGGGTGTGAAGGTCATCGACCTGCTCACCCCGTACCTGCAGGGCGGCAAGATCGGCCTGTTCGGCGGCGCCGGCGTGGGCAAGACGGTTCTCATCACCGAGATGATCAACCGTGTCGCCACCAACCACGGTGGTGTGTCGGTGTTTGCCGGTGTCGGTGAGCGGACCCGTGAGGGAACCGACCTCTACCTTGAGATGGGCGAGTCGGGCGTGCTCGAAAAGGCAGCCCTCGTCTACGGCCAGATGGATGAGCCGCCGGGCGTGCGCCTCCGCGTTGCATTGTCGGCACTCACCATGGCCGAGTACTTCCGCGACGTCCAGGGTCAGGACGTCCTGTTGTTCATCGACAACATCTTCCGTTTCGTGCAGGCCGGTTCCGAGGTGTCGACCCTGCTGGGCCGCATGCCGTCGTCTGTGGGCTACCAGCCCACCCTGGCTGACGAGATGGGCCAACTCCAGGAGCGCATCACGACCACCCGTGGCCGTTCCATCACGTCGATGCAGGCTGTTTACGTGCCCGCCGATGACTACACCGACCCGGCCCCGTTCACGTCGTTCACCCACTTCGACGGAACCACCGAGTTGAGCCGTGACATCGCCGCTCTGGGCATCTACCCGGCTGTTGATCCGTTGGCCTCCACGTCCACGATCCTCACCCCCGAGGTCGTCGGCGAGAAGCACTACAACACGGCCCGCCGTGTCCAGGAGATCCTGCAGCGCTACAAGGAACTGCAGGACATCATCGCCATCCTGGGCCTCGACGAGCTCTCAGAAGAGGACAAGATCACGGTGTCGAGGGCCCGCAAGGTCCAGCGGTTCCTGTCCCAGCCGATGAACGTGGCCGAGGTGTTCACCGGTCTGCCCGGTGTCACGGTGTCGGTCGAGGAGACGGTCGATTCGTTCGCCGCCATCGTCGACGGCGACCTGGACGACCTTCACGAGCAGGCCTTCTTGAATGCGGGCGGCGCCGACGATGTGCGCCGCAAGGCACGCGAGCTAGAGGGCTAGAGACCACCATGACGTTCCAGGTGGAGCTGGTCTCCCCCGAGGGCATTGCCTACAGCGGCGAGGCCGAGATGGTCATCGCCCGCACCGTGGGTGGTGGCGAGATCGCCTTCCAGCCCGGTCACGTGCCGTTCATCGGCGTGTTGGCGGTCTGGTCGGTCGACGTCATCCATTCCGATGGTGGCCGTGACACCCTGGCGGTGCACCGTGGGTTCGTGCAGGTGGCCGGAACGATGGTGACCATTCTCTCGGACGTGTCCGAGGCTGCTGATGAGATCGACGTGGATCGTGCCCGTGCAGCAAGAGAGGTCGCCGAGGTGGCCCTGGCAGCCGACAGGGACGATGCGGCGGCAGCCGAGGCCCTTGCAAGGGCCGATGTGCGGCTCGCAGTCGCAAACGCCGAAGCCTGATCAATACGGAGCCCGGCGATGGCCCCCAGCGCGGGTTGCCAGACACGCCTGTCCCTAGGGCGAGCAGAAAAAGAGACTCAGTAGCCGAAGGAGTAGGTCTCCAGCTTGTCCAGCTTGTGGTGCGCATCGACGACGCGCACGGTGCCCGACATGGACCTCATGACGATCGACTGCGTGTGTGCCGAACCGGTCGTGTACTGGACGCCCTTGAGGAGGTCTCCGTCGGTGATTCCGGTGGCGGCGAAGAAGCAGTTGTCGCCCGATACCAGGTCGTCGGTGTGTAGCACCTGGTCGAGGTCGTAGCCCTGTTCGACGGCGGCGGTGCGTTCGGCTTCGTTGCGTGGCCAGAGCCTGCCCTGGAGTGCTCCTCCGAGACATTTCAGGGCGGCAGCGGCAATGACTCCCTCGGGTGTGCCTCCGATGCCAAACAGCACGTCTGCGCCGGCGCCGGACCAGCCAGCCGAGATGGCGCCGGCGACGTCGCCGTCGGGGATGAGCCGTATCCGGGCTCCGGCCTGACGCACTTCGGCTATGAGTTCAGAGTGCCGGTCGCGGTCGAGAATGACGGCGGTCAGGTCCCTGACATCTTCTCCCTTGGCCTCGGCGATCGATTCCAGGTTCTGGGTTGGCGATTTGGTTATGTCGATGGCGTCGGCACAGCTTGGGCCGACGGCGATCTTCTCCATGTAGACGCAGGGGCCGGGGTCGAACATGGTGTCGCGTTCGCTGGCGGCGATGACGGCTATGGCGTTGGCGCGGCCCAACGAGGTGAGGGTGGTTCCGTCGATGGGGTCGACGGCAATGTCGGTTCTGGGTGGGCTGCCGTTGCCGAGGGTTTCGCCGTTGTAGAGCATTGGCGCCTCGTCCTTCTCGCCTTCGCCGATGATGACGATGCCGTCCATGTTGACCGAGTTGAGGACGTGTCGCATCGCGTCGACTGCAGCTCCGTCGGCGCCCTCCTTGTCGCCGCGGCCCATCCAGCGTGAGGCTGCCAGGGCCGCTGCCTCGGTGACCCTCACCAACTCGAGTGCCAGGTTGCGGTCTGGGGCCATGGGCTGTCCGGTCATGGCTTTCGACGTTAGCGGCCGGGCAGCGCTATGCGGGCCGTCTGGGGTCAGCTGGCCGAATTGTGTGAGGGGGTGGTTTCGGAAGAGGCCTGCAGGTGTCAGGATGACGCCCGTGAGATGGTGCTTCCAGTGCGGGATCGAGTATGCGGACGGCGTGTCCGACTGCGTCGAGTGTGGGGTCGAATTGGTCGATGAGGTTCCGTCGCCTGAGGCTGGACCGACACTTCAGGATCAGTTGGCATACGAACTCCACGAGTGGGCTGGTGAGAGCCGCCGCATCCTCGACCAGCTGCTCACCGTTTCGGGCATTGCCCACACGTGGCAGGGCGCCACGCTCGTCGTGTCCGAGGTTGATGAGGTTGCCGTTGACCTGGCGGTCGAGGAGGCCGAGTCGACGGGTCTGCCCAAGTTGGACCCCGATGGCGAGCAGTTGGCATATGAGATGGCCGGGTGGGGTGCCGACGAGCAGACGGCGTTCAGCGAACTGCTCGGCAGGCTGGCGGTCGCCCACGAGTTCGATGCCCAGGGTGATCTGGTTGTGATGGCTGCCGACGAGGACACCGTGGAGGCCGCCATCGACGCCTTCCAGGGGGCTGCCGATGACCGCCCGGAGTTGGAGGGTCTCGACGCCAACAGCCTGCTGACCGACCTGTTTGTTGCCTGCGACAGGCTTAGGCGTGATGCCCGGGACAACTCGGGTGTTGAGAACCTGGTCGACCTGGCACCCGTCCTTGGTGGGCACCGACCTCCGTTCGGTATCGATCCGGGTCTGTGGAACTCGCTGGGGGAGCGGTCGGCGGAACTTGCGGCCCTGCTCGCTGACGGCGGGGTGGAACACGACGACCTGAGAGCCCGGGCCGGCGAGTTGGCTGAGACCCTCCGTCAGATCACCTAGGTCACAGCCGGGTTCAGGGGGCCAGGGCCGGCGGCAAGTGCCTGCCAGAGGTTCCTGTACGAGGGCCAGACCAGGTCCTCGGTGATGTAGCCGTCCTCCACGAGAGCCGTGTGCAGTCTGGGCAGGTGATGCATGGGGACGGTCGGGTCGACGTGGTGTGCGACGTGGTAGCCGACGTTGCAGGGAACCAGCAGCGCCTGTGCCAGCGGGGTCTGGCGCACGTGGCGGCTGGCCCGTCGGCGGTCGGTTGACCGGGTCATGCCGCCGTGTTCGGCGATTGCCCGGAGCCGGTTCAGTACCTGATAGAGGAACACCCACGGCACAACCCACAAGAACAGGTACAACCAGGGGTGGCCGGCAGTCCAGAACATGGTTGCGATGAGAGCCTGACCTCCAATGAACATGAGTGTCAGGCGCCGGTGCCGGGTGTTTCCCAGCCGTTTGAACCGTGGCCGCACGATCCGAAATGCCGAGATTCCGGTGGCGTCCCTCGTCAGCTTTCGCCGCATGGATGCACGGCTGACGGGGTAGAGGGCGTAGAGCAGGAAGTCGGGTTCCTTCGGGCCGAACTCGTCGCGGTGGTGGTTGATGTGTCCCAGGCGGTAGCCGTGGCTGCCGGTTCCGAATGTCAACCAGCCGATGAGGGTGATTCCGATCAGGTCGTTGAGGCGCCGGTTCGGGAACAACACCCGGTGGGCGGCCTCGTGGTGGAGGATGAACAGGCGGTTCTGGGACAGCGCCATTGCCGGAACCGCCAGGACCCATGCCACGGGGTTGCTGAGGGCGACCGCAGCCCAGACGACCAGAACGGGTAGGGCAGCGGTTGTCGCCACGGTGACGATGTTGCGAATAACGGGGACATGCCTCAGCTCGTCACGGAAGGCGTCCTTCGGGCGACCGTCGGGGTGGAGGCGGTCGCTTCCGGTGAAGGGCGCAGGGTCGGGTGCCATGCCCCCGGTCATGGTGGAGACCAGCCTGTCGTGGTCACCGGTATCGGCCATGGGGCGAGGCTACCCGTGGCTCCGGATCGACGCCGGGTCGCGCCTACCATCGCCGGATGCCACCAGCCGGACTCTTCCTGACCCCCGGTGCCGGGTCCGACCGCAATCAGGTGGGCCTGGTTGCCCTTGAGGAACGCCTTTCACCGTTGCCGGTCGAGCGGATGGACTTCGCCTACCGGATTGCTGGGCGGCCGTTTCCGGACAGGGCAGCGAAGTTGGTCGACGAGGTGCGTGTAGGGGTGGAC
>JABHCN010000052.1 GCA_018673475.1 Actinomycetota bacterium | reverse complement strand
TCGGTCAACGCCATCTGCGGCACGTGCAACGCTCCCCTCCTGGACGACACCCTCATCATGGACGACGGACCGAGCGTGCAGGTTTCGAGGTGTCCGAACGAGCATGGCCAGATCAAGTCGCCCGTGTGCTGCGAGACCGACATGACCTGCATCCTGGCCTGAACCGGATCGCGTCATCTCACAGACACAGCGCCTGCTCAGGCGAACACCGCGGCTGCTCCTGGGCCTGGCACTCTTCGGGATCGGCCTCGGCATGATCGTGCTCGCCGACTACGGGCTTCCCGGTTGGGACGTGTTCCACCAGGGCCTGGCAGAGCAGACGCCACTGACAATCGGTACGGCCGTGATCCTCGTGGGCGCCGTTCTGCTCCTGGCGATGTTGGTTCTGAGAGAGCCGATCGGGGTCGGAACCATCGCCAACGTCATTGTCGTGGGTCTGGTGCTCGACGCCGTCCTCTGGGTCTTCGACGAGCCGGCCAGCGTGGCCGTCCGTGTCGCCCTGACCCTGACGGGGCCGATTGTCGTAGCCATCGGCTCGGGCTTCTACCTCGGCGCCGGTCTCGGACCGGGCCCCCGTGACGGCCTCATGACCGCTCTCGGTCGGCGTGGGATCACCATCTGGAAGGCCCGCTTCGGCATCGAGGCCGCTGCCCTCATCGGCGGGATGCTGCTCGGCGGCACGGTCGGATGGGGCACGGTCTGGTTCCTCGTTGTCATAGGTCCGACCGTCCACTTCTTCCTAGACCGCCTCGCCCTGCCGCTTGAGGCAAACGAGGTGGCGGCAGGCCCTTCCACAGCCTGACCATTTCCCGGCGACGGCTAGGGTCCCGGCATGCCGGGGGTCACGTCAGCGTTCACGTCGATTGTTGGCTCCGTTGTGCGCTCGGTATCCATGTGGGCCGGCAGGGTGGCGGCCATCGGCCCCACAGACAAGGCTGCACGGAACTACGGCAGATTTGGAACGGGAAGCATCGTGGCATGGCCACCCGGAGCTGGTTTTGGCGAGCGCTGGATCTGGCTGGGAAACGACACTCTCATTGCCGCCCACGTCACCCTGTCGGCAGGAATGGGGCCCGGCCAGGAAATGGTCACAGACCCTGTGGTGAGCATCGGCGACCGCTGCGTGATCGGCAGGGGAACGGCGATCGTCGGGCACTTCTCCATCGACATCGGTGACGACGTCTACATGGGAATGAACATCTACATCACCGACCAGAACCACGGCTATGAGGACCTCGACCAGCCGATTGGAACCCAGACGCCCAGAGACGATGCTGTCTCGATCGGGTCAGGAAGTTGGATCGGATCCGGTGCGGTGATACTGCCCGGGGCACAAATCGGCAGCCACGTTGTGGTGGGAGCCAACTCGGTGGTCCGGGGCGTTGTCCCCGACAACTGTGTGGTGGTCGGGTCGCCAGCTCGGGTGGTGCGCCGACACAATGGATCTGCCTGGGTGCGGGACACGCCGGACCAGCCCGGGCCGGGCTGAGGGACGCCTTGCCAGATCCAGAAGAGCACAGGGTTCAGCAAGGCTGGTCCGGCGTGGCTGCGCTCGGCCTCCTAACCATCACGTCGTACGGGTCATGGATGTACGGGTTCGGCGTCCTGATAGGACCGATCAGCGACGACATGGGGTGGAGCACCACCGCTCTGGGCGTCACCTTCGGGGGGGCGATGCTGTTCACGGGTCTCGGATCCTTCACCGGTGGCCGCCTCCTGGATCGTTTCGGGGGGCCCGGCCCCTTCCTGCTCCAGGCGCTTCTTGGCGGCGGCCTGCTCCTCGCCTCCACCTGGGCTGACCACCCTGTCAGCTTCGGCCTGTTGTACGCCCTGGGTGCCGGGATCACCGGTGCCACCGGCTTCTACCATGTAACAACTGCCGCTGCCGCCAGGTTGCGCCCACACCGACCGGACCAGGCAATCACCGTGGTAACCCTCATTGGCGCCTTCTGTAGCCCCATCTACCTCCCACTGACCGCATGGATGGTCACGACGTGGCACTGGCGAACGGCCGCACGTGTCCTCGCCCTGCTGGCGGTCGGTGGCGGCCTGCTGGCCGCGAGCCTCACCTCTGACGCACGCAGCACCCGCTCGGGGCCCTCTCTGAAGCCGTTGGATGCGATACGCAGCGCTCTGGGAAGGCCCGCTATCAAGCGAATGATGGCCGCCTACGTGATGACCGGCATCGCCTTCGCGTCGGTGCTCGTCTACCAGGTTCCGATACTTACAGCCTCAGGTGTGAGCCTGGCGATGGCGGGCACAATTGGAGGCCTACGCGGCCTCTTTCAGTTCTTTGGCCGCCTCGGCCTGACCGGCCTGGTTGAACGCCACGGCTCAGGCGCGCTGCTGAGACTTGCCTTCCTCGTCAGCGCAGCGGGCATCGCCTTCCTGCTCATCGGGAGCATTCCGGCGGGCCTGACATTCGCCATTCTCGCCGGTCTGGCAATGGGTGCGAGCACCCCGCTCCAGAGTGTGTACGCCCGCAGCCACTTCGACGAAGGCGACCTGGGTCTCCTCATGGGCCTGCAGGGCGTATCGATGGGTCTGGCCGGCGCCATCGGACCGGTCATGGGAGGTGTCATGCGCGACCTCTCCGGGAGCTGGACACCCACGGTGGTGATGGGAATCGTCACGATGGCCCTCGGCGCATGGCTGCTCAAGCCTGATGAGCACCGACCGGTCGGCGAGACCACACTCCAGTGAACATCCCCGGAGCGCTGGAGCCCCTTCTCGCCGCTGGGGCCCTATCCTGTGCCCGAGAAACGGCTGCTGCCTACGGTATTCCGGCAGTTGCCGGATCCTGAACTTCCACCATCGACCACCCCGGATCTGAGGCCGAAGATGCAGACCCTGGAACCCACGGCGCTGATCCTCAAAGATGTCATCGATGTCGTGCCGGCATCCTGTCGAGAGCGTTCCACCGCCCGCGGGTTGGCCCTGGTCGCCCGCGACGTTGTGCTCTACGCAGCCGTGATCACCGGAATCGTGCTCAGCCCCACCTGGTGGCTGACACTGCTCCTGATCCCGTTTGCCGGCCTCATGGTCGCTGCAATGTTCGTGCTCGGCCATGACGCCGCCCACGGTGCGTTGACAGACAACAGCCGCCTGAACGTCGCTCTCGGCAAGCTCCTGTTAGTTCCTTCATTTCACATCTACGAGGCCTGGATCCTCGGCCACAACCGCATCCACCATGGCCACACGGTCAGGCAGGGGATGGACTTCGTCTGGCATCCGGCGACGGTTGATGAATACCGGGCCATGGGTCCCTGGGGGCGCCTGCGCCACCGCGTCGAGTGGTCGGTGCTGGGACCTCTGCCGTACTACCTGCGCGAGGTCTGGTGGAACAAGATGATCGCCTTCCGTCAGCCGCCGGCCAAGTGGGCCTCGGCGATTCGCCGTGACCGCTACTTCCTGTACCTGGCCGTTCTGGCTGCAGCTACCGGTGCGGCGTTCCTGGGCGGCCTGGGCTCCGGCAACCTCCTGGGCTCCATCTGGATGATCACCAAGTTGATGGTGATCCCGTTCCTGATTTTCACCCACGTGATCGGCTGGACCGTCTACGTCCACCACATCACCCCTGAGATCCGCTGGCACACCCGCCGCGGCTGGACCAAGGTCGCAGGCCAGCTCGACGGCACGACAATCCTGCGGATGCCGAAGATCGTCAACTTGTTCTTCCACTGGATCTTCGTGCACACACCCCACCACGTGGACATGCGCATCCCCTGTTACCGCCTGAATGAAGCCGCCCGGGCCATCACGGCAGCATTCCCGGACCGCACCATCGACCGCAAGCTGCGCCTGCGCACCTACCTGATGGCCACCCGCACCTGCAAGCTGTACGACTTCGAAGAGGGCACCTGGCTCTCCTACCGGGCCGCCCGCACCTGACCCGGTCAGCCGCCGTAGTTCATGCCGGTGTCGCGGAGCAGCAGCGGCACCACCGAGTCGTCACGGACGCCAGCCTCGACTACCTCTGCCACGAAGATCGTGTGATCGCCGCGCTTGACGGTGTCGGTTACCCGGGCCTCGAACCAGTAGGCGCACTCGACCAGCAGCGGCGACCCGGTTGCCGGGCCCGGTTCGAAACCATGGCCGTTGATCAGTTCGCCCTCGACCGACGTGGAGCGGAAGAAGGCCTTTGCGATGTCCAGCTGGTCGGCCCCGAGGACGTTCACGGCGAATGCCCCGGTTGACCCGATGATCGCAGCCGAGCCGCTGTCGGCCTTTACGCCGGCGACCACCAGGGGCGGGTCGAATGACGCCTGTGTGAGCCAGTTGGTGCCGCCCGCGCCGTAGTTCTCGCCGTCGGTGGCTGTGAGGACGTGGAGCCCGTAGTTGATCGCCCGCAGCGCCGTCTTCTTGTCCTGTGGATCCACCCGTCATCTCCGTGTTGTCGGCTTCTGGCCTCGAACCTACATGCGCTCGGCGTCATTTTTCGTATCTAGGGACCTAATGCCCTATCGGATTCCCTGATAGCAACGTTTCACTTGTCTGAACTGCGATAACAGCCGTTATCGCTTGGGGTTTGGAAAGAACAGGAGCACAAGATGGCACTGGCCACCGACGAGAGCGTCCACGAACTACCAGAGATGACCCCGATGGGCACCCCACTCGACTGGTCGTGGCTCAGGGGAACCAGGGCCGAATGGGGCATGAACCCCGTTCCCAGCCGTCGGGGCCTCACCATGATGGACATCGCAACCGGCACCTACGGTGAGGTGCTGGAGGAACCCCCGTACCGCTCCATGGCTCCCCGCGGAGCCGACATCGACGAGGACACGCCCGACATGGGTTACATCCTCAACCACAAGTCACAGGTCTGGGCCGACAACGTTGTCGAACTCTACGAGGAGGCTGTGGCCCGTCAGTGGTCGTCAACCCGGGATATCCCCTGGAACGAACTCCAGGAGCTCCCCTCCGACATCGAGCACGCAATGTGCCAGCTCTGCACCGTCCTCACCGAAATTGAGATGATCGCAACGGACCTGCCGGCCAAGTGGATGTGGCGCATGAACCACCACTTCGTCGAGGCCAAGATGTTCCTGGCGACCCAGATCATGGACGAGGCACGCCACGCCGACGTGTTCCGCAAGAGGGCGCTGGCAAACGGCGGCGGCCTGCTGCTAGCTGGCTCCGGTGATGAGAGCCTGCTGCGCAGCATCCTCGAGGCAAAGACCTACACACAGGCATCAGCCCTGCTGCACCTGCTGGGCGAGGGCTTCATCCTCGACGTGTTCCGCCAGGGCGAGCTGATCGCACCTACACACGTCGAGAAGAAGATATTCCGCCTCTCCATGCAGGACGAGGCACGCCATGTCGCCTACGGCACCATGCACATACGCCAGGCCATCGCCGGCGACCCCGATGTTGCAGACGAGATCCACGAGGCCCTCGACCACGGCGAGCAGTTCCTCATCGAGTTCGGCACCTCACCGGTCCTGTCATCGGCCCTGGCAATGTTGCTGGGCGGTGGGTCCGAACACATCGAGGACAAGGGCTTCCCGATGCAGTCCCTGCTGGCCACCAAGATCTTCACCTCCTACCTGGCGCGCTGCGAGAGGGCCGGGCTGAACAGGATCGACCGAACCGACCTGCCCCTTGAACTGCTTGGTATCGATATCGACGCCTTCGACCGCACCGGCGTCTGAGCCACCTGAAAGGAAAGGACCCACCATGTCAGACAGAGCGAACGATCTGGCCTTCTACCAGGACCTTGCAGACCTGATGAACGGCCACCCCGACCAGTACGAGACCCTCGGCGAGGTGGACTTCACCCTCGGGGTGGTCATGGCCGCCGAAGGGGGCAGCGACCTTCGCCTCAGACTGCGCTTTGAGGACCTCGGCTGCGCAGACGTTTCCCCGCTCTCCGAGGGCGGAGAGGCCTCCTGTGACTGCTGGCTCGAGGGCGACACCGACTCCTGGGGCGAGATGTTCGATGACATCACCACCAACGGGCGTGCGACGGGCAGGCGCACCATCAACAGCCTGACCCTCGTGGGAGACCGCATCGACGTCAGGGGCGACGACCCGATGGGCGTCGACAAGTTCTTCCGCTTCAACCAGACGATCCAGCAGTTCTTTGACGGTGCCGCCCAGTTGGCGCCCGCATCGGCCTGACACGAACCACCGAAAGGACCCACAATGCAAGCAATGGCGTGCCCCCACTGCGGCGAACCCCTCGACCAGGTGCTCGACCTCCCCTACGGCTACTGGGAGTGGGACGGTGAGCGCTACAACCTCAAGAGCACCGCAGACACCGTCAACGTGGCCCCCTGGGCCTGCAACAGCTGCCTCCGCTCGCTGCGGCCATTCCACCCACAGGATGTGACGGCCGCCTCCCTCGCAGCCACCTGAGCAGCCCGATAAGGATCGGGGACGGGGACGCCTGGTGAGCCACAAGGTCATCGAAGACGAGTGCATCGGCTGCGGTGCCTGTGAGTTCGCCTGCCCACGTGAAGCCCTACGCAAGACCGACACCTTCCTGGGGCTGTTCATCATCAACCCTCTGACCTGTGACGACTGTGGCGACTGCATTGAGAAGTGCCCCGTCTGGGCGATTGTTCCCGACCCCGACTGGCCCGTCTGCTACGGCACCGGCTGCCCGCTCAGCTCAAAGCGCTACTCGTCGGTCGACTGCAACGTCTGGCAGGAGCGCTGCGGCGCCTGTGATTCCCCACTGTGGCGAAAGAGCGCCAGCGGCGATGAGTGGGCATGCCCCGGATGTGGGTTGAACCTGCGCGTCAGGTGCCCTCGCAGCCACCGGGTCGAGGAGGTTGCCGAGCGCTACCCCGACCTGACCGACTGGTTCGCCGAGACAACTCCCAGCGGTCCCGACCTCGAGACTGCCCAGGTGGACGTGGCAGGCTGAGCGGACATCGCCAGATCAGTTGCCGAAGTCCCAGGTGCCCCCGGAGCGATGATGCCCTGACACGTTCTTGGCGATCAGGATCCGATGCACCTCGTCGGGTCCATCGATTATCCGAAGCGACCTGGCCGTCTGGAACATGGCGGCCAGGGGCAGGTCGTCGGTGATCCCGGCGGCTCCCCAGACCTGAATCGCCCGGTCAACCACCCTCTCATAGGCAGCCGGCACGAAGACCTTGATCGCTGAGATATCGGTCCTCGGGTAGGAACCGTCACGCATCTTCTCGGCACAGTTGATGGTCATGAGACGGGCAGCCGAGATGTCCATGTAGGAGTCGGCGATAAAGCCCTGCACGAACTGCTTGGATTCCAGCACACCCCCGTGGACCGTGCGTTCGGCCGCCCTTTCAACCATCAGGTCAAAGGCCCGCCACATCTGCCCAATCGAGTTCATGCAGTGGTAGATACGTCCTGCACCCAGGCGGTCCTGAGCAGCCTGATGGCCAGACCCCGTCTCCCCGAGTTGGTTCTCGAGGGGCACCCGTACGTTGTCGTAGACGATCTCGCAGTGATCGCTGGTGCCTCCCCAGACTCCTATCCCCCGAAGGATCTTCACACCGTCCGTATCTGAGGGCACGATTATCTGGGTCATGCGGGAGTTTCGGTCTGCCTCGCCGCCCCCGTCATCGGTCCGACACATCACGATGAAGAAATCTGCCTCCATGCCATTGGACGTGAACCACTTGTGACCGTTGATGACCCACTCATCACCGTCGCGCCTTGCCGTGGTCCTGAGCGACCGCGGGTCCGAACCGGGCTGGTCCGGCTCGGTCATCGAGAAACCGGACTGCATGTGTCCCTCGATCATCGGAAGCAGCCACTTTTGCTTCTGTTCCTCTGTGCCGTAACGGACGAGAATCAACTGGTTGCCCGAGTTGGGGGCCATGACGCCGAACAGTGATGACGCACCGACCGCGTAGGCGAGCACCTCTTTCATATAGGCCAGTTCCAGAAAATCGAGGCCCGCTCCCCCGTACTCCTCTGGCAGGTGGGGCGCCCAGAGCCCCGCCTCCCTGACCTTTGCCCTGACACTGGACCGAAGCGCCCGAGCTTCCTCCCTGTCGCCCTCGGTCGTGTGACCACCACGATGGTCGGCCCAGAGCATGTTCTCGTTCGGAAGTATCTCCCGGTTGACGATCGCCGCAGTAAGCAACCTGACCTCGTTGATCCGCTCAGAAACCGAGGGGATCGGCTGCACGTTCATTGCCATGGTCGACACCTCGGACCTGGTTCGGGACGCGGCCCCGGGGACCCGGGACCACACACCACCGTCGCGTCACGGCCGGCCGATCCGCTAGGGACGATGGTCCCGACGGCAACGACGCTGCCAGTCGATCCCAGACAACGGACAGCCTGAATGCAGACAGCAATAGGGACCTTGGTCCCTGTCGGGCGCGTCTGGCGCTCCGTACCGTTCACGCCAGTGGGGCTGGTCGGCCCCTACGCGACGTGAGAATAGGGGACCAGGGGTGGATCAAGACCGGAGAAACGACTGGATCTGGTTTGGCTCTCTGTGGGCCATCTTTTCAGCAATCGGCTTCTATCTGGTGCTCGGCATCGACCTGCTGCCGGCACAGTGGGCCCACGAGGCAGAAATTGTCGACGATGCCTACATCCTCCTCATGGGCCTCTCAATTCCCATCTTCGCCGGCGTCGCAGCCGCCCTCCTCACCAGCCTCCTGCGCTTTCGCGTCCAGGTCGACGACATCCCAACCGAAGACGGCCCTCCTGTCCACAACAACCGCAACTTCGTGCGACTGTGGGTGGCCTCGACGCTCATCTTGGCCCTGATGATCACGGTCAACCCGGGCTTCATCGGCATCGCCGAACTCCGCGGTGAGCCGAGCGCCGACATCGTCGTCGAGGTCCAGGCCCAGCGCTGGTCATGGAAGGTCAACTACGAAAACGGTGCCGAGACCTTCAACCAGCTCTACCTTCCAGCCGACAGGCGGGTCCGGTTCGACATCACCTCCCTCGACCTCGTCCACTCCTTCTGGATCCCCGGATTTCGGGTGAAGATCGACGCCGTCCCGGGAAGGGTCACCCATCTCTACGTGACACCCGAGGGCGTCGGATCCTTCGAAGACGACTTCAACCTGAGGGTGCAGTGCGCGGAGATCTGTGGTCTCGGCCACGCCCAGATGGCAATGCCGGTAACAGTGCTGGCACCCGCCGACTTCGATGCCTGGGTCAGCGACCTGGCAGAAGGAGCCTGATAGACCATGCGACAACTCCTGCGGGCCGTCATCTTCGGCATCCTCGGATATCTCATCGGAGCGATCCTCACCTGGCTGATCCGCGGTGGATCCCTCGGCGACGAGGTCTGCGTGGTCTTCGGCTACGTGGTCGGCCTCATCGGTTGGCTCTTCGGAATCGGAATGGGCGACACCTGGGTCCGGGAATGGTTCGGCCTTCCAGCCCGGGAGTTCGAGGTCACAGGCTGGAAGCGCTACCTGGGCTTCTCGACCGACCACAAGGTGATAGGCGTCCAGTACCTCGCAACCTTCGTCGTGGTCCTGCTGCTGGGCGGCCTCGCAGCCATGATCATCAGGTTCGAGTTGGCTCAGGCAGGCGAGGGAATTCTCAACGCCGACCGCTACAACCAGGTCATGAGCATGCACGGCATTCTCATGGTCGCCGTTGCTGTTGCGGCAATCCTCGGCTCCTTCGGCAACTACCTGGTTCCGATAATGATCGGTGCCGACGACATGGCATTCCCACGCCTGAACGCGGTGACCTTCTGGTTGATCCCGCCTGTGGCAATCGGCCTGCTGGCCGCTCCCACGCTCGGCAGCTTCGACGCCGGCTGGACCGCCTACCCACCACTCAGCATCGTCAACAACGGTGGCCAGATTCTATTCGTACTTGCCGTGACCACCTTCGGCCTCTCCTCGATCCTGGGTGGCCTGAACGTCATCACGACAATCGTCACCATGCGTGCACCGGGCATGACCTGGGGCAGGCTGCCGATCTTCGTATGGGCAGCATTCGCAGCCTCGATGATCAGCCTGCTCACAACCCAGTTCTTCGCCGCATCCCTGATCCTCATCGCCATGGACAGGGTTGCCGGAACCGTCTTCTTCGATGGTGGCGCCGGCGGAGACCCGCTGCTCTACCAGCACCTCTTCTGGTTCTACTCACACCCGGCCGTCTACGTCATGGTCCTGCCGGGCTTTGGAGTAGTGCTCGAGACGATCACCCACATGTCACGCAAGCCACTGTTCGCCTACAAGGCGGTCGTGGTCTCGCTGCTCAGCATCGCCGGGCTGAGCGTCATCGTCTGGGCGCACCACATGTTCACCAGCGGAATGGCCGATTACCTCCACGGGCCGTTCATGTTCGCCTCCGAGATGATCTCGGTTCCCACGGGCGTGATCTTCCTGTCGGCGGTGGCAACCATGTGGCGTGGCAAGTTGTGGATGAAGACACCGCTGTTCTTCGCCATGATCTGGGTCTTCCAGTTCCTGATGGGTGGGGTGACCGGCATCTTCCTGGCCGACGTTGTCACCGATGTGAGCCTCCACGACAGCTACTTCGTGGTCGCCCACTTCCACTACACGATCATGGGAGGAATGCTGTTCGCCTTCCTGACCGGCATCTTCTTCTGGTTCCCGAAGATCACGGGCCGCATGATCAACGACCGGCTGGGGATCATCTTCGCCCTCTGGCTGACCATCGCCTTCCAACTCACGTTCCTGCCCCAGTTCTGGCTCGGCACCAACGGGATGAACCGCCGAATCGCCGACTACCCGGAGCAGTTGGAGGGGGCCAACCTGATGTCCAGCATCTCAGCCTTTGTGCTGGGAGGCAGCTTCCTGCTGCTCGTGTACATCCTGCTCTCGGCGGCCATACGCGGTCCAAAGGCCGGCGACAACCCGTGGAACGCCAGCACACTCGAATGGCAGGTCTCCTCTCCCCCGCCCGAGCACAACTTCTCCGGCCAACCAACCATTGTCGGCCACCCGTACGGGTACGGGACCGCCGGCTCACGCCATGCGGAGTTTGCCGACATGGCAGCGGGCGGGCAGGCACAGCCTAAACAGGCCGGGACCGGCGAAGGAGCGGACGATGAGTGACAACGCCCACGGCGCAGCGGGGCTGACGGCTGTGATCCAGCGTGGCTGGTTCACGGCGGGTGCCCTGGCCATCCTGACCCTCATTGAGTACGTCGTGGCTACGACCCTCGACAGACCAACCCTGTGGCTCCTGCCGTTCATTGTCCTCAAGGGAGGACTCATCCTCGAGGTCTTCATGCACTCCAGCGACCTCAAGACCCTCGACGGAGGCAACGCCTGATGGCCATGACCACCACCCCCGAGGCTGGGCACAGCCAGGCAGAGGCCACCTACCGCCCCGCCGCCAACAGGCTGGGACTCTGGCTGTTTCTCGCATCAGAGACCTTCCTGTTTGCGGCATTCATCTCGTCAAGGTTCGTGGTGTCCGGCACGGAGCAACCTGAACACCTGAACCAGGGCCTCGCCCTCCTGTTGACCCTGCTGCTGCTCTGGTCGAGCATCAGCGCCTTCCGGGCCGAGGCGGCCATGGCCCACGACAACCGGCGACTGTTCCAGCGCGAGATGCTCACAACCATCGTGTTGGGCCTGCTGTTCCTCGTTGGCGTCGGAATCGAGTTCAACGAGGCGCTAACGGACTTCCCGGCGAACTCCATCTACGGAAGTGCCTTCTTCATGCTCATCGGGCTGCACGCCTTCCACGTGCTGACCGGCATCCTGGCGCTCGGGGTCGTCTGGAATCTGGGCCGCCTGGGCCACTACGGGTCCGACAACCACTGGCCCGTCGAGGGCGTCGTCAAGTACTGGCACTTCGTCGATCTCATGTGGGTCGCCATCTACCCGACCCTCTACCTCTTCGGCGGCTCGTGATCAGACGCCGTTCGCTGCGGCCACTGGCCGACGAGCGGTGTGGCACCGGCATGCAGGCGAAACGCGAGGCCGCACTCGTAGTTACGGGTACGACCGTGGCCGTATTCCTTGTCTGCCTGGTCGCCCTGTGGATCTTCGCAGGCCCCGGAAGAGCACCCGAGCGGCGCGAGATAGTGATTCCAGCTGGTACAGCCGATCTCATCGCTGTCGGCGAAAACCCGCTGGACCTTCCCGCCAACTGGAGTTTTCGTAGCGGTGACGTGCTCGTGTTGGACAACCGCGACGATGTGGGCCACTACGTAGGTGCCTGGTTCTCCCCCTACGGCGAAGTCACGGAGATCACCGTCACCGCCTCTGCCACGGTGTTCTGCACACTTCATCCAGCGGGCCAGATCTACATTGACGTGACGCCCAGGCGAACAGACTGGACGCTCGCCATTTCTCCGACGCTCCTGATAGGGCCGGCCTTCGGGCTGGTCCTGTTGATGGCCCTCCGGATGCTGCGACGCCTCGAGAACCCTGATCCCGCAGCCCAGAGCGAGGTTGCGCGGCGAAGCAGGCGTGGCCGAGAACCCGAGGAGCCTGTGTCTGGCGGCACAGGGGATCCGGGACCTTCTTCCCTAATGGCAGCCCAGAAGTAGCGCCAGAGTTACTGCGGGGTCAGGGGACCATTCCATGACCAGATCTGAAGCCAATCCCACGCGAACAAAGGAAACACAGTTGAAGCACACAACCAGCAGGAAGTTCACCGCCGTGGCCCTGGCCGCCGCAATCACACTCCCCCTCGCAGCATGCGGCGGTGGAGGCGACGGCTCCGCGGACGACTCCGCAGCGCCGTCCTCGTCATCGAGCATCTCCGTTGAGGGAACCGAGTTCAAGTTCGCCCCAGCCGACGTGAACGTAAAGGCAGGCCAGGCGGTGACCGTGACCTTTGACAACAATGGCGCTGTCGACCACGAGTGGGCGGTGCTCACCGAGGGAACCCAGATCAAGGCCGAAACCGACTTTGAGGAGTCGATGGTCCTGTTCGAGGTCGAGGCCATTCCGGCCGGGACCTCTGCCACCCAGACGTTCACCTTCGACAAGGCTGGGAGCTACCAGATCATCTGCGCCCTTCCGGGCCACTTCTCGGCCGGCATGAAGGGAATTCTGACGGTCTCCTGACCAACTGGGCCAACAGACCGGCTACGGGGCTTCCCGGCCCAGGAGCCTCCCCGCGTACCAGCGGGCGAAACCGGCAACGCTGGGCTCCAGGTACGAGAACATGCCCTGACGGGCGAAGGGCGAACGCATCCCTGCGTGTTGCTCCTCGAGCATTGGGACGTCCTCTTCGAGGGCCATGTCAAACCGCTCATAGTAGGAGTTGACCCTTTCGGGAAAGTCGGGATGCTCGATGGTGGACTGCGGAAAGCACACCACCTGGGCGCAACGACACCGATCGGACCCATCCGGGTAGACCTCGTAGAGCCACATGGCGTCAGACCCGAACGCGACGATGATGTTTGGGAACAGCCAGGAATAGCGGACACCGGCGCGTAGCCGGCCCTCAAGCTGGCTGATCACCGGCAACACGTTCTCCTGTGCACCGTCGAGGAGGCCTCCGGTGCCGTCGGTGGTACCGAAATGGGTGGCAAACGAACCCTGCACGACCTCCGCGTCGTCGGGCTCGTCATAGGTGTGGTCGATGCTGGTCGGGTGCACGTACGGAAGGTGGTAGTACTCGTTGAAGACCTCGGCGAAGGCCTTCCAGTTGCAGTCCACTGTGAACTCACGGCGCCTGGCGGTGACCATTGAATCCACCGGCCATGCCTCGTGGACTGCCAGGAAGTCACCGAGCCATGCGTCGATCGGGGGAGGGTCGGTCTCGAAGCTCACGAAGACGAACCCGGCTACCTCAGCGAGCGCAAACTCCGCGAGGGCGTGTTCGCCCTTGTCGAAACCGTCGGTGCGACCCATGCTCGGCGCAGCCAGCAGCCGACCGTCGAGGCCGTAGGTCCAGAAGTGGAAGCGGCACCGCATGCGGGTGCAGTTCCCCTCTCCCAGCATCACCTGCGCCGACCTGTGGCTACAGCTGTTGGCGAAGGCGTGCAGGCCACCGTCGTCGCCCCGCACAACCACCACGGGTACGCCCCCGAGTTCCATTGCGCTGTAGTCACCCACCTCGGGCCAGCGGTCCGAGCGCCCAACCCCGATCCAGCCGGAACGAAAGATCACCTGCATCTCGGCCTCGAACACCTCGGAATCCGTGTAACAGGCCGGTGGGAGGGTCCGCATCGTGTCAGACGACCCGACACACCGCGCAAGGTCGGCCTTCACCCGTGGGGGGAGTATCGCCACGCTGTCCTCAACGCCGTTCATGCTCCGGATCATAAGGCTGGCATCGGGCGTGGCTCCAGCCCGAAGGGTCAGGAATCTGGCCTGCTGTTGGCCGAACCTGCGTACTCATTCAGGCCCAGTTCTGCGCGCTCGTCCACGGTCCTCGCCATCACGTACTCGTCGAGCGGAATCCCGGTGGCGTCAGCCGACCTGACAAGGCCGTTGAATACCGCCACGGTGGCAGCCGCATCCACCAGGCCGCCGGGTCCCACTGCCTGGAGCATCTGGTCATCCAACAGCCCCACCGCCTCCGGGCCGTCATGTGCCGCCTCGGCGTAGACCGTCAGCAGTTCTTCGTGTGGCATACCTGAGCCAGCCCCATGCTGGGCATCTCCTCGAACATCTCCTCGAACATCTCCTCCGATGGTTCCGGTCAGGTCGACCACCTGATCGAGGGCATCGCTGCTCTCACGGAGCAGCATCACGTGTGAGGACGTTCAGTAGAAGCACTCGTTAAGGGCAGAGGTGCGGGCAGCCAGCAGCTCAATCTGAGGGCGGCTCAGAGACCGGTGACTCCAGACCATTTCGAAGAACTCGCTGCCGTCGTACATGCTCGAGACCATCGCCAGGCGTCGATCATTGTCGGCCGGCACGTAGGAGAGCGCCCTCGCCACGTTGGGGCCCCTCCAGCCATCGACCAGCCACGGCACGTATGCCTCACCCGCTGCCACACCATCGGGTACCCCTCCGACAGGTTCACCGGCGACGACCTCTGGAAGCGACTGCCGGGGCCTGCCCAACAACCCGCAGAAGATGTCGATCGGCACGGTGAGCACCACCATGGCCACCAACTCCACATAGCGCCCGGGGCCCATCAGGCCAATCGCCTCGGCCGCCCACGCAGCCGTGATCCGGCCCGACTCGGAGGTCACCCGCCGCACCACCTCGAGCGCCAGATCTGAGATGCCGGAACCGTCAACATGGTCAAGGTCAACCAGAGCTGGAATCGCCAGGCCGATGGGCCGTGGACCGTCATCCATTGCCGACCTGGAGGCCTCAGCGATCGCCATGCGCTGTGCACCGGTCCACCAGGTTCCGGGCCGACCAAGGCCGTCCCAGGTCTGTTCGAATGCGGCAAGGATCTGTTCGCCGACCAGATGGTCAAAGGAGTCCTGCGGGAACGCTGGCATAGCCGGCAACCTAATGCGGCCAGATGTCCGACCCCGCAGCAGATGTGCCTTCTGGCACTGTCCGCTGCACCGTCGCAGCTTGCCGCTACCCTTGTTCCTGCTCCGGTCAGCTTGGCTGACTGGTGGGTTCGCAGGCGGGCATTGGTTCTTCCAGTCGTTGTGAACCATATTCCAAACCCTTTGACCTCTCCGAACGTGCAGAGGCGCCGCGAACCACCAAACATCCCGCGCACACGCGGGCAAGGAGCAATATGTCCCCCACCTTCACCGATCTGGGCGTTCCAGACCGCATCTGCGAGGCCCTCGAACGGCGAGGAATCACCGAGCCTTTCGAGATCCAGGCAGCCACTATCGCCGACGCCACGGCCGGCCGAGACGTCTGCGGTCGTGCACCCACCGGATCTGGCAAGACCCTTGCGTTTGGCATTCCGCTGGTCGCCGGAGTCAAAAAGGCCGAACCACGACGGCCACGCGCCCTCATTCTGGCTCCCACACGAGAACTGGCCGAGCAGATCTCGACCGAGCTGCGCACCTTTGCCGGCAAGGTCAAGATCGGCGTCGTCTACGGCGGAGTCGGCTACGGCCCCCAGCTGAACGCTCTCCGAAACGGTGTCGACATCCTCGTGGCATGTCCCGGACGCCTTGAGGACCTGATCGAACAGGGAGCCCTCTCGCTTTCAAACGTCGAACATGTCGTGCTGGATGAGGCCGACCGGATGGCCGACATGGGCTTCATGCCCGCCGTGCGCCGTCTGCTCGACCAGACCAACCCAGACCGCCAGACGGTTCTGTTCTCGGCAACCCTCGACGGCGACGTCGCCAAGCTCACCCGCGACTACCAACAGGACCCGGTAAGGCACGAGGTCGGCGAGGAGACACCCGACATCACCACCGCCAGCCACGTGTTCTGGAACACCACACAGGCAGATCGACGAGAGATCACCGCTGAGGCTGTAGGCGCCGCCTGGCCGGCGATCATCTTCTGTCGGACCCGCCACGGCTCGGACCGCCTCGCCCGCCAGCTGAGCAAGGAAGGTCTCAAGACCGCCGCCATCCATGGTGGTCGCAGCCAGGCGCAACGCACCCGGGCGCTGGCCGACTTCAGCAAGGGCCGTGTCCACGCTCTCGTCGCCACCGACGTAGCCGCACGCGGAATTCATGTGGATGGTGTCGCATCGGTCATCCACTTCGACCCTCCCGAGGACCACAAGGCCTACGTCCACCGGTCAGGACGCACCGCCCGCGCCGGAGAGACCGGTGTGGTTATCTCGCTGGTTCAACCCAATCAGGTCAGGGACACGAAGCGCATGCAGCGCCAGATCGGCCTCGACGAACCGTTTACCGAGCCTGATGCTGCAGTCCTGCGGCACCTGTCACCTGCTCCGGGCCGGAATATGCGTGATGTCGTGACCGAAAGGAACGGCTCTGCCAGGGAAGACAGCCGCGAAGAGCGCGACGATCGCTCCTCAGATGGTGCAGGGCGCGGCAGAGGCCAGGGCCACCGTTCAGGAAATGGTTCAACAGCGCGCTCCCACAACGGATCCGGCGGCAACCGCTCAGGCAACAAGAACCGGAACAGGCGACGGGGTGCCAGCTCCACGAACGGCTCCGGCGGAGGCAACCAGAAGCCCGGCTCCAGGAACGGTTCAGACGGAGGCAACCGGAACGGATCCGAGAACAAGAGGTCAGCG
>JABHCN010000006.1 GCA_018673475.1 Actinomycetota bacterium | reverse complement strand
CGTTCGTAGGCAGATTCGAAATCGTGGACGATCTGGGGGTTGCCTGCCCTCAGCGCCTTCGGCAGCACGCTCAGCGAGAGCACGAGGTGGCCCCCGGCCCACACGGTGGCGGCAAGTACGTGGACGGTCAACATGAAGCGGGTCATGCGATCCGGTCCAGCATGTCCTCGGTGATTTCGTAGATGGCCGATTCGCCTGCGAAGAACCGCCGAAGGTCCTCGACCGCTGTCTCACCCATTCGGGTGCAGTTCTGGATGCAGCCGGCGATGTGGGGTGTGACGGCCACGTTGTCGAGGCTGCGGAGGGGGCTGTCGGGAATCGGAGGCTCCGGATCGGTCACGTCCAGGAAGGCGAAGAGTCGACCGGTCTCCAACTCGACGGCGAGGGCGTTCTCGTCGATGAGGCCTCCCCGTGCCGTGTTGATGAGCACAGCGCCGTCGCGCATCGACGGCAGGTTGTGGGCGCCGATCATGTGGCGGGTGTGTTCGTTCTCAGGGCAGTGCAGGGACACCACGTCGGATCGTTCCAGCAGTTCGTCCAGGTCTACGAGCGAGACCCCCAGCCTCTTGGCCTCGTCGGGGTCCAGGAAGGGATCAGACACCAGAACCTCACAGCTGAAGGGGGCCAGCAACTCGATTACGTGGCGGCCCACGTTGCTGGCACCGACCAGGCCAATGGTCGCAGCGGTCATCTCGCCAGCCTTCCATGTATCCCAGTCGGGGCTGTCGCGCCACCCTCCCTCGCTGACGTGTCGAGCCAGGGGCCAGATTCTCTTTCGCCCCACGATCATCAACCCGAGCGTGGTCTCGGCGACGTCCCTCGCCAGCATCACCCCGGCGCTGGTGAGGCGGATACCCCTAGGCCAGAATCCGTCAGAGATGAACCGCTTGACGCTGCTGCCCATGTGGGCCATGGCCCTCAGGGCAGGCGCTGCGGCCAGGACATCGGCATCCAGGCGTGCAACCCCCCAACTGGTAATGCAGGCGTCAGCGCCGGTCAGCACGCCCATGAGCTCACCCCTGTCGGCAGGTTCCGGAGCGTCGTGGTGGACGACCTCGGCGAAGCTGTCCAGCGCATTCCATGCACTCTCGCTGAACATCCGTTCGTAGTGAGACCTGCCGATCGTCACGGCAACAACCGGTCGGTTCATCTTCGTTCGTCTCCTCGGGCTGGAGTTGTCGATTTCGGCCAGCCGATTGCGTTCGCTGCGATCCGGGTAGCACCAAGCCCGGGCCAGCTCAGGTCGCTGAAGGCCTCGACAGGTAGGCCGGTGCCGCCACAAAGTAGTGCTACCAGTCGGTCGTCCCTCGTGCCACCACCGACGACCTTGATTTCTGTCGGATCGCCGAGGGCTGCGACCGACCGGATCGCAGCACAGGCTGATTCCACAGCGATCGGGAGGGCATCCTCGTCGTCGGCCAGGCCCACCCCGAGGCCGCCCAGATTTGTTGAGGCCAGCCACCTGCCGGTAAGCGCATGTGGGCCCAGATTCATGTCGGCCGGTAGCCCTGCGACGTCTCCGGTCGTGGCGACCGTGGTCAGCACCCATGCCGTTCCCACCGAAAGCATGATCACCCCCGGCTCGGTCACGCCGAGAGCGAGGGCGGCACAGGTCTGGTCGTGGCCACCGACGAACACAGGTAGCCCCGGGTTGAGGCCGAACCGGTTGCCGGCGTCGGCTGTCAGGCTTCCCAACTGCTCGCCGGTTACGACGATGGGGGAGAGTTGGCCCGGGTCCACCCCCGCCATGGAGAGCAGGTCGTCGCTCCACCCGGAGGTTGCCACGTCCATCAACTGCATTCCCGATGCGTTCGACGGGTTCGTAACCCAGTTGCCGGTGAGCCGGTGGCCGACGGCATCGTCGATCGAAGCGAAGCGGGTAGCGGCCCCGAACAGGTCGGGCCAGTCATGTTGTAGCCAGGCGATCGTGGCGAGGCCCTGGCCGGGACCTGCATGCCAACCGCTTACGGATCTGATCTGTTCCCTCTCAGCATCACCCCAGGATCGGACCACCTCGGCGGAGCGTGTGTCCATCCAGGTGACCACCGGGCTGTAGGGGGAGTCGTCGCTGCCGATGGGGCACACCGAGCCGCTCTGGGTTGCCATTGCGATCGCTGCCACGGTGACGTCGGAGCCGGAAACGGCCTCGGCCACGGCCGTTGAAATGGCGTCCCAGATCTCGTCGAGTCCCTGCTCGGCGGCACCGGGCTCAGGCGAGCGGGTCGCAATCTGCTCGGAGGCACCCGATGCGACAACCGATCCGGCTCTGTCAACGAGGACTGCCTTGACGGTCGTAGTGCCTACATCGAGCCCCAGTACCGCCTCCGTGGCCACTATCTGACCAGTCAGCCCTTGAGGACTGCCAGCGCCTGATCCACCGAGACGTCGTCGTGGACCAGCGTCACGATCGCCGCCGTCATGGCGGTCGGGTCGGGTGCCTGGAAGACGTTGCGTCCGATGGCCACGCCGGCGGCTCCGGAGTCCAGAGCGGAGCGGATGTCTGTGAGCATGTCGGCCTCGGAGGTCTTGGACCCACCCAGGATCACCACCGGAACGAACGTGGAGGACGTGACCTTGGCGTAGTCGGCACAGTAGGGGGCCTTGATGAAGTCGGCTCCCAGTTCCGCTCCCAGTCGGGCGGCAAAGGCGACCGCCTCGGTGCCACGCATCTCGGGTGGGCTGTCGAAGCCGCCTGGAACCATCTCGCCCAGCATCGGTACGCCTATTGCGTGGGCTGCCGACGCGGTGCGGGCCAGGTTCTCGAGGGTCATGTCCTCCTTGTCGGAGCCGGGGAGGGCGGTGACAACGAGGGCATCGGCACCGACCTGCACGGCATCATCGGGGCCGAAGAACGAACCCGTCGAACCGGTGCTGGGTGAACCCAGGTTGGAAGAGGCGCCGTCACTGCGGAGGATCAGGCCAACCCCGTCCAACTCCTCGGCGAAGTTCCGTGCGATCCCGTATGAGGTCAAGATGGCGTCGGCCCCGCCGGCTACGACCGACGAGATGGTGGAGGCCGGCTGTTCAAAGCCGGGGCAGGGGCCGTCGATCAGGCCGTGGTCCAGAGCGATGATCACGGTCCTGCCGTCGTCGCCGAAGATCCGGGCGAGCCGCTCGCTGGTCATCTCTGGTCTCCTGTCGCGGTGCCGACTGCACCGGTAGCGATCTGGTAGGTCTCGTTGATCAGCCTCAGGTTCTCACCGAGGTCTGGTGACAGCACGTCCACGAGCACGTTGTCGAGGTCGTGTGTGTCGGCCAACGTAGCGAGTTGCCCGGCGCACTCCGCCGGTGTGCCGGCCACCTGGTAGAGGCGGAGGAGGTCATCGGTGACCAGGTGGCTGATCAGGCCCGGCCGGTTGGTTGCCGCAGCCTCCGCCACAAGGCTGATTTGGTCATCGTGGAAGCCCAGAGACCCGAGCACTCTCGGCGGTGAGTCCATGAGCACGAACGGAAGGGTGCGGCGCTGGTCCGCGAGCATCTCGGGCTGGTAGCAGATGCGCCCCAGATAGGTCTTTGAGAGTGCCGCCCGTCCAGCCGACGATGCGCTGGCGTCGGCTATCTGGATTGCGCCGCCGAGATCCGGCTTCACGGTCAGGATGAGGCCTTCTGCGCTACGGCCAGCCAGGTCGAGCATCATCGGCCCCCGACAGGCCAGCCAGACCGGGATCTGTTGTGGTCCGAGGCCCGACTGGGCTGCGTCCAGGCTGAACTCGGAACCTGACCAGGTCACCGGTTCGCCACTCCACAGTGAGCGCATCACATGTATCGACTCGGACACGACCCGGTAGGGCCGATCCCTCGGGATGCCCATCGGGGACAGAACCATTGATCCGCCGGCCAGCATGGTGACCAGCGCCCTGCCGTCAGAGACTGTGTTGAGCGTCGCCAGGGCGGCAGCGGTCACAGCCGGGTGGCGTGTGTAGCCGTTGGTCATCGCCCCCAGGCGGATTGTGGAGGTCTCGGCAGCCACCAGGGCCAGACAGGCGTACACGTCCACCTCGAAGCCCTCGTCGGCAAGGAAGAGGTACTCGTATCCGATGGCCTCGGCCTCCCTGGCCAGCACCACCAGATCGGTGGGAGCGATCGGTGGAACCACGTGGATTCCTGCAGCGACCATCTGGGTTCAGCCGTGGTCCCTTTGCCTGTGTCCGTAGCGCTGGCCGGCGTCGACCGTGATGACCTCGCCGGTGATGTAGTCGGCCTCGGCCATGAAGCGGACGGCATGGGCCATCTCCTCAGGGGTTCCCCAGCGGCCCAGCAGGGTGGACTGTGCGGTTCTCTCGTACTTCTCGTCGCTGTAGTCGACGGGTCGCAGGGCAGGCCCGAACACAACAGCGTTGGCCCGCACGGTCGGTGCCAACTCCAGTGCCAGTTGGCGTGTCAGGGTGAGGATGGCCGCCTTGCCGACAGCGTGAGCGGTAAAGGCCGGCCATGGTTCGAACGCTGAGAGGTCGCCGATTCCGATGATGACGCCCCGGCCGTGTTCAAGCATCAGGGGGGCTACCCGGTTGGCGCAGTTGAAGGAACCGTGGACCAGGATGTCGATGCACCTGCGCCATACGGTCAGGTCATCGGTTGGAACCGGGTCTGACAGGAACACCGATGCGTTGTTGACCAGCACGTCGACGGTTCCGAACCGCTCGGCTGCCGCATCGATCATCGCCACGACCTGGTCGTCGTCGCTCACGTCCGCCTGGAAGGTCATGCCCTCGACTCCGAGAGCCGTCACCTCCTCGAGCGTGCTCCTGGCCCCGTCGACCGATGAGTTGTAGTTGATGACGACGTTGGCGCCGGCCTCGGCAAATGCGACCGTGATGCCCCGGCCGACCCGTTTGGCACCGCCGGTGACCAGCACCGTCTTCCCCCTTAGATCCATGCTTCTTCTCTAGCCGATCAGTTGGTTGTCTCGGGCATCGGGTGGACCTTCAGCGACAGGAACCGGATTGGCAGATCGATGACGGCGGTGGGGCCGTGGGCCACCTCGCCGTGGAGCTGCATGGTGTCGCCGGTCGAGAGCGTGTAGCGCTTGGATCCGTATCCGTACTCGAGGGTGCCTTCGAGAATGTGGATGAACTCGACCCCGGCGTGCTGGAACAGCGGGAACACCTCGTTGGGCTCGGTGATCGTCACCAGCACCGGTTCGATCTGGCGGCGTGGGCCCCGTAGCGCTCCCAGGTCGCTGTATGAGCGGCCGCTTCCACCGCCCTCGTGGGCGATCTCGAGTCCTCGGCCGGAAGGCACGATCACGGCGTCGTGCTCCTCGTCGAGGCCGCGGAAGAATGCCGTGAATGGAACGTCGGCTGTGTTGGCGAGGCTGGTCAGCGTGGACAGGCTCGGCGAGGTCTGGCCATGTTCGATCTTGGAGAGCATCCCGAGTGAGATGCCGGCATCGCCGGCGAAGGTCTCCATGGTCAGGCCCAGCCCCAGTCGCAGCTCGCGTACCCGTTCACCGATGACCCGACAGACCTCGTCGGCCGTCAGTGTCTCGTGGGCCTTCCTGCCGGCGGTCACCGCTTTCGGGGTCCCGGCCTAGAACAACGTGAGGTAGCGGTCGATCTCACCGACGGTGACTTCGTGGTGGTGGGCCAGGAACTCATCGCGCTTCACCTTCACGAAGTAGTCGCGGTAGGGACCGTCGGCGGTCATGCCAAGGCCGTCCGCGAGAATCTGGTCGGTGGCGAGGTTGTCTGCTGCGTGGAGCAGGGTCGGGGGAAGCACAACAATTCCGCGGGCTGCCACATCGTCTGCCGACATTGCAAAGAGGTTGTCGGTGTTGGGCTCCCCCGGATCCATGTCGTTGTCGACGCCGTCCAACCCGCAGGCCAGCATCGCGGCGAACATCAGGTAGGGGTTGGCTGCACCGTCCCCCAGGCGGACCTCGATGCGGTCTGGTTCGGGTACCCGGATCATCTGGGTGCGGTTGTTGCCGCCGTAGGCCGCATAGGCGGGGGCCCAGGTGGCGCCAGAGGTGGGAGCGCTGACGCCCATCCTCTTGTACGAGTTGACGATGGGGCACGCGACAGCCACGAGCGACGGAGCGTGGGCGATGAGGCCTGCAGTGAACTGGTACGCCAACTGGCTGAGGCCCAGTCCCTTCGGGTCGTCGTCGCCACCAATGAAGAGCGGTTCGTCAGTGTCGGCGGTCCAGAGGCTGAAGTGAGCGTGCAGCCCGTTTCCGGCCTTGTCGGCGAATGGCTTTGGCATGAAGGTTGCGTACCGGCCGTCGCGTTGGGCCATGGTGTGGATCATCAGGCGAAACAAGATGAGGCGGTCCGCCGTGGTCATTGCGTCGGCGTACTGCCAGTTCTGCTCGAACTGTCCGTTGGCGTCCTCGTGGTCGTTGGCGTAGTTGTCCCACCCCATTGCGTTCAGGTTCCTTGACACCTCGGTGAGGTGGGGCAGCATGCGGGTGAGGCCCTTGGCGTCGTAGCAGGGGAGGGGGTCGACGTCGCGCTCGTCGGCCACCGAGAGGCTGCCGTCTTCGTTGCGGACCACCAGGGAGTACTCGGCCTCGACGCCGGTCTTGAGGACCAGGTTGCGCTCGGCGAGGGCATTGAGGGCCCGGCCCAGGATCACGCGTGGTGCGTAGGGCCACAGTTCGCCCTCGACTGTCGGGTCGCACTGCATTGCGGCCACGTTGGGCTGCCAGGGGAGCTGCGTGTAGGTGGTCGGGTCCGGAACGGCGATCATCTCGGGGCTGGATGGATCCTGGCCCATCGGCCCCGATGCGAAGCCGGCGAACCCTGCACCGTTGGTCATGAGGCCCTCGAGGGCGCTCACGGGAACAAGCTTGGCGCACGGCTTTCCGTGCATCTCCACGTACATGGCGTAGATGAACTCGATGCCGTCGGCCTCGACCCTTGCCCCGATGTCGTCGAGTGCACCCATGTGATCCCCCTGGGAAACCTGTGCAGCGAGGTGCGACCCGGTGTCGACCTCTCGGTATTGTGTCACTACTATAGGTGAAGGGTCTTCACTGGTATAGAAGACACCCGAACACGTTTCACTCTACCCAGCGCCCAGACCCGTAACGAAAGGGGGGTCAGCATGTGTGGCATCGTCGGTCTCTTCCTCAAGACCCCCACGCACCGCGAAGACCTAGGCCGCCTCACGGCCGACATGATCCACGAGGTCCGCGACCGGGGCCGCGACAGCGCCGGGGTCGCCACATTCGGCAGTGGCGACAACGCCACGACGCGGATAACCGTGCTGGCGGACGGACCCCAACCAGACTGGAACGCAACCGCCACGGCACTCGAGGCGCTCCTGGCAGCAGAGGTCTCGGTGCGCCCCCTCCACGACCACGCCGTATTCGAGACAACCGGTGACGGTCGAGCGGCTCGACAGTGGCTCATTGACCACATGGCCGACATCGAGGTGCTCAGCTACGGCTCACAGATCGAACTCTACAAGTCGGTCGGCGACCCCGAC
The DNA here is from genome assembly GCA_018673475.1 of Actinomycetota bacterium. GTDB lineage: Bacteria > Actinomycetota > Acidimicrobiia > Acidimicrobiales > MedAcidi-G1 > UBA3125. The sequence goes on along the minus strand of JABHCN010000006.1, from coordinate 87,094 downwards.
CTGCTCGCAACCCGGTACGGCCTGGCTACACGTACCGGAACCCATGCCGTGGCACACACCCGAATGGCAACCGAATCTGCCGTCACCGCCAACGGCTCACACCCGTTCTCCACCGGATCTGACACCTGCCTCGTGCACAACGGGTCGCTGTCGAACCACAACCAGCTGCGCCTACGACTCGAGCAGCGCGGCGAGTCATTCCAGACCCTCAACGACTCCGAGGTCGCAGCCGGGTACGTCTCCTGGCGGCTCGGCTCGGGTGACTCCCTCGAACAGGCACTCCAGCGGGCACTGACTGATCTCGACGGCTTCTACACCTTCGCCATCGGAACCGTCGATGGCTTCGCAATCCTGCGTGACCCGATCTCATGCAAGCCGGCAGTTGTAGCCGAGACCGACGACTGGGTTGCCATGTCGTCTGAGTACCGGGCCATCGCCCGTCTTCCCGGAGTCGCCGATGCCGAGGTCTGGGAACCTGAGCCGGCACGGGTCTACACATGGAGCCTTGCGGCATGAGCACAGCCATCGACCTCGCCGAGGTCCCACTTCGCCAACTCAACCAGGTGCTCCACGATGCCGAGAGCGGCGGTTTCGACGTCCTCAACCCCCGTGGGGCACATGCAGTCGCATGCGGGATTACGACCAATGTGACAGTCGAGGTGGCCGGCTCGGTCGGCTACTACTGCGCCGGAATGCACCAGGTCGGAACCGTGGTGGTGAACGGCAACTCTGGTCCCGGCCTTGCCGAGAACATCATGTCTGGAACCGTACGAACCACCGGTAACGCATCGATGTCGGCCGCAGCAACCGGCTGCGGTGGTCTCGTGGTCATCGAGGGAGACGCCGGTGCCAGATGTGGCATCTCAATGAAGGGCGTCGACATCGTCGTGGGCGGCAGCATCGGCCACATGGGTGCGTTCATGGCCCAGGCCGGGAACCTGGTCGTGCTTGGCGATGCCGGCGCAGACCTGGGTGACTCCATCTACGAGGCCGTCCTCTACGTGCGCGGCGAGGTCGAGTCCCTCGGCTCTGACTGCGTCGAAAAGGAGATGAGGCCCGAACACCTCGCAGCGGTCAGGCACCTTCTCCAGGCAGCCGACATGACAGCCTCGCCGGCTGACTTCAGGCGTTACGGCTCAGAGCGCCAGATGTACAGTTTCCACGTCGACGACATCGACGCCGAGCTCGCCGAGGGTGCGGGAGCCGTCAAATGACCTCAGACACCTGGCACCAGCGGGAGTCGTACTCGTTCGACCGCAACACCATCGCCGAGATCAGGAGGGCCGCCAACACCGGCATCTACCGCATCCGCGGCTGGGGCGCCAAGCGGGTCCTGCCCACGCTCGACGACCTGGTCTTCCTAGGGGCGTCAATGTCGCGTTATCCGCTCGAGGGCTACCGCGAGGCCTGCGGAACCGACGTCGTCATCGGCAACGGTCGGGCCGAGCACCCGGTACACCTCGACATACCGGTCACGATCGCCGGCATGAGCTTCGGCTCGCTGTCGGCTCAGGCCAAGGAGGCCCTCGGAAGGGGAGCCTCGGCAGTCGGCACCTCGACCACCACCGGCGACGGAGGAATGACCGAGGAGGAACGCGGACATTCCACGAAGCTGGTCTACCAGTACCTCCCGTCCCGATATGGCATGAACCCCGACGACCTGCGGCGGGCCGATGCAATCGAGGTTGTTGTCGGCCAGGGGGCCAAGCCCGGCGGAGGCGGAATGCTGCTCGGTCAGAAGATCACCGAACGGGTCGCCGAGATGCGAACCCTTCCCGAGGGCATCGACCAGCGTTCAGCGTGCCGTCACCCCGACTGGACCGGTCCCGACGATCTGGCCATCAAGATCATCGAACTGCGCGAGATCGTGGATTGGCGGGTCCCCGTCTACGTGAAGCTGGGAGCGGCCCGGCCCTACTACGACACTGCGCTGGCGGTGAAGGCAGGCGCCGACGCCATCGTCGTCGACGGCATGCAGGGCGGAACCGCAGCCACCCAGGACGTCTTCATCGAACACGTGGGCATCCCGACGCTGGCCGCAATCCCAGAGGCCGTCAGGGCCCTGCGTGAACTCGGGGTGCACAGGGAGGTCAAGCTCATCGCAGCAGGCGGCATCAGGTCGGGTGCCGACGTCGCCAAGGCACTGGCACTGGGTGCCGATGTCGTCTCCATCGGAACCGCAGCCCTGATAGCCATCGGCGACAACGACCCCGGCTACGACGCTGAGTACAGGGCCCTCGGCTCGGCGGCCGGATTCTGGGAGGACTACCAGGACGGAACCGACCCGGCCGGCATAACCACCCAGGACCCGGACCTGTCTGCACGCCTCGACCCCGTAATCGGGGGGCGGCGTCTCGCCAACTACCTCCAGGTGCTCACCCTCGAGACCCAGACACTGGCCCGCGCATGTGGAAAGTCCCATGTCCTCAACCTGGAGCCCGAGGACCTGGCTGCCCTCACCGTCGAGGCGGCGGCAATGGCCGGCGTGCCGCTTGCCGGAACCGGCTGGATCCCCGGAACTTCCAGCTGACACACAGCCAGGAGTGGCCGACGCCCAAGCCATCGGTCACATGTCCACACGTCGGAGCCACCAGGGCCGTAGCGTTCCCGGGTGGCCATTCGCTCAGACCTCCGCAACATCGCCGTAATCGCACACGTCGACCACGGCAAGACCACGCTCGTCGACGCCCTTCTGCGCCAGTCCGGAGCCTTTCGGGAAAATGAGCAGGTTGCCGAACGGGTCATGGACTCCATGGACCTGGAGCGTGAAAAGGGCATAACCATCCTCGCCAAGAACACTGCTGTCAGGCGCGGCGACGTAAAGATCAACATTGTCGACACCCCCGGCCACGCCGACTTCGGCGGCGAGGTCGAACGGGCGCTCAACATGGTCGACGGAGTCCTCCTACTGGTCGATGCCGCCGAGGGTCCGCGGCCCCAGACCCGGTTTGTGCTGCGCAAGGCACTCGAGGCCGGTCTCACGATCGTCGTGGTCGTGAACAAGATCGACCGGCCCGACGTACGCCTCGGTGAGGTGGTCGACGAGGTCTACGAACTGTTCATGGACCTGGATGCGACAGACGAACAGATTGAGTTCCCCATCGTCTACGCCGACGCCCGCTCGGGCATCGCAACCCACGACCCGGACGTTCCCGGAACCAACATGGATCCGTTCTTCGACGTCGTGCTCGAACACGTACCGCCTCCGTCCTATGACCCCGACGAGCCGCTCCGTGCCCACGTAACCAACCTGGACGCATCCCCCTACGTCGGACGCATCGCCATCTGCCGGGTCGACAGCGGGACACTCCGACGCGGTGCAGCCGTGGCGTGGTGTCGAACCGATGGGTCAATACAGCCCGCCAAGGTCGGCACAATCTCGGTCACCGAGGCGCTGGCCCAGGTAGACGTCGAAGAGGCCGGGCCAGGCGAGATCGTCTACGTATCCGGCATCGAGGGCGTCACCATCGGTGAAACCCTCGCCGACCCCGAAGACCCCAGGCCGATGCACGAGATCACCGTCGACGAGCCGACCCTCTCCATGGCAATCGGGGCCAACACCTCGCCTGTTGCCGGCAATGACGGCACCAAGCTGACCGCACGTCAGGTCAAGGCCAGGCTCGACGCAGAACTGGTCGGCAACGTCTCCATCCGGGTACTCCCCACCGAGAGGCCCGACACCTGGGAGGTCCAGGGAAGGGGAGAGCTGCAGTTGGCAATCCTCGTCGAGACGATGCGCCGCGAGGGCTTTGAACTCACGGTGGGCAAGCCGGCAGTCCTGCTCCGCGAGGTCGACGGCGTGCTCAACGAACCCACCGAGAGGCTCTCGGTCGACGTACCCGAGGAACACATGGGTGCCGTCACCCAGTTGCTCGGTGAACGCAAGGCACGCATGGAGGACATGACCAACCATGGAACAGGATGGGTGCGCCTCGACTACGTGGTCCCCGCCAGGGCACTGATCGGGTTCCGGACCGAGTTCCTGACCGAGACCCGCGGCACCGGCCTCCTGCACCATGTCTTTGAGGGCTGGGAGCCCTGGAAGGGAGAACTGCGGACCCGCCAGACCGGCAGCATCGTGGCCGACAGGGTGGGGGCCACCACCGCGTACGCCATCACCTCCCTACAGGAGCGCACCACCTTGTTCGTGGGGCCGACCGAGAAGGTATACGGAGGCATGATCGTCGGCGAGAACCCGAGGGCCGAGGACATGGACGTCAACATCTGCCGAGAAAAGAAGCTCACCAACGTCCGGGCATCAGCCTCAGACGACACCATCAGGCTCACGCCGCCACGGCGGCTGTCGCTGGAACAGGCGCTCGAGTACGTGGCCGACGATGAGTGTGTCGAGGTGACCCCGGCGGTTATCCGCCTCCGCAAGGTCGTGCTCGATGCTGGTGAGCGGGCACGCAGCCTAAAGAAGCTCAAGAACGCCAGAGCCTGACATCTGGCCGGCTGAGGTCAGCCGGCGATTAGCGTCGCAGGCAGGTCGACAGGGCAGGAGCAGATGGCCAGTTACTCAACCGAGGTGTTCCATGTCCAGGCCGGCGACCATGCCGAGTTGGTGGCCGCAATCGGATCGGCAATGTCAGGGGCCGACACCTGGGTCAACGTCGAACCCGTGGTCGACGACTCGCAGCGGATAGAGGTGCCCGGCATCTTCGCCTGGTTCTCGGCCCGTGGGCCTCAGGTGCCAGTTGGAACATTCGTGTTCTCCGGACCCGACGTGGCGGCTTCGGTCGGCCTCGACCACGGCACCGGTCGGGGTGCCGGTGATCGCCTCACCGCAGGTGGGGTCGAGGCACCCACAGCCTGGGTGCTCAAACAGGACCACCCCAAGACCGGCCTGGTCTGGGAACTTCACCCGCAGGGTGTCGACGCTGAGGCGGTGGTGAGGCTGTTGCTGGAGGGAACCTCGCTGCTGTGTCCCATCCCGGTCGAGGGTCGGTGGATCGCCACCCTGAACAGGCCTCGGTGAGCGTGGTTCAGGCTTCCCTGATCGCCGTCATGATCAGGTCCACGGCGGAGTCCACATCGACTCCGTAACCGACCCTGCAGCTGGGCTCACCAGCAGCGGGACCCCGCTCGTCCACAAGGGTCTGGCCGCGGGTGTGGGTTCCATCCAGTTCAACCACGACCGTGCGGGGTTCTGATCTGATCAGGTGCGGGTGGGTGACCGTCAGGATGGCACTCGGGTCGTGCATCGCGCTGGTGTCTGACCCCTCCCACTGGAAGTGGATGTCGATGAGGTGGTCCAGCAGGTGGGTCGCGAAGTCGCCCACCGGGGTGCCCATCTCCCGACATGTTGTCGCGTGGTCGGGGCCCATGCGGACCTGGTTTGTGAGGTTCAGGCCGATCATGTGTACCGGCCCACCAGACCGGAACACGATGTCGGCCGCCTCGGGGTCAACGTAGATGTTGAACTCGGCCGCAGCGGTCACGTTTCCCGAGCCCGCTCCTCCTCCCATGAGGGTTATCGACGCCACCCGGTGGGCGAGACCCGGATCGGCCCGCAGGGCCAGGGCGATGTTGGTGAGGGGGCCGATCGGAACCAGGTGGAGGCCCTCTTCTGCCCGGGTTGTCTCAACCAGGTACTCGACGGCATCGGCTGAGTCAGGTTCTCCGTCTGCTTCAGGGAGGTCGACCCCGGCAAGGCCGTCGGCTCCGTGTACGTGGCTGGCATCCTCCAGATCGCCGGCCATGGGGCCATCGGCTCCCCGGTGGATCGGAATGTCGAGGCCCAGCAGCGTACGAAGGCGCATGGCGTTGGCACAGGTCTGGGCCCCCGAGACGTTGCCGGCCACGGTCGTGATTCCGACAAGGTCGGCCCATCGGGCGGCGGTGATGATGGCGATTGCGTCGTCGACACCCGGGTCGCAGTCGAGGATCATCCGGGGTCGTGTGTGGCTGTTCACCTGGTCGTCTCCATTGGTTGCATCTCGACTGGTCAGTAGCCGGCTTCCAGATCCACGAGGCCCTCAGGGGTGTCGCCCCGAAGCCAGCGCTCCAGGTTGTCGGCGAACATGTCGAAGAGTTGTTGTATCGCATCGGGGCTGGACCATGAGATATGGGGGCTGAGCCTCACCCCGGGATGTCCGTACAGCCAGTGGCCGGCAGGCAGTGGCTCCGGCTCGGACACGTCCAGAGAAGCCAGCCCAACCTGACCAGCGTCGAGTGCCACGCGCAGGGCGTCCTGGTCAACGACCGACCCCCTTGCGACGTTAATGAGGTGCGCCCCCGGCTTCATCGCCGACAGGAAGGCGGCGTCGACGAGGTGGTGTGTCTCGCCGGTCACGGGAACCGCCACAACAACGTGGTCGGCATCTCCGACCGCATCCGGGTATGTCGATGCCATGCGGACCCCGTTGTCGTCGGCACCGGAACCCGACCGGCGAACGGCCATCAGGTTGGCTCCGAAGGGGCGGAGTCGGTCGGCGACCGCCCGGTTGATCGACCCGAAGCCGACGAGGGCGACGGTCTGACCCTCGACCGAACCCAGGTTCGCCCAACTCCAACGCTCGGGAGGCTCGTTGGCCCAGCTGCCGGGAAGGTCCTTGACGGCAGTCAGGATCATCGCCACCACCCATTCCGCAATCGGTGCAGCCGACACCCCCCGTGAACACGACACCACCATGTCCTCCATCAGGTCGAGCGGCAGGTGGTCGACGCCATGGCCGATGCTGTGAACCCAGCGCACCCCGTGGTCGAGTACGTCGGCGACGTTGCTTGGTCGAAAGGTCTGGGCAAAGAGGACCTCGCCGGCAAGGTCGGCCGGGACCGGCTCGTCCGGATCGACATGGACGAACCTGACGTCGGAGAAGCGCTTCTCCAGTTCTGCCATGTGGCGGCCCCAGCCGGGTGAGTGGACCAGAACGGTCGCCCGGTTGTCGCCCACGGCTGTCACGATCCCCTGAAATGCAAGATCAGCGGGTCAGTTCCCGGAACAGGAACTCCTGGGCCACGCTTGCCACGTGGATGCCGTCCTCTGAGAAGACCTCGCCGCTCGAAAGGCCGCGGCCTCCTGTCAGCCCGTGGGACCTGAAGTCGTGAAGCTGCCACTGGTCGGCAGGTGCGTGGCGATGGAACCAGATGGAGTGGTCGAGACTGGCCCCCATAAAGCTCTGATGTCGCTCCTCGCGGTCCATGCCCATGTCGACTATTCGCGGATGCGAACTCACCGAGGCGTTGCTGGGGAGGTCATCTGAGAGGAAGGCCAGCGCACACTCATGCAGGACCCTGTCGTCGCCAAGGTCGCCGAGTATTCGGAGCCAGCTGGCCGAGTGTCCGGGTTCCTGGATGACACGGCGATGGCCCAACAGGCCCCAGTCCTCCATGGCTCTGTCCTCGGCGCTTCCCATGTTCTCTGGAGCCGTCGACTCCTGGACATCCACCTGATCCTCGACCACCTGGAATGAACACGACAGGTTCAGGATCGCCCCGTCGGACTGGCGGGCCACGACCCTGCGTGTCGTGAACGAGCGGCCGTTGCGGATCCGGTCCACCTCGTAGCGGATCGGCTCGCTGCTCGTTCCGCCCCTGATGAAGTAGGCGTGGAGTGAGTGGACGTGGCGGTCGTCGTCGACGGTGGCTGCTGCGGCACGCAGGCCCTGAGCCACCACCTGACCGCCGTAGACGCGGCCCCACGGGTAGTCGGGGCTGATCCCGACATAGACATCAGGTCCGTGTGACTCGAGGGCCATCAGGGCCGTGAAGTCGATGTCGATGGGGTTGACGGGCGACATGGTCGACTACGCCCCGAGCGCCATTGCCGCGTGCAGGGCGATTCCGTGGACGAGACCGGCTTCGTTCAGGCGCATCCGGTTCGAGTGGCATGGGGGTGCCGTCTGGGAGTCGCTGATGTCGTCTGGGCAGACGCCGAGGAAGGCCATGGCACCGGGCACGTTATTGAGCACGTAGGAGAAGTCCTCTGCCCCCATGAACGGTGCAGGGAGGGCCAGAAACGACCCGGTTCCGAGGGTGGCCTCGCAGGTATCGGCAACCCGGGCTGCCTGGTCGGCATCGTTGACCGTAACCGGATACCCGACCTCGAGGCGGAAATCGACGCTGCAGCCGTGAGCCAGGGCGATGTGCCTGCAGGCAGTTTCCAACGAACCGGCCACGAGGCTCCTTGTCTCCTCTGAGACCGCCCGGATGGTTCCCTCAAAGAAGGCGGTCTCGGGAATCACGTTGGTGGTCGTGCCGGCATCTACGTGGGTGATGGTCACCACCGAGGGTTTGAAGGCGTCGACCTGGCGGGTCACGATGGCCTGGGCCGCGGTGATCATCTCGGCCATGGGTGGAACCGGGTCGGCACAGAAATGCGGGGTTGAGGCGTGGCCGCCCCTACCGGTGACGGTCACGTGAAACGTGTCAGCCGAGGCCAGGAGTGGGCCGGGCCGGCATGCAGCGTGCCCTACCGGCAGGTTGGGGGTGACGTGGATGGCAAACGCCCGGTCAACACCGTCGAGTACGCCCTCGTCGATCATCACGGCTGCGCCTCCAGCACCCTCCTCTCCCGGCTGGAACATGAACCTGACGCGTCCTGCGATGTCGCCCTGTCGGTCGCACAGCAACCTGGCGGCACCAACCAGCATCGCCACGTGGGCGTCATGCCCGCATGCATGCGCCCGGCCCGACTCGGTCGAGCAGAAGTCCTCGTCGGAGTCCTCTGTCATGGGCAGGGCGTCGGTGTCGGCGCGGAGCAGCACGGTCGGTCCATCGGAGGCGCCGTCCAGGTCGGCCACGACCGACGTGATCCCCGACCCCTCGCTGATTTCCAGCGGGAGGCCTTCCAACGCCGCGATTATTCGCTGCTGGGTGTCGGGGTTGTGTAGGCCCAGTTCGGGGTGGCGGTGGATGTCCCTGCGGAGGGCGACGGCGTCGTCAACCAGCCCGGTTGCTGCTTCGAGGATCTCATGCATGGCGCAATCATGGCCTAGCCGTGCCACCTTGTACGATCCGGCGAACCATCTGGCAGACTTGCGCCGTGTCCCTCAGCGTCGAGCAGATCCATGTGGAGCTGGCTGACCTGTTGGAAACGCGTGCAGCCAGCTCCGGCTCTACCGTCCTCGGTGCCGGCAGCGACGACCTTGAAGCCGGACGCCGGTACCTCGAGGATCTGGTGGGTGGCGGCTGGATGGTGCCCGAGTGGCCGTCGGTGCACGGTGGCCGCGACGCAGCCCCTGCCGAGGCTGCCCTGATCGCCGAGGCCCTGGGCAGGTACCAGACGGCTGACCTCTACCCGTACGGGGTGGGCATCAACCTTGTAGGTCCGGTTCTGTTGGCACGCGGAACGGCGGAGCAGCAGAACCGGTGGCTGCGCTCGATTGCCGACGGTTCCGAGATCTGGTGCCAGATGTTCTCCGAGCCCGATGCCGGCTCCGACCTTGCCAATGCCGGCATGAGGGCTGAGCGAGATGGCGACGAGTGGGTACTCAACGGGTCCAAGGTGTGGACGTCGCGTGGCACCTACTCCACCTGGGGGATGTGTGTGGCCCGGACCGATGCAGCCCTGCCGAAGCACAGGGGTCTCACCATGTTCACCGTCGACATGTCGTCTCCGGGAATCGAGGTGCGGCCGCTCGAGCAGATGAACGGAGACCAGCACTTCACCGAGGTGTTCGTCACCGACGTGCGGGTCACCGATGAGAACCGCCTCGGCGAACTGGGCGACGGGTGGGGCATCACGGTCGAGACCCTGGCCCACGAGCGGGCGACCATCGGTGGCCGTGCGTTCGGCGGTGGCGATGACTCCGACGTGGGCCTGCCCTCCTGGCTCGAAGCGTGGAGAGGTTCAGGCCATCTTGTTGATCCCGTGGTCCGACAGGAGGCCATGCGGGCCTACGTGCTCCACCGGGTGAACCAGCTCACGACCATGCGTGCAACCCATTTAGCCGGGGGCGGCGCTCCGGGGCCTGAGGGCTCGGGAGCCAAGTTGCGCAGCGTCACCGCATTCAAGGCCCGTACCTACCTTGGCAAGAACCTCGCCGGGGCTGCCGGCATGCTGGTCGACTCCCCGGGCCATCTCGGTTTTATGACGGCCCCCTCGATGTCCATCCGGGGAGGCACAGACGAGGTCCAGCGCAACATCGTGGGCGAGCGGGTCCTCGGCCTTCCCCGCGAGCCGAGCGTCGACAGGGACCTTCCGTACTCAGACCTGAAACGCAGCCGTTGACGGCAGGTGGTCAGCGCTGGTCGATGTGGGGGACTGTGCGTTCCGGCTTGCCGCTGTAGGTCTGGCGTGGGCGGGCGATCCGGGACTTGTTGACGAGGAGTTCGTCCCAGTGGGCCAACCAGCCCGGTGTCCGCCCGATTGCGAACAGAACCGTGAACATCTCGACTGGGAATCCCATCGACTGGTAGATGAGGCCAGAGTAGAAGTCGACGTTCGGGTAGAGGTTCCGGCTGATGAAGTACTCGTCGGCCAGGGCGACCTCTTCGAGCTTGAGGGCCATGTCGAGCAGCGGGTTGCGGCCGGTTACCTCGAACACCCTGTGGGCGGCGTCCTTGATGATGCGTGCCCTCGGGTCGTAGTTCTTGTAGACGCGGTGGCCGAAGCCCATGAGTTTCTGGTCGCCGGCCTTGACGCCGGCGATGAAGTCGTCGACGTTCTCGTAGGAGCCGATTTCCTCGAGCATGCGGACGACGGCCTCGTTGGCTCCACCGTGGCGCGGGCCCGACAGAGCGGCAGCGGCTGACGCCACCGTGAGGTATGGGTCGGCATGGGCGCTGCCGACGACCCTGGCTGCAGTGGTGGAGCAGTTCTGTTCGTGGTCGGCGTGAAGCACGAACAACAGGTCGAGGGCGTCTCTCAGGACGGGGTCGACCTCGTAGGGGCGGTCTCCATGGCAGAACATCATGGAGAGGAAGTTGCTCGTGTAGTCGAGGTCGGGGTCGGGTTGCACGTAGGGGGTGCCGACACTGCGGCGGTAGGCGCTTGCCGCCAGCGTGGGCATCTTGGCGATGAGGCGGATCATCTGGGTGCGGCGACAGACCGGGTCCTCTACGTTCTTGCCGTCGGGCCAGAAGGTCGACATGGCTGCGATGCCTGAGACGAGGACACCCATGGCGTGGGCGTCGTCGCGGAATCCCTCGAGGATCCGTTTGTGGAAGTTCTCATGGATCGGTGCCTCGGAGGCGATCTCGTCGGACCATGCCGTCAACTGGACCCTGTTCGGCAGTTCTCCGAACACAACCAGGTGGGCCACCTCGAGGAAACTCGTTGAGCCGGCCAGTTGCTCGATGGGGTAGCCGCGGTAGCGGAGAAGGCCCTTGCCGCCGTCCAGGTAGGTGATGGCGCTGTCGGCACCAGAGGTGGCGGTGAAGGACGGGTCGTCGAACCAGATTCCGGGCAACAGCGAGCCCCATGCCCTGGCGTCGATGCCGCCCCTGTCAATGGGGATCTCGATCGTCTCGCCGGTGCGGTTGTCGGTGATGGTGATGCTCTCGCCCACGTCAACCCTTCTTGAGATATGGGGCCTTCTTGAGGTTCGGGGCGGTTCGCCCCCTGACCCTTTGAATGTACCTGCGGAGGGGGACGGCTGTGCAGCCGGGCTGAAGCGAAGATTGTTGATTGTTCGCGCTCTGTCTGGGAATTGGCAGAATCCGGTGTTCAGAGTGGGCTGTTGTCGTGGCGGCGACGCGGAATTCTCTCTCTTTTGCCGATCAGCACCTCGAGCGCCGCCACCAACTCCGACCTTGTATCGGCCGGGTCTATGACCCTGTCGACCGACCCGCGCTCGGCAGCCACATAGGGATTCAGGAGGCGATCCTCGTATGAGGACTCCAGTTCGGCCCGCTCCGCGGGGTCGGCATTGCGGTGGAGTATCTCGACAGCGCCCTTGGCTCCCATCACCGCAATCTCGGCCGTTGGCCAGGCCAGCATCAGGTCGTTGCCCATGTAGCGGGAGTCCATGACTATGTAGGCGCCGCCGTAGGCCTTTCGGAGGGTCACGCAGACCCTGGGCACCGTGGCCCTGGCGTAGGCGAAGGCCAGCTGGGCTCCGTAGCGGATCATGCCCCTCCACTCAAGGTCCTTGCCGGGGTAGAAGCCCGACGTGTCCACGAAGGTCACCAACGGAAGGTTGAAGGCGTCACAGAAGGAGACGAATCTGGCGCCCTTCTGGGAGGCCGGGATGTCGAGCGTTCCCGCCATGGACTGGGGCTGGTTGGCTACGAGCCCGACCGGGTTACCTGCAATCGTGGCAAAGGCCGTGACCAGGTTCGTCGCCCAGCCTTCTCGTGGTTCGAGCAGGTGGCCGTCGTCGACGACACACGACAACACGTCGCGGACGTCGTAGCTGCCGGTGGTCGTGGTTGGAATGAGGTCTCCGGCCTCCGGGGTGGGGCGGTCGACCGGGTCTCCGCTCGGCCAGCACGGCGGAGCGGTGTCGGTGTGGTCCGGCAGGTACGAGAGGATTTCGCCGATCAGGTCGACGGCGCCCTCTCGGTCGGCGCAGGTGAAGTGGGCTACACCGGTGGTGCGTGCATGCATGGTGGAGCCGCCGAGACCCTCGTTGGAGAACTCCTCTCCGGTGAACTGGCTGACCATCCGGGGTCCGCTCACGAAGGCAAATGTGTCGTCGACCATCACGACCAGATCGGCAAGACCGAGCAGCAGGGCCGGCCCGGAAACGGTTGGTCCGGTGACACAGAAGATGATTGGAACTACGCCTGAACAGGCCACAAACTCTCTGGCGGCCGTGCCCCAGCCGTGGACCGCTCCGACGCCCTCGTCGACAGCGGCCCCACTGGAGGCCACGAAGCAGATCAGAGGCAGGCGCTGGTCACGGGCCGTGCGGGCTGCGACAGCGAGGTTCTCACCGTCGGCAGGGCGAAGGGAGCCGCGGTCCTCGCCGGAGATCTCCACGAGCACGACGCGTCGGCCGTGGACCTCGTCGACTCCGAACGAGACAGTGCCGCCGGTGAGCGAGCGCAGAGCGACCCGGTCTGTGCCTCCGGTCATCGCAGGGCCTCTGTTCTCAGTACGGGGTTGATGGTCGTCATGTTGCCCCCAGAGTTACATGGATGCCGGGCTGATGGGGTCCGATCTCGCGAATGACCTCGAGAAGCAGCTCGCGGGCTGCCCTTGCCGGCGTGGACGGTGTTGTTCGGGCGCTGCGGGTCAGGCCCACCGATCGTCGGGCCAGGCCGTCGACCCTGATAATCGTCCAGATCTCGTCTGAGTATCCGGAAGCGGCGCTGGCAGGCAGCAGGGCAGGTGCATACCCCTGATAGGCGAGCGAGGTGAGCAGCCGAAGCCCGTCGATCTCGGCGGCTGCACGCAGGCTGAGGCCGGATCTGGCCAACTCCTCGTCGACGGCATCGCGGAAGGTCGTACCCACCGGCGTGAGCATTATCTCGTGGTCCGTCAGGTCGGCGATGCTGACCGTGTCGTGTTCGGCCAGAGGGTGGTCGTTGGGTGCAACGACGATGCGCTCCTCGTCGAAGAGGGGTTCGGTAACAAGGCCGGCGTCAACTACCGGGGTGTTGACGACCGCCAGATCCAGATCGCCGGTGCTCACCCGTGGTGTCAACGATGCGGTGGTGGCGTCTACGAGGATCGGGTGGAGGCCCGGAGCGGTCTCCTTCATGCGGCGAAGCAGGGGGGTGGCGATCCAGCGGGCCGTGGTACCGATGCAGCCGATCCTCACCGTGCCAGCCACCTCGTCGTGCATCGACGTGATGTCGTCGGAGATCGACTGCATCTCGGTTGCGATTCTGCGGGCCCTCTCGATCACGGCCAGGCCCTCGGGGGTGGGCTGCATCGTCGCCCTGTCAATGAGGGTGACACCCAGTTCCTTTTCCAGTTTGGCCACATGTGTCGAGACGTTGGACTGCACGGTGTGAAGTGCCCGGGCGGCAGCCGAGAAGCTGTGGTGGTCGGTCACGGCCAGCAGGTGGCCGAGTTGGCGCAGATCCATCGGCAACAAGGATGCCACGGGGACGAGCCATATGTACGAGGAATGGTCACGAGGAGGAATGAACCGGGCCGACACATCGTGCATCGTCATGCCGCTTGGCCCTGTCAGGCCCTATTGTCGACGAGCACGACCACGACCACTGCCAATCAGACCCGAAGCAGCATGCCAACCGTTCTCTCCATCCATCTGGGACCAAATCTGGCCCACGCAGCCGTCGACAGCGACGGTCGTATCGATCTGCTCGCCCTGGGCGAGCGTGCCGCACACATGCCCGTCGTCCTCCATGTGGCTTCAGACGGCTCGGTCACGGTCGGGTCCGAGGCCCGCCATAGGTCGGAGTCAGAGCCTGACGGCACCGTCGACAACGTGGTCGGACGCCTGCTCGACGCCGAGACGATCGAGGTGGCGGGCCGGGCCCTAACTGCCGAAACCGTCATCGCCCACCTCCTGGCTCACATCTACGCACGCTGCGTCGTAGTGCTCGACCGCGTACCCGACGAGGTGCTGGTCGTGTGCACCGCCGGAGGCCCCGAGGCGACCGTCTACGCAGCGGCCGCCGAACGGGCACGCCTTGGTGAGTTCACCCTGGTCGAGGAAACCCGCTCATGGGCGGCCATGGCGGCACACGGCCCAGATGGCATGGACCCCGACCTCGCCGGGGCCCTCGGTGCACTGTTCTGGAGGCGACACGGCGATGGTCCACCCGGACCAAAGCCGATCGTCACCCGTGAGGACCTCGGGGTGGTCTCCCAGGAACCGGCCAGGATGCCGACGGAGCCATCGGTCATGTCGCTCGGGCCGCGCTCGGTCTTTGAGGAATCATCCATTCCCGACCTTGAGCGTCGCAGGTTCAGACCAGGCCTCGTCCTGGCCGTTGCTGTGCTGGGTGGCCTGGCGCTCGGAGCAGCGTTCTTCTTAACCCGGGGCGACGACAGCGGTCCCGGGCAGGTGCACGAACCCGAGGTTGTGACCGCCACGACGGTTACCGAACCGCCCACAAGTCTGCAGGCGACGACAGCTGCGCCCCCCACAACGACCAGTACCACCACAACAGCGGCACCAGTCACGGTGATGCCGGGAGTCGTGGTCTCAACCACCCTTCCCCCGGCCCTCACGACGACCACCCTCGTCCCGGTGACCACCACCACTGTCGCTGTCCCCACAACGACCACCAGGCCTCCGCTCGGCGTGTTGACGCTCTCCCCCGTCGGTGTGGTCACCAACGCCGCAACGGGAGCCGAGGCACTTGTCGGCCTCGGCGACAGCGCAGACACGGTCGTCGCAGTGCTCACGGCAGTGGTGGGTGCATCCGCAGTCGACACAGGCTGGGTAACAGATGAGCGGTGTGCCGGAGACCTTGTCAGGCGGATCACGTTCGCCAACCTCGAGGTGGTCTTGAGCGATGCCGACACAACCGACGGAGAGCCGGGAACCAATGCCACCTTCACCCAGTGGTTTACCGAGGGAACCGATGCCCTCCGCACATCTCTGTGGACCCTCGACCGGATCGGGGTGGGCTCATCGGTCGCAGATCTGGCGACGGCCCACGCAGACGGGCTGGTGCTGACGAGCCCTGTCGAGGGTGACACTGCTGGCCTGTTCAGCATCGATGCCCTCGGTGTCAGCGACGGAATGAGGGGCGTGACAACCCACACCGACGACATCGGGCGGGTCCTCCAGATCTGGGCTGGCGACGGCTGCGCACGCTGGCCCAACTGACCGGGGCTCTCAGGTCAGGTCCAACTCCGACCTGAGAGCATCGTCAAGTGAGGTGTCGGCAAAGATGAAGCCGCCCTCCTGGAGCACGTTGGGGCGCACGACAGCGCTGGACAACATCAGTTCGGCGACAAGCCGTCGCCCGAACGGGACTGCAGGCACCAACGCCGGAGTACGGAGGCGGGCCGGGCGCCGGACAGCCCTACCCAGCGAGGCGGCGAACCCGGCGTTGGTAACCGGCGAAGGCGAGACAAGGTTGACGGGTCCACAGACCTCGTTGTCGATCAACCAGCACAGGGCCGAGACCTCGTCACGCAGGGAGATCCAGCTCATCCACTGTGTGCCGGGGCCCAGAGGACCACCCAGCCCCAGCCGGAACAGCGGCAACTGTGCCCCCAGCAGGCCTCCCCGGGGGGACAGGACGATCCCGGTACGGGCGTGTGCGACCCGGATACCTGCTGATTCAGCCGTTCGTGTGGCTGCCTCCCAGGCGACGCATACATCGGCCAGGAAGCCGCCGCCGCGGGAACTTGTCTCGTCGAGCGGCTCGTCGGAGCGGTCACCGTAGAAGCCGATGGCGGAACCGCTAACCAGAACGCCCGGCCCGGAACCGGCCTGACAGGACTCCGCCATCGCAGAGGAGATCAGGTGTGTGCCACGGGTTCGGCTACCGAGGATGAGGTCCATCCGCGACCGGGTCCAGCGTCGGTTGGCGATCCCGGCACCGGCCAGGTGGACCACCGCATCGACGCCCTCAAGGGACCCTGGATCCAACAGGCTGCGACCTGGATCCCAGTGGACCTCCCGGGGAGAACCGGTTGGTCGACGCACCAGGCGCCGGACGGTGTCGCCACGCTCTTCAAGCCGGTCACACAGCGCACCTCCGATGAGCCCGGATGACCCTGAAACCGCTACGTCCACCTGTTCATCCTCCGTGTAGCCATGAGATGCCGGTCGTCAACTGCGTTGCGAAGTGGTCTGCCCGAACAACGGGTGCTACGTGGTCGCCTGAGAACTCGACGACAAGTGGCTGGGGAAGGGCCGTCGCCAACTGTCGCTGTCGGGCGGTGGGAACGACGCTGTCGTCAACACCGATCAGCACGGTTGTCGGGACGTCGATGTCACCTACCCAACTGCTGGAGTCGAACCCACCCAGAGCCACGCCGGCTGCCAGAATCTGGCCGAGGTCACCGGCCCTGACCTCGCGGGCCGCCCAGTCGTCAAACTCCGGGTCAACAAGTGGCGCCCTGCCGGACCGGGCCGACGCCACCCGTTCTGCCAGGTGCCATCCCGTCTCAGGAAGCAGCGAGGCAGGTCGACAGGCCAGCCGGATCAGGGCGAAGTCTCGGTACTCGGCGATGGTCTGGCGGAACTTCATCGCGCTGGCGCACAGGGCCATACCGGAGACCATGTGCGGGTGGCGACGCCACAACAGCTGTGCGACAGCGCCACCCATCGAGTAGCCGACGGCGATCGCCTGCTCCACCCCGACGACATCCATGACAGCGGCGGCGTCGTCGGCACAGTCCTCGAGGCGGAACCGCCTCCGTGACCTCAACCCGTTTGAACCGTGGCCGCGCTGGTCCCACGCCAGCACCCGGTAGCGGGAGGTCAACTCGG
Source organism: Actinomycetota bacterium (assembly GCA_018673475.1). Taxonomy (GTDB): domain Bacteria; phylum Actinomycetota; class Acidimicrobiia; order Acidimicrobiales; family MedAcidi-G1; genus UBA3125. The sequence goes on along the minus strand of JABHCN010000006.1, from coordinate 69,836 downwards.
CATAGGCGCTGCCCCAGTTGAGATCGGCGCTGACCGTCCAACCGTGGAACAACAACAGGACGGGCCTTGCCGGATCGCTGTTGGCGGGCTGGCCCGAGTCGCGGAGCCTGAGTGGTCCGCGCCCAGGCAGGTCGATGACCCGCCACGGTGGAGGTACGCCCTCGAACCGGGGTTCTGGTGGGGTGTTCAACCGGGCAGATCCAACTCTGTGGCTGCCGGAATCTAGTGTTCGATGGCGGTGATGCGTACGGTCAACTCGCCCCCGGGTGCCTCAAATGAGACCTCGTCGCCCACCGACCTGCCCAGGAGCACTTCGCCCAGCGGAGAGCCGGGCGAGACCACACCGACGTCGGCGTGTTGTTCCTCGATGGAACCGAACAGCATCCGCTCAGGTTCGTCGTCGTCTCCGTAGATGAGCGACACGATGCAACCGGGAGCAACCGTGTCGGTTCCAGCCGGGGCATCGTCGAGGATCGTGGTGTTCTCGAGGAGATGGTCGAGGTGCAGGATGCGACCCTCCATCTTGCCCTTCTCCTCCTTGGCGGCGTGGTAGTCGCCGTTTTCGGAGAGGTCGCCCATCTCGCGGGCAACCTCGATCTTGCGGGCGATCTCGATGCGGCCACGGGTGGTCAGGTCGGTCAACTCGGCGGCCAACCGATCAAACGCGAACTGTGAGAGTTGATGCTGCTCAGCCATCTCCGAAGCGTAGCCACTGGTCCGAGGAAAGTCGGTTGATAATGATCCGGGGATGCTTGGTAGGCTCGTCCCCATGGGTCACAGGTATCTGGTAATCGCCATTACGTAGCGCACGCCAGTTTGGTGTGCGCCCGGACCGTCCACCTCGGTGGGCGGTTTTTTGGTTGCAGGCTGCTCTCAGCGAGCATCTCGACAGGTTCATCCGACATCCGACCCGGAACAGAAACGACAAGGAGTACAGAGGCGTGGCACATCGAGTAGGCGTCATCGGCGGTGACGGAATCGGCCCCGAGGTCGTTGCCGAGGGTCTCAAGGTGTTTGCCGCTGCCGGCGTCGCCATCGAGACCGTCGACTACGACCTGGGTGGTTCCCGCTACCTGCGCGATGGCGTCGTCCTCCCCGACGAGGTGATCGAGGAGTGGCGTGGCCTCGACGCACTGTTCCTCGGTGCGGTCGGAACTCCAGAGGTTCCTCCCGGCGTGATCGAGCGTGGCCTCCTGTTGAAGATGCGCTTCGACCTTGACCTCTACGTGAACCTGCGTCCGTTCCTCTTTCCAGCCTCCGACATCGACTTCATGGTTGTCCGCGAAAACACCGAGGGCGCCTACGCGGGCGAGGGCGGCTTTCTCCGGAAGGGAACCCCCAACGAGGTGGCGACCCAGGGATCGGTGAACACCCGGATGGGCGTCGAGCGTGCCATCCGCTACGCGTTCGACCTTGCACGTGAACGTCGGGGCCACCTGACGCTCGTTCACAAGACCAACGTGCTCACCTTCTCAGGCGACCTCTGGGAGCGAACCTTCAAGGAGGTGGCAGCCGACTACGCCGACGTTGAGACCGCCTACAACCATGTCGATGCCGCATGCATCTACTTCGTCGACTCACCCGAGCGCTACGACGTGATCGTCACCGACAACCTGTTCGGCGACATCCTCACCGATCTCGGCGGAGCCGTGTCGGGTGGAATCGGCCTGGCCTCATCGGCCAACCTGAACCCGGCGCGGACCGGGCCGTCAATGTTCGAGCCGGTTCACGGATCCGCACCTGACATTGCCGGGAAGGGGCTCGCCAACCCCACGGCTGCGATCCTGTCAGGAGCCATGATGCTCGATTTTCTCGGCGAGGACGCTGCGGCCGAACGGATCCGGGCGGCGTGCGCCGACCCGACCAACCAGCTGGACGGCACGGTGGCGACAGGCGATGCCATAGCCGAACGAGTACATGGCTGAGCCGAAACGACATCAGAACACACACCAACGCAAACTGAGCGGAAGAGGTAACAGGACATGCCGATAGAGAAGGCAGACAAGATCTGGATGAATGGCGATCTCGTCGACTGGGATGACGCCACCATTCACGTGCTGACCCACACGCTCCACTACGGCAACGGGGTGTTCGAGGGAATCCGGGCCTACGAGACCGACAGCGGTCCCGCTGTCTTCAGGCTGAGGCCCCACATCGAGCGTTTCTTCAGGTCGGCCAAGATCTTGTTCATAGACATCCCATGGACGGTCGACCAGCTGGTCCAGGCGGTGAAGGACACCGTTCGGGTCAACGACCTGCCCTCGTGCTACATCCGACCCCTGGCGTACCTCGGGTACGGCGAGATGGGCCTCAACCCCATTCCGTGCGACGTCGACGTCTCCATCGCAACATGGCCATGGGGTTCCTACCTCGGACAGGACGGCATCAAGAACGGTGTACGCATGATGATCTCATCGTGGCAGCGACACGACGCCAACGCCATGCCGCCCGCAGCCAAGGGATGCGGCCACTACATCAACTCGCAGATGGCCAAGGTCCAGGCGATAAAGGCCGGCTACGACGAGGCAATCCTGCTGTCACCGCAGGGAAACGTGTCCGAATGCACCGGCGAGAACCTGTTCATCGTCAGCGGTGGCACGATCATCACGCCACCGACCAGCGCCGGCGCCCTCGAGGGAATCACCCAGGATGCCGTCCACCGGATTGCCGACGACCTGGGCATCCCGTATGTGCAGGGCAACCTGCTGCGCAGCGACCTCTACACGGCCGACGAGGCGTTCCTCTCCGGGACAGCGGCAGAGATCGTGCCGATCCGCTCGGTCGACGAGCGCGACATCGGTGATCCCGGCCCCATCACCAGGGCTGTCCAGGATGTCTTCTTCGAGGCCGTCCGCGGAAAACGCCCCGAGTACGCAGAGTGGAACGAGCATGTCGACGCCTGATCTGCCGACAGCGGTCGACATCTACGACACCACGCTGCGCGATGGTGCACAGCTTGAGGGCATCTCGCTGACGGTCGTCGACAAGTTGCGTATCGCCGAACAGCTGGACCTGCTCGGCGTCCACTACATCGAGGGTGGCTGGCCAGGGGCCAACCCCAAAGACGTCGAGTTCTTCGAGCGGGCGCGGACCGAGCTGCAGCTCAACCAGTCGAAGCTGGTGGCGTTCGGGTCGACCCGGCGCGTGAACGGCGACGCCAACGACGATCCGACGCTCGCAAACCTCGTGGCCTCGGGCACCGAGGTCGTCTGCATCGTCGGCAAGGCCTGGGACTACCACGTCACCGAGGCACTCCGGACAACGCTCGACGAGGGCGTGGCCATGGTCGCCGACTCGGTCAGGTTCCTCAAGGGACAGGGTCTCACGGTCTTCTTCGACGCCGAGCACTTCTTCGACGGTTACCAGGCAAACCCCGCCTACTCGATGCAGGTGCTCACCGGTGCTGCAGAGGCCGGTGCCGACTGTCTCGTCCTGTGCGACACCAACGGAGGCTGCCTCCCCTTCGACGTGGAGAGAATCGTGTCCGAGGTGGTTGCCGCAACAGACACCCCCATCGGTGTCCACTTCCACAACGACACGGGCTGTGGCATCGCCAACGCAATCGCCGGGGTCCGAGGCGGAGCCACCCAGGTGCAGGGAACGATCAACGGCTACGGAGAACGGGTCGGCAACTGCGACCTCGTTCCCATCATTGCCAACCTCAGCCTCAAGATGGGGATCGAGACGATTCCGACCGGGGGAATCGCCAGCCTCACGGCCGTGGCCCACCACGTGGCCGAACTCGTGAACTTCACAGTCGATCCACAAAAGCCCTATGTCGGTACCACAGCGTTTGCACACAAGGCCGGCCTGCACACCAGTGCAATCGCCAGGCGTCCCGATGCCTATGAGCACATCTCGCCCGAGCTTGTAGGCAACGGAACCAGGTTCCTCGTCTCCGAGATGTCAGGCAGGTCCACGATCGACCTGAAGGCCCGGCAGCTGGGCCTCGATCTGGATGGGGAGACCCTCGGTGCAATAGTCGAGACCATGAAGGTCCTTGAACACGCCGGCTACCACTTCGAGGCAGCCGACGCCTCTCTGGAGCTGCTGATGCGTGCGGCAGGTGGATGGCAACAGGGCTACTTCGAGCTGGATTCCTTCAGCGTCGAGGTCGGCCACCGCTCCGGTAGTGGCAGCCGAGCCTGGAACGAGGTGGCGGTCGATGTCGACACCGAGGCAACCGTGCGGATCAACGTCGGCGGCGAGAGGCGTGAGGCAACCGGCAGGGGGAACGGGCCTGTAAACGCCCTCGACTCAGCCCTCCGCCAGGCCCTCGGCGACAGCAACCCCGGTCTCGACCGGCTGCACCTGACCGACTTCAAGGTGAGGGTGCTCGAGACCAGGAAGGGAACGGGTGCGGTCACCCGGGTGCTCATCGACACAACCAACGGTGACCAGACCTGGACGACCATCGGGGTCTCAGAAAACATCATCGAGGCCTCCTGGCAGGCGCTCGTGGACTCGATCGTCTACGGCCTCCTTCACTCCGAGGACTAGCTGCGTGGTCGAAGCCACAGAGGACCTGCCGGTTCCCCTTTCTCGTACCCTCCTTGCCGAGGGGTTGGGCACCATGTTCCTGCTCATCGGCGTGGTCGGTTCCGGGATCATGGCCGAGCGCCTCAGCCCCACCGATGTCGGGCTTCAGCTGTTCCAGAACGCGGCGGCAACGGCTGCAGTCCTTGTGGCGATCATCTCGATTTTCGGGTCAATCTCGGCCGACTTCAACCCTGCGGTGACCGTCGGGGCATGGCTGTTGGGCCTCAGGAGCGGTCGGCAGGTTCCGGCGATGCTGGCAGCCCAGGTGCTCGGCGGTTGCCTCGGCACCGTTGTCGCCAACCTCATGTTCGACCTGGCCTGGGTTGACCTGTCCACAAAGACACGCAGCGGTGGGCACCTGTGGCTGGCCGAGGTAGTTGCCACCCTGGGCCTGCTGCTGGTCATCTTCAGCCTCGTCAGGACCGCACGCCATTCGGCAATCCCGTATGTAGTTGGTGCCTACATCGGCGGCGCCTACTACTTCACCTCATCGACCAGCTTTGCCAACCCGGCGGTGACCGTGGCTCGAACCATCTCTGACACCTTTGCCGGGATCGAGCCGTCGTCGGCGCCCATGTTCATCGTCATGCAGGCCGTCGGCGTCGGCCTTGCCGTGGTCGTTGTTCGGACGCTGTTCCCGTCGTCGGGGCGGTAGTTCAGGGCCCGCACTGGTCTACGGCTGTCTCGCCCTCGACCCTTGCCTCCAGCCAGGAAACCAGGTCGTCGAAGTAGTCGAGTACCGCTGACGAGTGGGTTGCACCGGGGTAGACGCGTCGCTCCAGGGGCGCATGGTCGGGCATGCCGCACAGCTGGCCCAGGAGGAACTCGCTGCTGATGATCGGTATCTGCTCATCCTGGTCTCCGTGGAGGATGATCACCGGAGCCTGATTGGGCAGCTGGTTCGTGTCGTTCTCGGTGAGCCTGGCGCTCCACTCCGGGATGGCGAAGATGTCGGCGACACTCAACAGGTCGGAAAACGGAATCGGGTTGACGAGGTCCATGACGTACCCGGTGCAGCCGTTCTCCAGTTCGTCGAGCAGGTAGTGGTACTCCGGATTGGTAACGGACTTCAGGTCCAGTTCCGGGTAGGAGACGGCCAGGCCTGCACCGACCATTATGAGGTAGCCCTGGAAGTCGGAACCCTGGAGGAAGGTCGAGAGCAGGTCCAGCTGTGACGGCGGTGCCCCTGCTGCCACCCCGACCAGATCCAGATCGGGTGCAAGCTCCTGCCACCTCTGGGACACGTGCATCGCTGCGTGGCCACCCTGGGAGTGCCCCCACACGACAAGTGGTCCGTAGGCGCCGACACCCTCGATGTTGCCGGCGGCCCTGACGATGTCGAACACGCCCCTAGCCTCGCTCTCGCCGACGATGTAGGCGTGCAGGCCCGGTCCGCCCAGGCCCTCGTAGTCGGTGGCCGTCACCACCCAGCCGCGTTCAAGGAACGGCGTGAGCGCTGCCAGGGTGAACACGTCGGGGAAGGATGCCGATGGGGCGCACTGGTCGGCAAGGCCGGTAGTGCCATGTGCAATGGAGAGAACAGGGCGTGGGGTCGTGGCATCGGTGTCAGGGGCGGCAATCACCCCGGTCACCTCGATGGGCTCGCCGGTAATGGAGACCGAGGAGTAGGTGACCCGCCATGCCACGCCCAGCGAGCCGATGTCGACCACCTCGCTGGACAGGATTGAACCGGTCGGGATTGTCGTTGTGGTGGGGGGGAGGGTCGTCGTTGTCGTCGTGGTGGGTGCGACCGTTGTCGTCGTGGTGGGTGCGACGGTTGTCGTCGTGGTGGGTGCGACGGTTGTCGTGGGAGCAACGGTTGTCGGTACTGGATCGTTCACCGGGGGTGCCGCTGCCTCTGTCGAGGAACAGGCCGCCGCAAGCAGCGAGAAGATGACAACGATGGTGGTAACTGCTGGTACGCGGTTCAAGCGAGCGCCTTCCGGGGTGGATCCAGGTGACAGTCTGGCCCACCCGGTGGCCTGTCACCCACAGGGGGGCCGGTAGCGTGCCGCCGTGAACCACCAGACCGTCCTGCCCGCTGAGGGCCGCCCCTTCGCCTCGGTGGACTGGCTGCTGCTGGTCGCGGCTGCGGGCATCTGGGGGGCATCGTTTCTCTTCATGGATGTAGCCCTCGAGGTTGAACACCCGGGCCTCGTGACGTTTCTGCGGCCCGCGTTGGGACTGTTCGCCGTATATGCCTTTCCGTCCGCGCGCCGGCCGATCGACCCGTCTGACCGGGGTCGACTGCTGCTGCTCGGCATCACGTGGATGGCGTTTCCCCTGACAATGTTCCCCCTGGCCCAGCAGTGGATCGACTCGTCGCTCGCCGGGATGCTCAACAGCGCCATGCCGGTCATGACCGTTGTCGCCGGTGCGGCGTTCTTCAAGGTACGCACGGGCAGGGCCCAGATTGCAGGCGTTCTGGTGGGACTGGTAGGGATCCTCCTGGTTGGCCTTCCCACGGCGACGACCGGTGGCACCAACGCCCTGGGCGTGGCCCTGGTCGTGGCGGCGGTCACCTCCTACGGGGTGGCGGCCCACATAGCCGGCCCGCTGCAGCGGCGCTACGGGTCACCTGCGGTGCTGTCACGTGTCCTGGCGGTGGCAACGGTCGCGACCATGCCGCTTGGAGTCCTCGGTTTCTTGTCATCCACATGGGCGTGGGGGGCTGTCGCCTCGAATGTTGCTGTCGGGGTCGGTGGAACCGGCCTCGCCTTCCTCGCGGCTGCAACCCTCATAGGCAGGGTCGGGGCTGTGCGCATGTCGATCGTCACCTACCTGGTGACGGTGGTCGCCGCCCTGCTCGGTGTGTTCGTGCTGGGTGAGACCCTGTCCCCATGGCAGGTGGCCGGCGGTGTGGTCCTGCTCGGGGGCGTCTGGCTGACCAGCCGCACCGACACCTGACCGCTGGAGTCTCAGAGAACCTGGCAGAGGCGACGGGCGTCGTAGATGGCAGTGTGGATGTCGCGGCCTGCCACGGCGTCACCAATCCGGAACAGGCGGAAGCCACCATCGGGTCGGGGCTGGGGTCGGCCCGAAATGTAGGCGTCCACGTCCAGCTCCCCGCCGTTGGCCGACCGGTCCCGCAACTCCAGGAACAGGTCGTCGATCGGCACGACACCGTGCTCCACCACAATCTGGTCCACGATCGAGGTTTGTTCGCTGCCGGTGTAGACGTTGCGCAAAACAGCCTCGAGGCGGCCGTCTGAACGGGACGCCCCGACAAGTCGGTGGTCGGGAACCATCTCGACCCCGTCAGCGTGGAAGCGCTCCAGGTAGGCGGGATGGAGTGTTCCATCAAGCTCGTGCCCGACAGCGCGATCAGGGGTTACGAGCTGCACCTCGGCGTCACGGTCCAACAGGTACTCGACACACGAAAGAGCCTGGAGGTTTCCGTGGTCGTCGAACACCAGGGTCCTCGGTCCGACCGCAACGTGTCCGCCGACCACCTCGGCGACACTGACCAGAAGGTCGCCTCCGGCTGCACCGGGCGACAGCACATCAGTGTCCGGCCATCCACCGGTGGCCACGATCACCACGTCGGGACCGCAGTCCAGGACCTCGGCGGCGGCTACCGGGCTGTTCAGCCTGACATCTACACCGGCTTCGGCGACCTCCCGATTCAGCCAGTCCACGATTCCGACCATGTCCCGGGTGCGGTCAGATGCACGGGCAGCCAGGCGAACCTGCCCGCCGGTCTCGGACTGCGCCTCAAAGAGCGTCACTGCGTGTCCCCGCTCGGCACAGACCCGGGCAGCCTCGAGGCCTGCGGGCCCGCCCCCCACGACCACGACCGATTCGCCGGGTCCGGTCGAGGGAACCGTCAGGTGGGGGATCGTGGCCTCCCTTCCGGTTGCCGGGTTCTGTACGCAGAGGGCCTCCTGGGCCAGGTAGAGGCGGTTGATGCAGTACGAGGCACCGACGCAGGTCCTGATCCGGTCCTCCTCTCCACGTTCCACCTTGGCGACAATGTGCGGGTCGGCGATGTGGGCGCGGGTCATGCCCACCATGTCGACGATTCCCTCGGCGATCACGTGCCTGGCGGTGGCCACGTCGGGTATGCGCCCGGCATGGAACACCGGGAGATCGAGCGTCTCCTTGATGGCGGCGGCCACGGGCAGCTGCTCTGCCAGCGGGGTCCCGATCGGTGGAATGGCTCCGGCCAGGCCCGGGTGCGTGATCAGGTTGCCGCCGATCACGTTCACGAAGTCGATCAGGCCCGTCAGGGCCAGGCGCCGTGCGATCTCCGAACAGTCGGACGCCGTCAGGCCGCCCTTGAGGTCCTCGTCGCCCGTCATTCGTACACCGACGGTGAACCCGTCCCCGACAGCCGACCTGACGGCCTCGAACACCTCCATGCTGAACCGCATCCTGTTGTCGATGGACCCCCCATAGCGATCGGTTCTGAGGTTCACCGCAGGACTCCAGAACTGGTCGACCAGATGGCCTGTTGCGATCACCTCCAGCCCGTCGAGCCCCGCCGCCTTGACCCTGCCGGCCGCATCGCCAAAGGACCTGACGACACGGCGGATGTCGGAGTCCTCCATGACCTTCGGAAAGCTCCGGTGCATCGGTTCGCGGACCCTCGAGGGGGAGATGGTCGGGAGCCAGTCGCCATCGTCCCAGACGGTTCGGCGCCCCATGTGGGTGATCTGACACATCACGGCGGCGCCGTGCGAGTGCACCCCATTGGCCAACTCGGTGAGGCCGGGGATGACCCGGTCATCGCCGGCGTAGAGCTGCCCCCAGACCGACGGCGAGTCAGGTGCCACGTTTGTGGAACCGCCGATCATCGTGAGGCCGATTCCGCCACGGGCCTTCTCCTCGTGGTAGAGGCGGTAACGGTCAGAGGCCAGGCCATCGACCGTATAACCGGGAGCGTGGCTGCTCGAGAACACCCGGTTGCGCACAGTGACCCCGCCGACCCTGAGGGGTTGCAGTAGTGGATCGTTCAGCACCGGGCCGTGTCCTCCAAGCAGTGCGTCATAGCCGCATTTCCTAGCACCTTGTCAAACGCCGGGCGAGCGTAGGGCCCCCTGGCCGCCAGGGGTGGTGGGTCAGAACCCGGCCGCATGGATGTGGCTCCCGCTAGGTTCGGGCCAATGGAGAAACCTGAGGTTCACCGACATCGCGACGTTCAGGGCGGTGCGGCCCGTGCGGCCGTGTTCGGCGTCAGCGACGGCCTCGTCTCCAACGTGGCGTTGATCCTCGGAATCGCCGGCGCCAGCACCGATCCTGCGTTTGTTCGCGTCGCCGGGGTGTCTGGCCTCCTGGCAGGGGCCGTGTCGATGGCCGCAGGCGAGTACATCTCCCTCAAGGCCCAGGCTGAGCTGGTTGAGCGTGAGCTGGCGATCGAACGGGCGTCCATCGCCGAGGACCCCGAGCTCGAGACCGCTGAACTGACCGCCCTCTACGTTGAGCGCGGCCTCGATATCGAGCACGCCGAGCGCGTCGCCCGGGACCTGATGTCTGATCCGGAGGTGGCCCTCGAGGTTCACGCCCGCGAGGAGCTCGGCGTGGATCCTCACAACCTCGGCAGCCCCATGCAGGCGGCATTCTCGAGTTTTCTGGCGTTCGCCCTCGGGGCCTTTGTGCCGTTGGTTCCCTGGTTGGTGGGTGGTGGTACAACGGCCGTGTGGGCGTCGGCGATCCTCGGGGTGGCTGCGGCGGCAATCGTGGGTGGCCTGCTGGCGCGGCTCACCGAACGTTCGATTGTGCGAACCGTGGCCCGTCAGGTGTTCGTTGCCGCCGGTGCCTGTTCGGCCACCTACCTGATCGGTGGCCTGCTCGGAGCCTCGGTTACCTGAGTCATGAACTCGGAGGGTCAGAGCCCCGATCAAGATCCGGTTCCACGTAGATCGGGTTGGCATCGGGAACCACCCGCCTGATTTCCTCCTCGACGGAGTCGATGGCTGCGGCGATGGCGACTGTGTCGAGGCCCTGATCGAAGGCCACCTTGGCGCCCACGAGTATCTGGTCGGGGCCCAGGTGCTGGGTGCGGAGGTGGATGAGGCGGTCGACGGCCGCAACCGACGCGATGGCCGTCTCGATTGCCGACTGGTCATCGGGGTCGGCTGCCTCGCCGATCAGGAGGCTCTGCATCTCGCGTGCAAGGACAACTGCGATGATGGCAAGAAGAACGCCGATTGCAAGGGTTCCAGCTCCGTCCCAGCGGGGGTCGCCGGTTGCCTCAGCCATCCCCAGGGCTCCCAGCGCAATGACGAGACCCGCCAGGGCGCCGGCATCCTCGAGCAGAACGACCGGCAGTTCAGGCTGCTTTGAGGTCACGATGAAGCGACTCCACGAGGTGTTCCCGCGCAAGGGTCGGGCCTCTAGAACTGCCGTGCGGAGAGACCAGGTCTCGAGGACGATTCCCGCAACGAGAATGCCGATGGCCCAGCCGATGTTGTCGAGGTCATGGGGACTGCGAACCTTGGCGATGCCCTGATACACGGCGAAGGCGGCCCCCGCCGAGAACAGCACCAGGGCCACGACAAACGACCAGAAGTAGCGTTCGCGCCCGTATCCGAAGGGGTGTGTCGGGCTCGGAGGTCGTCGGGCCCGCCGGGCACCGAGCAGGAGCAGCAACTGGTTTGTTGAATCGGTGGCCGAGTGGATGCTCTCGGCCAGCATCGAGGTGGAGCGGGTAATCAGGAACCCGGCGAACTTGGCGACCGAGATGCCGACGTTGGCCAACAGGGCGGTAAGTACCGCCTTTGAGCCAACCGTGGCCATCCTGGGCTCCTGTCGGGTAGGGGTGTTGGACGGGTCGGTCCGACACGTCGGTGGGACCGCTCGCAGCGTAGTGTCGCAGTGACCTGCCGGTGATTCCGGCACCGATGACCAGGAGCGTTCAGGTGACAACAGTTTTCGAGAGCCCCGACGAGCTTCCAGGTGCGGTCGGCGCCCACCTTGGCTACAGCGAGTGGGTGACAATCGACCAGGAACGGGTAGACCTGTTCGCAGATGCCACCGGAGACCACCAGTGGATCCACCTGGATGCCGAGCGTGCGGCGGCCGGTCCGTTCGGCGCCACCATCGCCCACGGCTACCTGACGCTCTCGCTGACCGTCATGTTCATGCCCGAGTTGATCCAGGTGAAGGGGATCTCGATGGGCATCAACTACGGCACGAACAAGGTTCGCTTTCCGGCTCCTCTCCTGGTTGGTTCAATGGTGAGGGCCGGTGCCGAGATCCTCGAGGTCACGGAGGTGGCAGGCGGGTACCAGACCGTGATGAAGATCACCATCGAGGTCGAGGGCAGCGACCGACCCGTCTGTGTCGTGGAGAGCGTCAGCAGGTTCATGCGCTGAACAGCACAGGGGCCGCTGGCTACCGCACCTGAGTTCGCCCTGCCGGGGTGCCGGTAGCCTCTCCGGGTGGCGAAGCGAAAGATCCGATCCCCAGCTCCAGCTCCACGTTCTGAGCCCCCGATTCGACCGGGCCTTCTCAGCCCCACCCGGACAGTTCCACCCGGAACAGCCCTGCCGCCCTACGCGCTCACCGGAGACCCGGGCTCTGCATCATCGTCCGATGTTCGAACCGGCGAGGAGATCGGGCGGATGCGGCGTGCCGGAAGGGCAGCAGCCGAGATCCTCTTCGAGGTTGCACCCCACGTGACTCCAGGTGTCACCACCGATCGGCTTGACGAGGTGGTGCACGAGGCGACCATTGCAAGGGGCGGCTACCCGAGCCCACTCAACTACCGCGGCTACCCGAAGTCGGTGTGTACGTCGGTGAACGAGGTCATCTGCCACGGAATCCCCGACAGTCGACCACTTGTCGATGGTGACATTGTCAACATCGACGTCACCATCTACCTGGACGGCGTACACGGCGACACCTCGGTCACGTTTCCGGTAGGTGAGATCGATCCCAACGACAGACGCCTCATCGAGCAGACCTACGTGGCCATGAACGAGGGGATCGCAACCGTCCTGCCGGACCGACCCGTCAACTCGATCGGGCGGGCGATAGAGCGCTGCGCCCGCAAGCACGGCCTCGGGGTGGTGCGCGAGTTCATAGGACACGGCATCGGCACAGAGTTCCACAGCGGGCTCCAGATTCCCCACTACCACGACCCGCGGGCCCGGACCCTCATGGAGACCGGAATGACGTTCACGGTCGAGCCGATGCTCACTCTGGGCGATCCGGCGTGCGCCCTCTGGGACGACGACTGGACCGCAGTGACCCTTGACGGCCGCAGGACAGCCCAGTTCGAGCACACGATCCTCGTGGTCGACGACGGAGTCGAACTGCTCACGGTTCTAGACGACGGCACGGTCCCCGCCGAAGCGCTGGTTATCCAGGCGTTCGCCTGAGGAGGATCAGCGCCAGGTTGCCGAACTGGGCGGAGCCAGGGCCACCCATGTCCGCCCCGGTGTGAGGCGGATCGGTTCGCCTCCAACGGTCAGCCTGGCAGGCAGATCGGAGTCGGTCCGCCTCCACTCGCCGCGGATGATCTGACCGCTGGTAAACACCCAGGCCTGTCCGGATCCGCTCGTGATCGCCTCAGGAGATCTGGAATCGGCGGAACTGGTTCCGTATTCGGTGAACATGACAACCATGTTCGGTGGAGCCACCCGGAGACCCTGGTCGTCAACGTGGGGCTCACCGTTGTGGGTTCGCTGCCACCCGGAGCCGTTCCACTCGTAGTCGACCTCGGTGCGGCCAAAATCGATGAACACCCCGGCCGCAGGTTCAGCGACATCGTGGAGGGCCTCACCCTCGAACCTGAACGAGAACGGCTCAGGTGGTACCGAGGTGCGCTCGGGGTGCAACCCCCAGAGCCCGGCGGTGGAGGTGAACAGGTTGTGCGGTGCCCGGCGGTCAGTTGACCTCCAGAAGTGGGAGGGTGCAGAGTCGTGGCCGACGTCTACCAGTGGCGAGGCATCGACCGCCTCCTGGGTGCCGCGGTTGGCGCCCGAGTAGGCGAACAGCGGCCGGTCATAACCCGTCAACAGTGGCGGGTCAGACGTTCTGGCTGATCGCACCGGCCCGACGACAGGAGCGTCGGTCGACTGGAACACCGCTATCAGGCGACTGATGCCTGCCTCGACAAGTTCCTCGTACACGACGTCGGCCTGGTTGATGCCTGACTGAGGGTGGGCCCGTGTCACGTTGTCGATCTTCACCGCCAGAACCGGACGGCCCACGTCGGTTCCCTGCAGCCCTGTCCACTTCGTGGTGATGGACATCTTCTCGAGACGCACGATCTCCTCCTCGATGCCCTTGATCTGTGCCTCGAACTCGGTGATCTGGCTGCGGACCTCGACGATGCGGGCCTCGACGAGCGGGATCTCCGCCCGCTCGGCCTCGAGCCTGTCGACCGACTCCCTCTGGCGATCCTCGGCCTCGCTGATCGTGCCCCTCATGCCATCGATCTTGTCGGCGGCCAGACGGAGCCTGGCGTCGACCACCTCGAGTCGGCTGAGCGCCAGTTCGATCACGGAGTCGTAGAGCAGGCGGTTGCGGGCATCCTCGAGGGCCTGCTGGGTCATCTGGGACGACTGGTTGAGCACAGCGTTCAGGCGGTCGTTGTTGCGGACGTACGAATCGATCGCCATCTTGTGGCGCAGGGTCGCCGGCTCATTGCGGGAAAAGACGATGTCGACGAACTCATCGGCCAACAACTCCATCTGCACAGGTAGCAGCAGCAGAGCGTCGTCACCTGCGGCCAGGACAGCCTCGGCGGCGGCGATGCGGTCGTCAATGACCAGCAACTCCTCCTGGAGGGCGGCGATCTGGTCATGGCTTGCGGCGATCGCCTCGTGGTGGGTGTCAATCTGCTCGAGGCTGGCTGCGACCTCGCTGTCATACGGCCCTGCAGCAACGATTCCGGCTGTGACAGCGGTGATGGCCAGGGCAGCAGGCAACAGGGTCAGGAAACGGGAACGACGCACGGGCTGGAGCGTAGGTTGTGCCCGGTGGTCGGTAGGTGCACCCGGGAGGGAGTTCACGCCCGGCCCGCCTCACCCCGCCTGTCTCATCTGGCCTGACAGGAGCGACACCATGTCGTGGTCCGCTGGTCCAGCTGGCGTGTCGCCAGCGCTGCCCCACAGGCCCTGCACGGCTGGCCACCCCGCCCGTAGCAGTCCAGACGCTCCTGGTTGCGACCCGATTCGCCATCGGGAGTCCGGTAGTCCCGCAGGGTCGTGCCGTTGTTGGCGAGCGCCTCGCCCAGCACGGCCCTGATCGAATCAAGCAGAACCGCGGCCCTCTCGCGGCCAACCCTGCGCGCCGCCGGGTTGATGCGGGCCCTCCACAGGGCCTCATCGGCGTAGATGTTGCCCACCCCTGCGATCGGGCGTTGCGACAGGAGGTTCGTCTTCACATGGCGTCGGCTGGCACTGAGCGCCGAGTGGAATGCGACACCGTCCAGCGAGGGGTCAAACGGTTCAGGCCCCAGCCGATGCAGGGTTGGAAGAAGGGAGTACTCGCCGGCCGCGACAACAGCAAGTCGGCCGAACCGCCGAATGTCCCGGAATGCCATGTACCTGCCGTCGCCCAGGGACCAGCACGCACGCAGGTAGGGGTCATCGGGAGGGGAGTCGCCGACGCTGACCCCTCCGGTCATCCCAAGGTGGATCACCAGTTCCTGCGTGGGAACGGGATCGGCTGCCGCAGACATGTGCAGGCCGACCAGCAGGTACTTTCCGCGCCGATTGATCTGGTGAATCCTGTGACCCGTGGCCAGGGAGGCGTCGCGGAACCGTGGAGAAGGGTGGGCACGGCAGCCGGTTATGCGGGTTCCCACGATGAGGGGCTCCAACTGACGCCTCACCGTCTCCACCTCGGGCAACTCAGGCACCGACCCAAGGTACCGCCCGGCCCGGTGGAGCACCCGGCCGACCTGACCGGTTGGGTTAGGTTTCCCCTGTGACCTCAATTGCGGTGGTGAACCAGAAGGGCGGTGTCGGCAAGACCACGGTTGTTCTGGGCCTCGCCTCGGCGGCCGCCCACCGCGGCATCGAGACCCTCGTCGTAGACATCGACCCACAGGGAAACGCCACGACGGGCCTCGGCGTGTTTGAGCCGACCCGCAGCGTCGACTCGGTGCTTGCCGACGAGAGCCCCGGCGGAATCGAGTCGGTAATGGAGACCACCGCATGGCCCCATGACAGCGGCCGGAGGCCCCTGGTGGCCGCCTCCTCGCCTGCACTCGCAGCCCGTGAACCGCAGCTGGCGACCGACCCGCTTGGGGCCCAGGACCGGCTCAGCCTGGCCATGAGCGGCTGTTCGGTGCCGCTTGTCCTTGTCGACTGCCCGCCCTCTCTCGGCCTTCTCACGATCAACGCCCTCTTCGCCGTTGATTCCGTGATGGTCGTAACTGAGCCGGGTGCATGGGCGGTCGACGGGGTCGGACGAATGCTCCAGACAGTCAGCCGGATTCAGAGCCGCCGGTTCGACGGTGGTCCCGTTGTCAAGGGCATAGCCATCAACAGGCTTGGCCGCACCCGTGATGGTCGCTACTGGCATGACCAGCTGGATGCCGCATACCCGGGGAAGTGCCTTCCGCCGGTCCACCTGAGGGCCGCAGTCTCTGAGGCCTCCGCCCAGTCGAGGCCGATTCATTCGCTCGGGAGGCGGGCCGGTGCGTCAGAGGCAGCCGGAGAGTTCGATGTGCTGCTCGATGTGCTGCTCGGGCACGCCGCCACCGACGGCCCCAGTCGCCCCGAATCACCACAGCAGGGAGAGACCTGATGGCCGGATACGACCCACAGGCCCGACGAGCCCGACCTTCGGTTACAGACGACAGTCCCGTAGACGACCTGCTCGGTCAGGTGCCCCTGAAGCCGGTTGAACAGGCCACCGGCGAGCCAGCGGTGCCCGAGCCGGTAGCGGCAGCGGTCGAGGATCTGTCACCCGATGGTGAGGTCACAGCGGGTGAAGCTTCGGCCGGCGAGGGAACGCCGTCTGGTGCCGACCCCCGGCCGCCGTTTGACACCCCACTGGTTGAGATGACCGATGAGAACGCCGACCGCCTGCGGCGCCTGGCCGTTCTGGGAGCCGTGATTGCCTTTGTGGTGATGCTCTCGGCCCGCCGTCGCCGTAGTCGGCGCTGATCTGACAGACCCGGGCTCAGATACCCAGGGCTGCCCTGGCAGGAGCGTCCTTTCGCATTCGGCCCGCCTTTGCGCGCCTGACGACCTCTGACCTGCCCTCCTTGCAGATCTCCACGTAGGGGCACCAGCCGCAGAGTGGGCCCGGGCGAACCTCGAACCGGCCAGAGGAGCAGTCGGTCTCCAGGCTTGCCCAGGACGATGCCAGGCCACCGGTGGCCGCGGCCAGCCCCTTGTCAGTGACCGTTTCCTCGATTGCCTCCTGGCCCAGGTAGAGAAGCCGGACCTGAACAGGGCGCTCGCCGGTGTCGGCCTCGACCGCTGCCGCATACAGGAGAACCTGTGACAGTGCCTCCGGGCGACGGTTCGGCATGGGTGCCTTCCCGGACTTGTAGTCGGTGATGGCCAGACCGGCATCGGTGTTGTCCATTCGGTCGACTATCCCCCGGAAGGGAACTCCGGCGACCTCGGCGGTCAGGCGCTGTTCGGTGGAGCGGACGTCGACAAGGGCCGGATTCTCGAGGCCCCAGAGCCCCTCGATTGCCCTCCAGGACTTCCAGCGGAACTCGCGTTCGGCCTCGGGCTCGAGGTTCAGGGCCCGGTAGTCCCGGTGGGCCGAGATGGAGGGCCAGACATCGCGGGCGAGTTCCTGTGCCCTCTCGATCGTTCGGAGGGACGGTTCCTCTCCGCAGAGGAGCTCCAGCACCCGGTGGGAGAACGTGCCGACCAGCGCCGCCTCGCCGGGCGGGTCGGGCAGCTTGTCGATGTAGCGGTGCTTCCACCTGCGTGGACACTTGTCGTAGGTGGAAGCCGCCGACGGTGAAAAGAAGCGCGGCAGGGATGCCACGGGAGGGGACCCGCTGGGGGCCTCGGTCATGGCCGGGCCGGGGGGTTCGTGTCGGCTCGGCTCATATGTCGAGGGCGTCGGGGTCGAGAAGGGAACTGTTGGCCACCAGGTAGTCACGGCGCCTCGCCACATCGGACCCCATGAGGGTCTCAAACAGCGATGCCGTTCGCTTGGCTGCCTTGGCGTCGTCGATGGTGAGGCGCTTGAGGATGCGGGTGCCCGGATCGAGGGCGCACTCGGCCAGTTCGTCGACGTTCATTTCACCGAGCCCCTTGAACCTCTGCCACACCAGGCTCTCGGCCTTGCGCTTCCCCTTTGTCAACTCGGCTGTGATGGCGTCGCGCTCCTCGTCGCTGAACGCCCGGTGGATGGTGTCGCCGACCCTGCATGTGAACAGGGGTGGCTGGGCGGCAAAGACGCGACCCTCGTCGAGGAGAGGCTTCATGAACTCGTGGATGAGGGTCAACAGGAGACAGCGGATGTGACTGCCGTCGACGTCGGCATCGCAGAGAATGATGATGCGCCCGTAGCGGGCATCATCGATGTTGAACTCCTTGCCGGCACCGGCGCCGACTGCGGTAAAGAGCGCCTGGGCCTCGGTGTTGTCGAGGACCTGTTTGAGGGTGGCCTTGCCGGCGTTGACCACCTTGCCGCGCAGCGGCAGGATCGCCATGAATCGGGCGTCGCGTCCGGCCTTGGCAGGCCCCGCTGCTGAGTCGCCCTCGACGATTATCAACTCGGAGTTGGGCCCGTGTTCACGGCAGTCGGCCAGCTTGTCGGGCATTCCGGTCGAGCCCATGCTGGCGGCACGGCGCTTGGTCTCCAGCAGTTGCTTGGAGCTGACCCGGTTTATTACGGCGTTGGCCAACTTGTCGCGGACTGCGTTGATGTGGGTCTTTGGACCTCCACCGCCGAACCAGTCGGCGAAGCCCTGCTTGACGATGTCGTAGACGACCTTCTCGACGGCCGGAGTGCCCAACTCCTGTTTGGTCTGTCCCCTGAACTGGGGTTCGGCGACGGTGACCTTTATTGCTGCCACCATGCCCTCCTGAATGTCGTCCTTGGTGGCCCGGTGTTTGTTGTCCCTGGCCAGCTTTGCCAACTTGCGCGTGTCCTTGAGGAGGATGTCGTTTACCGCACGTGTGGCCGCCCGCTCGAAGCCGGCAACGTGGGTACCACCCTGGCTGGTGGGGATGGTGTTCACAAAGGACTGCAGGCTGGTGTCGAAGCCGGCGACCCACCTGACGGCTACCTCTACGGTGCACTCGCGCTCGACGTCGCTCATCTTGCCGTCGACAGGGACACGCTCGGTGAAGGTGTCGATTCCGGAGAGGGTGATGATCTCGGAGGTGTTGCCGCCGGCCGAGTTGTGGTCGACCAGGTCGGTGAGGCCACCACGTGAGATGAACTCGAACGGCTCCCCACCACCGGTCCGCTTGTCGGTGATACGGACCTTGACGCCTGGTACGAGAAAGCAGGCCTGGATGACCCGCTCGCGTATCAGGTCGGCGTCGATGGTGGCGTCGGCATCAAAGATGTCGGGGTCGTGCCAGAAGCGGATACGGGTTCCGGACCTGGTCTTTGCCGTCCGCTTCACCTTGGCGAGCTGGTGGCCGGCCTTGAACGAGGAGCCGCTGAACTGTCCGGCGACCCTGTCTCTGAAGGCGAGCTCATGGGTGTGGCCGTCGCGGTCTACCTGGGCCACGAGCTTTGAGGAGAGGGCGTTGACGACCGATGCGCCGACACCGTGCAGGCCACCTGAGGCTCCGTAGGCGCTTCCGCCGAACTTGCCACCGGCATGCAGTTCGGTGAGCACCACCTCGAGGGCTGAGACCTTGCGCTTTGCGTGGATGTCGACGGGAATGCCGCGTCCGTTGTCGGAGACCTCGACGGAACGGTCTCGGTGGAGGGTGATGTCGATTCGGGTGGCAAACCCTGCAGCGGCCTCGTCGACGGCGTTGTCGAGGAGTTCCCAGACAAGGTGCATGAGCCCGGGGCTGCCGGTTCCGCCGATGTACATGCCGGGCCGTTTTCGTACGGCTTCGAGCCCCTCGAGGGTCTTGATGGCGTCTGCGTCGTATCCGTTGCCGGAGCCGTTGGTGCCGCCGGTCTTCTTCTTGGGCTTGTCGGCCCCGGAGGCCCTGTCTGGCCTGGGCGCGGTGGTCTTTGCCGCCACCTTCACCACCTCGCCGGTCCGAGGGCCAGGACCTGGCGCTCGGTTGAGGTGCTGACGAGGTCGCGTCGGCCCGGTTCGAGGATGAGCGGCACCGGGTTGGGGTCGGTCTTGGATGGATCCTCGTCGGAGGTCATTACAGCCAGGAGGCCCAGTGGTTCTCCAACCTCCATGAGCGTCACCGAGGCGCCGTCGGCAAGCTTGGTGACCCTCACGCCGACACCGCCGCGGCCGCGGGAGTCGAGGTCCCCCATGGGGGTGGCCTTGGCACAGGAGTCGTCGGTGACGGTGATCAGGGCCTCGTCGCCGATTGTCGCCGCCGCACCGATGACGGTTGCGTCGGCCCGAAGTTTCATTCCGGCGACCCCTGCTGCCCCGCGCCCCTGGATGCTGATGGCATCTATGGGTGTGCGCAGTACCTGTGCGTCGGAGGCCACCATGACCATGTCGACCTCGGGCGGGGAGCAGAACGCGGCAGCAAGCCGGTCACCCTGCTTGAGCTTTATCAACTGCTTTCCGGTTGCGGTTCCGGCGACCTCGTCGAGGGTGAGGCGCTTTGCCACGCCTCCGGCGCTGACCAGAATCAGGGGCTCGGCGCCGTCGGACACGATGGCCAGGATTGACTCGCCTCGGTTGGTGCCGAAGATCTGGGTTGCCGAGCCGCCCCGGGCACGCCCGCCTCCGTCGGCGAGTTCGGCTGCAGGGACCTGGAGGGCACGTCCCTCGGAGGTGACGGCGGTGACCCTGGCGGTTGTCCGGGTGATGATGGAGGCGACGAGCACGTCGTGGCGCCCCGGGGTGGCCCTGCGTGCTCCGTCGACCGGAAGGCGGCCGATCTGGCCCGAGGTGGTGAGCGTGACGACGCAGGCCTCGTCGGCGACGTCATCGGCGACCTTGTTGGCCTCAAAGACAGGGAGGTCATCGGGATGGGTGATCTCGGTGAGGCGGGGCCGTCCGAACTGCTCGACGGCCCCGGCCAACTCGGAAAGCACCAGGGTGCGGCGTCGTTGCTCGGAGCCCAGCAGTTTCTTGAGGTCGGCGATGTCGGCAGTTAGCTGGTCTCGTTCGCCTGCGAGGCGTCTGGTCTCGAGCGCAGTGAGTCGCTTGAGGGGCATGTCGAGAATGTGGTCGGTCTGGATGCGGCTCAACTTGAACCGTTTCATCAACTGTTTGCGGGCAGCGGCAGTGTCCTCGGAGCCCCGGATGACTGCAACGACCTCGTCTATGGAATCGAGTGCTGTGAGCAGGCCGGCCACAATGTGGAGCCTGTCCTCAGCCCTGGCTATTCGGTGCTTCGTGCGGCGGACGATTACCGAGAGCCGGTGCCCGATGTACTCGTTGCAGAGGTCGTAGATGCCGAGCGTGCGGGGCTCGCCGTCGACGAGCACCACGTTGTTGATGCCGAAGGTCTCCTCGAGGGGTGTGAACCGGTAGAGCTCGCCCAGCACCGCCTGCGGGTTGTGACCCGACTTGACGGATATCTGGATGCGCAGGCCCGTTGATCGGTCGGAGAGGTTCTTGAAGTCGGAGATTCCCTGGACCTTGTCGGTTTCGACGAGTTCCTTCAGTTTGGCGATGACCCGTTCTGGTCCGACCTGATAGGGGAGTTCGGTGACGACGATTGCCTGTTTGCCGCGGCCGGCCTGCTCTACATGTGCCCGGGCCCGTAGGCGGATGGTTCCCCTGCCGGTCTCGTACGCCTCGCGGATGCCGTCGTCGATGACGATGCCGCCGCTGGGGAAGTCGGGGCCGGGCAGGACCTTCATGAGCTCGTCGATGGTCGGCTTCGGCCGGCGCTTCTTCATTACCAGCGAGATTGCCGCATGAACCTCGGCCAGATTGTGCGGGGCCATGTTGGTTGCCATGCCGACGGCGATTCCGGTGGTGCCGTTCAGCAGCAGACCAGGGAGCAGGGCCGGCAGGGTGACGGGTTCCTCTGACTCACCGTCGTAGGTGGGTCGGAAGTCGACCGTGCCCTCGTCTAGTTCGCTGACCATGGCCATGGCCGCCTCGGTGAGGCGACACTCGGTGTAGCGGGGTGCTGCCGGTGGATCGTCGAGGGATCCGAAGTTGCCCTGCGGGTCGACCATGGTGATGCCACGGGCGAAGCCCTGGCCCATTCGGACGAGTGCATCGTAGATGGCTGCGTCGCCGTGCGGGTGGTAGCGGCCCATGGTGTCGCCGACCACACGTGCGCTCTTGCGGTGGGGGGTGTCGGGACGGATGCCCATTCGGAGCATGGCGTAGAGGATTCGTCGTTGGACCGGCTTGAGGCCGTCGCGAACGTCGGGTATGGCCCGTGACGTGATTACCGAGAGGGAGTAGGCGAGGAACGACTCTTTCAGTTCCTCGTCGACCGGCACGTCGACGATCTCGCGGGCGAAGGCCGATTCTTCGGGTAGGAGTTGTTGTTGTCTGCCCATTGTCCTGGTTCTCCTCCGGATCCTGGTTCTGTTCCGGGTTCTACAGCGGGGGTGGTGTGGTCATCTGGCCTCGGCCGGTGGTCGGTGACCGAGAATCAGACGGGGTGGCTCGTCTGACCTTGCTCACGTGATCATGCCTATCGCATGTGACAGGCCCGGGAGGGTCAGCGTGGAATGCGGCAGCGGGATACGCCGGTCACGAGCTGGTCGAGGGTGTCGAGCAGCTTCACGCCACCCACGGTGCGCAGACGGGCTGTGTCACCGGCGGTCCAGGGCCGGTCGATCGTGGTCGGTTCAAGACCTGCCGCCCGCCAGGTGTCGCCCAGCATGCGAAGGGCCGAGTCGACGCCCGGATCTCCACAGGCGGCGAGGATTTCGCCCGCCTCGCTGGTGTCGACCGCGGGGTTGCCGTTGCCGCTGGGTTCGGACAGCGTGCCGAGCCTGAAACGGAGTGCTTCGGCGGCGATTCGGGCGTGGTTCATTGCCATCAAAGGTACCCACCCCGGTTTCACCGGTCGTGGACCCTGAGGGCTGTCAGGCGGGGCTGGTCGGGCCGGGGCAGCAGTCCGCTGGGCAGTCGTGGGGCCTGATACCGGACTGTCCGAGTGCTGCCGGCCCGGTGTGGTCAGGGTCGATCCGCTCGGCGACCAGATTTCTGATCATCGCCACGAATCGAGGGTCGTCGTCGATGCATTCAGCGCGGGTGAAGTTCATTCCGGCCTGCGCGGCCCGCTCTGCGGCCTCGATGTCGAGGTCCCACGCCACCTCGAAGTTCTCGACCGGAAACCCGATCGGCGATATGACTACGGACCGCACCCCGACCTCTCCCAACTGTTGGACCCTGTCGCCGACGTCGGGTTCGAGCCACGGGACACCGGGGTGTCCGCTGCGCGACTGCCAGACGACTTCCCATTGCTGGGGGTCGGTCAGCCCTGCCCGTTCGGCGACCAGGCTGGCCGCTTCGTTCACCTGGGCCTCGTAGTCGCACGTTGTGGCGAGGTCAACGGGGAGGCTGTGGGCGCTGAACAGGACCTTTGCGTCGGCGGCGGGTAGAGATCTGAGTGCCTCGACCAGATGGTCGGCTGCCGGCTGGATTAGACCCGGGTGGTCGTGGTGTGGACGAATCACGTCTACCTGAGGCGCGCTGGGGCCGACCTCGGAACACGCTGTCTCGATGTCATCGCGGTAGCGCCGGCAGGTGGAATGGGAGCTGTAGGGGGAGGCGATCCAGGCCAGCACACGCCTGACGCCCTTGTTGCTCATTTCTGCCACGGTGTCGGTAAGCAGTGGCGGGGCGTTGCGGTTGCCCCAGTAGACCGGAAGCCTTGACCCGGCTGCCCGGAGTTCAACCTCGACCGAGTTGACGAGGTTCCTCAAGCGGCCGTTGATGGGAGAAACACCACCAACTCGGGCGTACCGATCGGCAACCTCGGCGAGCCTCTCGGCTGGAATGTGGCGACCGGCGGTGACCCTCTCGAGAAAGGGCTCAACCTGGTCGGGCGCCTCGGGGCCTCCGAAGGCCACCAGGAGGAGGGCCTCGTAGTCCGTGGACCCCTGTGTCACCCTGCTGAGCCGACCATGCGACCTGGGGTTCAGGACCCGACCGAGAAGTGGGACAGGTCGCTGTCGAGGCCTGAGCGGATGGAGTCGGCAATGGCGCCACGGGCGGTGTCTCGCGTGAGGACAAGCCCTCCGCGGCTGATGCCCGTCAGCCCCCTGGCTCTTTCGACTGCCGTGGACATCAGATCGTCGGGGTCGGCGACCTCGTCGAGGAATCCGGAGTCCACCGCGTCGTCAGGTCCGTACATGGTTCCAAGGGCCGTGGCCCTCGTGAGGTGGCGCTTGGAGATGCGGTCCCTTGCCAACTCGGTGGCGAAGAACGGCAACCCCATGCCAATCGTGAGTTCTGGCAGCCCGATGCGAAAATCGCCACGGGTGCCGATGCGGAGATCGCAGCTCAACAGGATCACCGCACCTGCGGCGATGGCGTGCCCGGAGCAGGCGGCCACGACCGGGCGTGGGAAGAGGTACAGGCGGAGGAACAGGTCGACGCCGCGCCTGAGTATCTCACGTGCCTCGTCGGGTCCGGCGTTGATGGTGTTGAGGTCGAAGCCAGCCGAGAATCGACCGGGCCTGCCGGCGACTACGACAGCGTCGGCACCCTCTTGTTCCGCGTGGTCCAGGGCTGCGAGCAGGGATGTGATGGACTCATGGCTGAGGACGTTGGCCTTGCCGTCGTCGAAGTCGATCACGGCGACGCCCTCGTCGATTCGGACGGTTGCGGCCTGTTGTGGTGTTGGCTGAGTGTCGCTCATGGGTCCGAACCTACCGCAGGTCATCCCGTGGCCCGAAGCGCGCGTCAGGGTCGCCTGTAGGCTCGTCGTATGAGCGAACAGGTTGCAGAGGTCCCGTCCAGCGAAACCATCGACGAATCGTCCGACCATGTGGTCGAGGTCACCGAGGCCGCCCTGGCCAAGGTCGTCGAGATCCGTGACTCCGAGGACGACCCCGGGTCGTTGGCGCTGCGTATCGAGGTGACCGGCATTTCGGGCATCGACTTCGTCTACGACCTGGCGTTCGTGCCGCTCGTTGAGGCCGAGGACGACGATCACCGGTGGGAGTCAGGTGGCCTTACGGTTCTGGTCCCGGCCGCCAGCCGTGACCGTCTGGGCGGCTCAACCCTGGACATTCCCAACAACCCCGGACAGGGTGGGTTGGTCGTCCGCAACCCAAACCGCCCCAACCCGTTGGGCGACATCGGCACCCTCGACCTTGCTGGTGAGGTTCCCGAGAAGGTCACCCAGTTGCTGGATCAGCGAATCAACCCCGCTCTTGCATCACATGGCGGCTTTGCCACCCTGGTAGGGGTGGAGGAGCACACGGCCTACGTGACAATGGGTGGTGGTTGTCAGGGCTGCTCCATGAGTCAGGCCACCCTCACGGACGGAATCCGGGCGGCGATCCTCGAGGCCATCCCCGAGATAACCGACGTGGTCGACGCAACCGACCACTCGGCTGGAGACAACCCCTTCTTCGCCTGAGTCCGACTGCCCCTCCGAGGGGCAACAACCGGTCAGGGCAGGCGTTCGAGCGTCGCTGAGGCCACTCCGGCGGCATCGAGGCCGAACGATGCGAGCAGGTCCTCGGGCCTTCCGTGGGCGTGATGCGCTACCGGTACACCGAGCACGGCGACCCTCATGTCCGGCGAGATGTCAGACATTGCATCGCGGACGGCACTACCGAACCCACCCTCCCTGAAGCCGTCCTCGATCGTGACCACCAACTGATGGCCTGCTGCATCCGAGAGCATGTCGGAGTCGAGGGGGCGTACCGCCCGTGGATCCCAGACCGTTGAGGCGACGCCCCGGTGTTTCAGCAGTGCGGCAGCCTCCTCGGCGACCGCGAGCATCTTTCCGGCACCGATGAGGCAGACCCGTGCTTCGGGGTCGCTGGAAACCTGGCGGGCGTTGAGGCCTCGGCCGACCTGGTCCCACGGGACCTGTGGGGCCGATGTCTTGGGCCATCTGATTGTTACCGGCCCGTCGGTGATCGCCAGGGCGTCGTCGAGCATCTGCTGGAGTTCCTGGTAGGACGACGGTGCCAGGATCGTCATGCCGGGAACCTTCGAGAGGAGCACCATGTCGAGGAGGCCGTGGTGTGAGGGGCCGTCATCGCCTGTGACGCCGGCACGGTCGAGGCAGAACACGACCGGCAGGCCGTAGAGCGAAACATCCAGGTTGACCTGGTCGATCGCCCGTGTGAGGAACGTCGAGTAGATGGCCACGACCGGTCGCAGGCCGCCAAGGGCCATCCCGGCGGCGGCCGTGACAGCGTGCTGCTCGGCGATACCGACATCGAAGCAGCGGTCAGGGAAGCGGTCATTGAACGGCAACAGGCCCGTCGAGTCGGGCATCGCGGCCGTTATGGCCACGATGTCGGGCCTCGACTCGGCGGCCTTGATGAGCGACTCGGTGAAGGCCTCGGTGTAGCTGCCCGGCTTCACCCCGGAGGTGTCGTGCATGTGCTTGATCGGGTCCTGCTCTGCGGGCTCGAAACCCCGACCCTTCTGGGTGAGCACGTGGACCACGACGGGGCCGTCGAATTCTGAGGCGTTCGTGAGGGCCTCTTCGATCTCGGCGATGTCGTGTCCGTCGAAGGGTCCCAGATAGTGGACACCGAGCGCCTCGAAGAACGCTGTGGGTTCGAACATCTCGCGGATGGCCGCCTTGGTGGCGCTGATACCTCGTTCGAGGAGTTCGCCGACCCAGGGGAGTTGTTCGGCCAACTCCTCGAGCCGACGCTGTCGACGCATGTAGGTGGGGTTGGCCCTGATGTGGATGAGGCTCTCGGAGAGACGACCCACCGTGGGGGCGTATGAGCGGCCGTTGTCGTTCAACACGACGGTCACCGCCAGCTCGCTGTTGCCGAGGTTGTTGAGCCCCTCGAAGGCCATGCCGCCGGTGAGGGCGCCGTCGCCGATCACGGCCACGATGCGTTTGTCCTCGCCCGTTGTCGCATGAGCGGTGGCGAGGCCGTGTGCGTAGGCGAGCACGGTCGAGGCATGCGAGTTCTCGATCCAGTCGTGGGGGGATTCGGACCGTGACGGGTACCCGGACAGGCCACCGGGTTGACGGAGGTCGGAGAAGTCGTCGAGCCGACCGGTGAGCATCTTGTGGACGTATGCCTGATGCCCGACATCCCACAAGATGATGTCGTCGGGACTCTCGAACACCCTGTGCAGGGCCATGGTGAGTTCGACGACACCGAGGTTGGAGCCGAGGTGGCCACCGGTGCGGTCCACGGCCTCGACCACCCTGATGCGGATCTCGTCGGCCAGCTGTGCCAACTGTTCGGTGTCCAGGTTGCGGAGATCACGGGGAGACCGGATCGAGTCGAGAAGCACGTGCCGTCCTGGGATTGGGTCTGCTTGCTGGGTGGGGCCTATAGACGGTACCTGTCCGGGGGCCGGTTCGGGGTCGCGGCAGGTCAGGCCGGGCCGTACGTCAGTCGATCCGTTCGAGGAACGGTCCGGATTCCACCACCACCCTCGTTATCGAGGCTGAGGCAATCTCCCGGTCGCCGCATGTTGCACTGGCCGAGAATGTGAGACGCCTGCCGTCGACCAGCTCCAACAGGGCCTCGGCGGACACGAGGCGGCCTGTCCGGGTGGGTGCCAGGTGGTCGATATGGACGCGCATGCCCACCGATGTCTCACCCGGTTCCAGGTGTCCGGCGAGGGCCTCGACGGTGGCCTCCTCGAGGAGGGCGACGAGGCGCGGTGTTGCCAGAACGGGCACGTCGCCCGAACCCATGGCGATAGCCGTGTCCGGGTCGGAAACGGTTAGGGAGGCGTTGCCGCGCAACCCCGGCGTAGGAGGCACACGGGTACCATACGCAACCACCCGGGCCGAAGGCCACAGGGGAGCGCAGCAGGCCGGCCGCCAGGCAGGTAGGTGAGCTGCAGTGGAACACGGGGAGCACGACATGCACGCAGACAACGATGGAGCGCCTCTGATGCTCGCGCCCGATGTCCTGTCCGAGACCCTCACCACAGCCATGGCTACCGGGGCCGAGTTCGCCGAGGTGTTTGTCGAGGATCGCCGCAGCATCTCGGCCCTGTTCGACGATGGCCGCGTCGAGGAACTCACGAGCGGTCGCGACCGCGGCGCGGGTCTGAGGGTGGTCGTCGGCGACACCACCGGTTTCGCCCATACCGCAGACCTCAGCCCATCGGGCCTCAGGTCGGCCGCCGAGGCGGCGGCAGCGGCGGCGCGGGGCGGCGGCGGTGGCGTGCGCCAGGTAGTCCTTGACCAGCACACGGGTCCCGCCCCCGGTCCCGTCGAGATCATGCCGGGCGATGTACCGAAGGCCCGCAAGGTCGCACTCCTGGAACGGGCCGATTCCGCAGCCAGGGGCAGCGACGGTGCGGTCACCCAGGTGGCGGTCCGGTATGCCGACAGCCACCGCAGGATCCAGGTGGCCAACAGCGACGGTCTCCTGACCGGTGACCGGCAGGTGCGAACCCTGTTCTCGGTGTCCTGTGTGGCCAGCGGCGACATGGGAATGCAGACCGGCCGGGAGTCGATCGGCCACACCCTGGGTTTCGAGGTCTTCGACGAGGTCGACGTCGAGGACCTGGCTCGCCGTGCCGCAGGGCGGGCACTGCTGAAGCTCGAGGCGGTCCCGGCCCCCAGCGGAGAGATGCCCGTGGTGATCGGACCCGGCGGCGGCGGCGTCCTGTTCCACGAGGCCTGCGGCCACGGGCTCGAGGCAGACCTGGTCGCCAAGTCGGCCTCGGTGTTCGCCGGAAGGTGTGGCGAGGTTGTGGCCGCCCCGATAGTCACGCTGGTCGACGACGGAACCATGCCCGGCGAGTGGGGCCGCTATGCCATCGACGACGAGGGAAGGCCCGCCCAGCGAAATGTGCTGATCAACGAAGGGGTGCTCACCGACTACATGTGGGATCACCTCCGGGCACGCAGGGAGGGCCGTGCCAGTTCCGGCAACGGTCGACGCCAGGGCTACCGGCACCTGCCGATGGTCCGCATGACGAACACCTATCTGGGCGTGGGCGATGCCGATCCCGATGAGATCATCGCCGACACCACACACGGCGTCTACGTCGCCCAGCTGGGCGGGGGGCAGGTCAACACCGCAACCGGCGACTTCGTGTTCGGCATGACCGAGGCCTACATGATCGAAGATGGTCGCCTCACCAACCCGATCCGCGACGGCAACCTCATCGGCAACGGACCCCAGACCCTCCTCGACATCGACGCCATCGCCGGCGACTTCGCCATGGGCTCTCCTGGAACCTGCGGCAAGGACGGCCAGGGGGTTCCCGTCGGCGACGGCACCCCGACGCTCCGAGTGACGAGGCTCACCGTCGGTGGAACGGCGGCCTGAGGTGGGCGAACTTCTGGACCTTGCCGAGAGCGTGGTTGGCCTCGCCGTAGCCGGCGAGCAACTTGAGGTCGTCGTCGTCCACGAGCGTGAGACCGAGGCCCGCGCCTACGAGGGCGAGGTCGAGTCCCTGACCGTGGCCGAGTCACGCGGGGTGGGCGTCAGGGTGGTCTCCGGCAACCAGCAGGGCTTCGCCCACACCGGAACCCTCGACAGGGACGCCGTCGAGGAGGCACTGGCCGAGGCACGCGACAACATGTCCTTCGCCACCCCCGACGAGTACTGCGGGGTGGCTGAGCCCGATGGGGTCGCCCCAGCCGACCTGGACCTCTACAGGTCGGCTCTCGCAGACCACCCGACCGATGACAAGGTGGCTCTAGCGCTTGAACTCGAGCGGCTGACACTGTCTGCAGATGAGCGGATAACCGGGATCGAGTCGGCCGAGTACTCGGACTCCGTGTCTGAGACGGCGGTTGCCACGACAACAGGTATCCGCGCCACCAGCAGGGAGACGGGCTGCTTCCTCTCGGCATATGCACTGGCGGAACAGGACGGCGAGACCCAGACCGGCTTCGGCTTCTCGCTCGGACGTGAGCCCGGTGACCTCGACATCGAGGTCGCATCGCGGGAGGCCGCAGAGCGGGCCACCCGGATGCTCGGCGCTGTCAAACCGCCGTCGGGTCGTCTGTCGGTCGTCCTGGATCCGTGGGTGAGTGCACAATTCCTCGGGATCGTGGGCGGAACCCTGAGCGGTGAGATGGTCCAGAAGGGTCGGTCGCTGTTCGCCGAGCGGCTCGGCGACAACGTGGCCGCACCCGGCGTGACCCTCATCGACGATCCGACCGATGTGTGCGCGTTCACGGCTTCGGCCACCGACGGCGAGGGGCTGGCCACACGCAGGAACGTGTTGATCGACGGCGGCCGACTCGACCGGTTCGTCCACAACAGCCAGACCGCACGTCGGGCCGGCACCGTGTCGACCGGCTCAGCGGTACGCGGTTACTCGTCCACGCCGGGAGCCGGGGTGAGGGCGGTATCGGTTGTTCCCGGAACGCTCAGCCAGGCCGACCTGGTGGCAGGCATCGACGACGGAATCCTCATACAGGGCGTCAGCGGACTGCACTCAGGTGTCAACCCTGTCAGCGGCGACTTCTCCACGGGCGCCGAGGGAATTCGCATCAGGGGAGGTCAGTTGGCTGAGCCGGTACGCGAGTTCACGATTGCCTCGACGATCCAGCGGATGCTGCTCGACATCGAAGCGATTGGGTGCGACCTCCAGTGGCTGCCGATGAAGGCTGCAGGGGTGACCCTCGTGATCGGCGAACTCACCATCTCGGGAACCTGAGCAACCGGTCGTGTCGGTTCTGCATGCGATCATCCTGGGCCTGGTTCAGGGGCTGACCGAGTTCCTGCCGGTCTCTTCCAGTGGCCACCTGGCTCTGGTGCCATGGCTCTTCGGATGGGACCACTTCGGTGGTGACGACACCCTCGAGAACGCCTTCGATGTGGCCCTCCACCTGGGAACCCTGATTGGATCGGTTGTCTACCTTCGTTCCGACGTGGCCCGCTACGGATCTGCCGGCCTGGGTTGGCTGAAGAATCGTGGGCCACTTACCGGTGACGCCCGGGTCGCATGGCTGTTGGTCGCCACAGCGGTGCCAACGGGCATTCTGGGCATCGGAGTGCTCGCCGTCACCGACGATCTCGGCGACCGGACGTGGCTTGTCGCAGTGAGCCTGATCGTGTTCGGCCTGGCCCTCTACCTGGCCGACCGCCGACCTTCCGGCCGCGGGCTCGACGATCTGCGACTGCGCGATGCCCTGATGCTCGGTACGGCTCAGGGCCTGGCGTTTCAGCCCGGTGTTTCCCGCTCCGGGGTGACCCTCACCGTGGCCCGCGGCATGGGCATCGATCGTGGGGACGCAACGAGGCTCGTGTTCCTGATGAGCCTTCCGGTGATCGCCGGAGCCGGCCTGGTGAAGGCATCCGACCTGGTTGTACCAGCCGGGTGGTGGGGAGCCTTCGCATGGGGAACGATCGCTGCCGCCGTCAGCGGGTGGTTCGCCATCCACTGGATGCTGCGCCTGGTTGCCCGAACCGGTTTTGGTGGCATTGCCGTCTACCGGCTGGTGGTAGGGGTCAGCGTGCTGGTGCTGTTGGCGTCGTCGTTCCGCTGATCCGGAGGGTTCAGCCGGGAACCAGCGCCAGTGCCACGTCGCCCCATCGGCGTGCAGCAGCCAGTTCGGCCACCCCCTCGACGGGTACGGCAACGGTGACGGTGTTCTTCTCGATGTCGAGAACACGGGCCTCTGCAACAAGGAGTCGCCCCTCGGGCGAGTAGTCGTCGACTGCTATCAGATCGACCCGGTCGCCAATCGAGAGCGGAAGCGAGTCGGAGCCGCGGTCGAGCGCCACACCGCGTTCACCCTCGACCAGCGATCCGGCAGGGGTGTCAGACGACATCTCGATGAGTTCGGGGCAGGCCTCGGCAGCGGCGGCGGACTGGACTGTTATGCCGGCCAGGGCGGCCAGGGCAGCAGCGCCGGACCACCATGCCAGCCTGTGGTGGGCGGCCCAGTGCCTGAGGCGGGCGAGCAGGTACCCCATGGTTCCTCCCGGGGTGGGGATTTCCGTGGGGGATGTGGCGGGGGGGGTGTGGAACCTGGCTAGGTGGCCGTGGTGGCCGTGGTGGCCGTGGTGGCCTTGTTGGCCTTGTTGTCCTTGGAACCCTTGTCGGAGGAACTGTCCTTTGAGCCGTTGGAGCCGGAGGGCGTGTCCTTTGAGCCGTTGGAACCGGAGGGCGTGTCCTTCGTCGAGGAGTCTCCCGTCCCCGAGCCTGACGACGTGTCCGTCTGTTCGGTCTTCTTCTCGGTCGTCTGTTCGGATTTCCTGCCTGCGGCGCTTGATCCGTGGTCGTTCTTGTAGAACCCGTCGCCCTTGAACGAGATGCCGACGCTTGCAAACACCTTGCGGACCGCACCGGTGCAGCCCGCTGTGGGGCATGTGGTCACGGGATCGTCGCTGAAGGCCTGACGCACCTCGAACTCGTTGGCGCAGTCAGGGCAGCGGTACTGGTAGGTAGGCATGGCAGAAGGGCTCGTTACGTGTTCAGGTGATCGTCGGGAAGCCGGGGGAAAGCCTACCGGGGGATCGACCCTCGTTGGATGTGTCCTCCCTGGATGAGCAAGCATTCCGGGGAATCCGCATGAACTGTTCCCGGAGGGGTGATGCTATGGGGGTGATCGTCGTCGATGTGGCTCTGATTCTCGGTTCCTACATGATCGGGATGTTGCCCTCGGCCCACTACGTGGCCGGACGCAAGGGCCTTGATCCGACCCGTGAGGGTTCCGGTAACCCAGGTGCGACCAACGTCTTCAGGGTGGCCGGAAGGCGAGCCGGCATCATGGTGTTCGCTGCCGACATGGGCAAGGGCGCTGCTGCCACCGGGGTGGGCCTTGCCGTGGGCGGAAGGTCACTGGCAGCGCTCTGCTGGGCTGCTGCGGTGGTCGGCCACGTTCTGCCGGCCGCCCGCCGGTTCCGGGGCGGCAAGGGTGTGGCCACTGCCGGCGGCGGAGCGTGCGTGCTGTTCGGGTTCTTGACCATCCTCGGAGCGGCGATATTCCTTCTGGTGGCGAGGCTGACCCGAAAGGTGTCGCTGGCCTCTCTCTCGATGGCCGTGGCGATGGCCTGCCTGATACTGCTGAGCGGTGTCCCCCTTCTGGAGGCGTCAGTGGTGCTTTGCCTCACCGTTCTGTTGATCGTGCGACACCAGGCCAATATCAGGCGTCTACTAACAGGCGACGAGGGGTCCTGGAAGCCGGGCTCGTGACCGGTCGGAACGCATACCTCCGGTGCGGGGAATAGGGCCAGAACCCCGTGGGTATCCTCACCCGGTGATCCCTTTCGAGGAAGCCAGGGCCTACGTGCTCAACCGGTGTCCAGCCCCGGTTGCCGGCGTGGTCGATCTCCGTGGGGCACTGGGCCTGGTTCTGTCAGAGCCCGTAGGTGCCGAAGAGGCCGTACCACCGTTCGACAACACGGCGATGGACGGGTTTGCCGTGAGGGCTGCCGACACCACCGGAGCGCCCGTGGCTCTTTCCATTGTCGGCACCCTGGCTGCCGGGTCGGTTTCAGACAGGGAGGTAGGTGTCGGTGAGGCTATGCGCATCATGACCGGTGCCCCCATGCCACCCGGTGCAGATGCGGTGGTGATGGTTGAACGAACCTCTGTCACCGACGACGACACCGTCGTCACGGTCGAGATCGAGGTTTCTGTGGGCAACCATGTTCGCGGTGCCGGCGAGGACCTCCGGCCGGGTCAGGAGGTGTTTGCCGCTGGAACCGTCCTGGGGCCGGCCCACATCGGTGTGCTGGCCAGCGTCGGTTGTCGCAGTGTCGCCGTGTACAGGCGCCTCCGGGTGGGGGTCCTCTCAACCGGTGACGAGTTGGTAACCGGTACTCCTGGTCCCGGACAGATCCGTGACAGCAACCGCGATGCCCTGCTGGCCCTCCTGGAGGATTCCGGTGTAACGGGCGTCGACCTGGGCCTCGTCGCCGACGATGTGCAGGAGATCGAACGGGCCATCGTGGCCGGGGCGGCCGACTGCGATGCCGTTCTCACCTCTGGCGGGGTGAGCATGGGCGACTTCGACTACGTGAAGGCGGTCCTCGACAGGATCGGCGAAATGCGGTGGATGCAGGTGGCGATCAGGCCCGCCAAGCCGCTGGCATTCGGCCTGGTCGATGGCACGCCGGTGTTCGGGTTGCCGGGTAACCCTGTCTCGTCCATGGTCTCCTTCGAACTGTTCGCCCGGCCGGCGTTGTTGTCGATGTTCGGCTATTCCCATCTCGACAGGCCACGTGTGAGCGCTATCAGCGACGGGGGGCTGGATCGCCGCCCTGACGGAAAGGTCCACTTTGCCAGGGTGGCGGTCGCCTACACGGATGGCCGCTACAGGGTCAGGTTGGCGGGTGGGCAGGGCTCCCATCAGCTCTCGGCGATGGCTTCTGCTGAGGGTCTGGCCGTCATTCCCGACGGTGACGGGGTTCTTGACGGCGGCGAGGTCGAGGTACTCCTGCTGCGATGAGCCGCGGACCGTGCCGATGTCTCACAATCCGGGGCCCGGCCCTACGCTGTGGCCTGTGAGCGACCGGCTGATCGATTCCTTCGGGCGGGTTCACAGGGATCTCCGGATCTCTGTGACCGACAGGTGCAACTTCCGCTGTCGATACTGCATGCCCGTCGAGGGTCTTGAGTGGTTGCCACGCGAGGGCCTGCTCACCTTCGAGGAGATCGAACGGGTGGCCCGGCTGCTGGTCGAGGGCTACGGGGTGGAGAGCATCCGTCTCACCGGTGGAGAGCCCACGGTCAGGGCACGCCTCCCGACCCTTGTCGGGATGTTGGCCAGACTGCCGGTCGACCTGTGTCTCACGACCAACGGTGCGACGCTCGACAAGATGGCGTCACCCCTCGTCGAGGCGGGCCTGAAGAGGGTCAACGTGTCGTTGGACTCGCTGCGACGTGACCGGTTCGAGGAACTGACCCGTCGCGACGGCCTGCCGGCGGTTCTGGCTGGCATCGACAGGGCCGTCGAGGTTGGAATCGACCCGGTCAAGGTGAACGTGGTTGTGATGCGGGGTGTCAACGACGATGAGATCTTGTCATTCGCCCGGTTCGGACGGGAGCGGGGCGTGGTGGTGCGGTTTATCGAGTTCATGCCACTTGATGCCGACGAGGCATGGTCTGACACATTGGTGGTGACCCAGTCAGAGATCATCTCGACCATCGCAGGGGCCTTTCCCCTCGTTCCGCTCGAACGCACGTCGGCGCCGGCAACCCGGTTCCGCTACGAGGATGGTGGTGGCGAGGTCGGGGTGGTTGCCAGCGTCACCGAGCAGTTCTGTGACTCATGTGACCGTGTCCGACTGACCGCCGACGGACAGTTCCGGAACTGCCTGTTCGCCGTCGATGAGTTCGACCTGCGTGGCCTGCTTCGCAGCGGTGCGACCGATGCCGAAATCGGCGAGATGTTGGAGCGCGCTGTTGGATCCAAGTGGGCCGGCCACGGCATTGGAACGGTTGACTTCATCAGGCCCGCCCGTTCCATGTCCCAGATTGGCGGATGAGTCGGTCAATGAGCGACGCAACCGGGGGCTTCAGCCATCTGGATTCCGAGGGTCGGGCCCAGATGGTCGACGTGGGCGACAAGGATGTGACCCGCCGTCGGGCCGTTGCGCGGGCCACGGTGACGATGTCGGCAGAGACGGCCCAGGCTCTCGTCGGGGGGACCGTCGCAAAGGGCGATGTTCTGGCAGTGGCACGGGTTGCCGGCATCCAGGGTGCCAAGCGGACCTCTGAGTTGATTCCGTTGTGTCATCCGCTGATGTTGAGTTCGGTGTCGGTTGACCTGACCGTTGGAGAGGCGTGGGTCGACATCGAGGTTGTTGCCGAGACCGTCGAGCGGACCGGGGTCGAGATGGAGGCTCTCACGGCATGTTCGTTGGCGGCCCTCACGGTCTATGACATGTGCAAGGCGATGGACCGGTCGATGAGCATCACAGAGGTCGCACTGTGGGAGAAGTCCGGGGGTCGGTCTGGGTCATGGAGCCGGGAGACCTGAGGCCCTGAATCGGTGGCAACTTGGTCTCGCGCTGCTCGCGCGACTCTTCGCGCTCTCCGCGCGAGGAAATCCACCATTTGAAAGGAGTCAGACTGTACGGTGACGCCACACGCCGACCACAGTGGATCGGCGGGGAGGGAAACCCGACCGTGTTGATTCTCTTGGGCCTTGGAGTCCTCTGGGCAGCCGTGCTGGTGCCTCCACTATTGCGCAGAGAGGGACCTGCGATGCGACCCGTCGAGAGCCTCTCGGCGATCGGACGCTTCGATGCCAACGGCCTGAGATCCCTCCACCAGTCGGCCAAGGCCGTTCCCAGCGGGGCCTCGGCAGCACGCCGACGCCGCCGCGACGTCCTCATCGCCCTCGCCGGTGTGGCCACCTTCACCCTGCTCGGGGCGGTGGCTGTCGGCGGAATCCTCTGGATGATCAACTTCCTCGTCGACATTGCTCTTGTCGGCTACGCGGTCATGCTCACCAACCGCCACCAGAACGAGAGTGAACGCCGAGCAACTGTTGTGCCGCTCAGGCCGGCCAACCCGTTCCTCGCAGGCGAACAGGTATCGGTGGCGATGAGCGACGAGGCAGTTCTGCGCCGACAGGCCAACTGACCCCGACAGACCCGGCGGGCCCCCCGCTACGCTCACCACCGCCCACGGGGGTGTAGCTCAGTTGGCTAGAGCGCTACGTTCGCAACGTAGAGGTCGTGAGTTCGATTCTCATCACCTCCACCGTTGGGCCTACCCTGGTCAGGCGTTGTCAGCCTCGACCGCCTTGGCCAGGTTCTCGGCCAGGTCGGGCATCTCCGAGTCGACCCGTGACCAGCTCGGAATGAAGGGCGACTCCATGGGGTCATTCAGGTAGTCGTCGCCCGCCCTGAGGATCGCATGGGCGAACACGTCTGCCGTCGCCTCCTCCTCCTGGCGGTCATAGGGAATGCCGTTCAGGACAGCGTCGGCGTTGTAGCTGTCGATCAGGTCGAGGGCGGACCGGAAGAATGCCGCCTCAAGCGTGCGAAAGCCCTCCGACGTCAACACGACCCCCGAAGAAGCCAACTTCTTGAACATGGCCCTGGCGATATCGACGCTCATCCTGTGCAGGCCCGTCGAGGCATCATCGGGTGAGAGTTCCTGATGCTTGTGGTCGTAGATGTCAGCAACATCGACCTGGCAGACCCTTGCGCCGGAGTGGCGGTGGAAGACCTCGCCCAGAACCCCGATCTCGAGGCCCCAGTCCGAAGGAATGCGGATTGACCGGGCCGCACTCTCATCCATCGCACACTCGCCGGCCAGCGGATACCGGAAGCTCCCGATGAAGTCCAGGTAGTCGCTACGCCCAAAGGTCAGCGACAGGGCCCGAAGAAGTGGCGCAACGAACAACCGGGTGACGCGGCCGTTGAGACGACCACCGTCTGACGCAGCCCGGTAGTAGAAGCCCTTGGCGAACACGTATCCGAAGCTGGGGTGGGCGACCGGGTAGTGGAGCCTCGCAACCATCGACCGGTCGTAGGTGAGGATGTCGGCATCGTGGAGGGCGACCGACCGCGCCCGCCCCGATGCCAGGAAGTAGCCGAGGCACCACCACACGTTGCGCCCCTTGCCGGTCTCTGTCGGTGCAAGGCCGTGGTCTCTCAGGCCTGTCTCGATAGAGCGCAGGCGGGGGCTGTCGTTCCACACGATCCGGTGGTGCTGCGGCAGGGGAGCGAACAGTTCCCGGGCTCTGGTGAAGTCGTCCAGGTTTGCGTGGTCCAGGCCGACGATCACCTCACTCAGGTACGGAACCGACGACAGTTCACTGATGATGCCACGCAGCGCAGGACCGTTCATCTCAGTGGCGAGGCAGGGGATTATCAGCGACATCGGCCGGTCGCTTCCCCATGAGGCAAGCTCAGCCTCAAGTGACTCGAGGGGCCTCTCGCCCAGGTGGTGGAGTGTGGCAATTGTTCCGCTCTGGGAGAAGTCGGCCATCGGCTCAGGTTAGGCGTGCCGCAGGTTGCTGCTCCGGGTCGGAACGTGTGCGGATTGTCGGACAAGGGGTCAGTCTGGCTACCGTTTCGGAAAGGACCTGTGGAGGGATGTTGTTGTCAAAGCGTCTGGTTGCGGTTGTTGCACCGTTGCTCATGGTCTGGCTGGCGTCGTGTTCCGGCAGCGATGTCGAGGGCGCCAGCAGGTCGATCGTCGTGCTCAGCCCGGAATCCGCTACCGAGATAGTGGTTCCTGCCGACGCATTCGAAAACGTGGTCGAGGTGACAACCACCACGGTTCCCGAGCCCTCGACGACGCCTCCTCCGGCGTCCGTCACTTCATCCACAACAACACGCTCACCGGAGCAGACAACCACCACCGAAGTAACACGGACCACCATCCCGCTTGCTGAGGAGGAGGACACTCCTGGAGTGAAACTGCTTGATGCCCTGGACAGGTTCAACTCGTGCCTCAGTGGGGAGGGCTACGAATGGATCGGTCCGCCGAACCCTGAGTCCGGCGCCAATGCCCCTGAAAATAACATGGACTACTTCCGTGCTCTGACGACGTGTAACAGCCGGACTGGGATCTCGACGGTCTTTCAGGAGTTCCAGGCCTCGAGGACGGGCTTGGATCCAGACGAGATCGAACAACAGAACGAGGATTTCATAGATTTGACCGACTGTCTGCGCCGAAAGGGTTGGGAGATCCCAGAGTTGACCCCAGACGAGAACGGACTTCTAGGCCCAGCGGGTGGTATGGCCAGCGCCGACGACGATTTCGACACCAACCAGGTCAGGGATTGTGCCGGCGAAATTGCGCTCGAGAGAGATGCAGCTGAGGAGGGTTGATGGCGGCATCTGGCCGACCAGAGGCGATCCCTAACAGCTTCGTAACATGGCGCTGGGATGATGCGGTGACGTGTTCAGAGGAGCACGCGGAACGGAGTCAAGGTGAGACGCAGAAAGCCGCTGTCTGTGACGCTCGTGGTGCTGGTGGGGTTGGTTGCCACCGCATGCGGGGCATCGGAGTCCGATCAGACCAGGTCGATCATCGTCCTGACCGCCGACGAGGCACCCGAGTTGATAGTTCCGGCAGGTGCCTTCCTCAACGTGGTCGAGACAACGACAGTGCCGCCAGCCACCTCGTTGGCACCGTCCCCACAGACCTCCCCCTCGACGACAACCTCGCCAGCGCCGTCGGAGACCCCCAGCACGACCGAGCCGACCAAGGACACGATCCCGCTTGCGGAGGAGGATCCGCGTGAGGAGTTCCAGAGCACCATTCAGGTATTCAACGACTGCCTGTCGGCCGAGGGCTTCACGTTCCGGGGTCCACCCGGTGGGGATTCTGATGATGACGACCCCGTCAACCAGGCTGGATATATCGAGGCCATTCAGCGTTGCAACGCGGAGAGTGGAATTGCTGATGTTGTGGAGGAGTTCCGGGCATCTAGAGAAGAGCGCTCACCTGAACAGGTCCGTGAGAACAATGAGCAATTGCTCGCAGTCGTAACCTGCCTGCGGGACAAGGGGTGGGAGATTGATGACCCCATGCCCGACGAGACGGGTGCCCTCAGTCCACGCTCACTGTTTCGTGATGCTGCCGAGGA
This sequence comes from Actinomycetota bacterium, assembly GCA_018673475.1. GTDB lineage: Bacteria > Actinomycetota > Acidimicrobiia > Acidimicrobiales > MedAcidi-G1 > UBA3125. Next base: position 30,693 of record JABHCN010000006.1, on the reverse strand, counting down.
GATCAACCGTACCGACATTGATCAATGCGCTAGTGCAGCCAACCTCTTTGGCGATGGCGGCTTCGGCGGTGGCCCTCCACCTGGAGCTGGTCAGGGTCGTGGCAGTGGAGGCTGATTTGATCCGTTCAGTAGTGACTATGAAACCTTTAGGGAGGCGACCATGAAGGCCGGGTTGGTTGTGCGAATCTTCGCACTGGTGGTGGCTGCTGCGGTAGTGGCTGGCCTGACCGTGTGGAAGCCATGGGATGACAGCGGTACAGCTGTTGATCCCTTGCGGGACAGGGCCATAGCCGAGGCCGTTACCACCCGCACCCTCACAGAGGAATTGACAGTCCGCGGCGAGTTGCGCCGCGATGAACTCCAGACGATCAACTCGGCGGCATCTGGCCGCATCACCGGCCTGGAAGTCGCAGACGGTGACACCGTTCAGGTGGGAGACGTCCTGTTCAGCCTCGATGGGCGAAGGGCGGTGGCCGTGGGCGGTGACCTGGAGTTCTATAGGCCACTTGACGTGGGGTCAGACGGCCCTGACGTCTTGCAACTGGAGAAGGTCCTCTCCGCTGCTGGCTACTCGGTTGGAGTGGTGGACCGGTACTACACGGAGGAAACTCGGAGCGGTCTCGCCGAGTGGCAATCCGATCACGACTACGGGAGTACTGCCACCGAGGTAGACGAGGTGGTGACGGTGTCCCTGCAGGCAAACCCAGCTGGCTACTCGGTCGGAGCGGTGAACACCGTGTCGGTACAGATCGGCGGTGCATCCCGTTCAGTTGGGAAGGCGAGGAGGAACACGGCCGAGGACATCACCGGAGCACCTGTTGTGACGGTGCGAGTGGTCGAAGCGATCGTCACCGAGGGCGACCAGGTGGTGTTTACCGTTACAGCTGATCCCATACCAGCCAGCGACCTCGTGGTAGCTGTCCGCATTGGCGGTGACGTGACTTCCGACGACTACGAGGGCATAGACGACACGGTCGTGATAGCCGCAGGGTCTGCAACAGCCAACCTTGTGGTGACAACCCAGGTCGATGACCTACGTGAGGCAAACGAGGACCTGGAGGTAACTGTCTCAAGCAGCTTTGACGAGGCCGCCAACCTTGCTTCACAGGACCTCTTGGTGTTTGACATTCAGGAGGCCCTTGACGCCCTACTGGAGCGACAGGCCGAACTGGTGGACGAGATCGTCACCTCGGAAACGGCTCCCGAGGATCTCGTTGTCTTCGACCTGCAGACTGAGATCGACGATCTGGTCGAGCGTCGTGCCGAGTTGGTCAGCGATGTGGCAGAGGCACAGCAGGACCTCACCGATGCGGAGGCCGAGGTGAGCGGTCTTGAATCACGTCAACAGGAAAAGACCGACGTGGAACAGGAACTGATGGACAAGGGCATCATCACTCTGGTCCAGACTGTAACTTCGGACGTGACACCGGCTGAGGCTGCCAACCTGATCTCGCTCGACGAGGCCCTCGACGACGCCAATGCGGATCTGGAGGCTGAGAACATCACCGTTGCTGCCCGTACCCAGGCATTTGACGCCTACTACGACGCGCTTTCGGCTGCCCTTGAGGAATCGACGGAGTTGACGACGGCCAGAGACACTGTTGACACAGCTGGAAATGCCCTTGCCTCCCTGGAGCGCGAGGACGATCGGCTCAGCTTCCTTCTCGAGGTAGCCGAGGCCGACCTTGCCGAGGCCCAGGCCTCAACAGACACAGTGGTGCAGGACCTCTTGGATGAACAACGACGGCTGGAGTTCTCCCTTGATGCCAAGCGCGAGGAACTACGAGTTGCGCAGGGCTCTCGCTACCTCGTCGGCGACCCGGACACAGCAACGGTCATCATCGACGATCCTGACGTGGCTGATGCGCCAACCCTGGTGCTCAGGTCTGACAGCGAAACGGTGGTTGAGTCGGGTTTGGCGTCATTTACTGTCGAGACACCTGATCCGCTGGTTGAGGACCTTGAGATCTTCTACGAAACTGTCGGATCTGCGACGGCTGGATCTGACTACAACCAGCCCGACGGTGACGTCATCTTGCGAGCCGGCCAGGAGTCGGTGGCAATCACCGTACAACTGAGGCCAGATGATCTCGTTGAAGATGAAGAGACCATCACCGTTCGTCTTCTCGATGACCCCAGTGGCAACTACCTACTCAGCCACAGATCGGAGGCCACCGTGCGGGTGGCCTCAGCCGACCTGCCAGAGTTGACCCTCGCGGGGGGAGGTTGGGTCTCTGAGGGTGCAACGACAGTCGTCACCGTTGTGGCCGATCAGGCAGCGACTGTGGACACCTCTATCAACTACTCGATTGGTGGAAGTGCCAGAGCAGGGGAGGACTTCGAGGTGCTGACCGGAACGACGATCCTTCGCACCGGCGAGAGTTCTGTTGACATTCCGATCCGTTCCATTGCCGACGACGTGGTGTTCCTGCCAGGTGACATGGTCGTCGCACAGTGGCCCGCCAGGGTTGGTTCTGTCCACGTCGAAGCGGGTCACTTTGTCCAGAGTGGCACCCCGTTACTGACCCTGACCGAGCCCAACTTTACGGTAAAGCTGTTTGCCACTCCCTCGAACCGAGCCAAGCTCGATGTCGGCCAGTCAGTGACGGTCAACATGGATGCTGGCGACCAGGAGGTGGGCGGACTCATCGCCGAAATTGATGACTCGGCAACCAGTGAAGGCGGTAGCGAGACCTACGAAGGGGTTGTCCAGACCGATAGCGATCTGGTTGGTGTCGATGGAGCCGTGGTGACGATCGATGCTGTGGTAGCTGAATCTGTGGACGCTGTGGTGGTGCCCATAGCTGCGGTGCTGTCAGATGGCGGAGACCAGAAGGTCCGCGTGGTGACGCCGGCTGGTGTCATCGAACGCAGGAGCATCCAGACGGGCATGCTGGACGGTGCCTATGTGGAGATCATCTCAGGGCTGTCAGTCGGCGAGTATGTGATCCTCGAGATTGACCGATCGTGACTCCAAGTCTTCTGAAGGTGTCGAGATGGTCAGGGGGGATTCTCAGGTGAGCGAGGTCCTGCTGTCGCTGGATGGCGTTTCACGGGTATTTGGGGATGAAGTAGAGGTCCACGCGTTGCGCGATGTATCGCTTGACATCAGGGCAGGTGACTTCCTTTCAATAGTCGGACCGTCAGGTTCGGGAAAATCGACGCTCCTTGGCCTCCTAGGAGTCTTGGATCTTCCCAGTAGCGGCGCCGTGAGGATCCAGGGGACCGACATGGCCGACCTGGGAGACGCTGACCGGTCCCGGATGCGTGGTGGAGCCATTGGCTTCGTGTTCCAGCAGTTCCACCTGATCCCACACCTGACAGCCCTCGGAAACGTTGAGACCGCCCTTCTCTACCGTGGCCTGTCCGCCGGCGAACGCCGCCAGGGCGCCATGGACGCCCTCGAACAGGTCGATCTCGGGAACCGGTACGGGCACACGCCGATCCAACTCTCAGGTGGGGAGCAGCAGCGTGTCGCCATCGCCAGGGCGATAGTCACCGACCCGCTGATGGTGCTGGCTGATGAGCCGACTGGTGCACTTGACTCCCAAAATGCTTCCAACGTGATGGACATTTTCGGCGACCTCCAGTCTTCAGACCGGGCGATCTGTGTCGTGACCCACGACTTGGGGGTGGCCTCCCGGACACAGCGCCGGATAACGATGCTCGACGGTGGAATCGTGGCTGATGAACTCCTGAACGTTGCGGGGGGAGCCCGATGAGGCGCATCTGGGAACTGGTCGGGGTGGCCCTCGGTGGCCTTCGTGCCCGCAAGGTGCGGACCGCCCTGATAATGCTCGGACCAATTCTTGGTGTGGCTGCCATCGTGTCGGCGATCGGGATCAACGAGAGTTCTAAGGGTCACCTCAAGGCAGTCCTCTCGGACCTGGGAACTGACCTGATTGTTGCGAACGCACAGGGCTCGCTGGGTGGCTTTGGCAGCGACCCTCGTATCCCCGAGGCTGCGGCCGCGCGGGTCACCCGGCTTCCCGATGTTGAATCGGTGACAGGCACACTCCAGATGGCCGACATCGTGACACTTCCTTTCGAGGAAGCCGAGGACTTCTACCGGGCGTTCCCAGTGCCAGTGATAGCCACCGGTCTGAACCTTCCCGAGACCCTCGAGGTGGTCCTGGCAAGCGGGCGGTTCCTGAACGACTTCGACGTGTCGACCGCCGCGAGGGTGGTGGTCATCGGCCGCGACCTGGCTGACGAGTACGGGTATCTGCGCGGAGAGGCAAGGACCATCCAACTCAACGGAATCGACTACGGGGTGGTCGGCGTGCTCGACTACGTGCTACTTGAGCCCTCCATGGATTCTGCGGTTTTCCTCACCTTCGCCAACGCCGAGGAGGACCTCGGCCTGGATTCCCGCGACCCCAGCCGGTTGTACATTCGGGCGCCGACCAACACGAAGTTGGTGGCCCAGGAGGTCCCGACGGTCATCAGCCTCGGTGGCCCCGACGGTGCCAACACCTCGGTTCCCACCGACCTGCTCGACGCACAGTCCCAGGTTGACGAGAACCTCAACAACCTGACCAAGATGATGGGAGGCCTGGCGCTGATCGTGGGAGGTGTCGGGATCGCCAACGTCATGTCCATCTCGGTGATCCAGAGGTCCACCGAGATCGGGATCCGGAGGGCGCTCGGCCACAGCCGAGGCACGATCGCGGTCCAGTTCCTGCTGGAAGCCCTGGTCGTGGGTGTTCTGGGTGGCATCCTAGGAGCGGCCGCAGGAGCCGGGGTGGTCTGGCTTACGGCGGAACTGCGTGGATACGTGATGGTGTTGTCTGTTGTGGGCCTTGTCGGATGGGCGATGCTCTCGGTTGCCGTGGCGGTCGTGGCGGGCCTCTACCCATCCACCAAGGCCGCCCGCCTCGAGCCCCTCGAGACCCTTCGTCTGGGCTAGAAGCGCCCAACCCCTAGCATCGGAGGCCATGAGCATCGACCTCTCCGCCTACGGCTGGTCCGGCGACCTCCCTGACAGCGACAAAAGGCTCGGCCGGATTGTCAGGGTTGATCGGGGTGAATGCGACGTGGCCACGGCTGATGGGCGGGTACGGGTTCTCTCGGACTCTCAACGCTCCCAGGATCTGACGGCACCGGCCACCGGAGACTGGGTTCTTCTCGATGACGATCCAGAACTGGGCCTGTTGATCTCCTCTGTGCTGCCGCGCTCCAACACGGTGTCGCGGCGAGATCCCTCCGAGCAGGTGGTCGAGCAGGTCCTCGTTGCAAACGTGGACGTCGTGTTGATCGTCCACGGACTGGACCGGCCCCTGCCGCCCGGTCGTCTCGAGAGGTTCCTCGTGGTTGCCTGGGACAGCGGGGCCGAGGTGGCTGTCGTGCTCACGAAGGCCGACAAGAGGGGTGCTCCTGTCGAAGACGTCACGGCGACGATCAGCGCCGTCGCTCCGGGGGTGCCGGTACTGGTTGTGGGGCTGGGCGCTGGAGGGGACACCGGACTTGAGCCAGTGCTGGCAATGGTTGGCGAGGGCCGGACCGTTGCCCTCCTCGGTGAGTCCGGTTCCGGCAAGTCGACGCTCGTCAACGCTCTCCTCGGCGAAGAACGCCTGGAGACCGGTGAGGTCCGCTCGGTCGACTCGAGGGGCCGACATACGACGGTGAGCCGCGAGCTCGTGAGGCTCGCCGGCGGTGGTCTGCTGGTCGACACTCCCGGGATCCGCTCGATCGGGATCTGGGACTCCGAGGAGGCTCTCGATCGTGTGTTCGGTGATCTGGAGGAACTCTCCTCCGCATGTCGGTACTCGGACTGCGCTCATGACACAGAACCGGACTGTGCGGTCACCACAGCGGTTGCCGATGGACAGATGGACCACCGACGGGTTGACCGGTACCGGGCACTACGCGCTGAACTCGAGGACCAGCGCCGACGTGAGCAGGAGCGGGAACGTCGGGGGCATGGCGACAGGCGGGGCCGTCGTCGCTGAGCCGGGCTCGGCTGGGGTGCAGGGCTCCGGAGGCCGTAGGGTGTCGGGACCCGTCCAGTTCACACGGAAAGTCCACACGGAGAGCCACCGATGTCCCGTAGCGATGCGATCGAGAGGTTCACAGGTGAGGCCGAGGCCTCAGGGTTGACCGTCGAGGTACACAGGTTCCCTGACGGAACGCGTACAGCAGCCGATGCGGCCGCGGCCGTGGGCTGTGGGGTCGGCCAGATCGTCAAGTCCCTGGTATTCATGGCAGACGTCAGGCCCGTGCTGGTTCTGTGTTCCGGGGCCAAACGTGTCAACGAGGAACTGCTCGCGGCCCACCTGGGCCTCGAGGTGCGCATAGCCGCCGCCGCCGAGGTCCGGTCTGCCACCGGGTACGCAATCGGTGGCACACCGCCGTTGGGCCATGCGGTACCGCTCCGGACCGTTGTCGATCCACACCTGCTCGAGTTTGACGAGGTGTGGGCTGCGGCCGGTACACCTGATTCTGTATTCCCTGTCGCCCCCAAGGCCCTGGTGAAGGCCACAGCGGGAGCGGTTGTGGCCGTCACCCACTAGAGCCCCACCATGAAGCGGTTCTTTGCCGAGCATCCGGCCACGGTGGGCGAGAGTTACGGTCAGCACCTTCGGCGTGCGCTCCGGTCGGCTGTCTCCCTGGGTGGTGCCGCCATCGCATGCACGGTGCACGCTTTCGTTCCTGCCCTCTTTGAGACGACAGCCAGCAGGACCGTAACCAGGCTGAACGACGAGATCACGGGCCTTCATGGCGACGACGCCTCATGACCCGGTCGCACGAGCCGATCAGGGTCGAGGTAACCAGGGGCGGCGTTGTTGAGAGTGTCCACGACCTCGACGCTGTGGTGGTATCTGCAGCTGGAACCGTTGTCGACTCATGGGGAGACCCCGACCGGGCGGTCCTGCCGCGGTCCTCGACCAAGCCGATCCAGGCGGTTCCGCTGGTCACCTCGGGCGCTGCAGATGCATTTGACCTGACAGACCGCGAGCTGGCGCTCGCCTGTTCCAGCCACAATGCGGAACCGGCCCATGTGACGGCGGTGGTCCAGTGGCTGCGGCTCATCGGTGCCACCCCCGCCGACCTGGAGTGCGGGGCACATCCACCCCTTCACGAACCGGCCGCTGCCGCCCTCGCCCGGTCTGGAGTCGAGCCCGACGCCTCATACAACAACTGTTCCGGCAAGCACGCCGGCTTTCTCACGGTGTGTCGCCACGAGGGGGTTCCGTTCAGCGGCTATCTGGAGCCGTCTCATCCGTTGCAGCGCGACCATGTCACGCCCGCCCTGGAGGAGTGGTGCGGAATAGACCTCTCGGATCAGGTGCCGGGTGTGGACGGCTGCGGCATTCCGGTGTGGGAGGTTCCGCTTGGACGCCTGGCCCATGGATGGGCACGCATGGGTACAGGCCCGGCAGGTTCCGCCGAGCACCGGCTCCTCTCTGCAATGCGGTCTGAACCGTTCCTGGTGGCGGGTACAGGAAGGGCGTGTACGCGTCTGATCACCGAGTCGACGGGTGGGGCGGTGGTAAAGACCGGAGCAGAGGGCGTCTACTGCGGCACCGTTCCCGATGACTGTCTGGGTATAGCCCTGAAGGCCAGGGACGGTGCCCGTCGCGCCTCGGGCATGGCGATGGAGTGGATCCTGGGCACGCTGGGAAGGATGAACGAGGGCGGCGACGACCAGGTCCTCAATGTTGCCGGGACCGTGGTTGGAACGATCAGGGTGGCTGCCTGAGCGCAGGCCTGTCAGGCGCCTGTACCCATCTCGGAGTCCTCGAGTTCACGGAACGCCCTGTCGAGCGCCTCTCGGGCGGCGTCGAGGCCCACCCCCAGTTGCCGCAACTCGAAGGCGAACCGTTGTGCGGCCGTCTCCGTGCGTTCCCGGCGTTCCTGGACGGGTTCGGAGTGGGCGGGCTCGTCGACTACGAAGGTGCCTGTGCGGCCCCGACCCTCGAGAACGCCGTCACGCTCGAGCTCGCGGTAGGTGCGGGCGATCGTGCCCGGAGCGAGGTTCAGTTGGGTGGCCATGTAGCGGACTGTCGGTAGGCGGCTACCCGGTTCCAACCGGCCGACGGCAACCATCACCGAGAGTTGGGCCCTGAGTTGCTCGAAGAGGGGGATGGTGGTGTCGGCATCGAGGCGCAGGACCATCTGCCTGGGGCGCCCTGTCGGGCCGGGTAGATGGAGGACGCTCGGAGACTGCATGTTATGGACATTGTATCAATACAGAGAACACAGATTGACTCATTATTGCCCAATACTTGCATCTTGGAGTGGTACATACGAGTGTTGTACCAGTTGCACTGCAACATCAAGCTCGCCGCTGGTGGGCGCTACAGAGATGCACAACAAACACGAAACGGGGATCCCACACATGAAGTTGGTCACAGCGGTAATCAAGCCATTCAAGTTGGACGAGGTGAAGGACGCTCTCGCTGCACTCGGGGTGCAGGGCATGACCGTCAGCGAAGTGCAGGGCTTTGGTCGCCAGGGCGGCCACAGCGAGACATACCGGGGTACCGAGTACAAGGTGCTCTTCACTCCCAAGACCCGTGTCGAGGTCGTGGTGGGCGACGACGACGTCACCGGCGTGGTCGAGAGCATCGTCTCCGCCGCCCGCACCGAGAAGATCGGTGACGGCAAGGTCTGGGTGACCGACGTCGGAAACCTGGTACGGATCCGCACCGGAGAACGTGACGACGACGCCGTCTGAGGACACAGCCCGCCCGGCGACGTGTGCATCCTGGGATGTGGTCGTCGCAGGCGGGTACGGTCTGACAGGGGCCGACCACCAGACAGGAGAACCAGATGGCAGGCGTGACCGTCTTCCACAACCCGCATTGAAACTCGTCCACGAAGGCCTTGGCGGTCGCCGAGGAGTTGGGCGTTGACGTAGACGTAGTCCTATACATGAAGCAGCCTCCCGACGAGTCGCTCCTGCGGCGCGTCGTTGCAGGCATGGACGGCCCCGTCGAGGACCTGGTTCGAAAGGACTCGCAGTTCAAGAAGCTGGACCTTGTCGCCGATGACTACGTCGACAACGCCGATGCCGTCGTTGAGTTGCTGGCACGGCGCAAGGCGCTGATGCAGCGACCGGTCCTGATCCGGGGAGACCTGGACTCAGATGGTCCACTCGAGGCCTGTGTAGGCCGGCCCAGAGAGAAGCTCTACGAGTTCCTGGGAGCCTGAACCAACCGGGCCCGTTGCTCCGGTTCGCACCCATTCCAATACGGTCGCACCACCACCCTCCTGCGGGAACCTACAGAAATTCCGGTGGTCTCCTCTCGTTGAGGGCTGCGACACCCTCGGCGAACTCGGACCCCGCCATGTGAACGTCGAGGAGGCGTCGGGCCTCGTTTACCGATCCGGCGGCATCGCCGTGAAGATCCGTGTACACCTGTCGACGGGTGGCCGCCAGGCTGGTGCGGGCCACAGGTCCGAGAAACTCGTCGATCCAGGAGTGCACGTGGGCGAGCAGATCATCGGCCGGTGCCACACCATTTACGAGGCCCATCTCGAGGGCCTCCTCGGCCATGATCACCCGGCTGGTGAGAAGTAGGTCGTTGGCCCGTCCAAGGCCGATGAGCCGTGGTAGAAGCCACGACAGGCCGAACTCCGCCGGCAGGCCCAGCTTGCCGTGGACAGCGGTCAACTTCGAGCCGACAGCGGCGAACCGCAGGTCAGCGAAGCAGGCAAGGGCCAGACCCACACCGGCGGTAGCCCCGTTGATGGCAGCGACCACCGGCTTCGTCAGGCCGAAGTGGTAGGCGAAGTCGGCGTCGAACGCCGGGTTCACACCGAATCCGGGTGTGGGGATGTCGTCGTCGGTGCCGGATACGTACCCGCCCTCGGTCACGTGTCCCGAAAGGGCCTCTGAGTCGGCACCCACACAGAACGCTCCACCCACGGGATCGCCGGTAACGACGATGACCTTGACATCAGGGTCGCTCTCAGCCTCCTGGAGGAGCCACCTGTACTCCGTGTGCATCCGACCCGTCCACGCATTGTGCCGGGACGGCCTCGAGAGGGAGATCACCGCTGTCGAGCCGACAAGGTCATAGAGCACGGTCTTGAGGTCCATGAGATGAAGGTAGTGGGCGGCGAAGCGGTTCGGGGCCGCCTTCTCGTGGGAGGGAGGCGTCCGCTACGGTCCGGTCCACCAACCCACAAGACAGGGGGAGCAATGCTCGCCGCGATCCTCGAGACAGTACCGACAGACCAGCTGGTCCTGAGAGACGATGTCACCCTGCGTGACATCGCACCCGGTGACGTACGGGTGAAAATTGCCCACAGCGGGGTCTGCCATTCGGACCTTTCGGTCATGAACGGCACGATTCCCCAGCCTCCACCCTGCGTGCTGGGCCATGAGGGCTCTGGTGTGGTTCAAGACGTGGGGGACGGCGTAACGCACGTGGCCCCCGGCGATCACGTGATTATCGCCTTCTCGCCGCCGTGCGGAACCTGTGCGTACTGCACCGGGCGCGGCCAGCCGAACCTGTGCCTCAATGGCTTCTTCGCCATGAGCGCATCTCCACAGTTCCGTCGGGGCGACGAGGTGGTCGGGGCGATGACCGGTTGCGGCACCTTCGCCGAGGAGACCATCGTCCCCGGGATAGCGGTCGTCGGCATCGACAAGGACATCCCGCTCGACGTTGCAGCCCTCGTTGGCTGCGGGGTTACCACTGGCGTGGGTGCATCGATCAACACGGCCAAGGTGACACCCGGCTCGTCGGTGCTGGTCATAGGTGCCGGCGGTGTCGGTATCGCAGCGATCCAGGGTGCCCGAATAGCCGGTGCCGCCGAGATCGTCGCCGTTGACCTGCACGAGGGAAAGTTGAACAGGGCAAAGGCCTTTGGCGCCACCCACGGAGTCCTGCCCGATGACCTTCCCGGTGCGGTGGCAGAGGTGACCGGGGGAGAGGGCTTTGACTACACACTCGAATGCATCGGCATGCCCACCACCATGAGACAGGCGTTTGATCTGACCCGTCGTGGCGGCACCTGCTGCATCGTCGGCGTCGGCCGGGCTGAGGAGACCTTCGAGCTGTCGGCCTTCGAGATGTTCTTCTCCGAGAAGATCCTGATCGGCTCCATGTACGGCAGTGCCGACGTGAGGACGGACTTCAACCGGTTCCTGCGCCTCTACAGGTCTGGCCAGCTGGACCTCGAGGGCATGATCTCCCGCCGGATCAAACTGGACGAGGTGAACGAGGCCCTGGGAGCATTGGGTGACGCCGACGTGATCCGCCAGGTGATTGACTTCTAGGAACCACCGAGACAGGAGCACACCATGCGCATCGTCGTCGACTACGACCTGTGTGAGAGCAACGCCATCTGCATGCAGATTGCTCCAGACGTGTTCGAGGTGCGAGACGACGACTTTCTCTACGTTCTCGACGAGACGCCGGGAGAGGGCCGCCGCGATGCCATGGATGAGGCCGCGCAGCGTTGCCCCAAGCAGGCGATACGCGTCGAGGACTGAAGCGGCCGGGAACGACTGCTGACCACTCGGGTCGAGGGGGCGACCGTTGCGTGACTCGGTGACGATCGTTGGTGCCTCACTGGCGGGCCTGCGGGCCGCAGAGACCCTTCGTCGCGACGGTTTTGGGGGCCGGATCAGCCTAATCGGCGACGAACCCCATGTTCCCTACGACAGACCTCCACTCTCCAAGCAGTTGCTGGCGGGGGACTGGGAGATCGACCGGATCTCCCTGAGCCCCACCGAGCGCATGGCAGACCTCGACCTGGACCTGCGTCTTGGCCAACGGGCCACGGCACTGGACGTGGCATCGCACACCGTCGACATCGAGGGGACCACCGAGGAATACGACGGCCTCCTGATCGCTACGGGTGCGAGTTGTCGGACTCTCCCCGGCACCGAGGGCATCGCTGGCGTCCATACGCTTCGCACCCTCGATGACAGCATCGCCATCCGGGACGCTCTCCGGAGCGGACCCCGGAGGGTCGTGGTCGTGGGAGCGGGTTTCATCGGAGCCGAGGTGGCAGCCACGGCACTCGGCTATGGCCTTCCGGTGACAATGGTCGAGGCGCTACCGGTTCCGATGGGCCGGGTGCTCGGCGACACGGTCGGAGACATCGTCGCCGGGGTTCACGTCGACAACGGCGTGGACCTGCGCTGCGGTGTGGGCGTCGATGAGGTCTGCGGAACCGATCGGGTTGAGTCGGTCCGTCTGTCTGACGGAACCGTCGTCGAGGCCGACCTCGTCGTGGTCGGAATCGGAGTCGTCCCCAACACCGGATGGTTGCAGGGATCAGGCCTGGCCCTCGATGACGGGGTGGTGTGTGACGAGACCTGCCTTGCCGCACCGGATGTGACCGCTGCCGGCGATGTGGCACGCTGGCCCAACCCGCGCTATGGCGAGGTCATGAGGGTGGAACACTGGGACAACGCCGTTGAGCAGGGTGCTCACGCTGCCCGCAGGCTGATGTTGTCCGACGAGGAGGTCAAGCCGTTTTCACCCGTGCCGTGGTTCTGGAGCGACCAGTACGACAGAAAGATCCAGTTGGCCGGCCGGCCGTGGCCCGACGACGAGGTGAGCCTCGTGGACGGCTCATTCGAGGAGCGACGCTTCGCCGTCATCTACGGCAGGGACGGCTGCCTGACGGCCGTGTTCGGCATGAACCGTCCCCGTCAGGTGATGCAGTACAAGGGGTTGTTGGAGCGTCGTGCATCGTGGAGCGAGGCACTCGATTTCGCCGAGGTCCAGACCTGATCCGCTGCACCGTTGCCCTGCTGGTGGCTGTCGTGGTGGCCACGGCCTGCGGGGCCTCCGAGCCGGCGGGCATCGATGTGGAGGCTGTCGAACATGCCGTGCCGCTGGCGCTGCTTCCTAGTCACCCGGAACTGGTTGGCGACGTTGCCTGCCCGCTGCTCGCCTCACCGGGCCTTGGTCCTGTCCCGTGCACAGCGACCATTTCCGGTCTGTCGGTCCCGTTGATCGTCTCGAGGCCCGACACCGACGGTCGGGTGCATGTCGAGTCTCCGGTGGAACTGGTCATGGCCGGCGAGGTCGCCTCCGAGGCCGAGGAACGACTTGACAGCGACCTGGGCGTGGACAACGCAGTGGTCTGCGAGCCGGCTCTGCGCGTCTCGCGTGCGGGCCAGGAGTTCGCCTGTACGGCAACAGAACCCAACGGTCGTACCCACAGCCTGACTGCCGTGCTGGTCGACGCTGCGGGATCGTTCCGGCTGAATCCCGGATGATCCTTCGCAAGTAGGCAACCGCCGGGTAGACAGGTCGTGGAGGACAGGCACCGGGGAATAATCACCACCCCTGCCGGGTTGCCCTGTACACGGCCCACCAACTGGGCACACAAGCCAACTGGAGACACACGATGCCTACCTACACGAGCCCCCTTCCACAGCGAACGGCTGAAGACGCAGAACCAGACGCCGGTGAGCGCCTGGCCAAGGTCAAGGCAGCCACGGGGCGTGTCCCCAACATGTACGGGAACCTCGCCAACTCGCCAGGCCTGTTGGGCACCTATCTGGACGGAATGGCAGACCTGCGGCACGGCTCGGGTTTCTCGGCTGTGGAACTGGACGTCATCTTCCTGACCACCAGCCGCCACTTCGAGTGCCACTACTGCATGGCCGCCCACAGCTTCCTCGCCGACCGGGTGTCCAAGGCCCCGACCGACGTCGTCGATGCCATCAGGGGCGATGATCCGGTTCCCGACGAGCACCTCGCTGCCCTGGCGGACTTCACAAAGGCGATGCTCACCTCAGAGGGCCACCCCACCGAGGATGACGTGGCTGCCTTCACGGCTGCCGGCTACACCGACAGGCAGGTTCTCGAGTTGATACTGGCTATCGCCATGAAGACCATCAGCAACTGGTCCAACCACGTATTCGACACCCCAGTCGACGAGATGTTCGCAGGCAGGGTCTGGAGCCCACCGGAATCGTCATGACAGGTGCCTGAGGGTGCCAGGGAGAAGAGACAACAATGGCAGCGTCAGTGTTTTCCAGATTCAGGCGGGAGAGCCGCTCTGGGGCCAAGGCCTCAGACAGCGGGGAGCAGGTCGGTCCGGCGCCTGTCGCCGACCTGACAGATGGCGACTTCTTTGACTCGCTGGACGGGCACGCCACGATCGTGGACTTCTGGGCACCCTGGTGTGGGCCCTGCAAGGCCCTCCATCCTCTATTCGACGAACTCGCCCATACTCACGCAGACGAGGGGCTCCACTTCGCCCGACTGAACGTGGATGAGAGCCGCACGGTCGCTCCAGCGCTGGGGATCATGAGTATCCCGACGCTGATGCTCTGCGACCTGAAGGGCAACGAGGTGGACAGGTTGGTGGGCATGCCAGACCGCCGCCGTCTCGAGGAGTTGATTGCCCGGGCCAAGGGCCTCACTGGCTAGCTGCGGGAGTCGCTAGTGGGTCATCGCTTGCCGCGCGAACCGGATATGCAGGTCAGCCGGCCTACAGACGCCGGGCCAGGTTCATGTTCACCAGGCGGCGTTCACGGTGCTGGGCAACCATCAACGCCCCCTGGGGGACGGGGTGCCCATCAAGGAAGGCCTCGACCCCGGGGCTGAGGTCAGGGTCAACCAGGGCCCTCACCCCTTCGAGCATCCGGGCGATGCTGTTTGACGGAAGCCTCGTGGTCAGGTCGCCCCAGTTGCCGGTGAGTACCTGCCAGACGAGACCCCTGTGGTGGCGGTGGTGCAGTGCCTGTCGGATGAGGAACGGTGCGTCCTGGCTGCGGATACCACCGGTGAGAACCATCTCAAGCAGTTCGCCAACCTGTGTGCGGCCCGGAAAGCCTGCAAGTGCAAAGAGGTGGCGCTGTTCGTCCTGGGCGTTGTCGGCGTCGAGGAAGCGACGTCGGCACTCGTTGAAGGCCTCTTCGTCTCCGTGGGCTGCTACCACCGCGACGACGGCGGCGGCAACTGCCGGGTCGTCAGGCCGGTTGTCAACCCAACGTGACCGGGCCTCGGCGATTACGGGGGCATCGTCGGCGAGCGTGCCGGCAGCCGACAGGACAAGGCCGCGGAGTTGCCGTGTCCTGCCGTCCTCATCGGCTCCCGGGGTCCAGCCCAGCCTGGAGAGTGGATCCGTCAGGAGGTCGCCGGCCGCGTCTGCAGACTCCATGTGGAGTGACGGCGCCACCAGGTCGATTGTGGACAGCGCACGGACAATCGCCTGCCAGACACCCAGGTCCGGGTCATCGACAAACCTGGCTGCTGTGGCGTGAAACTGGTGCGGATCCGTGGCGCCGGCCAGCACCAGGGCCCACGTGTCGTCAAGCACCGCTGCCCGTTCAGCCGCTGACAACAGGCCCGGGTCACAGGTTGCCGGGGGGTCCGAACGGTGGAAGCCCGAGGCGTCGGCGTTGAGGGTCAGGAGGTCGCCGTCCAACTGCACCGTGACCTCTCCCGCCGGTGGAAGTAGCGCTCTCTGGCTGCCGTTGCTTGTGCGGACGTGCACGGGAATCGTCCACCGGGTTCCGTTATCCACGCCGTCGTAGCGAAACGGTTTCTGTGCAAGCGTGAGCTCCCGCCCGTCGACGGAGCCCTTCAGGAGCGGGTGCCCACCCGTGAAGATCCAGCCATCCATGAGGGATCGAACCGGTTCGCCGGTGGTTTCCTCCAGGGCGTCCCAGAGGTCCTCGTTGCGGGTGTTCCCGTAGAGGTGGGCCTTCAGGTAGTGACGCACACCGTCCCTGAAGGCTTCTGCGCCCAGGTACTGCTCGAGCATCCTCACCACTGCCGCACCCTTCTCGTATGTGAGGAGGTCGAACATGCCCTCAGCGTCGGCAGGGGTCACCACCGGGTACTCGATCGGACGGGTCGAGGCCAGAGAGTCCACGTCGAGGGCAGCCGACCGAGCCGAGCCGAACCCTGTCCACACATTCCAGTCGGGCCGGTAGGACTCAACGGCCTTCATCTCCATGAACGTGGCGAAGGCCTCGTTCAGCCAGATGCCGTTCCACCACTCCATGGTGACCAGGTCGCCGAACCAGAGGTGGGCCAGTTCGTGGCTGAGCACCGCAGCGACCCTCTCCAACTCGGCCTGCGTGGCCGAACCCGGGTCTACCAGTAGGAGGATCTCGCGAAACGTGATGCAGCCCAGGTTCTCCATCGCCCCGAATGCGAAGTCGGGCAGTGCCACCAGGTCGACCTTGCCGCCGGGAACGTCGATGTCGTACCACTCCTGAAACCACCGCAGTGAGTGGGCGGCCACCTCAAGGGCGAAGCTGGTCAGGTGGCCCTTGCCGGGTGGGTGGATCACCCTCACCGGCGTTCCGTCGACGTCGACGGGGTCGGTGGCCTCAAGCGGCCCCACGACGAAGGCAACGAGGTAGGTGGAGAGCGGGATCGTCTCCTCGAACACCACCCGGTCGGTTCCGTCGCCGAGGGGAGCCCGGGACAGTTCGGCTCCGTTGGAGATCGCCAGCAGGCCCTCGGGAGCCACCAGGGATATGGCGAAGGTGGCCTTCATGTCGGGTTCGTCAAAGCACGGGAAGGCCCTCCGGGCGTCGGTCGACTGGAACTGCGTGGTGGCAATGGAGTCCGTGGTGCCGTCGGAGTTCGTCAGGGTGCTGCGGTAGAAGCCCCTCAGGCGGTCGTCAAAGCTGCCGGTGAAGTCCAGTTCGATGATGGCAGTCCCGCTGCGGGTTCCCCCCTCGGGGCTCAGAGCGATGCGTTCGTTGTCGACGTCGGCCTCGACATCCAGGCGTCGGGGGCCGGTCGAATCGGTGATGGTTGCCCTGCCCACCGACAGGCCCACAGAGTTGAGAACGATCCGTGAGGCCCCGTGGATCACCTCTACATGGATGGAGACCGAACCTGAGAAGGTGCCGCCCTCCAGGTCGGGCCTCATCTCGAGGTCGTAGTGGCGGGGGAGCACGTCACGTGGGAGGCGGTGGTCGGGCATGGTCGTCCGAGCGTATAGGGCACCTCCGGCCGGGGTCGGTTACAGGGCCTCCGCCGGGGCAGAATGTCGGTCCGTCGATCGGATTGGTGAGAATGGCAGGCGAGCAGGTGGCGAGTGGGGATCACACTGTCGATGTCGTCGGCGTGGGGAACGCAATCGTCGATGTCCTGGCCTCTGTTGAGGACGCATTCATCGACGAGCACGGTCTCACCAAGGGGGTGATGACCCTCATCGATGCAGACCGCGCCGGCTTTCTCCACGGGGTGATGCCGCCGGGGGTCGAGGCCTCTGGCGGATCGGCTGCGAACACGGTTGTCGGGGTGGCCGCCTTCGGTGGCCGTGCCGCCTACATAGGGAAGGTGGGAGACGACGACCTCGGCGAGGTGTTCAGGCGCGACCTGCGGGCAGTCGGTGTCGGCTTCGACGTTCCCGGAGCCAGGGCCACCGATGGCCATGCGACCGCCCGCTGCCTCATCCAGGTCACAGCCGACGCCCAGCGAACCATGAACACCTACCTAGGCGTGTCGGCCCACCTGGGAACCGACTCGATCGACGTGGACCTGGTGTCATCGGCCTCGTACCTCTACTGCGAGGGCTACCTGTGGGACAGGGAGGAGGCAAAGGAGGCCATCCGGTATGCCATGGACATCTCGAGGGCGGCCGGCAGGACCGTCTCGCTCACACTCTCTGACGGCTTCTGCGTTGAGCGCCACCGCGAGGAGTGGCTTGAGTTGATGACCGACAAGGTGGATGTCCTCTTCGGCAATGCCAGCGAGCTGTGTTCCCTCTACGGCGTCGACACCCTCGAGGCTGCGGCCGATGCCGTTTCGGAACAGGTGGAGTTGGCGTTCGTGACCATGGGTCCACGAGGTTCAGTTGTCGTGGCCGGCAACGACCGGGTGCATGTCGAGGCCGACGAGCTGGATGCCGTGATCGACACCACCGGTGCCGGTGACCTGTACGCCTCGGGGGTCCTGTTCGGGCTCAGCCGGGGGGCGTCACTGGACCACGCAGCACGCCTCGGCAGCATCGCCGCCGCTGAGATCATCAGCCACATGGGAGCCCGCCCCGAAGCCGACCTGGTCGAGGTGGCCCGGACCCTCCTGAGCTGACACCGGTCCGGACCGCCCGCATCGAAACAGCAACCATGGTCCAGATAGCGTCACCGACCATGAGCGACACCTACACATGTTTCGACACCGTTGTCTCAGACGGCGTCGCAACCATCACGTTGAACCGTCCCGACAAGTTGAACACCATGACGCCGGCCTTCTGGAGCGAGCTTCCCCTTCTTGTACGCCAGATAGACGCCACCGGAGAGGCACGTGTGGTCGTGCTGGCCTCGACCGGCCGTCACTTCAGCGCCGGCATGGACCTGGCCGTGTTCGGTCAGGGCAACGGCGCTGAAGCTGTCGAGGTGGGCCGGCTCAGGGCGAACCTGCGTGCAAACGTGCTGCACCTCCAGGACACCTTCACGGCACTCGAGAAGGCCCGGATGCCGGTGTTGGCGGCCATCCAGGGGGGCTGTATCGGTGGAGCGGTCGACATGGTGACGGCATGTGACATGAGGTACGCCACCGAGGACGCCTTCTTTTGCATTCAGGAGATCAACATCGGGATGACCGCCGACGTGGGCACCCTGCAACGGCTACCGAAGCTGATTCCTGAGGGTGTCTGTCGTGAGTTGGCCTACACGGGCCGTCGCATGCCCGCAGCCGAGGCGAAGGCGGTGGGTCTCGTCAACGAGGTCTTCGCCGATCACGAGGCACTCCTTGAGGGTGTTCATGACATTGCCGCCGAGATCGCCTCGCGGTCGCCGCTGGCGGTATGGGGATCCAAGGAGATGATCACCTATGCGAGGGACCACTCCACCGCCGACTCCCTGGACCACATCGCCACGTGGCAGGCTGGCATGTTCCAGCCAACGGACATGCTTGAGGCCTTCGGTGCAAAGGCCGAGGACAGGCCAACCCGGTTCGACGACCTGTTGCCATTCGAGGGGGGCATCTCAGACGGCGTCTGAGTTCCCGGGCGTCTCAGGTGGCCGGCTTCTCCGGAGGGCCGCCCGTGTCGGCATGGTCAAACCTGAGATCACCGAGACGCACAAGGGCGCCCGCGATCCAGCCACCCAGGCCGGCGAAGTGGTCGTCCATCGCAGCGCCGTCCTCGAGGGTCGCATCGTCGAGTTCGTACGTGCCCTCAAAGGTCAGGTCCAGGGCCCAGACGGGCTTGTCCACCTCGTCGTAGATGGTCTCGACGGTCGCACCTGATCTCTCCAACTGCAGGTCGCCAAGGAACGGTGGGTTCGTCGGGAGCGAGGCAAGCACATCGGCGGCGGTTGGTGCCGATGTCAGTTGCTGAAGGCGGAGCACGATCTCGACAGTTATCTCGGGCGGTTCTGCAGCCTCGCCCTCCAGGTACCAGTTTCGGTAGGAGGTCTGTGACCATGTGGGCCACTCCAGTGTCAGGTCGCACCGCACGCGGGGTGGGTCGCCCTCTCCGGGCATTGCGTAGGAGGTGACCCAGGTCAGGTCGCCCAGGAGCACATCGGTCTGCAACCTCTCCTCGAGGGTCTGGCGTTCGAGGCGTGCCGACTCGAGCGCCTCCCGGAGGGAGCCGATGGCATCGGAGAACACATGGTCCAACATGAGGGTCTCAGGCTATCCAGTGCGGCCTGCTGGGGCCGGCGGCCGGGAATCTGGAGTCCGTAGGGCAGACTCTCGATCCATGCAACGGGTGGAGACCAGGCCAATGAAACGGGAAGCTGTCGCGAGGATCGCCCTGGCCGCCCAGGGCTTTTGTGATCCACCGCCCTCGGGTCGGGTCGACGTGCGCCACTTCCGGCGGGTGCTGGGCCGCCTGGCCCTGCTGCAGCTGGACTCCGTCCAGGCGGTCTGTCGCTCGCACTACCTGCCCGTCTACAGCCGGCTGGGTGTCTACGACAGGGAGCACCTCGACGACTGGCTCTGGAACTCAGGCGAGATGTTCGAGACCTGGGCACATGAGGCCTCGATCGTTCCCGTGGCGATGGAACCGGTACTGCGCTGGCGTAGGAGGCGTGCCGCCGAGGGAGAAACCTGGTCGGGCCTGCACGCCATGGCCACCGAGCACGCGGCCTACGTGGATGCGGTGCTGGCCGAGGTTGAGGAAGGCGGGCCTGTCAGGGCATCTGACCTGAGCGATCCACGGCCACGCTCGGGAGACTGGTGGAACGGACGCTCGGATGGTAAGCGTGCGGTGGACTGGCTCTTCCGGATCGGCATGGTCGGCAGTCGACGGGTGGGCAACTTCGAGCGGACCTATGAGCCGTTCGCCGGGGTGGTCCCGGCTGCGGTCCTTGCAGAGCCAACTCCATCCGACGAGGCGGCCCAACGTGACCTGCTGGAGGTTGCAGGGCGTTGTCAGGGGATCGGAACGGCCGGGGACCTGGCCGACCACTTCCGCATAGGGGTGATGGAGGCCCGCCCCAGGTTGGCGGAACTGGTTGAGGAGGGTCGCCTCGTCTCCGTGCAGGTTGAGGGCTGGAAGGAGGGCGCCTATATGCACCCGGGGGTGATGCGGCCGAGGAAGGTCTCAGCCCGTGCGCTGCTGTCGCCGTTCGATCCCGTTGTCTGGTGCCGCCCGAGAGCGGAGCGACTGTTCGGGTTCCGCTACCGGATCGAGATATACGTTCCAGCCGACAAACGGGAGTTCGGCTACTACGTGCTGCCGTTCCTGCTCGGGCAGGATCTCGTTGGCAGGGTGGACCTCAAGGCTGATCGTGCGGAGGGTGTGTTGAGGGCACGCGGGGTGTTCGCAGAGGACGGTGTCGACCACGTGCACGTGGCTTCAGAGTTGTCGACAGAGCTGGACCGGTTGGCTGCGTTCCTGGGCCTGGATGACGTGGAGGTGGGTAGGCGGGGGAACCTGGCTGCGACCCTCCGGTCGGTTCGCCGCTGAGCGCTCAGGTGCGTCCCCTGCGCCAGGCTGCGTAGCGGACCACGTGGCCAAGCGCGGCCACAGCCCGGTCGGCCGAGTTGTAGCAGAGTCGCCCCGAGTCACGAACGGCTGTAACCATCGGGTTGTCGGGCCTGGCGGTCGCCAGTTCGGAGGCGACGAGGATCGGCTTGGAGTTGGCAGTCGAGGCCTCGGCGGCGGCCGTGGCATAAAGGTTCTCCTGGCGTTCGTGGAAGTCCACGATGCGTTCCAGGCCATGGTCGGGGTAGAAGGGCCCGTTCCTCGTCAGGGCGGCGGTGTTCCCCTGTATTCCCAGGCCCAACTGGATGATCGAGTCGACATCGGGGTGACCGGCCACGAGGTGCAGGAGGTCGGGGATGGTCTCACGTGTTTCTCCACCGGCCAGATCAACCGGGTTGTTCCGACTCCAGCGAGGGGGGAGCATCTCGTCTATCGAGGCGAACAGGTTGTCGGAGAGGGCGGCAAGGGTCAGATCAGGGTGGGCTGTGACTGCGTCTGCAGCGATTACGCCCCAGCCGCCGGCGGTTGTCAGAACCACGACATTTTCGCCCTGCGGTAGGGGCTGGGTCGCAAACGTGGCAGCGGCATCGAAGGCTGCCTCGATGGTCGATGCACGCAGCAGCCCGGCCTGTCGGGCCATTCCGGTGAAGATTCGGTCGTCGCTGGCCAGTGAGCCCGTGTGTGATGCCGCTGCCCGCTGACCGCCCGAGGTGGCTCCGCCCTTGATTACGACCACGGGCATTTCTGCGCTCACGTGTCGGACCCGTTCGAAGAAGGCTCGTCCGTCGGGCAGCCCCTCGATGTAGCAGAGGGCCACGTCGGTTTCGGGGTCGTCTGCAAGCCATTCCAGGTAGTCGATAAGGCTGGTTGATGCGGCGTTTCCGGCTGACACGGATCGGCTGACACCGATGCCGGTCTGTTCAGCCATGTTGAGGAGGGCTGAAACCAGGTTGCCCGACTGGGAGGCCACCCCGATGCGTCCCCGTGGAGGATATGGAGCGACAATCTGGGCGCACAGGCCGACCGGGGTTGAGACCACGCCCTGTCCGTTCGGGCCTGCGAGGACCAGGCCGAGCCTGGCTGCCAGGGAGGCCAGACGGGCTTCGGCGGCGATTCCCTCGGGTCCTGATTCGGAGTATCCACCGGCAGCCACGAACACGGCCTTGACGCCCTTGGCGGCGGCCGATACCAGAATCTGTTCGTTGACCGACACCGGTGTGCAGATGACGAGAAGGTCGGCAGCTTCGGCTGGAACATCGTCAACCGAGGCCAGCACCGGCTGGTCCAGAACAGTTCCCGCCTCGCGGCCGATGGCGAATACCGGGCCCTCGAATCCACAGGTGAGGATGTTGTGGAGCGTCACGAAGCCGAACTTCCCAGGATGGCTGGAGACGCCGGTGACGATTACGCCACGGGGCTCGAACAGGGGGGTGAGGTCCAGAGACATCAGGTGGCATCCGCCAGTTCCACGAGGGCGTCAACGGCGATGGGCCGGCCGTCGGAGATGATCAGCGGGTTCAGGTCGACTGATCTGATGGTCTGGTCGTGGGCCAGCGAACCCAGCGCGCAGAGGGTGTCGGCGAGGGCCTCTCGATCCACTGCCGGCTCTTCCCTGAACGCCCCCAGGAGTGCCTGGGTTCTCAGGGAGGCGATCAGGTCGTGTGCATCGCCCCGGTCCAGGGGGGCAAGCCTGAACGCCACGTCGGCCACCGCCTCGGCCAGCACGCCGCCGATGCCCAGCATCACGCACGGCCCGAAGCTCTCGTCCCTGACGAGGCCGGCGATCAGCTCCCTGTTCCCGCTGACCATCGTGGAGACGAGGAGTTCAACGTCGCCGTCTCCAGGGGTGGCAGCGGCCAGCAGCTCGGTTGCAGCGGCCTCGACCTCTGCGACGCTGGTGAGGCCCAGGTGTACGAGGCCCCGCTCGGTCTTATGGGCTATCTCTGGACCGCAGAGCTTGGCAGCCACGGGAAAGCCCAGTCGAGCTGCCTCGTCAGCGGCGCCAGCAGGATCAGGTGCTACTGCCCACCCGGAGACGACGACACCGGCAGTGGCTACGACGCGACGTGAATCGGATTCGGAGAAGGTGGCCACGTTGAGGCCGGGTCAACCCGAGATGGATGCGTAGCCGGGCTTGATCACGCTGTTGATGATCTCGAGGCGCTGATCGAAGGGGAGGAAGGCGCTCTTCATTGCGTTGATCGTGAGCCATCTGAAGTCGTCGAGCCCCCAGCCGAAGGCCTCGTTCAGGTCTGACATCTCTGATGTCATCGAGACGTTGCTCATCAGGCGGTTGTCGGTGTTGACCGTGGCCCTGAATCCGAGGTCACGCAGAATACCTATCGGGTGGTCGGCGATGCTGTCCACGGCACCGGTGTGGACGTTGGAGGTTGGGCAGAGTTCCAGGGGGATACGCCGGTCCCGTACAAAGGCCGCAAGGCGACCGAGTGCCGCCTCGTCGCCCGTCAGGTCGATGTCGTCGATGATCCTCACGCCATGGCCCAGCCTCTCGGCACCACAGAACTGGACCGCCTCCCAGATTGAGGCCAGCCCGAAGGCCTCGCCAGCGTGGATTGTTACGTGGAAGTTCTCGCGCTGCAGGTACTGGAATGCCTCGAGGTGCATGGTCGGTGGGAAGCCGGCCTCACGCCCTGCGATGTCAAAGCCGACAACCCCGCGGTCCCTGAATCGGACCGCCGCCTCGGCGACGCTCATGGAGTCGGTGTCGGTTCGCATGGCGGTAATAAGGGTTCGTACCGCCAGCGATGTGCCTGTTGACCCTTCCTCGAAGCCAGCCAGCACGGCCTCGATCACGTCGTCCACCTCAAGGTTCCCGGCCGTGAGGAGGGTCGGGGCGAACCTGACCTCGGCGTAGACGCAGCCATCGGAGGCAAGGTCCTGTGCGCACTCTGAGGCAACCCGGTGGCAGGCATCGGCGGTCTGCATGACGCCGACCGTGTGGGCGAAGGTCTCGAGGTAGAGGCTCAGGTCGCGTCGGGCGGCGCCCTGACGGAACCAGCGGGCAAGGTCGTCGACGTCGGTGCTGGGTAGGTCCGTGTAGCCCTGCTGCTCGGCCAACTCCAGAACGGTTGCAGGGCGCAGCCCACCGTCGAGGTGGTCGTGGAGAAGCACCTTGGGTGCTCGACGGATCGTGTCGAGGTCGATCTGCATGTCTCAGCCTAACCCCGGTGACCGGTCTGGCTTCAGCCGAAACCGCGCAGGGGCAGGTCTGGGCCCCGTTGCAGCCAGTTGTCCTCGAGGTAGTCGGCCGTGCCGTCGATCATGTGGAGCGTGTAGGCAAGGCGGGAGTCGTCAGAGGTGTTGGGTGCACTCCAGTGGGGGAGTAGCCCCGAGAATGCAATCAGGGTTCCGGCCTCGACCTCGACAGGGACGAGGCCGTCCATCTCGTAGGGCACAGGATCGATCACATCTGTGGTGGTGCCTGCCCCGTCGATTCGAAAGCGCGTGCGTGCCGGCTGGTGGTGTCCGCCCGGTGTCACCCAGAGGCAGCCGTTGTCGACCGTCGCATCGTCGAGGGCGAACCAGAAACCCGCCACTGTCTGGGGTTCGGTCCACAGGAAGGTGTGGTCGCAGTGGCATATCACCTCGCCACCGATGTGGGGTGGCTTGAAGATCACCATTGACTGCAGGAGGAGCGGGTCGACGAACCCCAGGTCCGTTGCCAGCGTGGCCAGCTCAGGGGTACGGGAGAACCCGTCAAAGACCGGGTCCAGGTCGTGCATGGCGTGCCCCAGCTTGTTGAGGGCCCGGTCCATGGGTACCTGCAGGTTCCCCTCGGTGTCAAATGCTCCGTCCTCGAAGAAGGGCCTGATGGTGCCGCCAGAGGTCAGGAAGTACTCGTCTTGTGCGTGGGTCTGTTCGGTGGTCGAAAAGACGGTGGTTGCCGCGCCAGGGGAGAGGGTGAAGGCAGCGATCAACTCGCCGATGCGATCCGTGAGGGCCGATATCTGCCCGGTGGATACAAAGCCCGACAGCACCACGAAGCCGTCATCGTTCCACGAGGCTGACTGTTCAACCGACAGCGACACGTGTGCCTACTCTTGACCCTTCCGGTAGCGCATGCCGTCTGCGGCTGGCATGCGTAGTCGGCTGGTGGCGAACACCAGGACTATGAGTGTGGCTATATGGGGTGTGACCGGTGGAAGCTCGCTCATGACGCTGTCGGTCACCAAATACCACCAGAGCATCAACGCCGAAATGAGAAGCAGGACCCCGGCACCGACGGGCTGGCTGCGCTTGAGGGAGCGCAGTGCGATGAGGCCCACCGCCACGCCGGTCAGGAGGAGAAGGGCATGGACGGCTGTCCGGTCCCGCAGCTGGAGTGCGTCGGCGAAGCCGAAGAGAATTGACCCTAGGAATGCCCCGAGGGGTTGCCAGTTGCCGAAGATGACCGTTGCCAGGCCGATGAAGCCACGGCCCTGGGTCTGGGCCTCGCGGTAGATGCCGGTCTGTTCGATGGCTATGAACGCGCCGCCGAAGCCGGCCATGCCACCGCTGATGACCACTGCCGCGTACTTCATCCGGTAGACGTTCACGCCGAGGCTGTCCGCGGCAACCGGGTGCTCGCCACATGAGCGCACCCTCAGGCCGAACGGTGTGCGCCAGAGGACGTAGACCGTTCCAGGCACCAGTGCAATGGCCAGGAGGGTCGCCCACGACACGTTTGACGTGATCCCGGATGCAACTGCGAACAGGTCCGAGACGACGAACCACCCGCGGTCGTCTATCCACCCGAAGATGTCAGGGGTTGCCCAGCCGAAGATCTCGCCTCCCGATACGAACGGCACGTCAAAGTGTCCGACGCTCTCGACCCGCGGAGACTGGGTGATGCCTCCGCCTGACTGCTTGGCGAAGATCTCGCGTGAGAGGAACCGTGTAATGCCGGGGGCCAGAATGTTGATGGCCACACCGGAGATGATGTGGTCCACGCCGAACCCGACAGTTGCCACGGCATGAAGCAGGCCGCCGGCGGCGCCGCCTGCGATACCGATGGCTATTCCCCACCAGGGACCGAACTCGAGTGCACCCCATGCACCGAACCAGGTGCCCAGGATCATCATGCCCTCGAGGCCGATGTTGACCACGCCTGCCCGCTCGGCCCAGATGCCGCCGAGCCCCGCCAGCAGGATAGGGACGGCTCTTCGCAGCGTGGATGCAGCGGTTCCGGCCGAGATCAGGTCGGTGGTCTCCGGGCGTGCCAGCTCCTGGGTTAAGGACAGGACCAGAACGAGACCCAGGATGGCGACCATCCATCGCAGGGCGCGTGACTCCTTCAGGGGCACTGGGTTCATGCTCCGGCCTCTCCCTCGGGCTTGTCGGAACCCGTGTCGGTGGGAGCTGCGGTGGCGATGGCCGTGTCCCGGGCCTCCTGGGTCTGTCGGGCCCTGCTGGCCACCTCGTAGGCGACAACGGCCGAGAGGACGACTACGCCCTGGAGGATGGAGACGATCTCGCGGGGGGCATCGCCCCGAACGTCGAGGATGGGAGCGGCGCTGTCGAGCCACCCGAACAGGAGGGCACCGACTGCGATGCCGGCCGGGTGGTTCCTTCCGATCAGGGCAACAGCGATGCCGGCGAAGCCGAGCCCCTTGGTGAACGAGAGGTCGTACTTGAAGTCATCACCCAGGATTTCGGGCAGGCCGATCAGGCCGGCTACGGCACCGGAGAGCAGCATGGCCCGGACCACGGTCGCCTTGGGGTCTACACCGGAGGCCTCTGCCGCAAAGGGGTTGAGGCCCGTGATGCGCAGGTCGTAGCCGGAGCGGGTTCGGGTCAGGTACAGGTGGAACACGATGCCGGCGATGACGGCGATGATGATGAAGCCACCCAACTCCCTGCCGCCCTTGATGTCGCGTGTGAAGGTCTGGAGGATGCCATTCAGGTTCGGGAACCGGCCCGACTCGGCGATCTCGCGGGTCTTCAGGTTCAGGGTGGTGTCATTGGGGTCGGCCAACCATGTCCGCATCAGGTACCCCACCATCGCCCAGGCGATGGCGTTGAGCATGATCGTCGAGATGACTTCGTGGACCCCGCGGGTGACCTTGAGGTAGCCGGCAACACCTGAGAACAGCGAGCCGACAATCATTGCCACGATGATGATGAACAGGATGTGCAGCGGCGCCGGCAGGCTCACGGCGGCGCCTGCCGAGGCTGCCAGAAGGGCGGCGATCGTGTACTGGCCCTCGACCCCGATGTTGAAGAGGTTCATACGGAAGCCGATTGCCACCGCAATTCCTGCCAGGTAGAGGGGAGTGGCCCGGTTGCTGGTCTCCACGAGGGTTTCCAGGCGCATTCCGAAAGAGAGCATCTCTGCCCAGGCATCGATCGGGTTGGTGCCGACGGCAATAAGGACAGCCGAGGAGATGAGCACGGAGAAGGCAAATGCGGAAACCGGTGCGGCGAGGGCCATGAGGATGCGGCGACCGGTCATTGCGCCGGCTCCCCGTTTTCGACGTCGGCGCCTGTCATGTGACTTCCGAGCAGGCGTGGGGTGGTGTCAGCCGGGTCCAGCTCGGCGACGACCTTTCCGCCCAGCATCACGACAAGGCGGTCTGCCAGACCGATCAGTTCGTGCAGGTCGGCTGAGATGAGCAGAACCGACAGGCCTTTGGTACGTACCCGGCGGAGTTCCTCCCAGACTGCAGCCTGGGCTCCCACGTCTATTCCCCGTGTCGGGTGGGCTGCGATGAGAAGCAGGGGGTTGGCGGCGATCTCGCGACCGATTACGAGCTTCTGCTGGTTGCCTCCGGAGAGAGACCTGGCGGTGGTGTCTATTCCCGGAGTCCTGATGTCGAATCGGCTGACTATCGCCTCGGTGGCGTTGCGGGCCCCCGCCCTGTCGATCAGGGAGCCCTTGGCGAACGGCTCGACCGTCTGGTGGCCGAGCATGGCGTTCTCCCACAGGGGAGCGTCCAGCAGGAGTCCCCTGCGGTGGCGGTCCTCGGGCACATAGCCGATTCCGGATTCGCGGCGCCGTCTCACGGGCCATTCGCTGATGTCCTCGCCGTTGAAGGTGAGCGATCCGCCAGCCAGTTGCCTCAGGCCGAGTATGGCCTCGATCAACTCCCCCTGGCCGTTGCCCTCGACGCCGGCCACGCCGAGGATCTCACCGCGGTGGATGGCCAGGTCAACGTCGCTCAGTGCCTCACGTTGGTCGTCGCCTGTCACCGTCACGCCGGCAAGGGAGAGGGTCACGTGGTCGTCGATCTGGTGGGTTGTCGTGGAGGGTGACGGCAGGTCGCCCCCGATCATCAACTCGGCAAGTTCCTGGGCCGTCACGTCGCCGGCATCGACGGTTGTCACGGTTCGGCCGGCCCGCAACACGGTGATGGTGTCTGCGATCGCCAGGACCTCGGTGAGCTTGTGGTCGATGAAGATGATGGTGTGGCCCTGTGCCTTGAGCTCCCGGAGGTTCCTGAACAGCTCCTCGACCTCTTGGGGGACCAGCACGGCGGTGGGCTCGTCGAGGATGAGGATCCTTGCGCCGCGGTAGAGCACCTTGATGATCTCGACCCGTTGCCGTTCGCCTACCTCGAGGGTCTCGACCATGTCGTCAGGGTGGATGTCGAGGCCGTAGGAGGCCCCCAGCTTCTCGAGGCTGGCCCTTGCGGCATCGAGGTCTATGGCCCCGCGCCGCAGCGGTTCGGCACCCAGGATCACGTTTTCCATCACAGTCAGGTTGTCGGCCAGCATGAAGTGCTGGTGGACCATTCCGATTCCCCGGTCGATCGCCTCGCCCGGGGAGGAGAAGCTGACCACCTCACCACCGACGGTCATCTGTCCCTCGTCGGGCACGAGCATGCCGTAGAGGATCTTCATCAGGGTCGACTTGCCTGCCCCGTTCTCACCGACCACGGCGTGGATCTCACCCTCGGCAACCCTGATGTGCACGTCGTCGTTTGCGATGACGCCGGGGAACCGCTTGGTGATTCCGGTCAATTCAACTGCAGTGGCTGGTGGCATGAGGTGGTCAGGACAGGGCGAGGCGTGGCTCAGTAGAGGATCTTGTCGAAGAAGGCGCGGGTGCGCTCGTGTGCCGGGTTGGAGAAGATCTCATCGGGAGGCCCGGACTCGACTATCTCGCCCTCGTCGATGAACACAAGCCGGTCGGCAGCAGCCCGTGCGAACCCCATCTCGTGGGTTACGACGACCATCGTCATGCCCTCGGCTGCCAGCTCCAGCATGACGTCGAGGACCTCCTTGACCATCTCGGGGTCGAGCGCCGAGGTGGGTTCGTCGAAGAGCATCACCTGTGGCTCCATGGCGAGTGACCTGGCGATGGCAACCCTCTGCTGCTGGCCACCTGACAGCTGGCGTGGGTAGGAATCGGCCTTTTCGGGTATTCCGACACGGGTGAGCTGGCGCACGGCCATCTCCTGGGCCTCGGACCTGCTACGGCCACGGACCTTGCGCTGGGCCAACGTGATGTTCTCCATGACGGTCAGGTGCGGGAACAGGTTGAACTGCTGGAAGACCATGCCAACCTCGGCCCGGACGTGGTCGATGTCGGTGGCGGTGTCTGTCAACTCAAACCCGTCAACCTCGACCGTTCCCTTCGTTGGAATCTCGAGCAGGTTGATGCAGCGCAGGATCGTGGACTTGCCTGATCCGCTGGGTCCGACGATCACCACGACCTCGCCCTCGTCGACATGGAGGTCGACGTCGGCCACGGCGTGGATGGTCTTGTCGAAGGTCTTGCTCAGCCCACGGATGCTGATCATCTCAGCGCTCCCCCCTGCGGTCACGGGTCATACGCCGCTCGAGTACCCCGAGGAGGAGGGAGAGGCTGAGCGTCAGGACCAGGTAGATGAACGAGACCACGAAGTAGCCCTCGCGGAACTTGAAGGTGCTGGCCGAGAACTGGCGTCCCCGCTGGGTGATCTCCAACACACCGAGTACCGACAGCAGGGAGGTGTCTTTCAGGATGGCTATGAAGTCGTTGCCGAGGGGCGGGATGATCGCCCTCATTGCCTGGGGAAGCACAACCGAGTTCATGGTCTGTCGCCTTGTCAGGCCAAGTGACCTGCCGGCCTCGGTCTGGCCCGGGGGGATGGACTGGATGCCACCCCTGAAGATCTCGGCCATGTAGGCGCCGTAGATGAGCGCCAGGGTGACCGTCGCCCTCATCTGGAAGGACAGCTTGAACTCCCAGCCGAACCATGCATCCAGGCGGGCGTTGAGGAGGTCTGTCGTCTCGGGAACCACGATCAGAGCGACCGTGAAGATAAGCGGAAGGATGGGGATACCGCGAATGAACTCCACGTAGGTGCGGGCGATATTGCGTGCCACGACGTTGCGTGAAAGTTGGCCCATGCCTGCAATCAGGCCGACCAGGAGGGCTATGGCAAAGGCCTGCAGGGTGGCTGTGACGGTGAGGCGAAGGCCGGGGGCGATTCTCTCCCAGGCAAGTTCGTAGTCATCGTTGGTGGCTATCTGAAAGGCCATCCAGAGGAGGATCGATGCGATGATCGCCCCCCACCAGGGGAAGGTGTCCCACCACGGTCGCTCGTCGGTGACCCGTCTGGGGCCACGTCGCAGGTCGGATCTCTGGTTGGTCTCAGTCCCCTGATTCTGGGTCAACGATTCCCCCCCGCTGGCGGATGAACAGACCGGGACCCTAACCGACCCCCTGAACAGATGGGGTGGTTCAGCGAGTAAAGGCCTGAAAACGAAACCGGGCGGGGCCGAAGCCCCGCCCGGTTCTCAGTTTTCGGTTGTTGTCAGGGGGTCATCCTGCGACGAAGCAGGCGCCCTCATAGGTCTGGTCGTTGGTGATGTCTGACACGATCGGGCCGCCACCGAGCAGCACCGAACCAGTCGACCCGCCGCCAGCGACTGTTGCCG
>JABHCN010000051.1 GCA_018673475.1 Actinomycetota bacterium | reverse complement strand
GCCGCCTCCAACTTCAGCCCGCCACGGCTCACAAACCGCGCGGGCGGGCCGGCAACAACGACGGCCTGTGCCGGGTCCACCAGACGGGCCGCCTTGGATGCCGGCGCACCATCGACCGTGACACGGCCATCGGCAATCACAGCCTGGGCCACCGAGCGGCTCTCGACAAGGCCCAGCCGAACCATCTCCTGATCGAGGCGTCGACGCTGGCTCACCCCAGGGCCTCGTCCACAACCGCCGCCAGATCAGCGTGCACCGAATCGGGAACCGGGTCAAACGGCATGTCGGCGTCCCCGAGGACCCCCGACAGCACCAGGGCGAAGTTCCATCCCAGTGCCCGCGCAAGGAGGCCGTCGGTGTCGGGCCGATCGCCCACGACCGTTCCGGTCGGACCCGCAGCATCGAGCACCAGGTCACAGATTGGCTGATGGGGCTTGCCGGCGAACACCGGGGTGACACCGGTTGCGGCGGCAACTGCGGCCACCAGTGCACCGGCGCCCGGACGGATGCCGTCCTCGGCCGGCCACGACACATCCTCGTTGGTGGCCAGGAGTCGGGCCCCGCCCAGCACCGCCTGGACCCCAGCCGTCAGACGCCAGTAGTCGAAGTCCTCATGCATGCCCACCAGCACGGTGTCGGCCGGACCCTCGCGCACGACGATGGCACCAACGGCCTCCAGTTCCTCACGTGCACCGGCCCCACACATGCCGAGCACGATCTCCCCGGGCTCAACCATCCGGGCGGCGGCCATGCCCGAGGTGATCACCCCGCCCATGGCATCGATTCCGTGGGAGGCCAACTTGGCCTCGACGTCAACCACCCGGCGGCCCGAGTTGTTGGTAACAAACAGCACCTTCTCGCCCGCAGCCTGCAGGCGCGCCACGGCATCTGCAGCACCGGGGATGTCATCTGTCCCAAGCCAGACGACCCCGTCGAGATCCAGAGCCCAACTCATGATGGAGGCATCGGGCGCGAGCCCGTTGCGCTCAGACCTCCCAGGTGGGAAGGGAACGCAGAAGAGCCGAGAGGTCGCCCTTGCCGCGGCTGGCAGTCACGTTGGCGATCTGATCTGCCACGGCCCTTCCGTACTCGTCGCGCTTACAGGCGCGGAAGACGCCGATCGGGGTCGGTGTGTGCGGACCCTCAGCAAGACGTGAAAGTGAGAACGCCGTGGACGGATCGGTCAGCAACTCGTCGTGCACGAGGATGGCATCTTCGCCAACGTCGGCCAGATCGACGATCTGAACGCCACCCTCACGGCGGGCAACACCTCGTTCGCCCTCAGTGCCGAAGCGGATCGGTTCGCCGTGGATCAGATCGATGAGCATGTCGTCGCGGGCGTCCTTCTTGGTGATCGCACCGAACGCCCCGTCGTTGAACACGTTGCAGTTCTGGTAGACCTCGACAAAAGCTGCACCATCGTGCAGATAGGCCCGCCTGAAGGTCTCCTGCATGTGCTTGCGGTCCATGTCGTGTGTGCGTGCCACGAAACTGGCCTCTGCACCGAGGGCCACGCTGACCGGGTTGAACGGCCGCGGTGTCGCACCCATCGGCGACGACTTCGTGACCTTGCCGGTCTCACTCGTTGGCGAGTACTGGCCCTTGGTGAGACCGTAGATCTGGTTGTTGATCAACAAGATGTTCAGGTTGATGTTGCGCCGCAGGGCGTGGATGAGGTGGTTGCCGCCGATCGACAGCATGTCGCCGTCACCACCGATTACCCAGATGTCGAGATCGGGGCGGGCCATGGCCAGACCCGTGGCGAACGCCGGGGAACGACCGTGGATGGTGTGCACCCCGTAGGTGTCCATGTAGTAGGGAAAGCGTGCCGCACAGCCGATGCCCGAGATGAACACGGTGTTTTCCCGCCGCACCCCCAACTCGGGAAGCAGGAGCTGGATGGCGGTGAGCACCGAGTAGTCGCCACAGCCCGGACACCACCGGACCTCCTGGTCGCTCTGCCAGTCGGATCGGCTCGTCTCGGGAGCCTCACCCACATCGGTTGTGGCGACATTGAGAGCGTCAGTCATCGAGAGCTCCGAGCGTTACCTGTTCGATCTCTCCCGCAGTGAACGGCTGGCCGGTCACCTTGCCGATGGCCTGGGCGTCGACGAGGTACTCGGCCCGGATCATCTTTGCCAACTGGCCCAGGTTCATCTCGGGAACCAGGACCGTCTTGTGACGGGCCAACACCTCGCCGAGGTTCTTCGGGAAGGGGTTCAGGTGGGTCAGGTGAACCTGGGCGACCTTGTGACCGGCGTTTACGACACGCCGCACGCCTCCGGTGATGGCACCCCAGGTTGAACCCCAGCCCACGACCAGCACGTCGGCCTCCGGGTGGCCGATTACCTCGACGTCGGGCACCTCTATCTGCGAGATGCGCTCGGCCCTGACTGCCACCATGTGCCCGTGGTTCTCGGTGTCGTAGCTGACGTTTCCGGAACCGTCCTGCTTTTCGATGCCTCCGATTCGGTGCATCAGACCAGGTGTGCCCGGGGGCGCCAGGGGGCGCACCAGGTTCTCGTCGCGCAGGAAGGGCCAGTACTCGGGCTCGCCGTCGGCGTTGGTGTGGTTGAACTCGGTGGCGAACTCCACGGGGATCGGTGCAAGGGAATCAACCTCGGGGAGGCGCCACGGCTCGGACCCGTTGGCCAGGTACCCGTCGGACAGGAGGATCACGGGGGTGTGGTAGGTCAGCGCAATGCGGGCCGCCTCGATCGCCACGTCGAAGCAGTCGGCCGGGGTGCAGGCAGCCACCACCGGTAGCGGTGCCTCGCCGTGACGGCCGTACATGGCCATGAGCAGGTCAGCGGCCTCGGTCTTGGTGGGGAGCCCCGTCGACGGACCACCACGCTGAATGTCGACTATCACGAGGGGCAACTCGAGGCTGACCGCAAGGCTGATTGTCTCGGACTTGAGCGCCACTCCGGGGCCACTCGTTGTGGTGACGCCGAGGTAGCCGCCGTACGAGGCCCCCAGCGCCGAGCCGACAGCTGCGATCTCGTCCTCGGCCTGGAATGTGGTGACTCCGAACGACTTGTGCTTTGACAGTTCATGGAGAATGTCGGTGGCGGGTGTGATCGGGTACGAGCCGAGGAACACCGGAAGCCCGGACAGTTCGCCGGCAGCCACCAGACCCCATGCCAGCGCCGTGTTTCCGTTGATGTTCGTGTAGGTGCCGGGCTGCTGGGGAGCAGCAGGCACAACCACACGCTGGTGCCCGATCTCGGCGGTCTCGCCGAAGGCGTGGCCTGCCCGATACGCCGCCTTGTTGGCAGCGATGATCAGGTCACGGCCGGCGAACTTGGTGTCGATCCACTCCATCGTGGGTTCGGTCGGGCGGCTGTACATCCACGACACCAGGCCAAGGGCGAAGAAGTTCTTGGACCGCTCGGCATCACGCGGCTTGACTCCGAGGTCCTTGCAGACCTCCTTGGTGAGGCTTGTCATGGGCGCCGTGATGAGCATGTAGCCGTCGAGGTCTGAGCCGTCGAGCGGGTTGGTCTCGTAGCCGGCCTTTACCAGGTTGCGCTCGTCGAACGCGTCGGCGTTCACGATCAGGGTGCCACCGGGCACCAGCATGTGGAGGTCGGACTTGAGTGCCGCCGGGTTCATCGCCACCAGAACGTCGGGGGCGTCGCCGGGGGTCATGATGTCGTGGTCTGAAACCTGGACCTGGAAGGCGGACACGCCAGCGAGGCTTCCGGCTGGTGCGCGGATCTCGGCCGGGTACTCGGGAAGGGTCGCCAGGTCGTTACCAAAAAGGGCGCTGGCACTCGTGAAACGGTCGCCGGTGAGCTGCATTCCGTCGCCGGAGTCGCCGGCGAAGCGAATGATGACCTTGTCTACAGATACCGCATCGGGGGGTGCCGCTGTATCGGTCACGTCGCCACCTGCCGTCTCATGCCCATCGGCGTTCCGGCCTCGTTGCCGGTCGTCCCCTGCACGCGCATAACCATAACCACGCGCGATCCAAAGGCCAGTGATCCGGGGAGGCAATTCTCTGCGATGTTGGTCACAGCGCCGGCAACGTCGACGACCCGTGGAGCAGGCGTCAGGCCACGCCTACCGAGGAGTCCAGATAGACATCCTGGATTGCGTTCAACAACTCCACTCCATCGGAGATCGGACGCTGGAAGGCCTTGCGGCCGCTGATGAGGCCCATACCCCCGGCACGCTTGTTGATGACCGCCGTGCGTACCGCCTCGGCGAGGTCGCCGGCACCCGACGAGGCGCCACCACTGTTGATGAGACCGATGCGGCCCATGTAGCAGTTGGCCACCTGCCAGCGGCACAGGTCGATCGGGTGGTCGCTGGTGAGCTCGTCGTACACGAGCGGGTGGGTCTTGCCGAAACCCGGAATGGCGTTGTAGCCGCCGTTCACCTCGGGCAGCTTCTGTTTGATGATGTCGGCCTCGATGGTGACGCCGATGTGGTTGGCCTGGGCGGTCAGGTCGGCCGAGGCGTGGTGATCGACACCGTCGACCTTGAAACCCGAGTTGCGCAGGTAGCACCACAGCACCGTGAACATGCCCAGCTCATGGGCCCGTGCGAAGGCCTCTGAGACCTCGGCGATCTGGCGGGTGGACTCGTCTGACCCGAAGTAGATGGTGGCGCCCACACCTGCAGCACCCAGGTCGTATGCCTGGTCGACCGAGCCGTACATGACCTGGTCGAAGGTGTTGGGAAGGGTCAGGAGTTCGTTGTGGTTGAGCTTGACGATGAAGGGGATCCGGTGGGCGAATCGTCGGGACACCGCCCCCAGCACACCGAAGGTTGAGGCGACCGCGTTGCAGCCGCCCTCGATTGCCAGCTCAACGATGTTGGCCGGGTCGAAGTAGGCGGGGTTCGGTGCGAACGAGGCCGCCGCCGAGTGCTCGATGCCCTGGTCGACCGGCAGGATCGACACGTAGCCGGTTCCGCCCAGGCGACCGTGGTCAAAGAGCGACTGGATGCTGCGCAGCACCTGTGGTGACCGGTCGGTCTGGGCAAGCACGTCGGAGACATAGTCGGGGCCAGGGCCCGACAGCAGGTCGGCCGGGATTCCCTTCGCCTCGTGCTCCAACAGGTAGGCGGCATCGCCGCCCAACAGGTTCTCGAGTTCCACCTGACTTCTCCCGGATCATGAACTGGATGACCGCCGTGACGCTGCCGCCACGGCACCGGTTCACCATACGCCGACCACGGGCACGCGCGGGTACAGGTTCTGGCCCGCCGTCAGGTTGACGCCACTCCGACGGGAAGGGTCGTGCCCAGGCGGGTTCGTGCAGACTCGAACAGCTTTGAGGCCCTGACGCCGTTGCGTACCGGAACCACACGATCGGCCACCACCTCGGTGCGGCTCACCGTGGTGCCACCTGCACGGAAGAAGCGCCGATGCACCCTGCCGACCACGGCCACCCTGTCGCCAGCCGAGAGAGACCTCTCGCTCGCTATCGGGTCGAAGCGGACAACCGGGACCGAGTCGGTCGCCCCACCGGCGCGCACGGTGACCTCGCAGCGCAGGAGCACGCTGCCTGACTCCAGATCGAGCGGCCTGGGGTCGCTGCTCAACTCACCCACCAGGACACACAGGTTGGTATCGGACGGGCCCGACTCGGACATGGACGCTTCGTTGGCAGCCATCGAGGCTCCCTTCGCTCGGATCCGGGCTCTGCACCCGGACCACTGTTGACGGGGAAGCCGACACACGCACCGTAGGCGGGGCCTGTGACAAGGGCCCGCCGGTGTCAGTTGAGCGACCTCAACCTGTCGGAGACATCGGCGAAGTCGGGGTTGCGGCTGGCTATCCAGCGAAACAACTCTCGGGCCCGGGGTGTTGCGCCCGACCTCTCGTAGAGGTCCCCAAGCGCGTAGGCACGTCGCAGGTGATGGTCGCGTGCCCGCTTTGGAACAGACCAGCCACGCTCAAGCTCACGCACCGCATCGGCCATGCGACCCTGGTCGGCCAGGGCACCCGCAGCCACGAGGCGACCCTCGGTCACAAGCGCTGCACCAGGCGACGCATCGCGCAGTTCGGTCCAGAGCACCTCGACATCGGCCCACCTGCCCTGGGCCCGGTAGCAGTCGGCCAGCACAGGGTGCTGCTCGGTTCCGCCGGTCAGGTCCCGGAACACCTCGAGCCTCTTTGCGGCGGCCTTCCAGTTTCCGATTCGGTAGTGGGTCAGGCCCAGGAGCTCGACCACCTCGACCACCTCGGGGGCACGCTCGACCAGCGAGTTCAGGATGCGCCGGGAATCGTTGAAGCGCTCGTCGTCGAAGGCGCGTGCGGCCTCCTGCAACTTGGCCGACGCACGCGAACCGGCACCATCGCCCAGTGCCCTGCGGAGGGCGACATCGGCATCAGGTAGGCGCCTCGGTGCATCCGGCAGCGGTTGCCTCTCGAGCGCCCTGTGAACCCGACCGGACCGGGCCGGGCTGACACCACGTGCCACGGCATCGGCCGCCTCGCGGCGCAGACGGTCTGAGCGCTCGGGCGGTGTGCGGTCGGGTCGGGTGGTCCGCTCGGCGGTCTGCTCGCGGCGCCAGTCGCGGTCCTCGGCCTCTTCACGCTCGAGGCGTCCGGCCGCACGCCGGGCCACCCCACCCCAGTTCTTCGGGCCGGCATCGTCTGGTGGACGACGGCGGCGGTCGGGGTTCTGGCCGTCGGGGCGCCCGTCACGCTGGCGCCGCCCGTCGCGGCTCCCACCGGATCCCCGGTCGGGACGTCGATCGCCACCCCGGGAGCCTCCACCCTGACGGGGTGAGCGTCGATCCTGTGGTGGGGCCATGGGCGATGAGGCTACCGGCGCCGCGCCGGCCACGAGCCTCCCCCGCACTGCAGGTAGCGTCCCCCTGCACACCCAGGAGACCCAATGACCCTCTCGATCGTCGCCCTCGACCCGGACACCGGCCAACTCGGTACCGCCGTGCACACAGGCTGGATGGCTGTCGGCAACAAGGTCCCCTGGGTTGAGGCCGGCGTGGGTGCCGTTCTCACCCAGGCTGTAACCGAAGCCTCCTACGGGCCACGCTCCCTCGACCTGTTGCGCTCGGGCCACTCCCCCGCCGAGGCCCTTGGCACCCTGATCGCCGAGGACCCCCATGCCGAGTCCCGCCAGGTTGCGATAGTCGATTTCGAGGGTCGGGTCGCCGTCCACACGGGTAGCGGCTGCATCCCCAGTGCCGGCCACTCAGTGGGCGACGGCGTTGTGGCGGTGGCCAACATGGCTGGCGCAGACGGAGTCTGGGACGTGATGCTCGATGCCTTCGGCAGTGCCTCAGGGCCCCTTGCACGCAGGCTCTGCTCAGCTGTTACCGCCGGCCACGAGGCAGGTGGCGACCTGAGAGGCTCCACATCGGCCGCCCTGGTGGTCGCCCCCGGCGGGGTCGCCGAACCGGGGTGGACCCGACAGGTCGACCTGCGAATCGACGACCACCCCGAGCCCGTAGCCGAGTTGGCACGCCTGCTCGACCTGCACGAGATGTACGACCTCATGGGCACCGGCATCAACGCCGTTACCACCGGCAGGACCGACGAGGCCATGACCGCACTCGAGGCAGCAGCCGGCCATCCCCTCAGCAACGCCCAGACCGGCTTCTGGCAGGCCGCAGCCCAGCTTCTGGCCGGTGACAGCGAAGCTGCCGAAGCCACCCTCCGGAAGGCCACGGGTGATGACACCGGCTGGCGTCTCCTCTGGGAACGCAGCAGGTCGAGCGGCCGCCTCACCCCGCCCAGCTGACACGAAACCCGTCCCAAAACGCGCTCGAGCGGGGCCCTAAGGCCCCGCTCTCAGCGTGCGAAATCCGGCGGCGTCCTACTCTCCCAGGGCCTCTCGACCCAAGTACCATCGGCGCTGGCGGGCTTAACTTCCGTGTTCAGAATGGGAACGGGTGTGACCCCGCCGCCATAGCCACCGAAACCTTTTGTGCCCACCCCTGCGGGGTGGTGGGCACGAGTTCAGTTGTCAAAGAGCGGTCCATGGACCCCTCAAGCACTCCATAGCGAACACGAACATCGGAATCAACGGTCGATGTTATGTAACCAAGCCCTCGGCCGATTAGTACCGGTCGGCTGAACACGTTGCCGTGCTTACACCTCCGGCCTATCAACGTGGTGGTCTGCCACGGGCCTTACCCGGTTTCCCGGTGGGAGATCTCATCTTGAAACGGGCTTCCCACTTAGATGCTTTCAGCGGTTATCCCTTCCGTAGGTGGCCAACCAGCCATGCTCCTGGCGGAACAACTGGCACACTAGAGCTACGTCCGTCCCGGTCCTCTCGTACTAGGGACAGCCTTTCTCAAATCTCCTCCGGCTGCAGAGGATAGGGACCGAACTGTCTCACGACGTTCTAAACCCAGCTCGCGTACCGCTTTAATGGGCGAACAGCCCAACCCTTGGGACCTGCTTCAGCCCCAGGATGCGATGAGCCGACAT
>JABHCN010000050.1 GCA_018673475.1 Actinomycetota bacterium | reverse complement strand
TGGCCTCAACTATCGACATGCCGGTGCCACCGAAGTCGAGCAGTTCGTCGCGAACCTCTTCGAGGACGCTAACCGGGAGGGTGCAGGGTCCTGCACAGAAGTTGTGGACCCGGGTGGAGGTGGTCATGGATTGCTCCCTTGTTCGAGCCAGGTCCGGCCGAGGCGGGATCCGGGGTCGTGGTCGCTGACCCAGCAAGGCTAGCGGCGGTGACGGTTGGGCCGGTCCGGCTCAGTCGAAGGTGATGCGGCGCATGGTCGGCTCGAGAACCGATGCCGTACGTCGCTCCGACTCGGCCAGCACAGCTGGATCAGCGCCGGGCGGGTTGTCAAGGCCGAGCGGAACTATCTCGTAGGTGGAGCGATCGACCCACGTGGGCACGTAGCCGGCATCGACTACAGCCACCGAACCATCAGGCCGGTCGGCCACGGCGAACCATGCGATTACACCGTCCTGGGTGGAGTCAGGGCACTCTGGGCGACAGTTCCTACGCTCATCACCCGGCTGGTTCGAGAGGAAGTTGCCGAGTCCGATGGCTGCGTACTTGTCTGAGAACTGGAGTACAGGCTGAATCACATGGGCCTGGTGGCCGATCAGCAGGTCGATTGCCGGAGATGCGAGCAGTTGTGCCGACACCTCGGCCTGTCTGTCGGTCGGCTCACTCTGGTACTCAATGCCCCAGTGGATGCTGACAACGACGAACTCGGCGCCCTGGGCGACAGCCGCCTCGGCATCGGCAGCTACAAGTACCGGATCGAGGCTTCCGACCAGCCAAGGCGGGTCAGTTGGCAGGGAAGCACCGTTCATGATGTCGGTGTAGGACAGGTGCGCCACCGAGATGCTGCCCGGGGCGAACCAGGCCGGCCCTGCCTCGGTCTCGTCGAGTGCCATGCCCGCATGGGCCACACCCGCCCGATCGAGGTGGTTCAGGGTGGCACGCACACCTGAGACCCCGGCATCCAGGCTGTGGTTGGATGCCACCGAGCAGCCGTCGTAGCCGGCTGCACCGATGGCATCTGCCAACTCGAACGGCACCCGGAAGTTCGGGTAGTAGACGAGGTCGCTGTTGTCGTCAGACAGCGGCGTCTCCAGATGGCAGATGGCGAGGTCGGCACCCGCCAGCACGGGCTGGACACGCCTGAACATGGGGTTGAAGTCGTAGCCACCGTCGCTGCCGTAGAAGCCGGCCATGTCGGCCACGTACTCGTGAACCAGCAGGTCGCCGGTAGCCACCATCGTGAAGGTGCGTGCCTCGAACGGAGGTGTCGTGGTGGTGGGAGCTTCCGGGGGGAGGGTGGCTTCGGCCCCACCATCACCTGAAGACTGGGAAGGTGCCGTAGTGACGGCGGGCGCCGACCCGGTCTCGTCGCGGCTGACCCCAGTGAGCGTTGTCAGGTCAATCGACAGGTCCGCCCAGATCATCACGAGTGCAACGGCGAAGAAGGCCATGAGCATCCTCGTCAGATGCCATGCCACCCGACGCTCTGTCTCAGACATGACGTCGTGTTCCGGGTCGATGCCGGTTGGGTCGCTCATACCAGATCCCGCAGGATCGGAACGCCTGGCCTCACGTCCCGGTTGTTGACTCCGTTGGTCCTTACCGCCCGACCAGCGACCAGCACATGGCGCACACCCTCGGCCTCACGGGCCGGGTCGGCAATGGTCGACCTGTCGATGATCGTCGCCGGATCGAACACGGTGATGTCGGCCACGGCACCCGACTGGATGCGACCCCGCCGGGCCATCCCGGAACTGATATCTCCCAGCATTCGGGCCGGAAGAATCGTCATCTTGGCCAGCGCTTCTGGCAGGGTCAGGAGCCCCCGCTCGCGCACGTAGTGGCCGAGAACCCGGCTGAAACAGCCCGTGGAACGGGGATGGTTGTTGTGGGGCCGCTCCAGGATTGCATCGGAGCCGATCATCACCCAGGGGGTGAGCAGCGAGGTGTCGATGTCGCCGTCGCTCATTGCGAAGGCCGCCGTCAACTTGTATTCCCTGCGTGCGGCGTTGAAGGTCTCCTCGGTTAGGCGCTCGTTGGTGCCGGCGATCTGGAGGTCACCCCATGAGATGCCGTACTTCTCACGAAAGTTGTCGTAGCGGGCGGTAGCTGCGTTGGTAGCCCAGAAGGTGTACGGGTAGGTGCAGGCCGTGATCGGGATGCCCGAAGAGCGTCCCGCCTCCAGTTGAGCAATGGCCTCGGCCATACGCCCGGTTCCACCAGTGGAGTTGATGTGCTCGATGTGGAGTCGACAACCCGTCTGGGTGGCGACCCTGATGGCCTCGTCGAGGGCCTCCTCCTGGGTGCCCGGCGTGAGGTTCTCCGAGTAGCGGACATGCAGGCACAGTGGCACCGAGTAGCGGGCCGCCACCTCACCGTGGCGGAGCATCTCGTCGAAGCTGACATCGACGGTGTACTCGGGCTGTTCGTGGATGCCCAGCGCACCGGCCAGAACATCGGCCTCGGCCCGGCTGACCAACTCGTCGAGATCGTCTCCACTGACACGGCTGATCCCCAACTCCATGATCTTGCGGTGTTCGTACTGGTCTGCGGCGCCGCCGTAATTGACAGGCGGATCGTTGCCGGCAGCCTTGACGAGGAAGTCGGTCATCGGGTCGTCGATGCCGTGGAGGTTCAGGTTGGTGGTGACGCCGTCGGCAACCTTGAACCACTCGCCGTAGCCGTTGGGTGGGTAGGAGAGAATGTCGATGAACCCCGGCGAAACGACGAGGCCGACGGCATCGATGGTGCTGGATCCCGAGAGGCTCTCGAGGCTGATCCGTGTGATCGTGTCGCCGTCGATACCGACGTGGGCCACCGCATCGAACCCCGAGTCGGGGTCGATTACCCGGCCTCCGGAAATCACCGTGTCGTAGACATGGTCGTCGGTGGCCACCTCGATGGAGTCGTCGAGCAGAGGTGGAACTGCTGGCGCCGTCGTGGTGGGCGGGCCGGTCGTGACGGTGGCCGGGAGCGACGGAGGAGCTGTGGCCGGTGCGGTCGACAGCCCTCTGGGCCGGGTGGTGATTCGCCGCAGCAGGGCAAGGTTGGCTGCACCGAAGCCCAGGCCGAACAGCACCCTGCGACGTGCAATGGCGGCGGGGCCCGGCTCGACAGGCGTGCTCCCGTCGTCGGGTGGCTGGTCCTCCATCAGGGCGACGTTACCGGTGGAGCCGACCGCGTACACGGCACCGGGCCGCTCCTGGCGCGGCCACCGGTCACCGGCAACTGGCTAGCGTTGGATCGTGGAAATCCGTCACCCCGGTGCACTTGCCGTCCTGGTTGTCGTGGGCCTGGCGGCGCTTGTGACTGCCATTGCAATTGGCGGGTCAGGTGACCTGTCGATGACCAGGGTGTCGGCCGAGCCGCTGTCCGAGGTGTCGCCGAACCTTGTCGTGGCCGAGCAGTACACCGTCGGCGTAGGCCCCTACTACGGCCTTGGCGCCTGGGTCGATTCGTATGACGCAGATCCTGCCTACACGTCGGGGAGGCCGTCGGTGCCACCTGGTGACACAGCCGAGATGGTGGCCGCCGGGGTTCAGACCCTGTTCATGCAGGCTGCACGCTCTGACGACCGGGCAACCGGGCCAACCACCGACCCGTGGGTGCTGGCCGAGTTTCTGATGAACGCCCACGCAGACGGCCTGGACGTGGTCGGCTGGTACCTGCCCAAGTGGAGCGCCGACGACGAGGACCTCGAGCGTCTCCTGGCGATTCACCGGTTTGAGGTGCTGGGCCACCGCTTTGACGGCCTCGCTGTCGACATCGAGTGGAACAGGGGCGAACTCGAAGACGACCCCGAGGAGCGCAGCCGTCGCCTGACCCTGTTGTCGCTGCGGCTGCGTGAGGCGGTTGGCAGCGCGGTCCTCGGCGGCATCGTGATGCCACCGATAGTGACCGACCAGATCAACCCCGACTTCTGGCCGGGCTTTCCCTGGTCTGGCGTTGCAGGTGTCTACGACGTGTGGCTTCCCATGAACTACTGGTCGTTCCGCACCGAGGAACACGCTGATCCGCTCTACTACAGCGGCGAGAACATCAGGTTGCTGCGCCAGAACCTGCACAATGAGAGCGCGGTGGTGCACGGCATCGGGGGTGTGGGTGCCGAGAGTGGCGACGTGTACGGCGCCGACGAACCTCTGGCGGGGCTGGACGACATGGAACTGTTTGTTCAGTCGCTGTCGGAGACGGGGGCGGTGGGTGGCTCAATCTACGACTGGGCCACCACCGGAGATGCAGCCAGAAGACGCCTTGCCGAACTCTTCGTTGAGCAGCGAATCGGATAGCAACTGGGCGCATCAGTCGAGGCCCATGTGTTCAAGGGTTTCGTGCGACAGCAACTCGGTCAGATCTGCGACTATCTCAACCGGGTCGGGCAGGCCGGACTCGACGAGGCGGTAGAGCGAGCCGTCGTCGAGCCAGTCGGCGGCTGCCGGGTCAACCCCCGGAACCTCCAGAGAACCGTCGGAGCAGCGGCTGCGGACCTGAGCCCAGTCGTCGACCGGATCGGGGCACATCTGGGAGACGTCTCGTGGGGTGGGGGATGGTGACCCGAGGGGACGGTCCAGGACCGTTGTCAGAACGCGGTTGATCCATATGTGGCTCAGGAAGCGCATTGGGTCGACTGCCGGCGCTGGCGTCGGCTGGCCGAGCAGCCGGCGAAGGAGGTCTGTGAGCAGCCCCTGGCCGTCTTCGAGCAGCTCGACATGATCGCCCCAGTCGACGGCTGTAGCCGGTGGACCCCTTCGGCTCAGCAGGTAGAGAACCCGGGCGCTCGGGGTCTCGGGTTCGCCATTTCGTACGACCTGTCCTGACACATGCAGACCCACGGCAACCCAGCAGTCTGGAACGCTGCGCCCGATGAGGTCGGCCATGTCGACGATGGGCTCTCTCAGTACCTGGATGGCACGGCGATGCCTGACAACGCCGACAAGGAGGGGCAGGTCTGGGTTGACGAGCGTGACGAGTCGAGTAGCCAACTCGGCTGTTGAAGGTACCGGATGCAGGGCCACTGGGGCCTCCCTTGATGAGGTGTGGGAGGCGGCCGATAGCCGGTCGCAAGGCGTGAGGGGATCATCCCAGAGGGGTGGGACAGGCTCTGAGAGGCGCTGGTGAAGGCCCCAGGTG
This sequence comes from Actinomycetota bacterium, assembly GCA_018673475.1. Lineage (GTDB taxonomy): Bacteria > Actinomycetota > Acidimicrobiia > Acidimicrobiales > MedAcidi-G1 > UBA3125. The sequence goes on along the minus strand of JABHCN010000050.1, from coordinate 29,563 downwards.
GCCCGCGCGCGCGGGTCGCGTAGCCTTGAGTACCGGGCATTTCGTGGTCGGTTCAGCCGAAAGGGGGTCCACGTGAGCGAGAAGCGCCAGCCAACCGCAACAACGGCCTTCGGGGTGGGCCGCCGTGAGAACCACGACTCGTCGGCCTTCTACGCCCGATTCCGGCCACCAGAGGTGTCCGATGACGACACCATCGCCGATGCCCCAGACCTGGGTGACGGTTGCATCCTGGGTGACGCCCGCGACATGCACCACCTGCCAGACTCGTCTGTAGCCCTCGTGGTCACCTCGCCGCCCTACTTCGTCGGCAAGGAGTACGAGTTGGCCGTGGCAGGTAACGGCTCACCCGGCATTCCGACCTCGTATCTCGAGTATCTGGAGATGCTCTCTGAGGTGTTCGCCGAATGCGTGAGGGTGCTTGAACCCGGTGGCCGCATAGCCGTCAACGTGGCCAACCTGGGGCGCAAGCCCTACCGCAGCCTCTCGGCCGACATCATCCGCATCCTCCAGGACGATCTGGGACTGCTCCTGAGGGGCGAGGTCGTCTGGCAGAAGGCCGATGGCGCAACGGGATCGGTCGCTTGGGGGTCATTTCGCAGGGCAGCGAATCCGGTGCTCCGTGACATGACCGAACGGGTCGTCATCGCCAGCAAGGGTCGCTTCGACAGGGCACGTGTGCCGAAGAAGCGCCAGGAGGAGGGCCTGCCCCACGAGAGCACCGTCACAACAGACGAGTTCATGGAGGCCACCCTCGACCTCTGGCGCATCGACCCCGAGCAGGCCAGCAGGGTCGGCCATCCGGCCCCGTTTCCTGTTGAGTTGCCCAGACGCCTGATCGATCTCTACACCTACCGCGACGACCTAGTCCTTGACCCGTTCCTGGGTTCCGGTTCCACCCTTGTTGCCGCGCTCCGGGCCGGACGGCGCGGTGCCGGCTACGACCTCGAATCCGAGTACATCGACCTTGCACGCGAACGCCTCAGGACCGAAAAGGAACGCATTGAGGCGGGTGCCGTCGCCCAGTGGCGCCGCAGCGACCTGGCTGGCCGGGCCGGGCCACAGGACGGGCTGTTTCCCGACCTGAACGGCCACGACGACACCGAGCACCTGCTGGAACGCGCTGCAGAATCGGGCAAGAAGGCAGCCGACATCGCCGAGGCCGTGCTGGTCGAGGCGGGCTTTGACATAGTCAAGGCCGGTGTCGTCCGCCGCGACCTCGGCGCACACTTCTCGTTTCTCGTAACCGACAAGGCGGTCGGCCGCCAGTGGTACGTGGAGGTCTCTGGAGCGTTCACCACCGCAAGGCCGGGTATGCGACGAACCGACGCCCTCTGGAAGACCCTTGGGCGGGCCCACGTGCTGGCCAGCGGACACGCCGGCGATTCAGCCCGGGACCGCCCCCGGCTACTGGTGCTCACACCCCGGCTGCCACGCAGCGGAAGCGAAGGTGACCGTGCCATGAGGGCAGTCGGTGGAACAGGGTTCTTTGATGCCGTCGAGATGTTCGACGATGAGGCAGTGGAACGTCTACGTCACTATGCCGAGAGTGCTCCCGATCGACCGCTTCCAGGGTTCTGGGACCAAGACGAGATCTCACACAGGTTTGCCTGAGCGCTGCACTCAACCGGCCACGAACTCCACTTCGTAGAGGGATGGCCAGTACTTGCCTGTCAGAAGGAACCGTCCTGTGGCGGGGTCGTGTGCGATGCCGTTCAGCACCGAACCGGGAGACAGCGAAGACCGTTCCACCGGTAGCGAGGAGGCATCCACTCTGGCGAACACGATTCCCGTGGCAGGGTCGATACCGAGGATCGTGTCAGTCTTCCAGACGTTCGCCCAGACAGTGCCGTTGACGCACTCGAGTTCGTTCAGGAGTTCCTGAGGCAGTTCCTCTCGCGCGACCACCACGCTGCCCAGCTCGTGGAAGTCAGTCGCTGACCTGAAGGTCAGGGTCGCCGATCCGTCGGAGACGACCAGGGTCTCCGGGTCAAGTAGGCACACACCCCACCCCTCACCCTCGTAGGACCATGTGTCGACCCGCTCAAGGCTGTCGAGGTTCCACACCGTCGCGGTCTCGGCCTTCCAGGTGAGCTGCAGCAGGCGATTACCGCCGATTGCCGTGAGCCCCTCACCGAACATGGTGTCGTCAAGTCCGGTTGAGGCCAGGATCCCACCGGTGGCGAGGTCAACCTCACGTACCGTTGACATTCCGTAGCGACCCGTGCTCTCAAAGAGGCGGCCATCGACCAACTCCAGGCCCTGCGTGAAAGCGGTCGGATCGTGGGGGTACTCGGTCAGTACCTCGACGTGCATCTCACCCGTGGCAGGGTCAGGGGCAGAAGGGCCAGCAGGTCCTGACAGAGACACGGGTTCGGGCTCGACACCGATGCCTCCACACGCCGCCACCATGATGAGGGTGACCGCCAGTGCCAACATGTGGGAGTAGCCACTGCTCAGGTTCACGGGACGGCGCCTGTGTAGGCGTTGTTGGCACACGGTATGGAAGGGTAGTGACGTGAGTGGGATCGGGCCCAGCGGTGGGCACATAGAGCGTGAGGGCCTGACAATCGCCTACCTGGACTGGGGTGGTGGTCCAGACGATGCCGGCACCGAGCCGCTCGTGGTCCTGCATCCGAGCGGGTTCTGTGCCGGCACCTTTGACCCCTTCGCCAGGAGGCTCGGACACCGCTTCCGCTTCATAGGGGTCGACCTGAGGGGCCACGGCCGGAGCAGCACCGTGACCGATGCAGGCCAACTCGGCAACGACGCACTGGCCCTGGACATCCTGGCGGTCGCCGACCACCTGGGGCTGGAGGGATTCTCCATCCTCGGTGTCTCCCTCGGCGGCGCTGTTGGGATAGAGGTGGCCGCCGCCGCCCCTGGGAGGGTTACTGGACTGATGCTCTGCGAGGCGATCGCCATCGATGTCTCCGCCAGGAAGCACATCCGCCTCGCACACGAGGAAGGCCAACACCCGATGGCCGTGGCGGCGCGTCGTCGCAGGCCAGTCTGGCCGGATCGTGCCACCGTCGTCGCCTCCTACGGAACCCGCCAACCTCTCCGCGTGCTGGAACCCGAGATCCTCGAGGCATACGTCAACTGGGGGTTCGTGGACCGTCCCGACGGCCAGGTGGAGTTGGCATGTGCACCCGAGACAGAGGCCACCTTCTTCGGCTCGACCACGCGCTACGGACCCGGCGAGGCATTCGACCACATGGTCGACGTGGCCTGTCCGGCCACCGTGCTGGCTGGTACCGACACCGACCTCGAGATGGGGTGGTTCGAGGCCCAGGCTGATCGCCTGGGGGTCGAGTTGGTCCTCGTTGACGGCACCCACTTCTTCCTATTCGAGGACCTCGACAGGGGAGCATCGCTCATCCTCAGGCATCTCGGGTGAGTGTCCGATCCGGCCACCACCACACACGGTGTCTACGCTTTCAGCCCGCCACCCAACACCTGACAGGAGTATCCGGTGAGCACCCATCCAGACCCAGTTGAGCTCTCCAGCCGGATCATCGACACCGGTACAGCCGAACCCCCGCACAATCGCGTAACCGGAGAGTTGACCCAGGTCGACGACGACATCGCCGTCGTGGAGTCGTTCTCGCACTGCTGGGTGATCCGCACCGACGAGGGTCTTGTCTGCTTTGACACCAGCGGAGCCCGGTCCGGTGCAGGGGTCGTCGAATCGATCAGGAACTGGACCGACGCCCCCTTCCACAGCCTCGTCTACACCCATGGCCACCTCGACCACGTGGGCGGCAGCGGCGCATTCATCGCCGATGCCGAGGCCCGAGGTGAGCCCCGCCCGAAAGTGTTGGCCCACGAGGCGGTGCCAGCCCGCTTCGACAGGTACCGAACCACCAACGGCTGGAACATCGTCATCAACCTGCGGCAGTTCGGCGGCGTTGTGAAGCCCGATGCCATGGGTATCGGAGGGTCAGGGAGAGCCTTCCTGCCTGACTCCGTTGCCGAACCCGATGAGACATTTCGCTCCACCCTCGCGTTCAGCGTCGGCGACCGAAGCATCGAACTGCACCACGCCAGAGGAGAGACCGACGACCACGCCTGGGGCTGGGACGCCTTGAACCTGACCGCCTACACCGGCGACTTCATGTCGTGGGTGTTCCCAAACGCAGGTAACCCCCAGAAGGTCCAGCGCTATCCGATCGAATGGGCCGTAGCTCTGCGGGAAATGCTCGCTGCCGGTGCCGAACGGGTGTTTCCAGCCCACGGGCTACCCATCGTGGGCCGCCAGCGTGTCGAGTTGGTACTGGGTGACCTTGCCGAGGCGCTCGAACATCTCAGCGGCCGCACCCTCGAACTGATGAACGAGGGCGCCACCCTGGACACGATCATCCACGAGGTGACCGTGCCCGACCACCTGCAGGACAGGCCGTGGCTAGCACCCCAGTACGACGAACCGGAGTTCGTGGTTCGCAACGTCTACCGGCAGTTCGGCGGCTGGTGGGACGGAAACGCGGCAAATCTGAAACCTGCACCTGAATCAGCCCTGGCGTCAGAGGTGGTTGCCCTGGCCGGTTCAGTCGAGGCGCTGACCGATCGTGCACGGGAACTGGCCGAGGCCGGCGACCTTCGCCTGGCCTGTCACCTCGTCGAGATGGCGGTCGCAGCCGAACCGCAACACGATGGCGCCCACAGGGCCCGGGCAGCCGTCTACTGGCAGCGCCGCAAAGCCACCCGTTCGCTCATGTCAAAGGGAATCTTCGCAGCCGCCGCCCGGGAGTCCGAGGCTGAGTTGGGGGAGAAGGTCGTGGCCGACCCGCTGGGGGAGAGCCTCGGGAAGGCCCTCGGCTAGGAGCTGGGAGTCTGTTCCACCACACCGGCCATCAGGAGGCCGATCTGATCACGGCTGGCACTGCGACCGTGGACTATTGCCACAATGTGACCCTCGTACATGACGGCAACCCGGTCGGCCAGGCCGAGGACCTCATCGAGGTCCTCGGAGATGAGGATGGTTGCGGTTCCGATGCTCCTCTGCTCGATCAGGCGCGTGTGGATGTACTCGGCAGCACCGATATCGACCCCGCGGGTCGGCTGACACGCCAGCAGCACCGTCGGAGAAGCCGACAACTCCCTCGCCAGGATCACCTTCTGGATGTTGCCGCCAGAGAGGCTCGACGTCGGAGTGTCGATTCCCGGAGTCTTGACTGCGAACTCATCGACAAGCTTCCTACTGTGCTGCCCGATTGCCCCGAAGGCGAGCATTCCGCGGCTGGTGAACCTATCGGACCCATGGTCAACGAGCACCAGATTCTCACTCACGGTGAACTCGGCGATGGCCCCGTCACGCATGCGCTCCTCAGGAATGAAGCCGAGGCCCCTGTCACGCCGGGCACGGGTGTCGTCGCCGGTTACGTCGACACCGTCAAGGCGGATAGAGCTGCCCGGTTCGACGCCGCGGAGGCCTGCAATCGCCTCCGCGAGTTCACGCTGGCCGTTGCCCGACACCCCGGCGATGCCGAGGATCTCGCCCGACCGCACCTCAAAGGAGATGTCGTTCACAGCGACGGTTTCCCTGTCGCCGTGGATTGTGAGGTTCTCCACCGAAAGGCGGGCATGGCCCTCATCGAGGAGTGGCTTTTCAGGGGTAAGCCGGACCGTTCGGCCCACCATCATCTGGGCAAGTTGCTCGCTGCTGGTCTCGGCCGGCGTGGTGTTGCCGACAACCTTGCCGTTTCGTAGCACGGTGATCCGGTCGCTGAGGGTCATCACCTCGCGGAGCTTGTGGGAAATGAAGATGAGGCCGCGACCATCGTCGGCCATGCGTCGCAGGATCACGAACAGGTCGTCGACCTCGCCCGGGGTCAGGACCGCAGTTGGCTCGTCAAGGATCAGAAGCTCAGCATCGCGGTACAGGGCCTTGACAATCTCGACGCGCTGCCTCTCGCCAACGGCAAGCCGACGGACCTCGACCGACGGATCAACGGCTAGGCCGTGCTCCTCGGAGATCTCAGAGATTCTTCTGGACACCACGTCCAGATCGGTGAAGGGCCGCCTGGTCGACCTCGTGCCGAGCGCGACGTTCTCGGCAACCGTCAGGGTCGGAACCAGCATGAAGTGCTGGTGGATCATCCCGATTCTGGATGCGATTGCCTCTGACGGCGAGGCGATGGCGATGGGCTCACCGCGCAGGTGGATGCTGCCCTCATCAGGCTGGTAGAGGCCGAACAGGATCTTCACGAGGGTGCTCTTGCCAGCACCGTTCTCACCCAGAAGGGTGTGGACCTCTCCGTAGCGGACGTCGAGGTCAACGTTGTCGTTGGCGACGACGCCGGGGAACGCCTTGGTGATCCCCCTCATCTCAAGAATGTTCTCGTCAGATCCCATTGTGTCCGTTGGTTCCGTTCCGGCGAAGCGTCCAGCGCCGGTCGACACCCACTGGGGAATGCCGACCGGCACGTGACGTCTTCACTTCTGACTCAGCTTCCTTGTTGTCTTCCTAGGAACCCGTATCGACGGTCCCGTTGGTGATGCCTTCGATGAGGGCTTCGGCTGCGTCTCGCACACCGGCGGGCAACTCGAAGGCGTCGTTGAACTCGATGACGAGGCCACCGTTGGCGAGGTTGACCTCAAAGGCCTGGCCTCCCAGCACGCCGCTGTCACGCAGCGCCAGCATCTCCTCGAGCACGACCTCCCAGTGGTACACCTGCGAAGCCACGACGAGGCTCGGAGCCAGAGAGGTCTGGTTGGCCTGCGTACCAAACCACGGCACACCGGCATCGGCGGCCACGCCGACAGCACCCACGACCATCTGGGCAGTACCCGTCAACACGTCCACGTCGTTTATCAGGTGGGCCTCAGCAGCCTCTGCAGCCAAGGCCACGTCGCCAAACGAACCCGTGTAGGTGACGTTCACCTCAGATGCGCCACCAGCCAGGGCTCCAGCCTTGAAGCCGTTGATGTAGGCGACAGCGTCGCCAGCCTCGATGGGTCCGACCACACCGATCACACCGGTCTTGGTCAGAGCGGCGGCGATCGAGCCGTTCACATAGCCGCCCTGGTCGGCAGCCGGAGCGTACGCGAACACGTTGGCGAGGCCCTGGGTATCAGACGCCGTGCCCCACACGAAGGTGACATCCGGGAAATCCGGTGCTATCTCCATGAGCGACGCACCGAACTGTGTGCCGTGAGCGATGACGACGTCGTTGCCATCCTCGGCATAGCCACGGATCGCCGCAGCGGCATCCTCGACGATGAACGTCCCGTCGGTGATCGACAACTCGACATCACGCTCAAGGGCGTTGACCGAATCAACCATGCTCTGAGTGAACGCAAGGTCGTCAGACGCACTCGGCGCCACAATTGCAACCCGTAGGGCTCCACCTTCTCCGCTCCCTGATGCAGGCGCCTCATCGTCACCACCACAGGCGGCGCCAACAAGGGCAAGTGCTCCCAGCATCACCAGAATGGAAGGGTTCAACCTCCACTGCTTTTTCATCTGTATTCCTTTCCTGTCCCGGGGGTAACCCCTCCGTTGTTGTTGGTTGGATCAGTGTCTCGTGAATGGCTTGGTCAGTGCCGACGGGGCGTGTACCCGCCGGGCCACGATGATCAGCGCCAGGATCGTGAGCACGGCTGGAGCCATGTTGGCAAGGTCGGAGTCGCTCACGGGGATGATGCCCAGGGCCTTCCAGTGCAGGACGGTGGCGTTGACGAGGCCGTAGAGAAGTGCGCCTCCCATGACACCGATGGGTCGCCAGGCCCCGAAGTAGACGAGGGCGACGGCAATGAACCCGAGCCCCTGGGTGAGGTTGGGCTGGAAGATGCCCAACTGTAGAACCAGGGCCGCTCCCGCCAGGCCAGCCATGGAGTTGCCGATCAGGATCGCCACGAACCTGGTCCGTTCGACAGACACGCCGAGGCTGTCGGCCGCCTGCGGGTTTTCCCCGACGGAGCGGATGTTGAGGCCGAACGTTGTCCGGGTCAACAAGAGCGCAGTGACCGGCACCAGCACGAATGCCAGATAGGTCAACAGGTTGCGCTGAAACAGGGCAGCGCCAAGGTGGGGGATGTCGGAGAGGATAGGAATGTCCACGTTCGGCAGGCGCCTCACGGGCTTGGGGGTTCCTACCAGCCGGCGAAACAGCAGATCGCTCAGACCCAGGCCGAAGATGAAAATCCCAATGCCGCTGATTCCCTGGGTGGCCTTGAGAAACACCGTGATGACACCGTAGAGGAGCCCCATCACGAGGCCGACAGCAAGGCCAACAAACACCGCCAGCCAGAGGTTGCCTGTCTCCAGGACCGTCCAGTAGGAGAAGAAGGCGCTGAGAAGCATCACGCCGTCGACGCCCAGGTTGAGCACCCCGCTGCGCTGCCCGACTGTCTCGCCGAGCGAGGCCAGCAGATACGGCGTGGCCAGTCGGATGGCCGATGCGGCCGTTGCGACAAGCACGCTGAGGGTGAAGAACTCGCCCATGCTCAGTCCGCCCCGGCGCTGTCAGAGGATCGGTTGAACAGGCCTGAGTCGGCAAGGGAACGCTGCAGCCAGCCCCGGACCGGCGTGCTGCTGATGACGAAGATGACGATGATGCCGTTGAGGGCGACTGCCAGGGCCGCCGGAACCTGGAGCACACGCTGGAGCTGTGTGGCACCGGTCAAGAGAGCGCCGAAGAGCATCGCCGATGGAATGGTCCAGAGAGGGTGCAGTCCGCCAAAGAGTGCGGCGACGATTCCGTTGAAGCCTGCACTGCCCGTGAAACCGGCGGCTGAGCCGTCGGTGACCATTCGTTGGCCTTCGCTACCGAAGACCAGTATTGCTCCGGCGATTCCGCCGAGGGATCCGGAGAGGGTCATTGCCAGAGTGATGTTCCGCTTTACGTTGATGCCGGCGGCTCTGGCGGCCTCGGGTGAATGTCCCACGGCCCGGAGGCGAAAGCCGGTGGGTGTGCGCCAGAGGATCAGGTAGGCGGCAACCGCCGCGGCAATAGCAACGGGTACCCCTACGTGGAGTCTGGTTCCTTCGATCATGGTTGGCAGGGCGGCGTTGTCGGACAGTCGCTGGGTCTGTGGAATACGGGTACCCGCCTCCAACTCGAAGGGGTCCATGATGGGGCCTCTGAGGAGAAAGTTCATGAACTGGACCATCACCAGGTTGAGCATGATTGTGGAGAGGATCTCGTTGACAGAGGCATAGGCCTTGAGGGCTCCGGGAATGGCGCCCAGGATGCCGCCACCGACCGCTCCCGAGAGCAGAACCAGCGGAACCAGGATGACCGCCGGCAGGTCGGGGAAGCTGAGCGCCACCACGGTCGACATGAGCGCTCCGGCGATGATCTGGCCCTCCCCGCCGATGTTGATGACGCTTGTCCGGAAGGCGATGGTGATGCCGGCTCCGACCAGGATCAGGGGCGTGGCCTTGACTGCTGTCGCGGCGATGCGTGAGCCGCTACCGAACGCACCGTCCAGCATGGCATCCAGGCCGGCGAGTGGGCTGGCCCCGAGTGCCACCAGCATTGTCGCTCCGAATGCGAAGGCGAGTACTGCAGCCAGAAGTGGCACAAGTGCTCCTATGACCCCTTTGAGCACCGGTTTCTCCCTCCTGTGTCGTCCCCATCCCCGGGGTCTTTCTACAACACTTTGTTGAAGCGTGCTGTCATTGGCGACAGGCTTTCAGGCGAGCCTGAGGAATCCGGCTTCGGGCAGTAGCGGGGTTCCGAGATCCGTTGCCAGGAGGCCGGCTGTGGCAAGGCCGGGGGCCGGGTCGAGGGCGTCGATCGCCGAAGCCAGGTGTGCGGCAGCCCGGATCCCCACCGAACTTTCGAGCAGTGAGGTGACCACGACGGCCATGCCCCCGGAGCGGGCCCTGGCGGCCCATTTCGCCGCCACCGAGATGCCGCCAATGGCCGACGGCTTGAGGACCACAAGGTCGGCAGCACCTGTCGCGATGAGCCTGTCCAGGTCAAATGGGGTGCGAACAGACTCGTCGGCCGCCACCGGAATCGGTGACACGTGCATGATGTTGGCCAGTGCCGGAATACCCGAGACAGGTTCTTCTATGAACTGGATGTCAGACCCTGCCAGCCGCTCCAGGTGCCCAGGTGCCTCTTCGGGGCTCCAGGCCCCGTTTGCATCCAGCCTGATCGCCGGCTCGGGGCCGATGGCCCGACGGACGGCCGCAACCCGTTCCAGGTCATCGCTGATCGGAAGGGCACCAACCTTCAGCTTCAGGGAGCGGTGGCCGCCGGTTGTCGCCGCCAAGGCTGCCTCAGCCAGGAGATCTGGAGTGTCACCGACCACGAGTGCTGCTACAGGCAGCGATGCCGGGCTGTCCGGGTTCAGGTACTGGTGAAGTGCCACACCAGCGGCAGCCGCCGCCAGATCGTGGAGAGCGGCATCTACAGCCGCCCGCGCCGTAGGGGAATCGACGAGGGATTCGTCGCCATCTTCGGCCGCCCATGCCAGCAGGGCTACCTCTGCCTCGTCGATGCCCTCGGGGGTGAAGCCGTCGAGGGGAGCGGCCTCGCCGACGCCGGTGTGGCCGTCTTCGTCGGTAAGGGTCAACAACAGCACCCGACGTTCGGTGATCAGCCCGTGGGTCGTCATTATGGGACAGCGGTAGGTGAGCGTGTGGCGTGTAACACCTGCCTCGGCGACCCTCACAGGGCGGTGACCTCGTCAAGGAAGGTTCTGATCGCAATCACTGCGGCCGGCGGGTTCTCCAGATGGGCGGCGTGGCCAGCCCCGGGAAGCACCGAGATCTCAGCCCGAGGGATCCCTGAGGCCATCCGGATTGCCAGGGATCTGAACTTGGGGTCCTCGTCTCCAACCATGAGCAGCACAGGTCCGGCCACCCGGTGGAGCTCACGCCAGAGGGACGGCTGGTTGCCACTTCCGGAACCGCGGAGGCTGCCAGCCAGGCCGTCAGGATGATTTCTGAGGCGCTGCTCGCGGGCATCGTGCAGTGCGTCCTCTCCGAGGCGCACCTGGGTCTCAAAGAGAGGTAGGTCCATCCAGTAGTCCACGAACGACTCGAGGCCGTCGGTGAGGATCTCCTCGGCAAGGTCGTCGTCGGTGCGACGACGGATGTCGCGTTCGACGTCGCTGACAATCCCGGCTGTGGCACCAATTAGCACGCTTGATCTGACCAGGTCGGGGTGCCTGACTGCCAGACCCAGGGCGATACGTCCACCCATGGAATAGCCGATCACGTCCACGCTGTCGTGGCCCAACTGCCTCGCTGCCTCGGCCAGGGCGTCGACGGTGTTTTCGAACCGGTAGTCGGCATGGTCGGGGAGCACCCCCGTTTCGCCGTGGCCCGGCAGGTCCACGGCGATGACGGTCCGGATACCGGTGAGCTCGTGGCCGAGCGGCCACATAGTGGATGTGTCGCCAGTGAATCCGTGCAGGAGCATGAGGGGGTGGCCCCGCCCCTCGACCTCGGTGTGCAGGCGGGTGCTCACGGGTTCATTCCGCCGAGGGTCTCTGCGACCGCTGCGGCTGCGTTGCGGTGCAACCCCACATTTGTGGATGCGCTCGTTCTCACGTGCACCAGGTGGATCCCGGGATGCCCAAGTGATGTTGCCAACGCAAGGTCCAGGTCGGCTCGGTTGGAGACGCGGTCGAGGGTTGCACCGGCGAGGGAGGCGGTATGGCCCAGGTCAAGGCCGTGCGGCGTGTGGAAGAGGCGGTCATGGTCAATACCTGACTCTGCTGCAATGGGAAGGAAGGAGAAGATTCCACCGCCGTCATTGTCGACCACTACCACTGTCAGGTCCACCCCGAGGCGTCTGCCTGCCACGAGGCCGGTGAGATCGTGGAGCAGGGCCAGGTCACCGGTGAAGAGAAGCGTCGGGGCATCGGACCCTGCGGCGACGCCGAGTGCGGTGGAGACCTGCCCGTCGATTCCGTTTGCACCCCGGTTTGCGTACACATCCAGCGGCCGCTGATCGAGGGGCATGAAGGCATCCAGGTCTCTTATAGGCATGGAGTTGGACACGACCAGGTTGGCTCCACCGGGCATTGCCTGACAGAGGGCAACGGCGACACCGGGCTCGTCGAAAGGGGCACTGGCGACCAGGCCGGCGACAGTTGCGGCTGCAGCCGAATCGGCATCGAGCCAACGATCGGCCCATTCGGTGCTGCCCCGTTGTTCCGTGACGGGTGCGAGGGCAGCTGCCAGCTCCGCAGGACCGCAGGCGACCCGGTCGGTAACCGCGAAGGAGGGGTCAGGGAAGCGACCGGTGTGGTCGACGGCGACGACCCGTTCGACCTCGCAGCGTTCGAGCCAGAGCCTGTAGGCCCGACTCGTTGGCATGCCGCCCAACTGCAGGACAACGTCGGGTTGATGGTCGTCGGCCATACCGGCGGCAAGGAGGTGGTCGCCACAGGACATGACAGGGGAGTGGATGGTGTGTGGACCTCGGCGGAGCCCAGAGGCCGGATCGGCGATGATCGGCCAGCCGATGGCAGTCGCGAGCTCTGACACTGCGGCCTTGCCTCGGGTGTCGAGGTCCATGGGGCCGGCAACGATCAGGCCCTTCTCCCGGGAGAGAAGTGCCTTGAGCATGCCAACGTCATTCTGGGCAGGTTGGCGTGTCGCCGCCGGTGCCGCCAGCAGGATGGTCGGTGGTGGATCGCAGGTGGGGGGTTCGAGCGGCTCCCTGAACGGGCAGTTGAGATGTACGGGTCCTGGAACCGGTTCGAGCGAGCGCTCAACGGCGAGGGCTGCAAGACGCACCGTCACTTCGGGGGGTTCGCTACCGATTACGTCTGCCTGATGCTCCCAGCGGATGTGGGAGCCGTAGAGGCCCGTCTGATCGATGGTCTGAGGGGCACCACGCCCCTGAAGTTCTGGTGGCCGGTCAGCAGTGATCACGATGAGCGGCACGCCGGAGTGAAATGCCTCGACCACAGCCGGCAGGTAGTTGGCAGCGGCACTTCCCGAGGTGCACACCAGGGCAACCGGTCTGCGGCTGGACCTGGCAAGGCCCATGGCGAAGAAGCCTGCAGACCGTTCGTCAAGGTGCATGGAAAGTGTGATGCCCGGGGTCCGGTCGACGGCAACGGTGAGAGGCGTGGACCTCGACCCCGGCGAGACAGCCACGTGAGACACACCCGATGCCACCAACTGGGCGAACAGGGCTCGGCATGTGGCCTGCACCTGGATCGGATCGGCGGTCGGTGTGGTGGTTCTCACCGGTCCGTACCTTCTGAAACGCCCGACGTGGCCAGCACCGGGCCCAACATGGCCCCCAACTTGACCTCGGTCTCAAGCAGCTCACGCTCGGGGTCGGAGCCGGCTACCACCCCGGCGCCCGCGAACAGGGTTGTGCCCAGGTCGTCGATCAGGGCCGAGCGCAAGGCCACCCGGAATTCGCCGTTGCCGTCTGCATCAAGCCATCCGACAGGACCGGCGAACCAGCCCCTGTCCAGATGCTCGTGGATGCCCCTCAACTCGATAGCGCGTCCGGCGGGAGCCCCGGACACCGCCGGAGTGGGGTGGAGCGCACCGACGACGTCGAGGATGCCCACGCCGCCCGGCAGGTCGCAGTGGATCGGCGTGTGCAGGTGTTGGATGCCGTGGAGGCGCAGAAGGGTCGGATCAGATGGAAGTACCGGCGTCAGTTCCAGACCTAGAAGTGACTCCACGACGGCGTCGACTACCACGGCATGTTCGCTCTGCTCCTTGGGGCTGGTCATGAGCCCCTGGCCGAGGGCGTCGTCGATGGTGGCGTCGGCATGTCTGGGTGCGGACCCGGCGAGGGCTGCGGTGTCGAGATGGCCACCGTGCACGGCTGCGAGCCGCTCGGGGGTGGCTCCGGCAAAGATGATGCTCCCTGTGTCGACACAAAAGGTGGCGCATGCCGGAAAGGTCTCCCGAAGGGTGGCCAGGAGACGTGGAAGATCGGGGCTCCGGTCAACACGGATGGAGCGGCAAGGGACCGCCTTGGTGATCTCACCGGCGGCAATGGCCTGCAGGGCCGTGGCAACCAGGTGCCGGTACATCGAACGTTCGTCTTCGGATGCCCACCTCGACGCATCAGCCTCGTCTGGCTGGTCGGCGGCACGGGTCTCGATGTAGGGAACGGGAACTGTCGGGCCGCCGATGCTGGTTACCCATGTCCGGCCATCCTGTCGGAGAACCTGGAGTGCCGGCAGAACCAGACGGCCACCTCCCAGTTCCTTCCATGCCTGATCGCCGCCATCTTGTTCAAACGCGAATCCTGCGGCAAGGCGTGGCAGGGGAGCGCCATCGGGGGCCTCCGGGACGAGGCCGCCGAGCAGGTCGGCTGCGACCTCTGAGGAGTCGCTGAAGCGCCCGGCTCCGCCGACGGTGACCGTGGCGACAGAACCCAGGCCCGTCCATGAGACATCGTCGTCTGGAATCTCCCAGAACCAGCGCTCCATTCCCGCTGGTGCGGCGTTCAGCCATGCCAGCGGGTCGCGGGCCGCCCCGTCGGTCACCTCGACGGTGGTTGCAACCGGTTCGTCGACCGGGACCGCTCCGGTCAGCGCCATTCGCAGGTCACCACCAGATGGTCGGTATCGGCGGCAACGAGGGCATCGGCCAGGGTGCGTCGCTCACCGTCGGCAACCCTCTCGAGGGCACGCGACACGAGGGTCCGGTGGAAGTGCTGGGCGACCAGACGGGTCACGGCCGGTAGGAGCACATGGACCATCTCCACGAGATCGTCGTCGGGGTTGTCTTCGGCACCACCGCCGAGGTCGTCCTTGACGTGTTCCTCAAAGAGGCCGATCGCCCGTCGGACGATGTCGTCGACGTTTCCTGCATGGTCGGCAGCCAGGGTCACGAGCTCATCAAGCGGCACACCGGCGGCGCTGACAGCAAGCCCCGCCCTGACCATGGACACAGCGCCCTGGTCGAAGCGCTGCTCGCCGTCGAGGACAATGGCCTCGAGGAGGCCGTTGTCGCACAGCAGGGCAACGAGACCCTCGGGTACACCGGCCTGTTCAGCCACCTCAGCGCGGGTCAGACGGCGTGCAATGGCGGCCCTGGCGGCGAGGCTGTCCAGCCTGCCGGCCCCGTCAGCGAAATCGGTCGTGTCCGCCAGGCGCCCGATCTGGGCGAGGGTGAAGCCGGCGTCTGCGAGGCGACGGATTTCAGCCAGGCGATCCACGTGGTCGGACCGGTAGATGGCGCGGCGGCCCTGGCGGTCGGGTGGTTCAAGCAGGCCCAGACGCTGGTAGTAGCGGACTGTGTCGACGTTCAGGTCCGCAGCTGAGGCAACCTGTTCGACCGACAGTTCCTGACCGGGGGACTCCATGGGGCAAGTGTACGTGTGTGTACCCAACTGTGCGAGTAGATGCTCACAGAGTAAATACTCGTGTCGACTTCGTCCCAGATTCTCTGCCGGTGTCAGGAGGGGCCTCCATACATGAGAAGATGCGGGCGTGGACTTGAACGAACCGGTTGACTACATCGCACGTACCGCCGAGCAGTACTCGGCCCTCGGCTTCGAGCCCTACCAGTGGGCGCACCGCCCGGCAGCACCACCATGGGCGCCGCTCGACAAGCCACTGTCAGAATCCACCATCCTCCTGGTTGGTTCCGGAGGTGCCTACCGGGAGGGCCAGGTTGCGTTCCACTGGAAGGACGACACCGGCATCCGCCACATACCGACCGATCAACCGGCCAGCGACGTGAGGGTTACCCACTTCGCCTACGACCTGGAACCCGCCCGCAGCGACCCCAACATCGTCTTTCCGGTTGATCGCCTGAATGAGATGGTCACCGATGGAACCATCGGTGGTCTGGCCCCCGAGACACTGGCCTGTATGGGCGGCATCTACTCGGTCAGGCGCGCAGAAGAGGAACTGGCACCGGCAATCCTTGATGCGGTGGAGCAGATGCCGACAGATATCGACCTGGTGCTCCTCGTACCCGTGTGACCTGTCTGCCACCAGACCGTGGGTCTGGTAGCGAGGGCGATAGAGGCCGCCGGCACACCGACCATTTGCCTCACGGCAGCACGGAGCATCACCGAGGCGGCCAACCCGCCCAGGGCCGCCTTTGTCGACATGCCGCTCGGCTACACGGTCGGCCGCCCACATGACCCCGGGTTCCAGACCGACCTGCTCAACAGGGCCCTGACTGCAGCATGGTCAATCACCGAACCGGGAACCATCGTTGACATTGGGGTCCAGTGGTCCGACGACCAGTCATGGAAGGACGCCGCCACGAGCGGGCTCGACAACGGGATCCGTAAGGCCGACGGAGACAGCCGCAGTCCACGCATCGACGAGCCCCAGTACCAGTACGAATCCGACCGTGCCGCCGCTGAGGCAACAACAGCCTGAGTTGGCCGACAAAGCGTGATCCTCTTCGTCTGCACCGGCAACATCTGTCGATCGGCCATGGCCGAGGGGCTTCTGGCACACCAGTTGACCCAGGCCGGGTCAGACCTCGTGGTTGCATCAGCCGGGACCCACGCAATGACAGGTGGGCCGGCTACCAGCCACTCGGTTGACGTGGTGGCCGAGCATGGAATCGACATCTCCGGCCACCGCAGCAGCCTGCTTACCGACTACCTGCTCGCAGAGGCCGACCTGATCGTGGCGATGACCCGTGTGCATGAATCAGCTGTCGCCACCCTCGACCAGGACGCCCGGGCAAGGACCTTTCTTGCTGGCGAGGTGCCGAGGCTGGGCGGGACAGTTGGCCCTCTGCAGCCCGGCATGGACCTCAGGGAATGGGTGGCGCTCCTCCACGGTGCCCGGGGCGGACACATGACGGCCGGCCGTACCGCCGACGAGGTGGGTGACCCCTACGGCATGGACCGCTCCATCTACGAGGCCCTCCACATCCGTCTCAGTGGCATGAGCTCAGCGATGAGCCGCCTGCTGGCTCCGGGCTAGCCGCCGACCCCGGTTATCGACCCGGCGGCGACGCCACCGCCGGTAGCCTCGGCCCGGTGACCCCCCGAGTCAGGTTTGCGCCATCTCCCACCGGCTTCCTCCATGTTGGAAGCGCACGCACCGCCCTGTTCAACTGGTTGTTCGCCCGCTCGACGGGCGGCACCTACGTTCTGCGGGTCGAGGACACCGACGCCGAACGCAACCGTCCCGAGCTGACCGCGAGCCTCCTGGCAGAGCTCGAGTGGCTGGGCCTCGACTGGGACGAGGGACCCTTCTACCAGTCCGAGCGCCATGACCGCCACCGCGAGGTGGTCGAGGACCTTCTCGGTAGGGGCCTCGCCTACCTGTGCGACGCCGACAACGCCGAGGTGGAGGGCTCCTCGATAACCGATGGCATGGCTGTGCGGTTCCGGATGCCTCCGGCTCAGACCGTGGAGTTTGATGACATCGTGCGCGGTGAGGTCTCGTTCTCGACCGATGACCTCGAGGACTTCGTCATCTGGCGCTCAAACGGTTCGCCAATGTTTCTCCTGGCCAATGCGGTCGACGACGCCGATATGGGAATCACCCACGCCATCAGAGGCGAGGACCTGCTCTCCGGGGTACCCAAGGTCCTCTTGATGCTCGACGCCATCGGAGCCCCACACCCGACCTACGCCCACCTGCCCCTATTGGTGAACGAGCAGCGCAAGAAGCTCTCCAAGCGTCGCGACGACGTCTCGATCGCCGACTACCGACAGCGCGGCTACCTGGCCGAGGCAATGGTCAACTACCTGGCCCTCCTTGGATGGGGCCCGCCGGACGACGTCGAGATGAGGCCACTGGCGGAGATCGTCGACATATTCCGCATAGAGGACGTCAACAAGGCTGCGGCATTCTTCGACCTCAAGAAGTTGGAGCACATCAACGCCACCTACCTGAGAGCACTCCCCAGGGCCGAGTTCATAGAGCGCGTGGGTCCCTGGATCGGAGACGAGGCGCCATGGCCGGCCGAGAGGTTTGACCGGGGAATGTTTGAGACTATGGCCGACCTGATACAGGAAAAGCTGAGAACCTTCAGCGACACACCCAGGTTCGTCGACTTCTTGTTCCGCGACGACCCGGTCGACGATGCCGACTCATGGGAGAAGGCAATGGTCAAGGGCAAGTTTGCCGCCGAGGTGCTCGATGGAACCTCTGCAGCATTCGCCGACTGCGTCTGGACCCCTGAGGTTCTCAAGGAGACGGTCATGGAGGTGGGCGCGACCGTTAACCTCAAGCTGGGCAAGGCCCAGGCGCCCGTTCGGGTTGCCGTCACCGGCCGAACCGTTGGACCGCCACTATTTGAGACCATGGCCGAGTGCATGGACCGGGCCGAGGTGCTGCGTCGGATCGCCCGGGCAAGGGCCCGTCTGTAGCTACCGGCATGCGGGTCGCTGCGATCTGACCGTTACGCTGTCGTGGCCCTCCGGGGCCCACCTTTCGGGGGTGGTGTAATTGGCAACACAGCTGGTTCTGGTCCAGTCGTTGGGGGTTCGAGTCCTCCCCCCCGAGCAAGAGGCGCAGCCTCCAGGCGTCGCTACAATGCGCTGCTCCAGAGGTTGACGTCCCGCACCCGCATGGATGTCAACAGGTACAGGCCCCGTTCGTCTAGAGGCCCAGGACGCCAGATTCTCAATCTGGTAACACGGGTTCGAATCCCGTACGGGGTACCAAGAGGCCGGTCCGATCGTGGGCCGGCCCTTTGCTTTCAAAGCGAAGGCCGTTTCCCGTTGAGGAGTTTCCATTTCGGCGTTTGAAGGCCGAAAATGGTCCCTTTCTTGGAGAAAATGGCCCCCAACGCGGCCCCCTCACCCTTGTCCCTGAAAACCCCCGACATGGAAGCGGGTAAAGGGGTCAATGCCATCGGGGTAAACCCCGGGATCCTGAGGGGGTTCCATTTCGGTGCCCCTGGCGGACCTCAACGCTTCTGACGCCCAGAAGAATATTCCTGACGGGCGATCCGCCAACCAGTCCTAGGCTCGTTCGCCGATCTCGAATCTGGTCAGAGCCCGGGTACCACCGGCACAGGCTGTGGCGAGGACGACCATGGTGCCGACGATCGCGGTGGTGACGCCGAGGTGGGGGTCGTAGAAGACGCCCTTGTCGTTGATGGAGATGATGGCGTCACTCCAGCCATAGGCGTATTCACGGATGGAGACCCAACGCAGGGAGTCAAAAATACGGGTGGCGAACGTCTCCCAAACGAAGACGTAAATGAGGCCGAAAATGAGGGCTCGGCTGGTGACGGCGCTGAGGGCGACGAAGGCGGCACAGTACAGGACAGACGCGACTAGGGCACCGAGTCCGAGCCCGAGCATGAGGCCGTCAGCGGTAGGGCTCTCGTGGATGATCCAGATGGTGGCCATGGTGGTCGGCACGACAAATAGGGCTGCAGCCACCGAGGCGACTCCGATCTTGATGGCGATGATGCGCCATCGTTCGATCGGTTTGGTGAGCAGGAAGACGGCGGTGCCATCGTCAATCTCGGCACCCAGTGAGGCGGTCCCGAATACAAGGGCCACCAAGGGAAGCAACAGGGTAAAGATCATTACGCTGACCAAGCCGAGTGCGAACTCCCCGGTGGCCTCCCCTGAACCCGCTTCGTCGGAGAACCGGTAGATCACCGCAATCAGGATCGGAAGCGCGAGCAACAATCCGATCACCAGGGTGCGGCGCCTTCCTAGAAGTTGGCGTGCGGTGAGGGAGATCAGGACGTTGTTCATCGGTCCACCAGGTAGGCGAAAACGCTCTCGAGGGAATCATCTGCGGGCTGGAGCTCTTGGAGCACAACCCCAGTTGACTGGATGAGGGGTGCGATGGTTTCGGTGAAGGCACCGAAGTCGGTCGTCTGGACTTCCATGACGTCGCTGTCAAACGAAATAAGGGCGATATGAGGCTGATCAACCAGTGCGGCGGCAAGGGCGCGATTGTTACTGGACCTGATAGTGAAGGCATGGGGCCGGCTAGTAATGAGGCGACGAATCTGACGGAAGTTGCCGGCGGCACCCAGGCGGCCACCGATTAGAACGAGGACGTCTTCGGCGAGGTCTTCAACATCTTCGAGGATGTGGGAAGAGAAGACGATGGTTCGGCCAGAGTCCCCTAGTTCCTTGAGCATCGTGTTCATCTGGAGCCGTTGACGGGGATCAATGCCGTTGAACGGTTCGTCGAGGATCAAGATGTTGGGGTCGTGGACGAGAGCGGCGGCGATCTTGGCTCGTTGACGCATGCCCTTCGAGTAACCGCTCATCTTGCGATGCACGGCGTCGCCGAGCTCAACCATGTCGATCGCTGTCTGGGCTGCAACTTCAGGTTGGGGAAGCTCGTGGAGTCGGGCGCTAGCCAGGGCGTACTCCCAGGCCGAAAGGAACGGGTAGGTGACCTCACGTTCAGGGACGAGACCGATGTGGCCGTACATGGCGGCGTTCTTCCAGGATGACTCGCCATTGACCAGGACCTCGCCCGAGGAAGGCTCGAGAAGGCCCGCCATCATGTGCAGAAGTGTCGACTTGCCGGCGCCATTGGGGCCGAGCAGGCCCGTGATCCCGGGCTCAAGTTCGAAGGAAATGTCGTTGACGGCCACCAGGTCTCCGTACCAACGAGATACCGATCGTACCGAGATCGTTGCATGCGGTGCCGGCGATGGCTGAGCAACAGCGGCGTTCACAGCGTGACCTTGCGATAGCGGCGGATGGCAAAGAACAGGGCGATAGCGGTCTGAGCGACCAACGCCGCAATCCACGTCCAGCCAGGAAGGTCGGCGTAGGCGACTTGATCGGCCATTTCGCCCATCCGATCCGCACGCGCTGGGACAGCGTCGAAGATGACATATGTGGCGGCGTTCATCGCATAGCCCGGAGTGGCGAGCATGGCGACTGCAGCCCATCCGGGACCCAGAACTGTCACTAGAAAGCCAGTGAAGACGACCGAGAACCACAGTGCGGCGAGCACGCTGGTGAGCGCGAATGCCCGTCGAGTCGTGAACATCGCGATGGCCAAACCGATTACCGCGAGTTGCAAGCTCGCAAGCGTCGAACTTGCTCCAATGCGCCATACGTCCGAAATGTTGTCACCTAACCATTCGGTGCCGTCGGTGGCACCGAGCCAATTGCCTACGAATACAAGGAGTTGCGGAAGCAGCGTGAGCGACATCAGGGCCGTTGCCAAGGCGGCGATCTTGGCGAGCAGGTAGTCGTCGCGTTCGATGGGGCGTGAGAAGTAGAGAGGAAGGGTGTTGTTCTTGCGATCGTTGCCAACCAGATCTGACGCCATGGCGGCTACGAACAACACGATGACGATCTGGATGAGCTCGAAGTAGTCGTGGTGTTCGACAAACTCGAAGCCCTCTCCAGCGACCGCACCGAAGGCCACTGTGAAGATGGCAGGCAGGAGGGCAACGAGGGCGAGACCGAACGCGAGGACCTTGGGCAAAGTGCCGCGTCCGAGTCCGAATGTGTTGCGCAGGCTCAACACATAGAGGGAACGAATCGCGTAGCGGCGCCCCAGACGGGGTCCGTCGTAGTTGCGGTAGCCCAGGTCGTAGACCACGCCTCGCGACTGAGGTGCCTCGTCGAGGTTCGCCATCAGACCGCCTCCCCGTTGCCGCTTACGGAGGGATCATCGTTGCGGAACATGTCGCGGAGCGTGTGACGTTGTCGAGCAACGCGCACCAGGGGCAGGCCCAGATCGACCACCGAGTCGACCACCAGCCGCATGAGCGCAGCCTCATCCGTGGCGCTCCCATCCGGCATCTCAACTTCGATGATTCGCCCGTCAACCCGGGCATTCACGTCGTGAGCGATCATTCGGCTGACAAGAAGTTCCGGATCTCGATCGACCTCCACGGCCAGAACATTGCCTAATCCGGTGAACTAGGCTACCGCTCCGGCGCGATCCAGCTTTCCTTCCTCGATGAGAACCAGAGAGTCACACACACTCTCGATTTCTCCGAGTAGATGCGACGACATGATCACCGAAATGCCAAAGTCCGTGCCGGTGCGCTCGATCAGGGCCAACATGTCGTCTCGCCCATCCGGGTCGAGACCATTGGTCGGCTCGTCGAGAAACAACAGTTTTGGGTCGTGTACCAAAGCCTGGGCCAACTTCACCCGCTGCTTCATGCCAGTGGAGTAGCCACCGATGTGGCGATAGCGCTCCTCGAACAGGCCGACGTGGCGTAGCGTCTCCGCCGCCCGTTCCCGTGCCACAGTTGTTGGGAGGCCGCTCATGCGAGCCAAGTGGATGATGAACTGGGTGGCGGACAAATCGGTGGGCAAGCAGTCGTGTTCGGGCATGTAGCCGACCCGTTCACGAATGCGCAGCCCCTCGGTCCTTGCGTCAAACCCGAGCACCTCAGCGGTTCCGCTCGTCGGCTCGACCAAACCCAAGAGGATTTTCATCAAGGTGCTCTTGCCGGCACCGTTTGGTCCCACCAAACCCACCACGCCGTGCGGAACTTCGAGTGTGATTCCACGCAACGCCGCCACTTCCGGGTACTGCTTGGTGAGTGACGACAACCGAACCAACGGCTGTGCTCCTGGATTCACTCACCTACCCCCTTGAGGACCCCACCAGTTCGACCACGGTTACGGCCGGCATCCTACGCCCGCCGTCCGCGACCGTTTCCCGTTGAGGGGCTTTCATTCCGGCGTTTGAAGGCCGAATACCGTCCCTTTTTGGAGAAAACCGCCCCAAACACCGCCCTAACGAGGAAGGGTTCCGGTGCCTGCCTGGCTGGAGGGAGCCAGCTTGTCACCGTGGCCGGAACTGCCGTCGTCGAAACGGCAGCGGTCGTTGCTGGCGCAACCGTGGTGGTGGGAACAGCGGTGGTCGCGGGTGGCGAAGTCGTTGCTGGTGCAGCCGTGGTCGTCGTCGCCGTCGGCTGCTCCGGGGTTCGGGCGTCCCCTCCCGGGGCATTCTCCCCAACTTCCCACGGGACAAAGCGTTTCAGTGGGACTATGGTCTGCCCAGAGCGGGTAGCCGGTCCACTGGCCCTTCGGGGCCCGGGGGAGTGGTCCGCACAGACGGGTTGATACACATCGGTGAGCACGCCTGATTCCCGCCGAATTGGCGCCACCGGTATCGATCCCAGGTCAGCCCCTGGCTCCCGCCGCCGGGGGCTGACCGCTTTTTGGGCTGCGGGCACGTCTTACGGCGAATCGGAAGCCTTAACTCTGGCTGAGCATCACGAATATGGGAAGGCTGGCAGAAGCGGCATCGATTGTCGTGGCATTGACACTTGCTTCTAGGCCGTCATACCTGACGATGCGCACCAGTCCCACCACCTCAGATGACAGGACAGATCCATTCCACAATGCGTAGACGATCGAGTCATCCAGCATGTCAAAGCGCGTCGACGTCGAAGAGAGCGGTGTGACAGCCTCGAACTCACCAATGGCGTCGACCACGACCTCCCAGTCGTTGGCGCAACGCTTGTCAAGGGCGCGGTGACTTCGGGTTCAGTGCTGCACACCGCGGCCAGTAGAGACAACGCCGCCGCGGCTGGTACCAAGTGCAACATGTCAGTCTTCGTCGTCTCTTTCCCAGAGGTCGTTTACGCGGTCCCAGCTCCGTTCAAGTCGCTTGTTCGTCTTCAGTGCGGTGGCGGCCAGAATGGTGACCAGCACGGTCACAGCAACGGCTGTGATGAACATTGAGAGCAGGGAACCGTTGTCGCTGTCGGGGATGATGGAGGCCACGAGGGCGTTGATGGCGTCCTTCCACGCCAGGGCCACAACCAGGCCAAAGGCGGTCATGAGGGACGCCATGATGATGCCCCTGACATTCAGTTTCTCAACGTGTTCCTGGAAGTCGCTCATAGCGGCTGGGTTCCCTTCTCGCCTAGTGGCTGGATGACCTGTTAAGTCATGAGAATATTGCCCCAAGGGGCTCGGGCCCCACCTAATGTCGGGATATTGGATTAATGGAACAGGGCGCGATCCAGGAAGTCGAAGATCGCCTGGCCGATAGGACGACCGTCGGCAGTGGTTTCTTCCCACTCATCCCAGATGTGTGAGACATCCTCGAGCGGATGAAACTCGTAGGTGATCCCTGCGGCGATGGTTGCGTCGATGATGCTCACGGCGTTGGAAAATGCCGTGTCACCACCATCCTCGGTTCCGTGTGCGACGAACAACATGGGTTCACCAGATCCGATTACAGCACCCCTGTCGCATGAACTGGTAAGCACCCCCGAGAGGTCGATGACAGCGGCGATAGGTGGTCGATTGATTCCAAATTTGTCGGTGCAATAGGCGACGGTAAGCGCGGTGATTGCACCAGCCGAACCGCCCTTCAGGACGATTCGATCTGTGTCCAGGTTCAACTCATTGGCGTTGGCGATCAGGTAGTCCAGAGCCGTCAGGGTGTCGTCCGTGGCTGCCACGAAGGCCCGTACTAGGGCAGGCCCTTCTGAGCCTCCGACAGCGGCGAGGAGACTGTCTACCCGGACACTGGGTGCAGGGTTGTCACGGGCCAATCGGTAGTCAATGGATGCGACCACCCAACCTCGTGCTGCGGCCTCCCTGACACCGCGTTTCTCCTCTTGTGACGAACAGGACGCTCGTTGGCCTGAACTGAAGGCACCACCGTGGATGTGGATGAGCAGTGGTCGGGGGCCCTCATCGCCGGTGTCAGGTAAGCAGAGGTTTAGGAGTAGTTCAACCGAGCTGCCATCAGCTAGCGCTCCTGTTCCATAGGTGATCCCATCGGAGACAGTGAAGTCGAAGGTCTCACCAAGAGATGGAGTGAAGGCGGCAGGGCCAAGCGTGTCAAGAGTCTTTGAAGATGGTCCTGTCGGCGCGGAAATTTTCGGTGGTGGATTGACCGGTTCAGCCCCCACTCCTCCGGGGGAGGGAATGGCTCCACCCTGGCCTGGCTTGGGTAGGTGAAGCATCCAGTCACTGCCAGAGATCCTGGCAGGACCACAGGTCTGGCTACGGATCGGTTCAGAGGGCTCCCAGTTGCGGCCCTCAAATGAGAGGTAGGTCTTCAACATTCCATCACCGCAAACGGTCAAGCGGATAGAACCGTCGGATTCCATAACAAGGTCGGGATCGCCACCTGGCACTGAAGCCATCATTTCGAACCCACCATCTGGGGTTCCGACGAAGAGTTTGATCACCTGTTGGTTGAAGACCTTGGCTGCCAAGACCCATTCGTTGTTGATGACCACCGCCGGATCCTGGACTCCGGACTCGTCTAGCAACACCTGAAGGGTTTCAAAGTCTTGGCCGTTTTCGGAGCGCATGAGGCAGATCGGTCCCGGCTGACGAGGCGTTCCCGTGATGCGCATTCCGTTTACAGCCGCCAAGCCGATTCCACCATCCGGGAGCCGGAAGACGTCCGGGTCGATGAAGCCCTCGAACACTTCACCGTCAACTGAGATCGGTCCTAGGTCGGTGAACAGGTCATTGGCAAAGGTGGCGTGGTGCGGAACGTTGTCTCGGGCATTCATGGCCCAGATATGGGCGACACCGTCAATCATTAGCCCGTCACCCACCGACCAACCAGTACCAAGTAGTTGCTGGTTAGCAATCTGGTTATCCACGAGGCGTCCGATCCAGAGCTCGTGCTCGGAGATGCCCTCCGCGAAGCCGGGTGTCCGGCGTTTGATGTCCGAACAGCCCGGGATCAACGGATTGCTGGCAACCGCCTCTGTGCTGGTTGCGGTCGGGTCGGTGACCGTGCTGATCGGCGGTGTCGTCGTGGGGGGAGTGGTGGTGGCTGGAG
Source organism: Actinomycetota bacterium (assembly GCA_018673475.1). Taxonomy (GTDB): domain Bacteria; phylum Actinomycetota; class Acidimicrobiia; order Acidimicrobiales; family MedAcidi-G1; genus UBA3125. The sequence continues at coordinate 3,970 of JABHCN010000050.1, read as the reverse complement.
TTTCACTGCTAGTTGATGTGGTTGATGTAGTTGGTGTCGTCGTGGGGGGAGTGGTGGTGGCTGGAGTTTCACTGCTAGTTGATGTGGTTGATGTAGTTGGCGTTGTGGCTACTGGTTCCATGGAGATGGCATCTCCTGAACAGCCCGCACTCAACAGCACAGCAAACAGGAAACAACTTCCTTGCATAGGCTCATCCTCACAGAAATGACCATGCGTGGTCCAGCCATTGTTGAGTCACCCAGGACAGGGTGGAACCGTTTGGCCTAATCTGCTTTCGTGGCATCAGCGAGACCGACTGACCTGAGAACATGGCCATAGACAGTTTGCAATCCGCCCTCCCGCCCGATCCCCCTGACTTTGGGCCCCGTGAGTTTCCAGCGGCCCTGGTGAATGTCACCAATCGGTGCAACCTGAAGTGCACGCACTGCTTCATCTACCGCGATGCCAACCCCAACGCTTCGATCGACAAGATGGACGACGCCACGATGCTCCATCAACTGGAAGTGCTACGGGACCGACATGGGATAAAGAGCATGCTCTTCATGGGTGGAGAGCCAATGGTGCGCCGCAAACTGGTCTTGGCGGCCATGAGTCTCTTCGAGGACTCCTCCATTGCGACCAACGGAACCTACGGGATCCCGTCCACCCCAGGGCGTCTGGTCAGTGTGTCCCTCGACGGCCCCTCAGAAGAGAATGATGCGATCCGGGGGCAGGGAGTCTTTGAGCGGGTAGAGCAGGCAGTAAGAGGACGTGACCGCGAAGATGGCACCATCGTGATGCTCCAGATGGCCATCACCAAGGAGAACTCACCAAGCATCGAACGGTTCGTCGACGTGGTGGCCGATTGGCCCGTGGACGGCGTCGCCTTCACCTTCTACGTTCCGCGAAAAGGGGAATGCAGCGGCCAGGCATGGGAAACCAATCAGGAACGAGATGAAGTTGTTGAGCGTGTCATAGCCCTCAAGGAGGCCTACCCCGACCTCGTTAGAGCGAACGTCGCGACCCTCAGGTTGATGAAGTCTGACCAGTGCGGTGCCTACGTCGGTGATCGCTGCGCCTTCAAGGCGATGCTGCCGCTCTACGTCGGCGACGGTGGAGTGTTTGAGAGGACCTTTTGTTGTTACGGCAACGACGTTGACTGCAACCGGTGTGGTGCCTACGCGGTGTTCAACGCTGTGCGTCACCGCGGGCGGGGCTCCACACCAGGTCCGACCACACCCGTGAGCGACTGATCGAATCGATGCGGCCACCGCGTAACTAGGCTCACCTTCATGACGAACATAAAGGTAGGTGTGGTGATCAGGCCCCAGGCCACGACTGTCGAGGCCATGCGGAGCGCATGGACCGAGGCCGACGCCATGGGCGCCGACTCCGTGTGGACCTGGGACCACTTCTTCCCCCTGTTCGGCGACATGGAGGCCGAGCACTTCGAGGGCTGGACCCTGCTGGCGACAATGGCGGCCGACACGAACAACGCCATGCTCGGGATGATGGTCACGTGCAACGGGTACCGGAACCCCGAACTGCTGGCGGACATGGCCCGCACCCTCGACCACGTCAGTGGCGGGCGCATGTACCTCGGCATCGGGTCGGGCTGGTTCCAGCGCGACTACGACGAATACGGCTACGAGTTCGACACCGCCATCGGCCGGCTACGCAAGCTTGAGGCCGACCTGCCCCGAATCAGGTCACGACTCTCCAAGGTGAACCCACCACCCATGGGGCGCCTACCGATCCTGATCGGCGGAAAGGGAGAGAAGGTCACCCTGCGCCTTGTAGCTGAACACGCCGACGCCTGGAACAGCTTTGGCCCGCCCGAGAACTACGCACGCCTCTCAGGGATCCTCGATGAATGGTGTGACAAGGTCGGCCGCGACCCCGGCCAGATCGAGCGGACCGTCCAGGTTGACGCTGACGACGTCCAAGACATGGGTCGCTACGTGGATGCCGGCGCAGACCACGTGATCGTCGCCCTGAACGCTCCCTTTGACATGGCCCCGCTGGCATCGCTGATCGAACAGCGCGACGCTCTGGCCTGAGTCCTCTCAGCGTTACGGAACGCGGCTCCAGGAGTTTTTGACGGCATTCGCGCCGACGGGGTCGTGGACGACGACGTCGGCCCTGTTGAAGGGGAAGTAGTCGTTGGAGTCGAACCAGGCCTCTGACAACTCGGCGAAGTACTCGGCGTCATCGGTTGCCGCGTAGGCCCTCTCATCCCCGCCGTAGAGGTATGCCACCGAGTCGTAGAGGTCATCTGACATAGCTGCCGCGTAGGCGCTCATGATCCTCGTTCCCGACCAGCAGGGGTCGTAGGTGAGGCAGTGCCATGCATGGGACAACTCGTGGATGGCGAACCCTTCAGGGATCTCGTATGCGAGTTCCTCCTCGATGGCGTCGGCGCTGACCCGGATGCCGTTTAGGTAGGGGAGGTCGACCGACCCGGGCTCTTGTACGTCCTCCATGTAGACGGCCATGTTCTCGGCGTCGTTGAAGGAGACCTCGATCCAGACCGGTGTGTGGCGCAGCGTGCCGATCGACGTAGCGGGAAGGCGGTCTGCAGCGGTGGCCATCTGGGCACGGGTGTAGTCGATGATCCTGTCGGCCAGGCCGGACGTGTCGTAGACGAGGCACTCCACGTAGACGGTCCACCAGCTCATCTGGTGGCGCTCGTGCACCAGTGGCTGCCCGGTGGAGGCGTCGCCACAGTCCTCGACGACCTCCAGGCCGCGGTCGTGGCGGCGTAGTACCAGGACGTCGCCCGAGTAGGCGGTCAGCACTGAAGATCGGCGGGAGAACGACTGGACGTGGTGCTCGGTGCCGTCATCGTCGAGCCAGAAGACACCGTATGGCCCGCCGTCCCACGGGTCGGGTGCAGCCACCCGGATCTCCACCTCGTCGCCCAGAAACTCGGGAACCAGACCTGCTGCGGCTTCACAGGATTCCGGGACGGCGACCATGCCGACGTCGGGGTGTAGCGGGTCCAGCGCGTAGTCGAACAGGGTCGAGGGTGCGATTGCGCCGTTCCAGGGCGTCACAACGATGACCTCGATGCACGCACCGGGATCCATCGGCAACGTTGGCTCGGGGAGGGTCGTGGTGGTGGCGGGGGGAGCCTCAGTAGTGGTCGTGGTCGTTGTCGTGCTCGTGGCCGCTGGAATGGTTGTCGTCGTGGCGGGCGGAGCGTCAGTTGTGGTCGTGGGAGTGGCAGTGGTGGGCGGTGCAGCGGTGGTCGTCGTGGTGGTCGGAGCAACGGGCAGGCCCGACAGGGCAACGCCTGACGCACCCGGTGATGCACACGCAGATGCCACCAGCAATGCGGTCAGGCCCGCCGAGAGGGATCTCATCTGACAAGTGTGGCATGGCACCCAGCGGCGCCGACGGGTGCGCCCGCTCTCCCGTTCGCACGACACGGCTCCTAGTGGGTGGCCCTCCACTCCTCTGTCCAGGCGTCGGAGCCGAAGTGCCAATCGTCTGTCCGGTAGGTGACCCCTGTCGCCGAGGCAACCAGGATGTCACCGACATGGAGTTCGAGGCGGTAGTTGGCAATGCGACGGGTACGGCTGATCTCGGTGGCAGTCGCGACGACCTCGTCACCGGGTGCCACGCCGCGGTGGTATGCGATGTCCACCTGGATGGCAAGGGCAACCCGACCATGGCTGTTGGATGCGAACGACAGGGCAATGTCGGCGAAGGTGAAAAGGGTCCCTCCATGGACGACCCCCATGAAGTTGGCATGTGAGCTGTCGACAATTGCACGAACGGCAGCGTGGCCCGGTCCCCAACGAATCAACTCCGCGCCGAGGCCCGTAGCCACGTCGTCGGAGCGGAAAAGGTCCTCGAGGCGTCTACGGAGGTCATCGGGTAGATCGGCCACATGGGGACAGTAGTGCTCGCCCTGTCGCTCAAGGCAACGCGGTCGGGATGGGGAGATTTGAACTCCCGACCCCCTGCTCCCAAAGCAGGTGCGCT
>JABHCN010000049.1 GCA_018673475.1 Actinomycetota bacterium | reverse complement strand
GGAGTCGACCCCGACCTTGTAGGAAAGACCCTGGACAGGGTGAGATGAGCCCTGGGAACGAGAGGAACCGCCAGCCATGAGCACACAGACCGTGATGGTCCTGTCGGGCCCGAACCTGAACCTGCTCGGTGAGCGGGAACCCGAGGTGTACGGGGCGGAAACCCTCGACGACCACCTGGCCGTGGCAAGGGAGGCGGCCACAGCCCACGGGTTGGCGATCGACCACCTGCAGTCCAACCACGAGGGCGAGCTGGTCGACGCAATCCACGCAGCCCGTGCCGGCTGTGTAGCCATCGTCATCAACCCCGGCGCCTTCACCCACTACGCCTGGGCCATCCACGATGCCCTCGCCGCCTTTGACGGCCCGGTCATCGAGGTGCACCTGTCCAACCCGGCAGCCCGCGAGCCGTGGCGCCACACCTCGGTCGTGGCACCCGTAGCCGCCGGCACCATCGCCGGGTTCGGAAGCGACGGCTACCGCCTGGCAATGGACGCCGTGGCGGCCCTGCTGGCTTCAGCCTGAGCAACCGGTGGCGACGCCTGTGCTCCCACCCATGGAGGTGGGGCTGCGCCTGGGCCGGCTTCGGGCCAGCCTGGATGACGCCGGCTGCGGGGCACTGCTCGTCACCTCCACCACCAACATCGGATACCTCACAGGGTTCACCGGCTCGGCGGGACTGCTCCTGATCGATGCGGACCGGGCCGTGCTGGTAACCGACGGCCGCTACCGCGACCAGGCACCCCGGGAGGTCACCACCGCCGGCACCGAGGTCGAGGTGGAGATAGCGGTCGCCGAACGCCAGAAGCTGTTGAACGGCCTCACCGCCGGCATCACCAACCTGGGCCTTGAAGCCGACTCCATCACATGGACGGACCAGCGCAGGTACGCCGACTGGTTCGACGGAACAACTCTCGTCGCCACCGACGGCCTCGTCGAGACCCTGCGCGAGGTCAAGGACGAGGGAGAGCTGGCCCGCATCGCAGCCGCCGCTGCGATAGCCGACACGGCGCTCGCCGAGGTCTGGCCCATGCTCGACACAGGCCCAACCGAAAGGCAGGTCGCCTCCGCGCTGGACAACGCCATGCGGAGCCTCGGCGCATCGGACAGGGCCTTTGAGACCATCGTGGCTGCAGGACCCAACAGCGCCCACCCCCATGCCCGCCCCGGCGACAGGACCATCGCCAGGGGAGACCTCGTGGTCTGCGACCTGGGTGCCATCGTCGACGGGTACCACTCCGACATGACACGTTCCGCCCGCATCGGTGGAACAGGTGACGGCCCCGAGGCCGAGATGCTCACAGCGGTGCTCGCGGCACAGCAGGCTGGCATCGCAGCCATTGCCGACGGCGTGGCAACCACAGCAGTAGACACCGCATGCCGCAACGTCCTCACAGGAGCCGGCCTCGGAGACGCATTCACACACGGAACCGGCCACGGCGTCGGCCTCGACATCCACGAGGCACCGGCCCTGTCGGGAACCTCCACTGCTACCCTTCGCAGCGGCCACGTGGTCACCGTTGAACCGGGCGCCTACATCGCCGGAGTCGGCGGCGTCCGCTGGGAGGACACGGTGGTCGTGGAGAGCAGAGGCTGCCGACGCCTCACCAGGTCGCCCAGCACCACCTGACACGCAACACGACCAACCACATCCCGACAGCGAGACCAGAACATGCCGATCATCACCACCAACGATCTCAAGAACGGGATGACCCTCGAGCTCGACAACACCCTCTTCTCGGTGGTCGAGTTCCAGCACGTAAAACCCGGCAAGGGCCACGCCTTCGTACGCACCACCCTCAAGAACTCCCGCACCGGAGCCGTCATCGACCGCACCTTCCGCGCCGGCGAAAAGGTCGAGAGGGCCATCATCGACAAGCGGGCCATGCAGTTCCTCTACCGCGACGGCACCGACTACGTGTTCATGGACACCGAGACCTACGACCAGCTCACGGTGAACCCCGAGACGCTTGGCGAGGCATCCGACTACCTCGTCGAGCAGAACACGGCCATGCTCATGATGTACGGCGAGGACGTGATCGGTGTCGACCTCCCTGCATCCGTGGAACTGATCATCACCGAAACCGAACCCGGCCTACAGGGCGACCGTGTGTCCGGTGCCCGCAAACCCGCAACCCTCGAGACAGGCCTCGTCGTCTCCGTGCCGCTGTTCATCGAAAAGGGCGAACAGGTCAAGGTCGACACCCGCACCGGCGAATACCTCAGCAGGGTCTGAGCCGGGCCGGCAGCCGCACCCACCAGACCATGTCACACAGGCCCGGAGATGCGATCGGCTCACGCCGTGAGGCCCGAGAGACCGCTCTCGGCCTGCTCTACGCCGCCCACTCGCGGGGCGTGGACCCACTGGAGGTGCTTGCCGAACAGCCGGTTCCACCGGAGCCCTACACCGTCCAACTGGTGGAGGGAGTCGCCGGCCACATCCAGGAGCTCGACGAACTGATCGGCAGCTACTCCGAGGGGTGGAGCACCGGGCGCATGCCGGCCATCGACCTGGTG
>JABHCN010000048.1 GCA_018673475.1 Actinomycetota bacterium | reverse complement strand
GCTTACTTGAGCACCAGCTTGATTCGGTGCAAGGTGCCTTATATGGAGTGCATGTTCCAGACCAGTCGCATGTGTCCAGGGAGATTCTGAATCTTCAACCTGTTTCGGTGTTGTCGATTGCTTGTCTGATCTCTTGCCAGCAGGTCCGTTCGCCTAGTTGATCCAATTTCTTGATGCCGATGGACTTTTGGTTGCCGACTGCGGCGTTGAGGGTCTTGGTGGAGATGACCCAGAAGGTCCATGTGGCTGGGTCTGCGACGTTGGTGTTGGTGGCGGGTAGTGCTTGGTGAAGACAGAACACGTACACGTCAGCGGGCCTGCTTGGTGGGTCGTGCATAGCCCATGCCCCGTCGAGCCTGTGCACGACTTCGAGGCCTTGAGCTAGACGTGTTGTGGCTTCGTCTTCGGTGAGCCAGGTCCACTTCTGGCCGGAGATAGTGAACCGTGGGGTGGTGGCGTTGTTTGGATTCCAGGTTTGGCTTAGCCCAGAGGCCTTCACCTCTACCTTGATGTCTTTGTAGAGGAGGTCGTATGAATCCCATTCAACTCGGCAGGCATCTGGTTCTATGCAGTCGAGTGCTTGGCCGATCATCCATTCAGCGAAGATGCCACGGTTGCGGTTGTCTACGAGGTTCCCTGTGGCCCACCTCTGGTAGCCGTCGATGTTGATCGAGGTCTCACCCATGAAGGCCACGTTAGGGGTTGTCTAGATTCGCTGCTCGGACAGCTTGAGTGCTGTGACTGGGCCTATTCCGAGTCCGTCTAGGTGGTTGGGTGCTGTCATCGGGGCTATTCCTGGTGTGTCTCATGGTTAGTCTCGCCATTCGTCTATTTCTTCATCCCATTCCTCAAACCATTCGGGATCCCCGTAGCGATTCATCCTCTCCAATCGATCGGACAGGGTCTGTTTCACCTTCTGGCAGGGGGTGAGTCCTCTGTATCTCTTGTCGTGGCGGCCTCTGGTGAAGCCTTCACGGACGTTGTCGCTCCTTGTGCCTGCGATGAGATGATCAAACTCAACACAGGTGGATACGTCACAGGTATGTCTGATGACTTGGTCAGGTTCTCTCTCTCCACCACCTAGTTGGTAGACGAGGCTGGCGATGGTCCTGTTGACTCCTCCCACCTTCTTGCGAGGGCGGCACTCATTCTTCCCTGAGAAGCGTTTGCCTCCCCTTCTCCCGACAATGACCAGACACCCTGAGGGATGTTCCACCATTTCCCATTCAGCCAGGAGACTGTCGACAGTGACCGTTCGCCTAATCTCATCTTCGAGCATCTCTGGTGAGAGCTGGCCGTTGAGGACGAAGCACTCGAACAGGACCGGTGTCTTCATGATCTTCTTGAGGCAGCTCTTATGGAAGTAGCCACCCCTCTTCGGGTGATCAACCAATACCCTTGATCCATATCCACACCAATAATGCGCCCACGTATTAGCCGGAATAGGATTAATACAGAAGAGACATGGAGTATTATGTCTTACAAACCGAGGCTTAGCACTCCTCAGCATTACAGATACCATCTGCCCGTGTCTGATTTTGGCTCTAGCATCCATGTTCTTGCCTTTGGGTGTTCACATCTATTGTAACAGGTCCGGTATTTCGATTGCGCCGAAATTCTCCAGCTATCTTGGAATATTTAGTAGCATTGATGTCGAATAGGTTTAGTATCTTACGATTATTTGTACTTAACCTACTTTGATTATTGTTAGGTGTTAGTAGTTGCTCTAGTGCTGTTATTGGTATGAGGATGCGTTCTCCCAGGGTGATGCTTGGAAGCTCTCCGGTAGTAACTACCTTGTAGGCATGGGATCTACTGATGCCGAGAATCCTTGCTGCCTCCTCTACTGAGTAAGTATTTCTTGTAATGTTCTTCATTAAATATTCTCCTTTGTTACCGTTCCTGGCTAGCCAGGGTGGCGACTGTCGCCGACCCCAAGTCTCCCTCCTCCGGCCTCCGATGCAACACTATTCGCCAAGAAATCTGCTGTTAAAACCGTTGAAATCCAAGAAATATGCTCGAATTGGCGGTTGTTGATACCAACCACGCATAACGATTAGGGAATAGACTGTTAAGAGTATCTCTCTAGAATGCTCTCAGACTGCCGTAGCGCTCTTCTGAGAGCCTCCCAGGAGTGGTCTGGTAGGTGTATTCATTAAAGTTCCCGGAAGGGCTCAGAATGGCTCTAAAAAGCAAGAGGTAATTCAAGATTATAAGAATAAAACGTAAGTATTGGGTGAAGAGTTCTTGCTTGAACCGTCATGCCTCAGACAGGGAGCCAAGCTGTGCTGCTGGCCTCGACCTCAGCCCTGCGATTATCCGGGGCCCTCTAGGTGATCCTCATCCCACAGTCGCCACCAAGAGACCTCCAGAACCCCGCCAACCCTCCCCGGCGTTGCACACTCGTTGCACACATTGCACACAACCAGGGCGATGAGAGCACATCGAGCAAACCCAGAACCCCGGAAACAAGGGCCACACGGCCCCCGGTGGACGGATCAGACAAGTTTCTGTGATCTTCTATTCCGAAGGTCGGAGGTTCGAATCCTCCCGGGGGCGCCAGCACCTTGGTCCCGGTTTGGTGATCCGGCACCGTGCGGGCATGCTTCCCGCTCAGATCGGCACCGAGGGGATGAAGATGACACGGACGGTCACACGCCTGCAGGGCTCCCTCATGATCCTCGCCTCGGGCGTCATGTTCAGCTTCGGGGCGCTCACCTTCAGGGCCCTCGTCGAGGCAGACGCATGGCAGTACCTGTTCTACCGGGGCCTCTCGGCAGGCCTCGTGGCCGCGTTAATGATTGTCATGGTTGGCCGAAACCCCATCCGTTCCGTGGCCGAAGCCGGAGCCAGACAGATCGTGGCCGGCCTGGTGCTCGGGGCCATGTTCACCCTCTTCATAGTGGCCCTCAGCCGGGTCACTGCAGCCTTCATCCTGCTGCTCCAGGTAACCAGCCCATTCTTTGCAGCGCTCATGGGACGGATCTTCCTGCGCGAGTCCGTCAGCCGCGACACGGTCATAGCCATGCTGGTAGCCACGGTTGGCGTTGGCATCATGGTCGGTGCCGGCTTTGGAACAGGCGACGCTCTTGGAATTCTCCTGGCGCTGGTTCTTCCGATGTTCCTCGGTGGCTACACCGTCCTGATCCGCAGCTCACCGATTCGCGACCCCGGGGTCCCGACGATCGTGGGCGGCTTCGCAGTGGCGGTGGCCGCCGGGGCCGTATCGCTCGCCGGCCCCGGACTGGTCCTTCCGCTGAGGGACGTTGCCATGGGCTTCATAGGCGGCGGAGTCCTGGTTGGCGCAGCAACGCCGATCTTCAACTATGCACACCGATTCGTGCCACCGGCCGACACAGCCCTGCTCCTGATCAGCGAGATCGTCCTGGCGCCACTGTGGCTCTGGATCTGGCCCGGTGAGGTGCCCACTACGAGCACCCTGGTCGGCGGGGGAGTCGCCCTTGCTGCCGTCATCTGGCTGACTGTCAGAACCACCGGGCCAAAGGGTTCGTTGAGGCTGCGGCGGGCTGTTGGCCTGCATGCCGGTGCCGTCCCAGTCGACCCGGGTTCAGTGGGTAGGTAGTTCTCGTTTACGTCCCCGACGTGTCGGTCGGGCCTGATGGCCCTAGGCGTGGGGACAGGTTCAGCCCGGGATGGTCTCGATGGTTGTCTCACCTGTTGGCCATGGTGGGTGCATGTCGATTGTTGTAGATGTCAGTCAGGTGGTTCCGGACACTGTCACACCCTGTTCGTATGGTGGCGGCATGGATATCAGTAGTGGTGTGAACGGGTCAGCGGCCTCGCCTGAGGGGTTCGTGGCGGTTGTTGCGTCGACGGTGGGTGGCCTTGTGTGGGGGTCGATGCCTGTTGGTGAGCGCCAGGCGTGGCTGTCGGCTCTGACAACTGCTGAGGGGGCCATCGCAGCGAGTCGTGCTGGTGGTGTGGCGTGTGGTGCCGGGAGGGTGGGTGCCGCTGAGCGCACAGCCGAACTGGTGCGGGCCACGGGCATGTCGGGTAGGGATGCGGCTGGGGTGGTCAAGACAGCCGATGTGTTGGCGGTGGCACCCGAGGTGGCTGAGTCTTTGGCTACGGGGGCGATCACGACGGGTCATGTTGATGCGATCGTGGCTGGTCTGGGTGCAGGTGAGTGTCTGGCGGCTGTTGTCGACCCGGCGGTGTTGGCTGCAGCTGTGTCTGAGGGTGTTGACGGCTTTAAGGCTGGTATGCGTGGTTGGCAGGCCCGCTACAACGACGATGTTGACGGCAGCCGCCTGGCTGCACGCCAACATGTCAGACGCCGCCTGGCCTGGTCCACCACCTCTGACGGCATGGTTCGTCTAAGCGGCGAGTTGACCCCAGAGGTTGGTGCTGTCATAACCGGTGCCATCCGCGCCGAGTCCGAGGCCTTGTGGCGCCACGAAGACGACCGGGCACCAGACCCCGGTGATCCGGCCACGGGGCGCAGCGTCGCCCAGCGCAACGCGGATGCCCTCGAACACATCTGCACCAGGGCCAACAGCGGCACCACGTCGGGGAGGGCTGTCGTGGACCTGCAGGTCGTCGTCGACTACGACGTGTTGGCGTCTCAGTTTCATGCGTCAACGGGTGCAGTCGACGGTTCTGTCGCTGGGCCAGTGAACGGTGGTGCCGGGCTACCCAGCACAGGGCGCTGTGAAAGCTCTGATGGTGTTGTGCTTGCACCAGCGACTGCGCGGCGTGTGGCCTGTGACGCCGGTGTCATCCCGGTCGTCATGGGATCAACCAGCCAGGTACTCAACGTGGGGCGCCGCACCCGCACCGTCAGTACCACCCAGCGCAACGCACTCATCGTGCGCGACGGCGGTTGTGTGTTCCCGGGTTGTGACCGGCCACCGTCGTGGTGTGATGCCCACCATGTCATCCACTGGCTCAACCACGGCCCCAGCGACCTGTGGAACCTGGTGCTGTTGTGCTCAGCGCACCACCACGTCGTCCACGAGGGCGGCTGGGGCCTCACCCACGCCAACCACCACACCCGAACTACCGGTGAACTGGTCTTCACCGACCCCACAGGACGCAGACACACCCCCGAACCACCGGCCGCCCGGTTCAGGAGTGAACACGGGAATGGGCACGCCAACGGCCACGGCACCGCCCCCGGTCACGAACACGAACAGGGCCAACTGCTCCCAGCCCGAAAACAGACAGTCCAGAGACGCTGAAACCGAGATGGGCATGAGCGAGTCCCTGTCGTCCGGAAGCCCTGACAGCGTGAGCATTGACCATGCCTGCGCGCTGGGGCTGGTCGGCTGGCGGCTGTCGGAGGATCAATCCAGGTCAGGGGAGACAGGATGTCCCGGTCCAAACCTGGCCGACGCCTACCCTTGGGCCATGTCACGGCCAGACGATCGGGTCCTATCGGCCGGTCCGGGTTGCAGAGTTCCCGCATCAGAGGTCACCTGGCGCTTCGGCCCCTCGGGCGGGCCGGGCGGCCAGCACGCCAACAGGGTCAACTCCCGTGTCGAGGCCGAACTTGATCTCGCCTCAGCACGCGGAATCGACGACGAGGTCAGAACACTCCTGGTGGAGAAGCTGGGGCCGACCATTCGGGTGGTCGTTGACGCCAGCAGGTCACAGACCCGCAACAGGCACCGGGCCCTCGACATGTTCGAGGTGCGCATGCAGGAGGCCCGTGAAACCCGGAGGGAGCGGCGGCCAACTCGACCCGGAAGGGGAGCAGTGGAGCGACGCCTGCGGGCCAAGCGTCAACGGGGCCAACGCAAGTCGGAGCGCCGCGGAGGCTGGGACCGCGACTGAGCGCCGGCCTCAGCCGAGGCGACCGGCCAACACCACCATGAGCTCGGCACCCAGTTTCTGGGCCTCGGCCTCGGTGACCCCGTAGAGGTCGGCCACCCGCCTCAGGACCTCGCGCTCCCTTTCCGTCCACGACGAGGTGACCACCATGGTTCCCGACACGTCAGGTGTGCGGAGCGACGGACTGGATACATCAGAGGCGCGTCGATCCAGACGGCTGAAGAAATCGAGAGTGCGAACCCCGAAGCGCTGCATCCAGTCCGGTGACCTGCCAAGACGGTCGGCGGCTGCGATGAGGGCCTCGTGTTCGGCTTCGGTGTAGCCCGAGGAGACCTCGGCCCAGCTGGCGTAGTCGGGGTCCACACACCCAACACCCGTACCGGTACCGGTCATGGCCGGGTCAACGAAGGACCTCCGGAAACCAGACCCCGGGTCGTCGGTGGTCAGGTAGCGGTCGATGCCCCTGGCCAGAGCGGCGGCCTCAGCGGCCTTGACCTCGGGGTCGGCCATCAGCCTGGCCTCGGGCGAGTGGGACATGTAGAGGGCCTCGGTTATCACCGAGGTCACCTCGGGTGCCAGGCGAAGCACCCCGTAGGCGTCCTCGCCGGCAGCCTTCAGGCGTGACGATGCCCCCTGGTGGACGGTGTCGACCCATTCGACGTCGTAGGCAGAGAAGGTCTCCTGAATTTCCTCGTAGAGGATTCCCGCAAGGCGCCTGGAGTCGGGGTTGTTGACCTGGTGGAAGGTCTCGGTGCCCGGGTCGTCGGAGGGACGCACGGCACCGCCGTTGTGGTGAATCGAGATGAACACCTGCGGGGCCAGGGCTCTTGCTATGGCCGAGCGCTGACGGATCGGCATGTGCAGGTCGGTCCGCCGGGTCAGGGTCACCGAGTATCCGAGCTCGGTCAGTTCCTGTTCGGTGAGCAGCGCAACCTCGAGGTTCAGGTCCCGCTCGTAGAGTCGGTTGGCGCCAACCGAGCCCGTCTCTGGGCCGCCATGGCCGGGGTCGATGACGATGTCAACCGTATCGAGCCTGGTGCCGGCCATGAGGCGGATCTGGTTGGTACACGGCGTGGTCACGATCGGCGCAACCGGATGCTCCTCAACGACGGGGAAGGCGATGCCGTCGAGCATGACGACACCCAGCGGCACCCTGTCCGGGTCAGCGTCGCCGCCGACCTCGTCAGCAGCGGCTCCGGCCGCGGTCAGGGCCAGGACCAACAGGGCTGCCACCGGGAACGGCCAGCAGCGTCGCAACATCAACGGGCTCACGGCGTGACCGTAGAGCAGTCTGGGCACAGGTGGGACGATCCTCGGGAGTGGCAGCGGACCCCCGTGCGAAGGTGGTCCAGCGGCGCCGGTTCAGCGCGGAGCGGGTGTCCTAGAACTGCTCCTCTTCGGTGGAGCCCGTGATGGCCAGGGTCGACGCTGAACCACCTGAGATGACCGTCGCAACCTGGTCGAAGTAGCCGGCACCCACCTCGCGCTGGTGGCGGGTGGCCGTGTAGCCGTCGTCCTCCATTCCGAACTCCCGTTGCTGCAACTCGACGTAGGCGGTCATGTCGCTCTTCGAGTAGCCGCGAGCCAGGTCGAACGCCGAGGCGTTCAGGGCATGCCAACCAGCCAGGGTGATGAACTGGAACTTGTAACCCATGGCGCCAAGCTCTTTTTGGAACGTGGCGATGGTGGCGTCGTCAAGGGCGCCCTTCCAGTTGAAGGACGGCGAGCAGTTGTAGGCCAGCATCTTGTCCGGGTATTCGGCGTGGATGGCGTCGGCGAACTCCTGTGCCTGCTCGAGTGTCGGAGTGCCCGTTTCGCACCAGATGAGGTCGCAGTAGGGGGCGTAGGCGAGGCCGCGGGAGATCGGCGTTGCCATCCCGGGTTCGGTGTCGTAGAAACCCTCGGCTGTGCGGCCACCTGTCAGGAACGGACGATCGCGTTCGTCGACGTCGCTGGTGATGAGCGTCGCTGCCAGAGCGTCGGTCCGTGCAATCAGGATCGACGGCACCCCGAGTACGTCTGCTGCCAGGCGGGCAGCGGTGAGCGTACGGATGTGCTGCTGTGTCGGGATCAGGACCTTGCCACCCATGTGGCCGCACTTCTTTTCAGACGCCAGCTGGTCCTCGAAGTGGACACCCGCAGCCCCGGCACGCAGCATGCGCTTCATCAACTCGTAGACGTTCAGGGCTCCACCGAAGCCGGCCTCGCCGTCTGCCACGATCGGAACCAGCCAGTCACGTTGGACCTCGCCCTCGTTTTCGTACCATTCGATCTGGTCGGCACGCCGGAGGGCGTTGTTGAGGCGCTCAACAAGGGTGGGCACCGAGTTGACCGGGTAGAGGCTCTGGTCCGGGTAGACGTGGCCGGCGGTGTTGGCGTCGCCTGCCACCTGCCAACCCGACAGGTACAGGGCCGGCAGGCCACCCTTCACGTACTGGATGGCCTGGCCGCCGCTCATGGCCCCAAGTGCGTGCACGTAGTCCATGTCGTGCAGTTGCCCCCACAGTTGCTCTGAACCGTGGCGGGCCAGCGAGCACGCCGGCAGGTACGAGCCGCGCAGTCGCACCACGTCGGCAGCGCTGTAGTCGCGGACCGTCCCTGCCCAGCGGGGGTTCTCGGCCCAGTCCTTTTCCAGGTCCTCGACCTGCTTCTGGAAGCTGTCTCGCATGTGATGTTCTCCTTGTTTCGGTCTGGTGCCCACCGGTTGGCGGAGGGTCGTTCTTTTTGGTGGTGAGTCGTTCTTTTTGGTGGTGTGTCGTTCTCTTGGGGGGGCCAGTTCTTTTTGGTGGTGGGTCAGGGTTGAACTGCGTGACCCCTCAGTCGAGGAGTTCGTATGCGGGAAGGGTCAGGAACTCGACGAAATCCTCTGCAAGGGCCACCTGCTCGAACACCTCTCGGGCCGAGTCAAAGGGGAGGTCGGTGTAGGCCTCGGGTCCCAGGTCTTCGGCAATTGCGGCCATCTGGGTGTCGATGACGCCTCTCACGAGATCGGGTGTGATCGTGCGGCCATCGGACAGCAGCAAACCGTGGCGAATCCACTGCCAGACCTGGGCCCTGCTGATCTCGGCCGTGGCAGCGTCCTCCATCAGGTTGTTGATCGCGGCGGCGCCGGTCCCGGCAAGCCACGAGGCCAGGTAGCGGAGCCCTACATAGACGTTTGTGTCGAGGCCGCCGGTTGTGACGGCGCCACCGGTCTGGTCGACCGAGAGCAGGTCGTCGGCCGTGACCGACACGTCCGAACGCTGACGGTCGACCTGGTTTGCTCCCGCTCCGAGCACTGCATCGAACTCGGCTCTCGCCACGGCAATCAGGTCGGGGTGGGCAACCCATGTTCCGTCACAGCCGTCGTGTGCCTCCCGGCGCTTGTCCGCGGTCACCTGTGCCAGGGCCACTGCGGTCACCTCCGGGTCGCGCCGGTTCGGGATGAACGCTGCCATGCCGCCGATGGCGTGGGCCTCGCGCCTGTGACAGGTCGAGACCATCAACTCCGTGTACGCCCGCATGAACGGAACGGTCATCGTCACGTCGGCACGGTCGGGGAGCACGAACCCCGGGTCATTGGAGAACTTCTTGGCAACGCTGAAGATGTAGTCCCAGCGACCTGCGTTGAGGCCGGCGGAGTGATCCCTCAGCTCGTAGAGGATCTCGTCCATCTCGAAGGCAGCCAGGATCGTCTCGATTAGCACCGTCGCCCGGACAGACCCCCTTGGAATGCCCAGCGCATCCTGGGCGTGGCAGAACACGTCGTTCCAGAGGCGGGCCTCAAGGTGTCCCTCAAGTTTCGGAAGGTAGAAGTAGGGGCCACTGCCGCGGTCCAGTGCCTCACGTGCGTTGTGGAAGAAGGCCAGGCCGAAGTCAACGAGGCTGGCTGGGGCGGCACGGCCGTCAACGATGACGTGGGCCTCGTCGAGGTGCCAGCCGCGGGGCCGGACCATGAGGGTGGCGATCTCGTCGATGAGGCTGTACTGCTTGCCTCCGGCCTCGAGGTCGAGGTCGTGGCGAGCAGCGTCATGGAGGTTTACCTGGCCTTCGACCACATTGTCCCAGGTGGGGCTGGTGGAGTCCTCAAGGTCTGCCATGAAGACCTTCGCCCCGGAGTTGAGGGCGTTGATCATCATCTTCCGGTCGGTCGGGCCGGTTATCTCAACACGCCGGTCCAGCAGGTCCTCTGGTGGTGCGGCGACGCTCCATGTGCCGCTCCGCACCTCAGCGGTCTCAGGGAGGAAGTCGGGCCGGTGCCCGGCGTCCAGAGCGTTCTGGCGGAGGCGGCGGTCCTCGAGCAGGTCGTCTCGTCGGGAACTGAAGGTGCGGACCAGGTCGGCGACGAATGCAGTGGCTTCGGCGGTGAAGACGTCCTCACGCCGGGGGTGGTCGCTGACCTGCACTCCGTCAAGGATTGATCTTTCGCCCACTGATCCGTCACCCACGATACTTCCCCCTACAAGACCTCGGTGGCACGAGTATTCGTCAATATTCGGATGAGGGTCCACCTGAGGAGGCGTGAAGTTCGCACCAGATGTACCTGTGGCGGAAGATTTGGAGATATTCGGTCTATCCAGGTACCGTGGGTCTCACCCAGGCACACCCACAGACAATTGACCAACCAGCCTCGGAGCAACAGCATGCCTGAGACCAGACCTGATGCCGGCAGCTACGACCCGGTGGTGCTCGGCCACCGCCTGCGCCACCAGCGGCGCACCGCCGGCCTGACCCTGGCTGGACTGGGCGACCTGATCGGCCGTCCCGCCTCGTATCTCTCCCAGGTGGAGAACGGCCGCATCGAGCCCAAGCTGGGTGTGCTGGCCAGGCTCGCCAGCGCACTCGGGTGCACAACTGCAGACCTCCTCGACCCGACGCCACCGAGCCGGCGGGCGGCCCTCGAGATAGACCTCGAACGACTCCAGACCGGCGACTGGCGAACTGCCCTCGACCTGCCCGAGGTCAGGGCCGGAGCCCGCCTCGACGACGACGCCCTCGAGGCAATCGTGGGCCTCTACGCAGCCCTCCCCGGGCTGGCCGTGACCAAGACAGGGCTTGCCAACCTGCAGGCCGGCGACCGTGCACGCAGCGCCAACCTGGCCCTCCGTACCGAGATGCGGGCGAGGGACAACTATTTCGCCGGAATCGAAGAGGTGGCCGCAGAGGGCCTCGCCGCCGTCGGATACGCCGGCGAGGGCCCACCGTCAGAGAAGCACCTGACCGATCTTGCAACCCACTACGGGTTCACCGTCGAACGCGTCAAGGGAATGCCCAGAACGGCACGCTCTGTCACCGACACCCGCCAACGGGTCATCTACATCCCGCAGCGCGACGACCTGACCGTACGGGCAGCCAGATCGGTCATCCTCCAGACGCTTGGGCACTTCGTCCTCGAACACGCCGAGACGACCGACTTCGAGGGCTACCTTCGACAGCGCATCGAGTCCAACTACTTCGCTGCCGCCGTCCTGGTCCCCCAGGATGCTGCACTTGGCTTTCTCGAGTCGGCCAAGGCCGACCACGACCTGTCCATCGAGGACCTCAAGGAGCGGTACTACGTGTCCTACGAGATGGCGGCGCACAGGTTCACCAACCTTGCTACCGCCAAGTTGGACATACCGGTTCACTTCCTGCGCACCGACCCTGAGGGGACCATCACCAAGGCCTACGAAAACGACGGAATCGAGTTTCCATGCGACCCCGACGGCGCACTTGAGGGTGCCCGGTTGGGCAGGCGGTGGGGCGCACGCCAGGCATGGGGCGGGTCCGAGATCCTCCACTACCAGTTCACGAGCACCGAGGCCGGCGAGTTCTGGTGTGTCTCCTACATCGAAAACGCCACCGAGCGCACCCCGTACGCGGTCACCCTCGGTTGCCGTGCAGGCGACTCCAGATGGTTCAGGGGAGGGGAGACCCTCAGAAGGGTCAGCGTCCGCAGCGACGACGATCTGGTTGATCCCGACATTCTCGAGCGCTGGGATGGTGTCGCCTGGCCCTCGGCAGCCGAGCGCAGCTTCGTGCTGGCGGCCCTTCCGCCGGCCAGCCAGGAGTTCACGCCGTTCCCCGGCATCGACCTCCTCAACGTCTACCGGTTCCTTGACCGCCAGGCCGGAACCGACTGACCAACCGCAGCGTCAGGACCTGGGGGAACCCTCGCCAGCAGCCGCACGGCGGTGGACGTCGGCGATGAAGTCAGACAGGTCCATTCGCCTTCCCTCCCACACGGTTGCCGTGTGGGTTACGAAGCAGTCGCCGTCCCAGCAGTGCAGCTGGTAGGCGGGCGGCTCGTCGACCGCCGAGCCACTCATCGGGTCCAACTCGAGGCCCAACTGATTGCCGGTAGAGGGACACACCGAGACCAGCGTCGATCCGATGGTCGTCTGGATGGGTCGGTGGATGTGACCTGCGACAAGAAGCTTCACCTGAGGGTGGCGCTTCAGCACACTTCTCAGACGATCGGCGCCATCGAGACCCGAGAGGTCCATGAACGTGAGGCCCGATGTGAACGGTGGAAAGTGGGTGAACACGAGCGTCGGCCGGTCGGGCTCCATCTGCAGCACGGCGTCGAGCCACTCCTCGTGGCCTTCATGGAAGAGCCCGTCGTGCCGGCCCGGAATGAGGGTGTCCAGCCCGACGAGCCTCACCGGATGGGAATCGACCACGTAGCTGCAGTGTCCTTCTGCGATCGTGTCAGGGAGGCGGTCGGTGAAGGCCGAGCGAAAGGCATCCCACACATCGTGGTTTCCGGGCAGCGGCAGCAGCGGAATCTCCAGGCCGGCCACAAGGTCCAGAAACATCGAGTACTGGATCTCGGTGCCGTCGTCGGTCAGGTCACCTGTCGCCAGGACAACATCGGGCGCAGGGTTCAGACCGTTCAGGTGCTCCACGACCCGGGCAAGGGTCTCAGAGGTGTCCACGAGTCCACCGAACATGCCGATGCTGTCGCGGATGTGACAGTCGGAGATCTGGGCGATCAGCACCAGAACGAGGATAGGGGAGCCGGCCTGCAACCCGTCCACGACGACACCGGCAGCCGGCCCGGAAATGAGCGGGTGAAGGGAATCGAACCCTCATCATCAGCTTGGAAGGCTGAGGTTCTAGCCTTTGAACTACACCCGCGGCGGTCAAGAGCGTATCGGAGCCCGCCACCGGTGAGCCGCCGGGTAAACCGCCACGTAGCCTCCTGCCGGGAGGTGGTACCAGTGGGGATGCACGATTACGACGAGTCGACAGACGAGCTGGCACGGTCGGTATTTGAGTACGCGCTCGATCGCATCCGCATGGAGCCGCCGATGGACGGGCCGGTGGGTGTTGAGCAACTGACCGAGGCTGTCGGACAGACGATCACCGCGGAGGGCCTGGGCGGTACGGCCGCCCTGGCGACCTTTACCGACCACCTGGCACCGGCCTGCATCTCTGTCGACCACCCCCGCTACATGGCCTGGGTTCCATGCGCGCCCACCGACACCGCTGTCCTCTTCGACCTCATCGTGGGTGCGTCCGCCCTTTCGGCAACGTGGTGGTTCGACGGATCTGGTGCGATCTACGCCGAGAACCAGGCCCTGAGATGGATATCCGATCTTGCGGGCATGCCGGAACAGGCTGGAGGGTGCTTCGTGCCGGGCGGAACCATGGGAAACCTCTCGGCTCTCGTTGCAGCCCGCGACACCGCCATCAGGCGACGTGGCGACCCGGACAAGAGACCCGCCCGCTGGGCTGTCGTGGCATCAGAGGGCGCACACTCCTCGGTCAGTTCCGCCGCACGGGTCATGGACGTCGATGTCTTGTTGGCCCCGACCGACTCAGACAGAAGGCTCCGGGGCGGGGCAGTGGCCGAGGCCATCGCAGCACGACCCGAGGGGACCGAGGCGTTCGCCGTCGTCGGCACGTCAGGAACAACCAACCTCGGGACGGTCGATGCCCTGGACGAGATCGCCTCTGTCGCAGCCGCCAACTCGCTCTGGTTCCACGTCGACGGCGCGTACGGCGGAGCCGGCCTTGCAGCGCCTTCGACTCGCCACGTCTTCGAAGGAATCGAGCACTGCGATTCCCTGATCGTGGATCCACACAAGTGGCTGTTCGCTCCCTATGACTGTGCGGCGCTCATCTACCGGGACCCCGCAGTGGCGAGGCTCGCACACACCCAACAGGCCGGATACCTCGACTCGATAAACGAGCGCAGCGACTGGAACCCCAGCGACTACGCGCATCACCTGAGCCGTAGGCCCCGAGGACTCCCGTTCTGGTTTTCGCTCGCAGTCCACGGCACACGCTCCTACTCCGAGGCAGTCGAGAAGACCCTCACCGTGACCCGTGAGGGCGCCGCTCTCGTCGAGTCCACGCCCTACCTCGAACTCATCATGGAGCCGACCCTCTCGATCCTTGCCTTCCGCCGCAACGGCTGGACGGCAGAGGAGTACGGGGCGTGGTCAGACTCACTTCTAGAGGAGGGGTCGGCACTGGTAGTGCCAACCACGGTCGACGGTGCCCCCGCCCTGCGGCTCTGCATCGTCAACCCCCGGACAGAAATTGACGACTTAGCTGCGATAGTCGAGAGCCTGGCCTGAGCCAGCATCCTCTCGTGGTCTACACAGCATCTGGCGGGCGAATCTTCGGCTGGGCGTGACCGGGTCGCCTGTACACTCCGGGCACTGTGGAGACGACAATAGAGACCCTGGACGGCGATCGGGTCAAGCTGACCGTGGCCGTCGACGCCGCCGAGTTCGACACAGCCGTCGAAGCGGCCTTCAAGCGTCTGGCCAAGGAGATCAGGCTTCCGGGGTTCCGCCCGGGCAAGGCGCCACGCAAGATCCTCGAAGCCCGTATCGGCAGCGGAGCCGGCCGCCAGGAGGCCCTGCAGTCGGCTCTTCCCGACTACTACGGCAGGGCCCTCGCCGAACTCGAGGTCGATGCAATCGACTCGCCCGAGATTCAGATCACCGGTGGCACTGAAGAGGGCGACCTGACGTTTGACGCAGTCGTCCCCGTGCGGCCCAGGCCAGCGGTGGCCGGCCACGGCTCGTTGCGGGTCGAGATACCGACACCTGGCGCCACCGACGAAGATGTCGACAGCCAGGTTCAGATGCTCCGAAACCAGCAGTCCGTCCTTGAGACAGTCGAGCGCCCTGCCGCCGACGGAGACCAGGTCACGATCGATATCGACGGCACCCACGACGGTGAGGCCGTCGATGGTCTCACCACGACCGACTACCTCTACGAGGTTGGAGCCGGGGCCGTTGTGCCCGAGATCGACGAGAACCTCCGAGGAGCCAGCACCGGCGACATCGTCGAGTTCGACGCCGATCACCCCGACGGCGAAGGTCTCCTCAACTTCCGGATCGAGGTGAAGGAGGTCCAGGAGAAGGTCCTCCCCGAGATCGACGACGCGTTTGCCGCAGCGGCCTCTGAGTTTGACACGGCCGACGAACTGCTCGCCGACCTGCGTGGGCGAATCGACACGATGAAGAAGAGCCAGGCCGGAATGCTTGTAAGAGACCGAACCGCCCAGGCGGTGGGTGACCTAGTCGAGGTCGACATTCCCGAGGCGCTCGTAGAGGCGGAGATCGACGGTCGCATACGCGACATGGCCATGCGACTCCACTCCCAGGGTCTCGAGTTCGAGC
Organism: Actinomycetota bacterium; assembly: GCA_018673475.1. Lineage (GTDB taxonomy): Bacteria > Actinomycetota > Acidimicrobiia > Acidimicrobiales > MedAcidi-G1 > UBA3125. The sequence goes on along the minus strand of JABHCN010000048.1, from coordinate 169,218 downwards.
ACTACCTCGAGGCGGTCGGCACCGACATCTCGGCGCTCCGAGACGAGTACAGGGATGCCGCCGAGATATCAGCAAGGGTCGACCTGGGGCTGCGTGCCGTCGCAGAGGCCGAAGGTCTCGACGCCGACCCGGAAAACCTCGACATCTACCTGCAGGCGCTGGCAGAACAGGCCGAGTCCGATGTTTCCACCGTTGTCGAGATGCTCACCGGTTCAGGTCGGATGATCGAGGTCAGGGCCGATCTGCGAAAGCAGGCGGCTCTCGACTGGCTGCTCGAAAGAGTCGAGATCGTCGACGAGGACGGAAACGAGGTTGACCGGTCGATACTGGAAACCCCCGAACCAGAAGAGGCCGCCACCGGGGCGGTCCACGACGAAGAGGCCGCAATGGATGAAACTGAAGCGTCAGCCGGTACCGATACCGACGGCGAGACGGCGGAAGCAACCGAGGAGGAGGGCTCCTGATGTCGTTGGCGGACCTGAACGTTCACAACTACCTGGTTCCAACAGTCGTTGAGCAGACCAGCCGAGGTGAGAGGGCCTTTGACCTCTTCTCGCGACTGCTCAAAGAAAACATCATCTTCATTGGCACACCGATCGACGACACCATCGCCAACCTGGTCTGTGCGCAGCTGTTGCACCTCGAATCCGAGAATCCGGATCGTGACATAAGCCTCTACATCAACTCGCCCGGTGGCGACATCAACGCGCTGTTCGCCATCTACGACACCATGCAGTACATCAAGCCCGACATCACAACGATCTGCTTCGGGCAGGCGGCCTCGGCCGCCGCGGTGCTTCTGGCGGCAGGCGCACCGGGCAAGCGTCTTGCGCTGCCCCACTCGAGGGTACTGATCCACCAGCCCTATGCCGGAGCCCAGGGCCAGGTGTCCGACATTGAGTTGGCCTCACGTGAAATCCAGCGCCTCAAGGCGCAACTCGAGGAAATCCTGGCAAGCCACACCGGTCAGGACGTCGAGAAGATCCACGCCGATACCGACCGCGACTTCGTAATGACTGCCCACGAGGCCATGGAATACGGGATAATCGACGACGTGATCGATTCACGCGACATGGCCGACAACAGCGGTGCGATAACGGCGGTCACCTGATCACGGTCGAATTCGTGCTGAACTAGATGGCCCAGGTAGCTACAGACACAGGACAGGGGGTGGCGACATGGCGAAGATCGGTGATGGGGGAGAGCTCCTGAAGTGCTCTTTTTGCGGCAAGACCCAGAAGCAGGTCAAGAAGCTCATTGCCGGCCCCGGCGTCTACATCTGCGACGAGTGCATCGACCTCTGCAACGAGATCATCGACGAGGAGTTGTCTGAGCCTGCCGATCTCGCTGTCGGAGAACTTCCGAAGCCCAGAGAGATCTTCGCCTTCCTCGATGACTACATCGTGGGCCAGGACAAGGCCAAGAAGATCCTCTCGGTAGCCGTCTACAACCACTACAAGCGGGTGCAGGCGGCGGGCGCCCCGGGCGACGACGTTGAGTTGGCCAAGTCCAATATCTTGCTCATCGGTCCTACCGGTTGCGGCAAGACCCTCATGGCCCAGACCCTGGCCCGGATGCTGAACGTTCCCTTCGCCATCGCCGACGCTACCGCTCTCACCGAGGCCGGCTATGTCGGCGAGGACGTCGAGAACATCCTGCTCAAGTTGATTCAGGCCGCCGACTACGACATCAAGAAGGCCGAGACCGGAATCATCTACATCGATGAGATCGACAAGGTGGCACGCAAGAGCGAGAACCCCTCCATTACCAGAGATGTCTCAGGCGAGGGCGTGCAACAGGCCCTCCTGAAGATCCTCGAGGGCACGACCGCTGCGGTGCCGCCACAGGGAGGTCGTAAGCACCCCCACCAGGAATTCCTTCAGATTGACACGACGAACATCCTGTTCATCTGCGGCGGTGCGTTCGCAGGCCTCGAAACGGTTATTCAGAACCGACTGGGTGGGGTGGGCGTGGGCTTTGGCGCCGATGTCAGGGCACCCGGCGAGAAGGACCTTGGTGCCCTCTTTTCGACCGTCCGCCCCGAGGACCTCATCAAGTTCGGTCTCATCCCCGAGTTCATCGGCCGTCTGCCCGTGGTCGGCACGGTCTCCCAACTCGAGATCGATGCCCTCGTAAAGATTCTCGTTGAGCCGCGCAATGCGCTCATTAAGCAGTACCAGAAGATCTTCGAGTTCGAAGACATCGAGCTTGAGATCAGCCAGGAGGCTCTGGGTGCCATTGCCGAACAGGCTCTCGAGCGGGGAACCGGCGCCAGGGGCCTGCGCTCCATTCTCGAAGAGGTTCTGATCGACGTCATGTACGACCTGCCAGGCGATGAAGAAGCCGGCAAGGTCGTCGTCGACATCGATACTGTTCGCGAGCGCCAGATGCCGATGGTGCTGCCTCGCGACGACGAGCGCCGCAACCGCGCCGCCTCCTAGCTCCGCCCGGCGATCGTGGAGTACCGCGACGCCCTCGATTTTCTCGACGGGTACGTAAACCTCGAGGCCACAGCCGGCCGGATCCACGGCTTGAGCCTCGAAGCCATTCGCGATCTCGTCGGATCGATGGGCGACCCACAGGTCGACCTTGCCGCAATCCATGTAACGGGAACCAACGGCAAGGGTTCGGTTGTGGCAATGACAAGCGCCCTCCTCGCAGCGGCAGGCCTCCGCGTGGGGTCGTATACGAGCCCCCACGTCGACACCATCAGGGAACGGCTCAAGATCTCTGGCGAGATGATCGGTGAAGAGGACTTCGCCGACCTTGTCGCCGATCTGGCCCGCTACGCCGGAACGCTCGACGAGCGGCCCTCCTACTTTGAGCTGCTTACGGCTGCGGCCTTTCTCTGGTTCAGCAACGAGGCCGTGGACGCGGCCGTGGTCGAGGTGGGGTTGTTGGGACGCTTCGATGCGACCAACGTGATCGAGCCAGCTGTGTCGGTGATCACCAACATAGGGTTCGATCACACCGACGGTGAGGGCGACTGGCGCAGGGCCATCGCCGGGGAAAAGGCCGGAATCATAGAGAGGGGTCGTCCGCTCGTGCTGGGGGACACCTCCGTTGACCTGCTCGACATATTTGTAGCCGAGGGGCCCGATCCGCTGTTTGTGCGTGGCACCGACTTCGGGGTGTCGTCCTCCAGTCCGGCTGTCGCAGGCCAGGTGGTCGACCTGTTCGGCCCCTTTGGGCGCCACAACGAGGTCTACATATCTCTGCACGGCATACACCAGGCCGACAACGCCGCTGTGGCCGTGACCGCAGTCGAGGCCATGTTGGGTACGGCGTTGGGAGACGACGTGGTGTCAGAGGCCTTTGCCGACCTGTCGTTCCCGGGAAGGCTCGAGGTGGTGTCGAACCGGCCTCTTGTGGTTCTCGATGCCGCACACAACCCAGAGGCTGCACGTTCGCTTGTCGACACAGTCTCCGACGTGTTTCCCGTTGCACGCCGAATCCTGGTTATCGGAATGCTCGGGCCCAGGGAGCCCGGTCTGGTGGTGGCCGAACTGGCCCGCCTCGCTCCGGAACTGGTGGTTGCCTTCACGGCTCCCTCCCAGCGGGCGATCCCGGCCGATGAGTTGGAGTTGGCCTGTCGGCAGCAGGGGCTCGACGTCGAGACGGCGCCAGATGTCACGGAGGCTGTTAGGCGGGCGACGGCCCTGGCCGACGAGGATGACCTGGTTCTCGTGACCGGTTCCTTCTACGGGCTCTCGGGCGCCAGAAGTGCGGTTGAGGGGCTCATCAGATCCGACTTCGGGGAGTTCGAAGGCTGACGGCGGGGCCTAGCCTGCGGACATGGAAAAAACACTTGTCATCTGCAAGCCTGACGCCGTCGAGAGAGGTCTCGTAGGCGAGATCATCGGCCGCTTCGAACGCAAGGGTCTGGTCATCTTGGCAGGTGAGCTACGTCTGCTCGATACCGAGGTCCTCGGGCGCCACTATTCAGAGCACACCGAGAAGCCGTTCTTCGGTGACCTCGTGGCATTCATGTCGCGCTCTGCGGCCATGTTGCTCGTGGTGGGTGGCCCCGAGGGAACCGTCGGCGTCGTCCGCACCCTCATGGGGTCAACCGACCCGCGCCAGGCAGCGCCCGGGACCATCCGTGGCGACTTCGGTCTGGCTGTCACCGAGAACCTCGTCCACGGCTCCGATGCCGTCGAGTCGGCCCTCAGGGAGATCGGCATATTCTTTCCGGAATTGGAGACCAGGGGCTGAAATCTGAGGGCCTACGACAAATAGGTCCACCCTGCGTGGCCGAGCATGCGCCCAAAGTGGCAAATTCGACAGAAACGCGTTACGGTTCCGTCGGAAATATGGCGTGTCGGGCATATGGCACCAGCCATCCCGGGGACTACAGCGTGCGTCCCACACCGAGCGGTCGGTGGGGGCGTACGGTGAGGTAGCCATCTGGAACATGTGGTCGAACGGAATCAGGCGATGGTCGGAAGCGGAGCACGGATAGCGAGGAACCCCATCTTCGGTGGGCGCGACATCGCCGTTGACCTTGGTACCGCCAACACGCTCGTCTACGTGCGCGGTGAGGGAATTGTTCTCGACGAACCGTCCGTGGTCGCCGTCAACGTGATCGACGGAACGCCACTGGCTGTCGGCTCCGAGGCCCGACGCATGATCGGGCGCACCCCTGGACACATCCAGGCCACAAGGCCTCTCAAAGACGGTGTTATCGCCGACTTCGAGGTCTGCGAGAAGATGCTCCGCTACTTCATCCAGCAGGTCCACAGCCGCCGCTGGTCAAAGCCCCGCATGGTCATCTGTGTGCCTTCAGGAGTCACTGGCGTTGAACGGCGCGCCGTACAGGAGGCAGCCGAGTACGCCGGAGCCCGTTCACCCACCTACGTCATCGAGGAACCCGTCGCAGCTGCAATCGGCGCAGGCCTCGACATCGCCGCACCCAGCGGCTCGATGATCGTCGACATCGGCGGGGGAACCACCGAGGTTGCGGTCATCTCTCTCGGCGGAGTGGTTGCCAGCCAGTCCTCGCGAATCGCTGGCGACGAACTCGACGAGGCCATTGGGCAGTTCATGAAAAAGGAGCACGGCCTGAGCATCGGAGTGCGCGCAGCCGAGGAGATCAAGATCGCCCTCGGATCCGCCGTTCCACTTACCCGTGACCACAGGGCCGAGGTGAGGGGTCGAGATCTAATGACCGGTCTGCCACGCCTCGTGACAGTCTCGACAAACGAGGTGCGCGAAGCCCTCGAGGAACCGGTCGCATCCATCGTCGACGCCGTGAAGGTAACACTCGACCGGACACCGCCCGAACTGGCGGCCGACATCATGGAACATGGCATAACCCTCGCCGGTGGTGGGGCACTTCTGGTCGGCCTACCTGAACTGATCCACGCCGAAACCGGCATGCCGGTCAGGCTGGCACCAGACCCCCTGCTGGCAGTAGTGCTCGGAGCCGGCAGGGCTCTCGAGGAGTTCGACATGTTCGGCAGCGTCATCTTCGGCGACGGCAGCCGGTAACACATGGCGGCCAAGCGGCCCGCCGACAGGCCCCGCCCCACGCTCCTCATCCTCCTGGTGGCAGCGCTAACCCTCCTGACGCTCCAGTTCCGGGGACTCCAGCCACTCGATGCCTTCCAGCGGGGGGTGAGAGACATCATCGAACCGGTCCGCAGTCTCAGCGACCGCCTGACCGACCCCGTCCAGACCGCATGGAATGGAGTGTTCGGCTTCGAGGCCCTGCGAATGGAGAACGAACGTCTCGAGGTCGAACTGGCACGGATGCGCGGAAGTGCACTCACGTCCGAGGCAGACACCGAACTGCTCAACAGGTTGTTGAGCGAGGTGGATATCGCCTACTCCGACTTTGACGCCGTCGTGGTGCGGATACTCGGCCAGCCGCCCGGAAACTTCTCAGCCCACATGATCGAGGTCGACAAGGGAACCGACGACGGTCTTGAGGAGGGTATGGCGGTGGTGACCGGCGCCGGTCTGGTCGGCCGCCTCGAACAGGTCGACCGGTCACGTTCGCTGGTTCAACTCGCCACCCACCCTGACTTCAGGGTCGGTGTCCGTCTCGTGACATCCCAGGACGAGGGCCTCGCCAAGGGCACCGGAACAGAGGGAATCATGAGGATCGAGTCAGGTGTCCGCCTTGACGCCCAGGTCGACAACGACGAGGTCGTTGTTACCTCGGGTGGTCGCAGCGTGTTCCCGAGTGACATACCGGTGGGGCGGGTGCTCGACCCGGATTCAGACGCCGATTATCGACGGTCCATCATCATCGAGTTGGCTGCGGACCTGGAGAACCTCAGCTTCCTCAAGGTGGTCCTGCCGGCCCAGAAGGCAGAAGGTGCGCGGTGAGCAGCAGACTCCGGGTCGTAGCCGTTCTACTGACAGCACTCGTGGCCCAGGCCACCCTCCTCACCGAAATCCGGATCCAGGGGGCCACCGTTGAGTTGATGATGGTCATTGCAATTCTCGCCGGCTTCCACGGCGGCCCCGAGAGGGGCGCACTTGTGGCGTTCTTCGCCGGTCTCCTACAGGATTCCCTGCTGTCGGTCCCTCTTGGTCTCCACGCCCTGGTGTTTCCACCGCTCGCGGTGGCTGTGAGCAGCCTCGAACAGCGGATGGTCCGATCTGCGCCGGTTGCCGACGCCGTTGCCCTGCTGTTGGCGGCAACTGCAGGAATTCTCACGGTCGCTGCCGTCGGGCTTCTGTTTGGACTGTCGCCATACGACCCCGGCACCTTTCTGGCACGGATCATCACAGCGGCGGTGATGACCACGGCAATAGCCGCCCCGGTCAACCGGGCGGTCCGTTGGGCTGTCCTCGGCGGCCTTCCGCCCGATATCAAGCTCCGAGCCGTCGGTTCCTGACCGCCGTCAACGAACGCCATGGACGAGATCGCCCGATACAGGATGCGTGTGCTGGCCGTGGTGGCCATCTCGCTGTTCGGTGCCCTCGGAGCGAGGCTCTGGTATCTGCAGGTGATGATCAGCGAGCAGGCAGTTGCAGCGGCGGCAAGCAACATCACCCGGGTGATCGACGTGCCGGCCCCCAGAGGGCGAATCCTCGACGTAAAGGGTCGGACCCTCGTTGGAAACCGTCTCACGACGATGATCACCATCACCCCGCGTGAACTCGATGAGGCAGACCTCGATGCCGTTGAGCGTCGGAAGATGCTCACGAGGATCGCCGTCGAGGTGAACCGTTCCGGACAACTTCTCAAGGTCAGCGATATCGAGTCGTCCTTGGCCAACCGGGCCTTCGGCTACTACGACGACATTCCCATTGCGCTGGATGTGAGCGAGGACCTCCTGGTGTTCTTCGGCGAACGCGGCGACCTGTACCCGGGCGTGACGGTCGTCGACAGCACCGTCAGGTCCTATCTCTACGGAGATCTGGCCACCCACGTACTGGGCTGGGTGGGCCCCGTCAACGATGCCGAGTTGGCCTCACGGAACCCGTCGCCCGGCAAGGAGTACCGGCTTCGGGATGAGGTCGGAAAGGCTGGAATCGAGCTCATGTTCGAGGACGACCTCCGCGGAATCGCCGGCCGACGCGTAGTCGAGGTGAACCGGCGCGGTGAGATCGTGCGTGAGCGCAAGGACCTGTTTGAGGCGCCGGTTCCCGGCGACGACGTAATCCTGACGCTCGACATTGACATCCAGTGGTTGGCTGAGATCGAGCTGGAACGATCCGTCTCCCTGGCACGTGCGGTGATTCCAGAAAAGGAGAAGGGTGCAGCAGAGGAACCGCCCGATTTCGAGGTGCCCGGCGGCGCCGTCGTCATCCTGGACCCGATCAGCGGAAGCGTCGTGGCAATGGCCTCCTATCCGTCCTACGACCCGAACGAGTCCATAGGGGGGTTCTCCCTGGCACGGTGGGCTGAACTGAACGACACGGCAAACGACCTCCCGATGTTCAACCGGGCGATCCAGGGCGAGTACGCACCCGGATCCACGTTCAAGCTCTTCACAGCCCATGCGGCATGGCACGAGGAGGTATTTGGTGTCGGGCGCGTCCCTGATGCCGACGAACTCTGGGATGATCCTGGCTTCTACTTTCTGCAGAGTTGTAGGGCCGATGCCGATGACGAGGACCAGGAGGAGGAGGCCAGCGGTTGCGTCTTCAAGAACGCCGGCAACAAGACCTACGAGAACGTCGACCTGCCCAGAAGCCTTACGGTTTCCAGCGACGTCTACTACTACACGATCGGTGAGTCCGTCTACATCAACCCCCTGCACACCGAGACAGCCATCCAGGATGCAGCCACCAGATACGGCCTGGGACGCAAGAGCGGTGTGCCCCTGCCGTTCGAACAGGCCGGCTTCATGCCAACCCCGTCGAATCGCAAGCAGAGGCACGAGGACAATCCTGTGGCCTTCCCCTACGGCGAGTGGTATTCCGGAGACAACGTGAACACCGCCATCGGGCAGGGTGACGTTCTCGTCACCCCGATCCAGTTGGCCAATGCCTATGCCACCTTTGCCAACGGCGGTACCCGAATGGCGCCCACCCTTGTTGGTCGGGTGGTGGACAGAGACGGTGAGACAGTCCGCACGATCGGCGCACGGGCTGTCTCGCAGGTCGAGATTGATCCGGAGTTCCGCGAGCTGGTTCTCGAGGGCCTCTCGGGGGTGACCGCAGACCCGGAGGGAACCGCCTACTGGGCATTCAACTCCGAGGCCACAAACGGCGCCTACTTCCCACTCGAGGAGTTTCCGGTAGCCGCCAAGACAGGAACCGCCGAGGTCCGCGGCAAGGCCGACACCTCTCTGTTCGCCGCATTCGGCCCGGCCCAGGCACCCACACACGTCATGGTGGTCGTAATGGAAGAAGCCGGCTTCGGCAGCCAGGTTGCGGCACCACTTGTAGCACGGGTACTTGAACCCGTGCTGACCGGAACGGTCGCCGAGGCCCCCACTGCGGCAGTCCGGTACGCACGGTCGGCTGCCCTTCCGCTCTGCATTTCATGGCACGAGTGGGTCACGGGCGACACCCTCGAGCGCCTCAAGGGCGTCGATCCGACAGCCGACCCCGAGAGTGGACCGGTTCTGGATGCCGACGGGGTGGTCCGGGTGCGTGGCGAAGAGGTCGAGTGCGGCCCCCTCGTCGACGAGCTCATCTTCAACCTCGAGGCCGGCTGATGGTCGACATCCGAAAGCCCCGTTTTGACAGGCCGACGGTTCTGCGCCACGTCGACCTGCTGCTCCCGCTTCTGGCACTCGTCATAGCCGCCGTTGGAATAGTCATGGTCTACTCGGCGACCAGGGGGCCTGCCACGGACCTGCGTCCGGCTGACACGTACTTCCTGAACCGACAGGTGGTCTACGTCGGTATCGGTGCTGCCGTCATGGTGGTCACGTCCTGGATCGGTCACCGCTGGGCACAACGCCTTGCGTTGCCGGCCTATCTGGGGCTGCTGACCCTGCTCGCCGGCGTCCTGGTCATCGGAACCGAGGTGAAGGGCGCGCGTGCCTGGTTCCAGTTCGCCGGCTACCAGTTCCAGCCCTCCGAGTTCGGCAAGGTCGCCGTGATCGTGGCTCTGGCTGCATGGATGGGAGCCGTGCAGGAGGTCGGTGCTGCCCGCCTCGGTGTGGCCGTTCTGCTGGTCGGCGTGCCGGTAGGTGCGATCCTCATGCAGCCCGACCTCGGGACGATCCTCGTCTACGGGGCCATCGCCGCCGGAATGGTCCTTGTCGCCGGGGTAAGGGGACGCCACCTGCTGATCCTCGGCTTGATGCTTGTGACAGGGATGGTCATGGTCCTCCAGTCCGACCTGTTGGCCGACTACCAGGTGAAGCGCCTCCTCGTGTTCGTCGACGAGGAGGCCAACACAGCGGCCAGCTACAACCTCGAACAGGCACAGGTGGCCATAGGCAACGGTGGCCTGACCGGGACAGGCCTGTTCGAGGGAACCCAGAACATCTCAGACCTCGTACCGGAGCAGCAGACCGACTTCATCTTCACGGTCGTGGCCGAGGAGACCGGCTTTGTTGGAAGCGCCCTGGTCCTCGGCCTGATAGGCCTGTTGTTGGCCCGGGTCTGGCGTATCGGGAGGTTGGCCGACGACAGGTTCGGCATGCTGCTCGCCGCCGGCGTCTTCTCGATGCTCTTGTTTCAGGTCTTTCAGAGCGTCGGCATGTCAACAGGAATCATGCCTATCACCGGTATTCCCCTGCCCCTGGTCAGCTATGGCGGTTCCTCGATCCTGACCACCTTCATTGCGCTGGGACTCGTCGAGAGCGTCCACATGAGGCGCCACCACCACAAGGTCCGGTCCGCCCTGTAGGGGAGTGTTGTGGCCGTGCACCGTCGGCCACCACACTCGATACGCTTACCGGGTCATGAGTTCGCTCTGGCCCGAGCTCGAGCGTGTTCTCGGCGAGGTCCAGAAGCCGGCCCGCTACATCGGTTGTGAAGACGGGATGATCATCCCCGAGCACCGTCCCGACAAAGCGGCCTGGCTCCTGATCTACCCGGACACCTACGAGGTGGGGCTCCCCAATCAGGGTCTTCAGATCCTGTACGAGATCATCAACGAACGGCCCGATGCGGTCGCTGAGCGCTCCTACGCGCCATGGACAGACATGGCGGGTGTGCTGCGCAGAACCGGGCTGCCCCTCTTCTCGGTCGACACCCACCGCGCAGCGGGGGAGTTCGACATTCTGGCCTTCAACCTCTCGTCCGAACTGGTCTACACAAACCTCCTCGAATGCCTGGACCTGTCGGGCGTGCCGCTGCACACGGCCGGGCGCCGGCCCGAGGACCCGCTCGTCATCATCGGTGGCCACTGTGCCTACAACCCCGAACCCCTGGCCGACTTCATCGACGCAGCGGTCCTGGGAGACGGCGAAGAGGTCGCCTCTGAGATCTCCGAGGTGGTTGCCGCGTGGAAGGCCTCGGGCCGAACATCTCGTGACGGAATACTCAGGGAACTTGCCCGGATCGAGGGCGTGTACGTGCCCTCCATGTACGAGGCCGAGTTCGATGGCGACCGGCTCATATCACTTACCCCGCGCCTGCCCGGGATACCCGAGGTGGTCGAGAAGCGGACGGTCGCAGACCTGGCCACCTGGCCGTACCCGAAGAACCAGCTTGTTCCCCTCACCGAGGTGGTCCACGACCGGCTCAACGTCGAGGTATTCAGGGGATGCACACGAGGCTGTCGTTTCTGTCAGGCCGGAATGATCACCCGTCCGGTTCGGGAGCGACCGGCAGATCAGGTCAGGACCATGGTCACCGAAGGCCTCCGCCGGACCGGGTACGACGAGGTGGCCCTCACCTCACTCAGCACAGCCGACTTCAGCGGCATTGAGAAGGTTGTCGCAACAGCTGTCGCTGACGATGTGTGCGGTCAGGTGTCGGTGTCTCTGCCGAGCCTACGGGTCGACGCGTTCACGGTCGGAATCGCCGCTGAGATCCAAAAGGCCAGGCGCACCGGCCTTACCTTCGCCCCCGAGGCCGGATCGTGGCGCCTACGTCAGGTCATCAACAAGATGATCAACGAAGAGGACCTCTACGGAGCGGTCGGATCAGCTTTTTCCCAGGGGTGGCGCCGGGCGAAGTTGTACTTTCTCACGGGACTCCCAACCGAGACCGACGAGGACACCCTTGCGATTCTGGAGTTGGCCAGGAAGTGCATCGACGTCGGACGCGAGCACCATCGGAGTCCCTCGGTGACGATTTCCCTGGGTGGTTTCGTGCCCAAGCCGTTCACCCCGTTCCAGTGGTTCGGACAGAACACAGAGACCGAACTGCGCCGCAAGATCGGCCTTCTCCGCGATGGCCTCCGAAGTGGGGGCAAGACCTTCAACGGCGTGAAGTTGAAGTGGCACGATGCCCGCGCGTCTGTCGTCGAGGGCCTGTTCAGCAGGGGAGACCGCCGCCTTGGCGCAGTTATCGAGGACGTCTGGAGAAACGGCGGTGTCTTCCAGGAGTGGAGTGAGCACTTTGACGTATCTCTCTGGGAGAACGCACTTGCCAGAAACGGCCTCTCGCTGGACTGGTACGTGTACAGACACAGAACCCACGACGAGGTGCTCCCCTGGGACCACCTGTCAGCTGGCCTGCACAAGGACTTCCTCTGGCAGGACTGGCGCGACGCACTCGACGAGGTCGGGCTCGAGGACTGCCGCTGGACGCCCTGCTACGACTGTGGGGCGTGCACCGGCTACGGAATCGAACACATCGTGGCATCGGCTGTTCCGCCGGCGGGTGGGAGCCAGGGGACCGGCCAGGGGCCCGGTAACAATGCTGTACCGGTGTCGCTGAGCACTGGTCCGAGGGTTCCGGCCGGAGCGGGGTCCTGATGCGCCTCCGGGTCCGGTTCTCCAAGACCGGAAAGGTCCGATTCGTCGGCCACCGTGACGTAGCCCGAATATGGGAGCGATCGCTACGAAAGGCCTCCCTGTCGGTGGCCTACAGCGAGGGCTTCTCACCGCGTCCTAAACTCTCGTTTGGCCTGGCATTGTCAACCGGCTACGAGTCCAACGCCGAGTACCTCGAGATCGAACTGTTGGAGCCGGCCGATGACTCGATCTGGGGAGTGGTCGAGGCTGAGGCAATGTGTGCGCGGATTGATGCGTCTCTTCCGGCGGGCTTCGATGTGATGGCGGTTGCACCAGCGGACCGCCGGGCAGATTCGCTCCAGCAGGCCGTCACGTCGTGCACCTGGGAGATACTCGTCGACCCGGCAGGTGCCGACGAGGTGGCAGCAGGGGTGGAAAGCCTCCTGTCACGAAATGAGATCGTCGTCGAGCGTGAGCGCAAGGGCAAGGTTGTCACAGAAGACATCCGGCACCAGGTGCTGGCGCTCGACGTCACAGGGGAGACAGATGACGGGGTTCGCCTAACAGCCGATCTCGGCACCCAACCCCGGGCACTTCGACCGGATGAGATGCTGGCGGCAATGGATCCGCCACTTTTGGCCCGATCGGTGTGCAGGATGAACCAATGGATGTCGCAGGGAGACGATCGCATCGAGCCGCTATCGGTCGATGCCGCCCCTGCCCCGCTCGCCAAGGTGCGAGCGTGACTAGAAGGGAAACAGTAAATGTCAGAGAACACAGGCGGCGAAGGGCGGGCCGAGACGGCAGCGTCCTCCCCAGCCAACACACAAGAGGGCCAACCGGCATCCGCCGGAACGGCTGATCAGAAACCCAAGATCGGCGACAGCCGACCTGCACCCAGGCCACAGATCGGCGACAGCCGGCCGGCACCCCAGGTAGCTGGCGGAGAGGACCGGACCTCACAGTCCAGCTCCGGTGGAGGTAGCGGTGAAGGCGGTGGCCGCAAGCGTCGGCGACGCCGCGGCGGCCGCGGAAAGGGCCGTGGCGGCCAGGGAGGCGGCCAGGGTTCAGACAGGGGGAGGCCCGTGCAGGCCGTCCATGACGACGGCCCGATCGAGCTGGACGAGGCCACCCTCAAGAGTCGACGCGGACGTGAACGCAGGGGCAGGCCGATTGGCCGCTACCTGATGTGTGTCAGTGTCTCCGACGGCTTTACCCAGTTGGCGATACTCGAGGGCAGGGCACTCATCGAGCACTACCTGTCCCGGCCAGCCGACGACGTCGGCGAGATCCACGGAAACGTGTACCTGGCAAAGGTCCAAAATGTCCTGCCCGGCATGGAGGCGGCGTTCGTAGACATCGGTACACCCAAGAACGCCGTGCTCTACAGGGGAGATCTGCAGTTCGACGCCGAGGATCTCGAGGGAGGCCAGCGGCCCCGCATCGAACAGGTACTGAGGGCCAGGCAGACCATCATCGCCCAGGTCACCAAGAACCCGATCGCCCACAAGGGAGCCCGCCTAACCCAGGAGATCTCCCTGGCCGGGCGCTTCGTGGTCCTGGTGCCCAACAGCACCACCTACGGAATCTCAAAGCGACTGCCCGACACCGAGCGCAAGCGTCTCCGATCAATTCTCGACCAGGTCAAGCCCAAACAACACGGCATTATCGTGCGCACCGCAGCCGAGAACATCACAGAGGAGGAGATCGCCCGCGATGTCCGCCGCCTCTCCACACAGTGGGACGAGATCGAGGCCATGTCCAAGAGCGCCAAGGCCCCGAGCCTCTTGTACCGGGAACCCGAGATGGCATTTCGCTTCATTCGCGAGGAGTTCAACAAGGACTTCCGTGGCGTGGTCATCGACGACCGGGAGATGTACGAACAGGTCCGCTCCTACGTGGAGAGCATCAACCCGGCGCTTGCCGACCGGATCACCTACCACGACCCCGAGGTCGAGACCCTTCCGTTGTTCGAACTCCACCACGTTCACGAGCAGTTGCGAAAGGCCCTCGACCGCAAGGTCTGGCTGCCGTCAGGTGGGTCGCTCATCATCGAGACGACCGAGGCCCTCACCGTCGTCGACGTGAACACCGGCAAGAACGTCGGCAAGTCGAGCCTCGAGGAGACCGTGTACCGAAACAACCTCGAGGCCGCTGAGGAGATCGCACGCCAGCTGCGCCTACGAGACATCGGTGGCATCATCGTCATCGACTTCGTCGACATGGAGGTCAAATCCAACCGCGAGAACGTGGCCCGAACCCTGCGCGACTCGCTCGGTCGCGACAAGACACGCACACAGGTCTTTGACATCTCCGACCTGGGACTCGTGGAGATGACGCGTAAGCGCATCGGTGAGGGACTCCTGCAGTCCTTCTCATCGATATGTGACGACTGCGGCGGCCACGGCGTTGAACTCGACGACAATCTCCTGGCCGGCTCCGGAAGGGCCGGCAGGCGGTGAACACGGCCCCAATTCGTGCGAGCAACGAGCCATCGGTCACGGTGGCGTCGATACGCTTCCCAGATAGCCTGCAGGCTCTATGTATGCAGTAATCGCCACAGGCGGAAAGCAGTACCGGGTCGAAGAAGGCCAGCGGGTCGTAGTTGAGCGCCTCGGCGAACTCGGCACCGACATCGAGTTCGAACCGATCATGTTGGTCGATGGCGACGACGTTCTCGCCACCCCCGAGGCCCTGGCTGGATCGGCAGTGACCGTCCGCATCGTGGCCGATGCCCGCGGGCCCAAGATCAACGCCTTCACCTACAAGAACAAGAGCAACCAGCGTCGCCGGTGGGGTCACCGCCAGCACCTGGCCGAGATCGAGATCACCGGAATCAAGAGGGGCTGACCACATGTCAAAGACCAAGGGCGGCGGCTCAACCAGCAACGGACGCGATTCCAATGCTCAGCGTCTGGGCGTGAAGGTCTTCGACGGCGGCGCCGTCACCGCCGGCAGCATCATCGTGCGCCAGCGTGGCACCAAGTTCCATCCCGGCACCAACGTGGGCCGTGGTGGCGACGACACCCTCTTCGCCACAGCCGATGGCGTGGTCAAGTTCGGTTACCGCGGCGGGCGCAAGCTCGTCGACATCCTCACCGACTGACCCGGCCGTTCAGCGGTCTCGCTTCATCGTCCCGATCAAGCGAGAGACCATCTAAGCAGGTCGAAGTACCGGGACTGCTCTCAGGGTCGTAGGTCCAGCCCGGCCGGAAGTCGTTCGATCGGCCAGTCGAGGAGACGCACGGCGCTACGGCAGGCGAACCTGTCAGTCATGCCGCCCACATAGCCGACGGCGGCAATTCGTGTTGCATCGGCACCCGACATGTCAGCATCGTCAGGCAGGCACCGGGGGTTGGAGGTGATGTGGTCCACCAGCGCACGCAGCATGTCGATCACGCGTCCAGCCTGTTCGACTGACGCTGGACGGAGGTAGATGTCCTCGTAGTTGAAGGAGCGAAATGCCGCCAGCGCCTCGGCCATCGGCTCGTCCATCGAAACGCGGCCTGTCCGGCTGGTGGCCGACAACAATCCGTTGATCAACGCCGCCAACTGCTCACGGCGTGTGGTGCCGCAGCGTTCCCTGACAAGGAGAGGCAGGTCGGCTGCCCCCACCACGCCGGCATGCTCGGCATCCTCGAAGTCGTGGCAGACGTAGGCGATGCGATCCGCCCAGCTAACGACCTCGCCCTCGGGGGTTGAGGGAGCGGGTCTGGACCAGGAGTGGTTGCGGATGCCATCGAGGGTCTCAGAGCAGAGGTTCAGGGGAGCCAGGGCCACATCGGCACCCCAGACAGCGTGGTCGTAGCCACCCTCGAGGTAGGGCGACAGGGCATCCTCGCTGGCATGCCCACCGGGTCCGTGGCCACAGTCGTGGCCCAGGGCGATGGCCTCGGCGAGGGCTACGTTCAGGCGCAGTGCCCGGGCAATCGAGGTGGCAACCTGGGCCACCTCGAGCGCATGGGTGAGTCGTGAGCGCTGGTGGTCCTCGGGAAACACGAACACCTGTGTCTTGCCGGCCAGCCTCCGGAACGACGTGGAATGCAGGATGCGGTCACGGTCACGCTCGAAGCAGGTCCGCAGGTGGTCAGAAGGCTCCTCGACCAGGCGGCTGCCGGCGCCAACGACCCTGGTCGCATCGGCAGACAACTGGGCCTCGTCGTCGCCCTCGCGGGACTCGCGGTCCAACAGGCCAGAGGAGGCGGCGCAGGCGGTGCTGTCGGAATGGGCGGTACGCACGCCCTCGGGGGTACCTGCGGTGGTGGTGCCATCCATCGTGGATGCCCACAGTTCCGACCGCTCGCTCGCTCCCCGTGCCGCCGGGTTGACCTCCTGCATCGCCATTGAGACACCATACGGAACAGAACTGACATCAGGGGACGCCCGGAGCCCTAAGTAGGCTGATGGAATGTCGCAGTTCGTGGACGAGTGCGGGCTGAACGTGCGCGGTGGCGACGGTGGAGCCGGTGCCGTGTCGTTTCGCCGGGAGGCTCATGTGCCCAAGGGCGGCCCCGACGGCGGAGACGGCGGCAGCGGCGGCAGCGTCTGGCTTGAGGCCGATCACAATGTCGCGTCCCTGTTGGCCTTTCGGGACCATCCCCATCGCAGGGCCAGCAACGGAACCCACGGCTCAGGGGGCAAGCGCCATGGCCGTTCCGGTGACGACCTGGTGATCAAGGTCCCAGAGGGAACCACGGTCCATGACCTCCACTCAGGGCAGGTTCTAGCGGACCTGTTGGTGAGCGGGGACCGCTGGCTCGGTGGTGACGGAGGCCGTGGCGGCCGCGGCAACGCGAAGTTCCTGAGCAACCGGAGGCGTGCACCCTCATTCGCCGAGCAGGGAGAGGAGGGTGAGGAGCGCTGGCTGAGGCTGGAGTTGCGCCTGATGGCCGATGTGGCCCTCGTCGGCTTTCCGAATGCGGGCAAGAGCACCCTCATCTCGCGGATCTCAGCGGCCAAGCCCCGAATCGCCGACTATCCGTTTACCACCCTCGAACCGAGCCTCGGAGTGGTTCGCCCCGAGGGCAGGACAGAGTTCGTGGTCGCCGACATACCAGGCCTCATTGAGGGTGCCAGCGACGGCCGCGGCCTTGGGCACCGCTTCCTGCGACATATCGAGAGGGCCCGCGTTCTCCTGATCATGCTGGACCTGGCCCCGACCGCCGAGCGTCCACCCGACGAGCAGCTCAGCGTGCTCCTGGGAGAGTTGGAGGCCTACAAACCTGACCTCCTCGACCGGCCCCGCGTGGTTATCGGTTCCAGGGCCGACGTGGCCGAAACCAGCGAAGACTTCAGCGGAGATCGCCTTTCGGCGATGACCGGCGAGGGCCTCGATCCCCTGGTTCACCGCCTGGCAGATCTGGTGGTTCAAGCGAGGGAAACCGTTGTGCGGCGTCCTGCCGTTGTCGTGCACAGACCAGAGCCGGTCGACATCGCAGTTGAGAGGGGAGAGGACGGCACCTGGGAGATCAACGACCGCAGGGTGAAGCTGGTCACGAACCTCAACGACCTTACGAACTTCGAGGCCCTCGACTACCTGCACGAAAGGCTCAAGAACATGGGTGTCGACAGGGCCCTTTCACGTGCCGGCGTGCGTGAAGGAGAAACTGTGCGGATCGGTCGGCTCGAGTTCGACTACGAAGAGTGACCATGGACTCAGATATGCGAATCACAGCGGTGGTCAAGGTCGGCACGTCATCGATCACTGACGAGGAGGGTGTGATCGACTCCTCCCTCGTGGCCAAGCTCTGCGACGAGGTCGCCGAGTTGCGCCGACAGGGACACTGGGTGGTGGTGGTCACCTCTGGGGCGATCGCCGCCGGCCTTCCCGATCTGGGTCTCGGAGGCGAGAGACGCCCGCGAGACGCGGTGACGCTCCAGGCGGTATCAGCTGTAGGGCAGGGAAACCTGATCGGCACCTATCAGCGGGAGTTGGCAAGGCATGACCTTGTCGTAGGCCAGGTCCTTCTGGCTCCCCTGGACTTCTTCGTCAGGGCCCAGTACCTGCACGCCAGGGGAACGCTCACACGCCTCCTTGAGCTCGGAGTCGTACCCGTGGTCAACGAGAACGACGCCATTGCCGACGATGAGATCCGCTTCGGAGACAACGACCGCATCGCCGCCCTGGTGGCACACCTCGTCGAGGCCGACGTACTTGTTCTGCTCACCGACACCCCCGGGCTCCTCACCGCCGACCCGCGTCTCGACGCAGATGCATCCCTGATCGAGGAGATCATCGAGATCGACCACGAGCTGGAGCACCTCGCCGGAGCCAGCGGCTCTGTCCGTGGCAGCGGTGGAATGGCGTCAAAGTTGGCGGCCGCCAAGATCGCGAGTTGGTCAGGGGTGCGAACGGTCATTGCCGATGCACGACGCTCGGGTGTCGTCGTAGATGCATGCGGGAACACCCCCGGTGTCGGCACGGTGGTGCATGCCCGAGAGGGCCGCCTGAGCGCACGGCGGCTGTGGATTGCGTTTGCCGTCGGCTCCTCTGGGCGCATTCAGGTTGACGCCGGAGCCAGAAGGGCCCTGGAGGAGCGTCGAGTGTCGCTGCTTCCGGCCGGAGTGGTCGGCGCAAGCGGCCAGTTCGACGTCGGCGACGCAGTCGAGGTCGTCGACCCTGATGGAACGGTGTTCGCCAAGGGCATCGTGAGACACGAGGCCAAGTTGCTCCAGGCCAACATGGGAGCCAGGACCAGCGAACTGCCCGAGGGTGTGTCACACGAGGTCATCCACGCCGACGACCTCGTGGTCCTTCCCTGAGGCCGCTGGGATCGAGGCTGGCTCGGCCGGGTCAACCCCGACTGGTCCGAACAAGCCGCGAGAACAAGAGCCTCGCCTCGGTAACCCCGGTTAGGTGCGCAACGACCGTGTAGGTCAGTCCGGCGGCGGCGAGGACCAGCGGTGCGGACACCTGTGGGGGGAGCCCTGTGGTCGTGGCTACCAGGATCAGCGCTACGGGCGTTGCCGCTGCCAGGGCCGGCAACAGTGGACGAAGTGTCCCGAGAGCAGACGGAAAGCCCTCTACGGTTCGTCTGCCGCGGCGTGTCAACAACACCAACTCGAGCCATGCCGCCACCGCTGAGCCGAGAGCAAGTCCCACAGCGCCCAGATGGGGTGCACCGACAGCGCCCGGGATCTCGACATGGGGCCCACCCGCGGCAAAGACGTTCTCCAGCCCCGAGAGGGAACCGGCCACCACGCTCACATGGTCCATCGGGAACATGAACACGACACCGATCACGCCGGCCACGACAACCCTGGTTGCAGCTATGCGGGCAGGGCCCTTCGTGTCGCCGATGGAGTAGAGGGTGTTCTGGAATATGCGAGACGCACCGACTGCGGGAAGCCCCAGCGAATAGGCGGCCAGAACCAGCCACACCGCCCGGGTGTCGTCTGCATCAAAGGCCCCCCAGCGAAAGAGGGCACCCACGATCGTCTCGCCGGCAACCACATAGGCAACCGCTGCGAAGGCCACGAAGAACGATGTCCGTCGTAGGGCCGAGTGGCATCGTGAGACAAGAAGTGTCGGATCGCCGGCTCGTGACATCTCTGGCAGCTCAGAGGCCGCCACGCTCATCGCAAACAGGCTTATCGGCAGTGCGTAGAGCATCTGGGCCGACAACAGCCCGGCCACGGCACCCGTCACGAGCAACGAGGCCAGAATCAGGTCCAGGTAGCCGGACAACTGGACTACGCCCCGCCCCAGCACAGCCGGTCCAAAGCGCCTTCGGACCTCGGTAACGGATGGAAGCCTGGCTGCAAGGGAAACGCGGATACCGGGTACCAGGCGGGCAACGGCCACAGCCTGAACACCGAACTGGAGAACCCCGCCGGCGACGAGACCCCAGGCGAGCGCCCTGGCGGCGTCGACGGGGTCCCACGATCCGAGGATGGCTGCAGCCAGCACAGCAATCTGCGCTGCATTCCAGAGCACCGGAGCGACATACGAGAGGAAGAAGCGCCGGTGGCTGTTGAGGACACCGAGGCACCAGGCGGAGAGGACGAGGAAGCCGACACCGGCGGTTGTGATCCGGACCAGGTCGACGGTCAGATCCAGTGTCTCATCGCTGAATCCGGGGGCCAGAAGGAGTGTCAGCGGTCGCGCAAACAAGATGCCCAGGAGGGTGAGCGCTCCCGCCAGCGCCGTCAACAGGCCAGCAACGGCGCCGGCAACCCGACCGGCCTCGCGTTCGTGGCCTTCGCCGAGCAGGCGGCTGTACACCGGAATGAACGAGGCCGACAGCGAGCCCTCACCCAGCAGGTTCTGGAGAACGTTGGGAATCCGAAGTGCCGCTGCGAAGGCGTCGGCTGCCGGCCCCAGGCCCAGCACCGATCTCAACAGGGCCTCACGGACCAGCCCGGCCAGTCGGGACAGGAAGATTCCGCCTGCAACCGCTGAAGAGCCACGCGTCGCCGGTTGCTCCTGTAGCCCCTCGCCGCTCACCGGCAGACCTGTGGCTGGGACCTGTCCATTGGGGCGAGGCTAGTCGCAAGGCCATCTGCGTAGGTCGCCGCCCCGACAGCCTCGGTAGCCTCTGCATCCATGGACACACCAGCGACGGGGACGGTAAGAGACCTTGCCCTGCGGGCAAGAGCGGCGGCGCCCGCGGTGGCTGCCGCCTCAACCGTGGCCAAGGACGCTGCACTCCGCGCCTCCGCCGATCAACTCGTTCGAGACACCGCAGAGATTCTGGCTGCGAACCAGCTTGATGTTGACCGTGCCGTGGCATCCGGGACAACCGAGCAGATGGTCGACCGCCTGCGCCTGGACGGCAACCGACTGGCTGCCATGTCCGACGGGCTGCGACAGGTAGCGGACCTTCCAGACCCGGTCGGAACCGTCACAGCCGAGTGGACCCGACCGAACGGCCTCATGATGCACAAGGTGAGGGTGCCGCTCGGGGTGGTGGCGATCATCTACGAGAACCGACCAAACGTCACAAGCGACGCCTTCGGCCTCTGCCTCAAGTCGGGCAACGTGGCCTTCCTGAGGGGATCATCGGGCGGGCTGTCATCGAACCTGGCGATTACGCGCTCGATCCGAAGGGCTCTTCCCGAGAAGGGCCTCCCGGCGGACGCAGTGATCCTCGTCGACGATGTCAGCCGCGAGGCAGCGGTCGACTTCATGAGACAGCGCGGCCTCGTTGACTGCCTCATACCGCGTGGTGGCCCGGCCCTGATCAGCTCGATCCTCGAGAACGCCACTGTCCCATACGTCATAGACGGTGATGGGAACTGTCACGTCTACGTGGATGCAACAGCCAACCTCGAGATGGCAACCGAAATCATCGTCAACGCCAAGATGCAGCGGCCATCGGTATGCAATGCCGCCGAGAGCCTCGTGGTTCACCGGGCGGTGGCCAGCGACTTCCTTCCGCTTGCAGCCTCCGCACTCAAGGGTGTGGAACTGGTGGGCGATGAACGCGCCCGCCGGGTCCTGCCCGAAGTGGGCACGGCAGTGGAAGACGACTGGTCAACCGAATACCTGGACCTCAAGCTCTCGATCAGGGTCGTCGACAACCTCGATGAGGCGATCGTGCACATAAACGAGACAGGCTCAGGCCACAGTGAGGCAATCGTCACCGAGGACCGCTCTGCAGCCGACCGCTTCACACGCGAGGTCGACGCAGCAGCCGTCCTCGTCAATGCCTCAACCAGGTTCGTCGACGGCGATGAGTTCGGCTTCGGCGCAGAGATCGGTATCAGCACCCAGAAGCTGCATGCGCGGGGTCCCATGGGCCTTGAGCAGCTGACCACCGAGAAGTACGTCATCCACGGAACGGGTCAGGTGCGGGCCTGACCCGAACTGCCCGGTTGCGGCCGGGAAGCACAGCGTCTGTACGCTCACCCGATGGACTTTCGCTTCGAGGACGTAGATGGCGTCCGCAGATCACTCGCAGATGCCAATTACCTGGCCGACGACGGCATAGCTGGCATCGTCTACCTGGCCGACCGCCTCGGTAAGCCCATCCTGGTCGAGGGGCCCGCTGGAACCGGCAAGACACAGCTTGCCCAGAGCGTCGCCGAGATCACCGGGGCCAGGCTCATTCGCCTCCAGTGCTACGAGGGGCTCGACGAGTCCAAGGCCCTCTACGAATGGAACTACAAGAAGCAACTACTCCGTATTCAGGCCAGCGGAGACGACAACGACTGGTCAGAGATCGAAGACGACCTCTTCTCCGAGGAGTTCCTCCTCACGAGGCCGCTGCTCGAGGCGATCCGCGCCGAGGACCGGGTACTCCTGCTCGTCGACGAGGTGGACCGCCTGGAGGTCGAGACCGAGGCCCTGCTCCTCGAGATCCTCTCCGAGTACCAGGTGTCGATTCCTGAGCTGGGAACGGTCAAAGCGACCCAGGTGCCGCTCGTGTTCCTGACCTCCAACGCAACCCGGGAACTGTCCGAGGCTCTCAAACGTCGCTGCCTGTACCTCTACATCGACTACCCCGACCTTGAGCGTGAGCGTGAGATAGTGATGGCCAAGGTGCCCGGCGTCGACGCCAACCTCGCCGATCAGGTTGCCCGCATCGTGCGTTCCATCCGCCAACTGGACCTGAAGAAGAGTCCATCGGTATCGGAGACCCTCGACTGGGCCAGAACCCTCGTGCTGCTCGGAATAGACAAGGTCGACGCCCAGTCGGCAACCGACACCGTCAACATCCTCCTCAAGTACCGCACAGACATCGACAAGGCGGTCAAGGAGTTTGCCGACCGGCCCGACGACCTCGTCGACGACGCCACCTGAGCCACCCTCGCTACCAGTCGATGACCGTTACCGAACAGACTGGCCCACCGAGCGGAGGTGGCCGCGAGGACACACCGCTGCTTGACCTGCTGTCGGGATTCATCATCGAACTCCGTCAGGCCGGCCTCCCGGTGAGCCTCACCGAGAACCTGGACGCGATGGAGGCGGTTACCCACATCCCGATCGAGGACCGGGACGCATTCAAGTACGCGCTCGGGTCGACGCTCGTGAAGAACCACTCCCACTGGCGGACCTTTGAGGTCGTGTTCGAGGTCTATTTCTCGATGAGGGGCGACGAGTACACGCTTGACGGTGTTGCCGAAGGGGAAGGACCAGAAGGCGAGCCCGGACCGCCGGGCGATGGTGCCCCCCAGGGCGGTGGAGGGGCAATGTCGGGCCTCACCCCTGAACAACTGGCCGAGATGCTCATGAAGGCCCTCATGAACGGAGATCAGGCGATGCTGCGGGCCCTCGCCCGACAGGCGGTCATGCGCTACGCCGGCATGGAACCCGGCCGACCTGTCGGTGGCACCTACTACCTGTACCGGACACTGCGGAACCTGGACCTGGACGGGGTGCTCGAGGGCCTGATGGATGCCGCCAGACAAGAGGCACCCGAGGACCTCACCCCGCTCGAGGAGCGCCTCGAACGGGACGAGTTCAGCGATCGCATAGAACAACTCAAACAGGAGATTGAAGCCGAGATCAGACGCCGTCTGGTGGCCGACCGCGGCGTTGAGGCCATGGCGAGGACGCTGCGAAAGCCCCTGCCCGAGGATGTCGACTTCATGCACGCCTCCCGCGAGGAGATGGCTGACCTGAAAAAGGCCATACATCCGCTTACCCGGAAGCTGGCCGTGCGCCTCGCCCGCAAACGACGCCACGGCCGAAAGGGCCCACTCGATTTCCGCAACACGATCCGCCACTCCCTCAGCTACGGGGGTGTGCCCGCCGAACCCAAGTTCAGGTTCCCGCGGCCGGCGAAGCCTGAGATCATGGTCGTGGCCGACATATCCGGCTCCGTGGCGGCGTTCGCCCGATTCACCCTTCACCTCGTCTACGCCATCAGCGGGCAGTTCTCAAAGGTCAGGTCGTTCGTGTTCATCGACGGCCTCGACGAGGTGACCGGATTCTTTGAGGGTGTTGAGGACATCGGCGAGGCCGTCCACCGTGTCAACACCGAGGCAGACGTCGTGTGGGTCGACGGGCACTCCGACTACGGGCACGCCTTCGGGGTGTTCTGGGAACGCTTCGGGCGCGATGTGGGACCCAAGACCACGGTCATGATTCTGGGTGATGCACGCAACAACTACCACGCCTCACAGTCATGGATACTCAAGGAGATGCAGCACAAGGCCCGGAAGGTCTACTGGTTGAACCCTGAGCCCCGTGCCTACTGGGACACCGGCGACTCGATAGTGGGGGAGTACTCGACCCACTGCGAGGGCACATTCGAGGTGCGCAACCTCCGACAACTGGAGGCGTTCGTCGAGAAGCTGGTCTGAGGTCGCTCAGGCACCCGAGCCGGATGTTGCCCTGAGCAGTTCGGCCAGCCTGAAGGCCAGGTCGACGCTCTGGCTGCCGTTCAGACGGGGATCACACATGGTCTCGTAGCGGCTGGAGAGGTCCTCGGTCAGGACCTCGGCACCCCCGCCCAGGCACTCGGTCACATCGTCGCCGGTCAACTCAAGGTGGACACCGCCGGGGTTGGTCCCGGCGAAGCGGTGGGCGGCAAAGAAGCCGGACACCTCGGCCAGGACGTCCTCGAAGTGGCGGGTTTTGTGTCCGTCGTCGGCGGTGAAGGTGTTGCCGTGCATCGGGTCGCAGGTCCAGACCAACTGGTGGCCGGCATCAGACACGGCCGACAGCAGCGGCGGCAACAGATCGACGACCCTGTTGGCACCCATGCGGGTGACGAAGGTGAGGCGGCCGGGACGCCGATGGGGGTCCAGGGTGTCGCACAGGGCGAGCAGCTCGTCAGCGGTGGCGGTGGGCCCCACCTTGCAGCCGATCGGGTTGTTCACCCCCCTCAGAAACTCGACATGGGCACCGTCGATCTGGCGGGTGCGCTCACCGATCCAGAGCATGTGGGCCGAGCAGTCGTACCACCCGCCGGCAAGGGAGTCCTCACGGGTGAGGGCCTGCTCGTAGCCGAGCAGCAGTGCCTCGTGGCTGGTGTAGAAGTCGACCTGGCGCAGCTCGGCGAGGGTGTCGCCGGTGATGCCGCAGGCCTCCATGAACTGGACGGCCCTGTCGATCTCGTCGGCCATGGCCTCGTAGCGCTGACCTGCGGGGCTGTCGGCCACGAACTCCCTGTTCCACTGGTGGACGCTCGTAAGCGAGGCGAAGCCACCCTTGGTGAAGGCCCGCAGGAGGTTCAACGTCGCTGCAGCCCGGTTGTACGCGGTCATGAGACGTTCGGGGTCAGGAAGGCGATCACCCTGGGAGAAGCCGATGTCGTTGATTATGTGGCCGCGAAAGGACGGCAACTCGACGCCATCGACCGTCTCGGTGTCGCTGCTCCGGGGTTTCGCGAACTGGCCTGCGATACGCCCGACCTTCACCACGGGAACACCGGTGTAGTACGTGAGAACGACCGCCATCTGGAGGATCACCCGGAGGCGATCGCGGATGGAGTCGGCAGAGGTCTCAAAGGACTCTGCGCAGTCGCCGGCCTGGAGGAGAAACGCCTCGCCACGGGCGACCGCTGCCAGCTGCTCTGTCAGTTCGCGGGCCTCGCCTGCAAACACCAGCGGAGGCATGGTGGAGAGCCTGTCCACAACGGCCTGGTGGGCGTTGGGATCAGGCCAGCTTGGTTGCTGATCCGCCTTGTGGTCACGCCATGAGGTGGGTGTCCAGGGCGCTGCGGGCGCAGGTGAGGGCGCTTCGGTTTCGGTTGAGTCCACGAGATAGAGCCTACGAGCAGGCGCTGTCTACAGGTGTGGTGATTATCGCAGGTGCCCCTGTGGGACATACCCGCTCAGGCTGCGTCAATTACCTCGGTGGCGCGGTCACGCACGGTGTTGACAGCACGCTTCACCAGACGCCGCGCAGCCTCGGCTGTGACGCCGAGATCTTCGCCTACCTCGCGGTAGCTGCGCTTGCGGCCGTCGCCGATGCCGAAACGCTGTTCGACGGCGTAGCGGGCACGCGTGTCGAGAACGTCGAGCAACTGGGTTGCCATCTCGTTCTCGGCCATGGCCATTACCTCGTGCTCGGGGCCCGGCTTGGAGTCGGGGAGCAGGTCGACCAGTTCGTTGCTGTCGTCGTCACCGATGGTGCGATCAAGCGAGGTGGGGGTGGTGAGGCGGTGGAGGCGTGCATGCTCCTCGTCCAACTCGTCGCCATTTCCCGAGACGTTGCGCAGGGCGGCCCTGAGGCTCGCCGAGCGGTCGCCGGGAAGGCGAACCAGGCTGGCCTTCTGGTCGAGGGCACGGCCGATCGCCTGACGGATCCAGAACGTCGCATAGGTGGAGAACTTGAAGCCCTTGCGCCAGTCGAACTTGTCGACAGCGTGCTCAAGGCCCAGATTGCCCTCCTGGATGAGGTCGAGCAGTTCCATGCCGGGGGGCAGCGGGTAGCGGCGGGCCACGCTCACGACCAGGCGCAGGTTGGACCGGATGAAGCGGTCCTTGGCGCGTGCTGCGAGGCGGATTGCACGGTCGAGTTCCCGACCGGTCTCTCCCTCTTCCTTGCTGGCCCGTGCTGCTGCACCGGCTTCGATCGTCTGGGACAGCTCACGCTCCTCTTGTGCGTTGAGGAGGGGAACCATTCCGATCTCGTTCAGGTACTGACCTACTGAATCACTCATTGTCTACTCACATGCCTTTGGACCGGCACCGCCGCGCGGCGCCGCATAGCTGACTTTCGGGGGAAACTGAGGGCTATCCGCGCAGATGCTTGTTTCGGTGCCTTCGTCTGGGTGACATTCTTACACACCTTGGCCGCCGTGTGAAGGGGCAGGGCTATGACACATGTCATAGAGGGCCTCTGGCCGAGGTTGCAACAGGGATTATGCCCGAAATGCGCAGGTCAGGTGGGTGTCAGCCGGAGGAATGGTCCAGCCGGTAGCCTCACCGACGTGCCCGGCAACAACCCCCGCCGGATCGGCGTTCTCGGCGGAACCTTCGATCCACCGCACAACGGACATGTTCTGGCAGGCATCGAGGCCCGCGATCGCCTGAACCTCGACCTCGTTCTCTTCACGGTGGCAAACGATCCGTGGCAAAAGACCGGGGTCGGTGGCCTCCGCGAATCCGGCCTGACAGGAGCCGAGCTTCGATTGTCCATGGTCGAGGCGGCAGTTGAGGGCCACAGGGGCCTGCAGGCAGACGATCTCGAGATGCAGCGGGGAGGGCCCACCTACACGGCCGACACCCTGATCGAACTCGAGGGCCGCTATCCCGGGGCGAACCTGTTTGTGTTGATCGGCAGCGATGTGGCCTCGACCCTCGACAGTTGGATCAGGCCCGATGAGGTCAGGCAGCATGCGACCATCGTGGTCATGGATCGCCCCGGTCACGACGGTGGCCGCCCCTCGAGCGGTTGGAACTACGAACTGCTCGAGGCGCCGCTGCTCGAAGTGTCCGCCGTCGACATTCGGGGCAAGGTCGAATCCGGAGGGTCAATCGACAGCCAGGTTCCGGTCGGGGTTGCTGACCTGATCAAACGGCACGGTCTCTACGGGGCTCAGCGGTGAACGGCAAGGATCAGATCCCAGTGGGTTCCACTGATCCGACGGACGTCGATCTCGATTCCGGTGCCGAGAAGCCCCCAGTTTGGATCCGGTGGTTCCGAGGGCCGAATGAAGCATCTCCAGCTGAGACGGCCTGGCGATGGGGTTTCCCCATTATTCTCCTCGTGGCGGTCATCTGGTCTGGAACCCTCATGGTGGACGGTCTCCGGACCATCCTCAACAGCGAGGAGGGCCAGACCCGTGAGGCGGTGACTGACCCATCGGCACCTGGCTTTGAGGCGTTCGTTGAACAGACATGGTCGATGCTCGTCGTAACAGAGGACGAAGATGCCAGCCTCGTCGGTGTCGCTGTCCTGGCCGTCTCAGACAGGGCCGAGGGTGGTGGCACCGTGCTCCTGGTGCCAGGGGACCTGTACGTCGATGCCTGTGGTGGCCCTGGCTGCAGCCTCGCCGATCTCCATGGAGCCGACGGGATCGACAATGCGCGGGCCCTCCTGGGTTCTCTTCTCGGTACCGACTTCACAGGGGTGGCATCGCTCACACCGACCAGTTGGACCAACCTCGTCAAACCGGTGTCACCCCTGCCGATCACGCTGAAGCACGATCTCCTCCAGATCATCGAAGACGGCACCAGCGTCGTCAGGTTCTCGACAGCCGACAACTCCCTCGCTGCAGCCGACGTTGTGAACCTGTTGGCACTCCCGGACAGGGGTGGTTCGCTCGGGATCCTGCGTAGACACTCGATGTTCTGGGAGGCATGGCTCTCAGCGGTGGCCGCCGGGGCAGAACCTTCCAGGAACCTCCCTGCCGTCGACATGGAGTTGGTCAGGTTGGTCGAGACGCTTGCTCGTGGCGAGATGCGGGTCGAGACCTCCCCATGGGTCATGTCCGGAGACTCAATGGTCGCCGACCCGGCGGCGCTGGAACAGATTGCCGATGCCATGTTCCCGTTCCCCATCCCGACCGAGAGCGGCTCAGCTCCGACGGTCCGGCTGCTCAACGGAACAGGTGACTTCGGAATTGACGCCTACGCACGACAGGTTGTCAGGGCCGCAGGTGTCGACATAGCGGTTGTCGGCAACTTCAGGAACTTCAACGTGATCCAGACCCGGGTCGTCTACAGGGAGCCCGAGATGCAAGAAGCAGCGACAGCCCTCGCCGTGGCCATCCACGCCGGTGTGATCTTCGACGAGGCGGCCAGCCCGGCTGCCGACCTGACCGTGGTCATCGGAGCAGACTTCACTGCCCGAGCCGGTTAGCATCACCTTCCAGGTGGACACCAACTCTTCTCTCGTCAGCGAAGAAGCCTCAGCGGCGGCCGACTATCTCGGGCTGGCACGCATGGCTGTCACCGCCGCCTCCGAAAAGCTCGGACACGACTCGCTGATCATCGATGTCGGCGACGTCATCGGCGTGACCGACTACTTCGTCGTGACAGCCGGCTCAACCACCCGCCAGGTACGCGCCATCGTCGACGAGGTGGAGGAACAACTGACCCTAGGGGCCGACCTCAAGCCGGTGAACGTAGAGGGTTCCGACTACTACGAATGGGTGCTGATGGACTACGGCGGCTTCATGGTCCATGTGCTCACCGACGAGCAGCGGGCCTTCTACGACCTCGAACGCCTATGGGCCGACTGTCCCAGACCGGTGCCGACAGCCTGAGGTGAAATTCCGGGATTTTGTGGAGCTAGAGGGAATTGAACCCTCGACCTCCTCCATGCCATGGAGGCGCTCTGCCAACTGAGCTATAGCCCCGAGATCGCCGAAAGCGTAGCAGCGGGCGACAGCCCGCCAACCGGCCCCTGAACGCCCTTTCGCCGACTCCCCGGCTCAGATGCGGGTCGCCGGCCCGGCCCGTCGGTAGCCTCGCTGCGATGTCCGAGCACTACGACCCGCAGTCAATCGAGCAGCGCTGGCAGCAGCACTGGAGCGATGACGGAACATACGAGGTCGACAACGACGACCCACGTCCACCCTTCTACGTGTTGTCGATGTATCCGTACCCGAGCGGTCCGGCCCACATGGGACACGTGCGCAACTACACGATGGGTGACCTGTTGGTCCGGTACCGGACCATGCGCGGCGATGGCGTGCTCTCGCCGATCGGCTTCGACTCGTTCGGCCTGCCCGCCGAGAATGCAGCCATCAAGACCGGTACACACCCGCGAATCAACACGGACGCAAATGTGGCGACACTCTCAGCGTCCCTGCGTCGAATCGGCGCCGTGTACGACTGGCGGCGCGAGGTCCGGAGCCACGACCCCGGCTACATCCGCTGGACCCAGTGGATATTCCTGAAGTTCTACGAGGCGGGTCTCGTCTACCGGGGTGAGGCCCCCGTCAACTGGTGCCCCGGCTGCAAGACCGTCCTCGCCAACGAACAGGTGCTTCCAGATGGAACCTGCGAGCGGTCAGGCGACCTCGTCGACCGGCGCGACATGGAGCAGTGGTTCTACCGCATCACCGCCTACGCCCAGGAACTGCTCGACGGCCTCGATGACCTGGACTGGCCCGAGAAGGTCAAGATCATGCAACGCCACTGGATCGGTCGCTCAGAAGGTGCCCAGTTCGGACTGCCGATTGCCGACGGCGAGGGTCGACCCCGCACCGATGTCGAGTCCCTGGCGGTCTACACAACCCGGCCCGACACCAGCTTTGGAATCACCTTCGCCGTCATGTCGCCGGAGCATCCGCGGGTCGATGAACTGACCACCGACGAACAGCGCCAGGCCGTCGAGGCCTTCCGGGAGTCAGTGGCGGGCCGCTCCGAGATCGACAGGCTCTCAAGCACCGGCAGCCTCGACAAGCGCGGGGTGGCAACCGGTTGCCACGTCGTCAACCCGTTCAACGGACAGCCGATACCGCTGTTCCTGGCCGACTACGTGCTCATGACCTACGGAACCGGGGCGATCATGGCCGTGCCGGGCGAGGACCAGCGCGACTGGGACTTCGCCGTGGCCCACGGCTGCGACATCGTGCGAACCGTGCAACCTCCAGCCGACTTCGACGGCGACGCCTACACCGGAGAGGGGCCTGCCATAAACAGCGGCTTCCTCGATGGCATGGACATGATCGAAGCCAAGGCTGCCGCAATCGACTGGCTTGAGTCCGAGGGGCTTGGGGAGGGCACGGTCAAGTTCAGGCTCCGCGACTGGCTCTTGTCACGCCAGCGCTACTGGGGCTGCCCGATCCCGATCGTCTACTGCGATTCATGCGGAGAACAGCCCGTCCCCCTTGCCGACCTGCCGGTGGACCTTCCCGACGATGTCGAGTTCATGCCGACAGGCCAGTCGCCGCTCACAACCCACGAGGGTTTCCTGGCTGCGACCTGCCCCGGTTGTGGAGGTCCAGCCCGTCGCGAGACCGACACCATGGACACCTTCGTCGACTCCTCGTGGTACTTCCTGCGATTCTCGGACCCGTGGTGCGACGAGGCCCCCTTCTCGGCAGTTGCCGCTGAGCGCTGGCTGCCGGTCGACCAGTACATAGGGGGCGTCGAGCACGCAATTCTGCACCTCATGTATGCACGCTTTTTCACCAGGGCACTCTCCGACCTCGGGGTGGCACCAGCAGGCCTCCGCGAGCCTTTCCGGCGACTGTTCACCCAGGGAATGATCCGTCTCGGTGGAACCAAGATGTCCAAGTCGAAGGGGAACCTTGTCGCCCCCGAGGAGATCCTGGACTCACAGGGTGCCGACGCCCTGCGGCTGGCCCACCTCCAGGTCAAGCCACCCCAGGAGGACGTCGACTGGGAGGACTTCGGCATCGACGGATGTTCCAAGTTCCTGAACAGGGTCTGGCGGCTCTGCGTGCCCGGCGGACCGCTCACCTCCGGAGCGCGAAACGGTGAGCCCATCGATGCCGACGCTGAGATCGACCGGTCCACCCACCGACTCGTCGACAGGGTCACAGGCGAGTACGACCGGTGGTCCTACAACACAGCCGTGGCCGGCTTCATGGAGTTCACCAACACCCTCTACCGCTGGGTCCAGTCCGACGACGGCCCACACACCGAAACCCTCGACGCTGCCATCGATGCCCTGCTTCTGGTGATGGCACCGGCGGCACCCCACCTGTGTGCCGAACTCTGGGAGCGTCGAAACGGCGGCCACGTGCACACAGAGCCATGGCCGGAGGCCGATCCGGCGAAACTCCGCGACGACACGGTGACCATGGTGGTCCAGGTCAACGGAAAGGTCCGCGACCGAATCGAGGTTCCCGCCGATGTCGCTGCAGATGTCGCCGAGGCCATGGCGCTTGGATCGGAGAGGATTCAGGAGTTCCTGGCGGGAGATACCCCCAGGAAGGTGATCGTCAGGCCACCATCCCTCGTGAACCTGGTTGTCTGAACCGACTGGTCAGTCTTCTCGCGCCCTGAGAAAGCGCTCCAACTCGGCTGCCAGATCCTCGCCTGTGGGCAGGCGGCCGCCCGGGTCGTGGAGGTCGTCGTAGGCGGCCTCCAACTGCTCCAGCATCGTGACATGTTCAGGATTTCGTGCCACCAGTTCGTCAAGACGGGAACGCGTGGCGAGGGTGCGCTCAGGAAGTGACCCGGTGTCGAGAAATGCACCCGAAAGGGTGCTCAGCGCCCCGAGGAGGGCGAGCGAGGCTGGCGGGTATGAGGCCGCAGCAAGGTAGTGGGGAACCTGGGCCCAGACGCCCACGGCCTGGATTCCTGCAGCGGCAGCCTCCACCTCGACTACAGCCTGGATGCCGGCAGGTACCGACAGGGTCGACGTGACGAAGTCGAGTTCACGTGTCAGGTCCTCGGAACCTGCTGTGCATGCGAGGCGCGTTGGCCGCGTGTGGGGTACGGCGGCCGGGTAGGCGCCGAGTCCGATGACCATCTGCACCCCCAGTCTCCGGCAGAGGTCGACCACAGCAGCCGAGAAGAGACGCCACTCGTGGTCTGGTTCCGGACCGTCGAGAAGCAGGAGGTCGCTCCCGCCCCTGTGCTCCAGCAGGTGGACCTGTATGAGAGGCCAGTTGATGCCTCTGGAGACACCGTCGACGAGGTCGACCGTCGGCCTGCGTGTCCTGTGGTCGAGCAGCCTGTCGGTGTCGAGCCTGGCGATCAGGCTGTTGCCACTCCCTGAGAGGAGAGCTTCGCGGCACGTCATTGCCGCGCCGCCGGCATCCACCCACCCCTGCATGGCCATTAGCAGGACCGGCCTGTCGAGATCGGGCCGGTCCAGGATCTCGAGGAGGGGAGAGGGGTCGTTCATCTACTCGCCCCTGTGCTCATGATCCGGGCAACCGCGCAGCCGCCTCCCGGGCAAGGTCGGCCAGGATGACCGTCCGCTGGCCGAACGCCTCAATGGCTTGTGGGTCTGCGTCGGCCCCCATGGACCCGACTGCATAGCGTTTGTACACGCCTTCGATTATGCACGCTGTCCTCCAGTATGCGAACGCAATGTAGAAGTCGAGGTCAGCGAGGTTCCGGGACCCGACCTCCTCGTAGAGGTGGCGGATTTCGTCGGGTGATGGGAAGCCATCGGCGGACATGGGAAGGCCCATGCCGCTTGATGCCCGCTCGTCTGAATAGGCGATCATTGCAGCCACGTCCGCCAGTACGTCTCCGAGGGTGCACAGCTCCCAGTCCAGCACCGCTGCGACCCGCCCGCCCGGTCCCATGATCGTGTTGTCGATCCTGTAGTCACCGTGGACAATGCCAACTCCCTGCTGTCTCGGCACCTTTGCCGCAAGGGTGTCATGCACCTCGAGGACGTGTGGCACATCCCGGTCGGCGGACTCGACGAACTGTGCTCGCCATCTCTTCAACTGGCGTTCAATGTATCCCTCCCTGCGGCCGAGGTCGGCAAGGCCCACGGCATCGACGTCGACGCCGTGGATTGACGCCAGAACCTCAACGAGGGATCCGCCCATCTTCCGGCGCAACTCAATGGGATGGGTGAGAGCATCATCGAGGGTCCTCACAACAGCGCCTTCGACGAATTCCATCACATAGAAGGGGGCATCGTTCACCTCGACGTCGGTACACATTCCGATGAGGCCGGGCACCGGTACGCCGCTGTCGGCCAGAGCGCTGATGACCCGGTGCTCTCTGGCCATGTCGTGTGCGGTTGCAAGCACGTTGCCGAGCGGTGGACGCCTCAGCACCCATCGGCGATCCGAGGAGTCGCTGACCGAGTAGGTGAGGTTCGAGTGGCCTCCGGCCATCTTGGAAAAGGTGAGCGTGCCGTCGATGCCGCCGATCAACGGCGAGAGCCAGCGGCTCACGCTGGCATGGTCGATACCGGCTTCGTTGTCCATCGTCGCGAACGATAGTGGAGCATGTAGAGGGGATCCCTACCCTGAGCACATGGATGTCACCGACGCCACATTCCAGGCTCAGGTCTTGGACCGGTCCAGCCAGGTGCCCGTGGTTGTCGACCTCTGGGCGGAGTGGTGTGGCCCATGCCGCTCTCTGACCCCGATCATCGAGAAGGTGGTTGCCGAAACCGGAGGCCAGGTCGAGTTGGCCAAGGTGGACATCGATGCAAACCCGGGAATCGCCCAGAGTTTCAAGGTGCAGTCGATTCCCGCCGTCTACGGCATTCGTGACGGTCAGGTAGTCGGCAGTTTTGTCGGTGCCCAGGGAGAAGACGCCGTCCGCTCGTTCGTTCTGGGGTTGATGGTCGACGAGCAGCCAGGTCCCGTAGATCTCCTGGTCGAGGCAGGTGACGAGGCCTCCCTCCGCCAGGCAATCGACCTTGAGCCGAAGAACCCGGTGGTTGTCTGTGCGCTGGCTGCGCTGCTGATCGAGCGCGACGACGATGGTGACAGCGATGAGGCTCTGGCGCTCATTGTCCAGATTCCCGAATCCGCCGAAACCCGTCGGCTTGCCGCCCTGGCACGTGTTGAGGCGGTAGACGACATCGATGCCACCCTCGGCGAACTCCTGGAACTGGTGAGCCGGGACGAAGAGGCGAGGGGCCGCTTCATCGACCTCCTCGAGGTGCTGGGTCCAGATGATGAGCGCACCGCCACCTGGCGGCGCCGCCTGACCTCAGCCCTGTACTGACCAGAGAGATCGGTCGCCCTCTGGCGACCCGCCGGCAGGTCCGGCATAGTCGGCTTCCCCCGCACCCGACCCTTGCGGAGGCCTGCCGTGTCAGACGAGGTCCAACCGGATCCAATCCGGAACCGGATCCAGGAGATCCTGTTCGAACGTCCTCCCACCAGACAGCGCGTCATCGGTGGCGTGGCACTGGTTGCGGTGACGGCCGTCCTGGTCGTGTTGACCCAGACAGGAAGCCCAGGTGACCGTGTAGACGCAATCCCGTTCGTCACGGTTCCCCCCACGAGCATCTCCGAACCGGCCGACGTTCTCGTGCACGTGGCAGGCGCTGTGGCGAACCCTGGCCTCTACAAGATGGCAGCCGTTGACCGGGTGGCCGACCTCATCGAGGCAGCCGGCGGGCCCCTTCCTGTCGCCGTGCCGGACATGTTGAACCTGGCGGCGCCGCTCACGGACGGAAGCCGTGTCTGGGTTCCGTCCGAATCCGACATGGACGACCCGATGCCACAGGAGCCGATGCAGGCGGGCGACTCCAAGGTCGATGTAAACAGGGCCACTCTCAGCCAGCTCGAGCAACTCCCCGGGGTGGGCCCCTCCCTCGCAGCATCCATTGTCGAATACCGCACACGATCGGGCCCCTTCGCCTCGGTAGACGACCTGTTGTCGGTGCCAGGCATTGGGCCTGCCAAGCTGGCGGGCTTTCGTGACCGGGTCACCCTCTGACCCGCAACGTGCGGTCGCGCCCCTCCTCATGGCGGGAGCTGCGCTGACAGGAGCACTGGTCGCCCGCTGGCCCTCCTGGCAAGCGCTGCTGGTCGCCGGTGCGGGGTCGACAGCCTGGCTGATCGCCGGCGGTCGCAGGATCTGGCCCGCTGCGCTGCTGCTGGGTATCGCGCTCTCGATACTCGGGGCACAGGCCTGGGCGGGGACTGTCGGGCGACAGGACGGCACCGTGGAGGGCATGGCCCGCCTGGTTGGTGACCCGAAGCCAATGCCCGGTGGTGGGTGGCGCTCTGAGGTCCGGATCGACGGGATGCGCTTCGACGCGGAGTTTGGAGCGGCGCACGCAGCGGTCTCTCACCTTCTGGCCGGAGAGGGTGTGTGGGTCACAGGCCGGACGGATGGTTCCCCCCGCCGGTGGCAGAGGTCGAGGCACGTCATGGGAACGATCACGGTCATGGAGGTGGGAGCCACAAGCCCCGCAGGCCCTGTCAGCGGCCTGGCCAACATGTTGAGGCGCACCCTCGCCGCAGGAGCTGAAACGCTCGGGCCCGAGGCATCCGCCCTCCTGAGCGGTCTCGTTGTGGGAGATGACCGTTCCCAGAGTGACCGCACAGCCGACGACTTCCGTGCAGCCGGCCTCGGGCACCTCCTTGCAGTCTCAGGCCAGAACGTGGCCTTCGTGCTGGCTGCTGCAGGGCCTCTCCTGCACAGGCTCCGCTTCCGGTACCGACTGCCACTTGCCCTGTTGCTCCTGGGGTTCTTTGCACTGGTGACCAGGTTCGAACCGTCGGTCCTGCGGGCCACCGTCATGGCTGGCGGCAGCGCACTGGCGGCCGCCCGTGGACGCAGCCTCGGCGGCCTGAGGCTCCTCGCAACGTCTGTCGTGGCACTGCTCGTGGTCGACCCCCTCCTGGTCCACAGGGCAGCATTCCAACTGTCGGTCGCGGCATCAGCCGGGATACTCCTTTCCTCACGTTCCCTCGCCGCTGCTGTGCCCGGCCCGGCCCTGGTGAGAGAAACGGCCGGGGTGACGTTGGCTGCGCAGGCCGCCGTGGCGCCGATACTGCTCGCCAGCTTCGGGCCGATGCCCGTGGCTGCCATACCCGCCAACCTCATGGCCGCACCTGTGGCCGGCCCCCTCATGATCTGGGGAATCACAGGTGGCCTGCTTGCGGGGCTCCTCGGGCCACCGTTCGACTGGATCCTCCACCTGCCGAGTGCGATTGGGCTGTGGTGGATCGCCGAGGTGGCACGCCTGGCCGGACGGTGGTCTCTGGGCCTGCTCGGGACAACGGCAGGCATCGCCGTGTCGCTGGCTGTTGCAACTGTGGCTGTTCTGTCTGACCGTGGATCGACCGTCGCGGCGCGACGTCTCCTGGCAGCGCTGCTCATTGCCCTCGCATCCATCTCCATCATGACGGCGATGTCAACCCCCGGGGCCGGCATCCGCGACGGCATTCGTCTTCTCGATGACTCCGGAGCGGTTGTGGTGGTCGACCGGAGGTACTCGGCGGAGCGGCTTCTCGAGTCTCTCCGGGTTCGAGGCGTCAGGACACCTTCCCTGATCGTGTTCCGCGAACCAGTTGCGCCCGGGATCTCAGGGGCTGTTGTGGAGCGCTTCGGCGCCGTCCGGATCGTCGGCCCACCCGGATCTGTTGATGCGGAGGTGCCCATGGACAGCACGGTCGTACATGTCGCCGGACAGGCATGGCTGCTTGACATCGGACACGGCACCCTCAGCATGCGGAGGCTTGGTCCGTGACCCACACTGCCGCCCCTGCTGCGGCGTGTACCGTCGGCCAGGTGATCGTTGAACTGGGCGCCGGCAACGTACGTGACATCTCACACCGGGCCCTCGTAATGGGAATCCTCAACCGGACACCGGACTCGTTCTACGACAACGGCCGCTTCTGGGGCTTCGACGACTTCCTGAACCTGGCTGAAGGTCACATGTCCCAGGGTGCCGACATTCTCGACGTTGGCGGCATGAGGGCCGGGCCGGGCCCCGAGGTGACCCTCGCCGAGGAGTTGGACAGGATCTGTGATTCAGTCGCCGCCCTTCGCCAACGCTTTGACGTTCCAATAGCGGTTGACACATTCAGGGGCGACGTGGCCCGCGCAGCCTTTGTCGCTGGAGCCTGCATCGGCAACGACATAAGCGGCTTCGCAGACCCGACCTACCTGCCAGCATGTGTCGAGCACGACGCCGCCGTGGTTGCCACCCATGTCAGGCTCGGACCGCGCATCCCCGACCCTGCGCCCAACTACCGTGACCTCCTGGGCGAGGTCGGCACCTTTCTGGGGATCAGGGCGGCCTGGGCAGAGGCCGCAGGGATACCGCGGAATCGGATCATGGTCGATGCCGGCCTCGACCTCGGTAAGACACCGGCGATGTCAGCGGCCCTCCTCCGTGGATCTGACCAGTTGCTCGGGCTCGGGTACCCGGTATTCCTGTCGGCATCCAACAAGGGGTTCCTGGGCGAACTCGTTGATGCCGCGGTCGACGACCGGGTGCAGGCCACATGGGCAGCCCATGCCCTCGGTGTCGGTCTGGGCTGTCGAATACTCCGTTCACACGACGTACGCGGTGCCCGTCGTGTCGCAGACGTCATGGCATCCCTCCTTGAGACCTGTGCCGGGGTTCCCGCATGAGTCGATCTCCGGTGATGTTGATCTCGGGCGACGAGGCCCTGGTTGCTGAGGCCCTCAGGCAGGCTGTCAATGAGGCTCTCGGCGATGAAGACAGGGCGTTCGCCCTCGAGGAACTTTCCGAGGAGAGTTACAGGATCGACGGCGAGTTGGACCTCGCCCCACTGGTCGATGCGGCCCAGACCCCGCCGATGCTCACCGGAATGCGCGTGGTGGTCGCCAGGAACGTAGGGCGCTTCGGCCGGGCCGACGAAGTGGAGGGTCTGATCCGCTACCTGGAGGCGCCACTCGATACGACAACCCTGATACTCGTCTGGGAGAAGGGTGTGAACCCGGTGCAACAGCGGCTCGCTGCGGTTCCCAAGACACTGACAGAGGCGATCGCTGCGGCGGGTGGTGAGGTGCTGAAGTGCTCGGTTGGCAGGGGCCGCGACGCCGACCAGTGGGTCGCCGATCAGATCGCCCACGCCGAAGTGGACCTCGACGGTCGCGCGAAGGCGATGATTATCGAGAGGATCGGCGAGGACAGGACAAGGGTTATCGGACTTCTTGCGACCCTGGCCGGCGTGTTCGGTTCCGGCCACGAGGTTGGAGCCGCCGACGTCGCCCCGTACCTGGGTGACGCTGGAGGCGTCACACCATGGGACCTGACCGATGCCATCGACTCCGGTGATATCCCAGCAGCGATCTCAAAGCTCCACCGCACCATGGGGGCCGGTGAGCGTCATCCCCTCGGTGTTCTGGCTGCGCTGCATGGGCACTATGCGAGGTTGCTGCGACTCGATGGTGCCGGCCTGACCGACGAGAAGTCTGCGGCGGCTGCACTGGGAATCAAGCCCTACCCGGCCAAGAAGGCGCTGGCGACAGGCAGGAGGCTCGGCTCGGACCGGATCGCGAAGGCGATACGGCTTCTGGGTGATGCGGATCTGGACCTGAGGGGGCGCAGCGCATGGCCACCCGAACTGGTGGCAGAGGTATTGGTTGCCCGCCTGGCGTCGTTGTCCCGTCGCTGACGGAACCTGACCTAACTGGCGGCGTTCAGGCGCTTCTGCAGCCTCGACTTGCGGCGGGATGCCGTGTTGGCGTGGATGATTCCCTTGGTAGCCGCCTTGTCGATCATCTTCATGGCCTCGACTGCATCGGCACCGGTGGCATCGCCAGCCTCGGCGGCCGCAAGGGCGTTCTTGATGCGGGTACGGAGCTCGGTACGCACGGTGCGGTTACGGACGCGGCGCTTCTCGTTCTGACGGTTTCGCTTGATCTGGCTCTTGATGTTGGCCACCGGGGCACACACCTCGTTTGGTAGACCCGGTTGTTGGTGCCGGGTGCTGTATCAGGACATGGCTGCGGATAGACCACCCACAATCCCTGTCAGGGCAGCCGTCAAGCGTAGCGCCCGACCCAGTGGATACCGCCCGTAGCGCCGTCCTGATCAGGAGCGGCGCTACCGTCAGCCGCGCATGGAACTTACGCGGCTGCGCAACACGTCGATCATCGCCCATATCGATCACGGCAAGTCAACCCTGGCTGACCGAATGCTCGAGATCTGCGGAGCTGTCGATCCGCGTGAGATGCGCAGCCAGTACCTCGATTCAATGGACATTGAACGCGAACGCGGCATCACCATCAAGCTCCAGAGTGTCCGGCTGGAATGGGGCGATTCGGTCATCAACCTGATCGACACACCCGGGCACGTCGACTTCGGATATGAAGTGAGCCGTTCCCTGGCGGCCTGTGAGGGTGTGATTCTCGTAGTCGATGCCGCCCAGGGCATTGAGGCGCAGACCCTTGCCAACTGTTACCTGGCCATTGAGAACGACCTCGAGATCGTCGCGGTCCTGAACAAGATCGACCTGCCCGCCGCCGACCCCGATCGTTATGCAGCCGAGATCGAACAGGTCCTCGGTATCCCTACCAGCGAGATCATCCAGGTGAGCGCCAAGACCGGCGAAGGAATCGCCGAGCTGATGGATGCCGTCGTCTCTCGGACACCACCTCCCGTCGGCGACCGTGACGCACCACTACAGGCCCTCGTCTACGACAGCCACTTCGATCAGTATCGCGGCGTGGTTTCGTCAATCAGGGTCATGAACGGCCGCCTACGAAGCGACGACACCGTCAGGTTCATGCAGGCTGGCGCCATTCACGATGTAGATGAGGTGGGCGTCAGGAGCCCGGATCTTGTAGCAGTCGACGAACTGGGGCCAGGCGAGGTGGGTTACCTGATAGCCGGGGTGAAGGACGTGGGCGAGGCGCGCTCCGGTGAGACGATCACAACCTCCAGGAACGGTTCCGATGAGCCACTGGATGGCTACAGGGAACCACAGCCGATGGTCTTCTCGGGCCTCTACCCGATCGACGGTGACGAGTTCAGCGACCTCAGGGATGCCCTCGAGAAGCTTCGCCTCAACGATTCCAGCTTCACCTACGAGCCGGAGACCTCCGGAGCCCTCGGGTTCGGCTTCAGATGTGGGTTCCTGGGCCTGCTCCACATGGAGATTGTGCGAGAACGCCTTGAACGGGAGTTTGATCTGAGCCTCATCACGACAGCCCCTTCTGTCGAGTACCTGGTCACGGCAGTCGACGGAGAGCGCCAGGCGATCGACAACCCCTGCGACCTTCCACCCGGCGGTGACATCCAGACCATCGAGGAGCCATGGCTCCTGGCGGTGATACTCGCCCCCGCCGATTTCACAGGAACGCTGATGGAGTTGTGTCAGGAGAGAAGGGGCGAGATGGAGTCGCTCACCTACCTCTCCCCGGAACGCGTCGAGCTGAAGTACCACCTGCCACTGGCCGAGGTGGTGCTCGACTTCTTCGACCAGTTGAAGAGCCGTACACAGGGCTACGCAAGCCTCGACTACGAGCCCGAGGAATACAGGGCCTCGGATCTCGTGCGCGTTGACATTCTCCTCCACGGCGAACCCGTCGACGCGTTCTCAATGATCGTGCACCGTGACGCCTCCTACTCCTACGGCCGCCGTATGGCAGCGAAGCTGAGAGAGTTGATTCCACGCCAGCAGTTCGAGGTTCCCATCCAGGCGGCGATCGGTGGCCGGATCATCGCCAGGGAGACGGTAAGGGCCTTCCGCAAGGACGTGACCGAGAAGCTCTACGGCGGCGACATCACCCGTAAGCGAAAGCTCCTCGAGAAACAGAAGGAGGGGAAGCGCAAGATGAAGTCCATCGGCCGCGTCGATGTCCCCCAGGAGGCCTTCATCTCGGTACTGCGCCTCGACGACTGAGGCCAGAGCAACGCTGAGGTGTCAGACCGACATCCGTCGCCGACCGGCCCTGCCGGTAGCCTTGTCGGGATGTTGGAGGACCGGAAGGCAGCAATCCTGAGCGCTGTCGTCGAGCAGTACATCGAGACAGCCCAACCTGTCGGCTCTGGCCGTGTGGCCTCCTCGGCGGCTCTGGATGTCTCCTCTGCCACAATCCGAAACGAGTTGGTGCACTTAGAGGAGCAGGGCTACCTGTTTCAGCCGCACACCTCGGCTGGCCGGGTTCCAACCGAGAAGGCCTACCGGTTCTTCGTGGACGGCCTCGACAAGCCGGGGCTCCTGGAGGCCGACGACCAGGAGCAGGTCAGGTCCTTCTTCAACCGTACGTACAACGAACTTGAGGAGATGCTCGGAGATACCAGCACCCTGCTCGCCAACATCACCGGCAGTGCCTCGGTTGTGCTGGCTCCCGACCGTGACCACCAGGAGGTCAGGTCGGTCCAGGTGGTCGGTCTGGGGTCCGAGCTTGCCCTCCTCGTCATGGTCATGGCCAACGGATCCGTCGAGAAACATACTCTCGAACTGCTCGGAGATGCCTCAGATGCGCCCGAGTCGACCCTGGCCATTGCTGCAGCTCATCTCTCGGCTGCGTTGATCGGAAGGCGCCTGAGCGCTGTTCCCGAGTCCGCAGAGACCGGTGACGTTGGTGTCGATGCTGTCATAGCCTCGGCGGTGGCGGTTCTGGCCGAGCGAGGCCTTGAGCTGGACCAGATCTATGTAGGTGGAACCGCCCGTGTTGCGTCGGCCTTCGGCGAAGTTGAGCGGGTCCAGCAGGTGCTTGACATCCTGGAACGCCAGTTCGTGGTCGTGAGCCTTGTACGAGACCTGATCGACCGGGGTCTCAGCGTCGCCATCGGGGCCGAGACCGGGCTCGAACCCCTGGCCGACTGCTCGATAGTGGTGGCTCCCTACGAGATCGAGGGTGAGGCCGCCGGATCCATCGGTGTTCTCGGGCCGACCCGGATGAATTACCCCCAGGCGCTTGCCACGGTTGCCGTGGTCGGACGGCGTCTCGGTCAACGCCTGTCCAGGGGCTGATCGGTGGCAAGGGACCATTACGAGGTTCTCGGTGTCGCCAGAGACGCTGATGCCGCCGAGATCAAGCGGGCGTACC
The DNA here is from genome assembly GCA_018673475.1 of Actinomycetota bacterium. Lineage (GTDB taxonomy): Bacteria > Actinomycetota > Acidimicrobiia > Acidimicrobiales > MedAcidi-G1 > UBA3125. Next base: position 126,718 of record JABHCN010000048.1, on the reverse strand, counting down.
GTCGCCTTGCCCGCGACTCCCATCCCGACGCGAACCCCGACGACGCTCGGGCCGAGGAGCGGTTCAAGGCCGTATCGGCCGCCTACACGGTTCTTTCCGACCCCCAGCGCCGACTTCACTACGACCGGTTCGGAGATGACTCCTCGCCCGCAGGCGCCCCCGGCGACCCGTTCGGTGGTTTCGGAGACCTCTTTGAGACCTTCTTCGGAGGCGGATTCGGCACCGGAGGAAGGCGACGGGGCCCGATCCCCGGTGAGAACCTCGAGACGGTCGTGGAACTCCAGTTTGAGGACGCCGTGTTCGGTTGCGAACGTGAGATAACCGTCCATACAGCGGTGGCCTGTATCGAGTGTGAGGCGACCGGGGCATCTCAGGGGAGTAGCGCCCAGAACTGCCAGACCTGTCAGGGTGTCGGCCAGGTCCAGAGGGTGAGGCAGTCCCTGCTGGGACAGGTGGTGACCAGTACGGCGTGTCCAACCTGCAGCGGCCGTGGTGAGACCATCGCCGACCCCTGCGTGTCCTGCAAGGGAGAGGGCCGTGTAGTCGAGGAACAGACGCTCACAGTTCAGGTCAGGGCCGGGGTCGACGAGGGAACAACGCTTCGCCTCACCGGTAGGGGAGCCGTCGGTCCACGAGGCGGCCCCACCGGCGATCTGTACGTCCACATCCGGGTCCACGGCCACGCCTTCCTCACCCGCCACGGCTTCGATCTGGTCCACCGGATGGAGATTCCCGTCACCCAGGCGGCCCTTGGTGTGGCATCCGACTACGAGACCCTCGACGGTGCTGAGACGCTTGAGATACCGCGGGGGACCGTCACCGGGGACGTGTTCAGGTTTCGCGGTCGGGGCGTGCCCCATGTTGAGGGTCGTGGCAGGGGAGACCTCCTCATCGAGGTGGTCGTTGCAACACCGACAGAACTTGATGAGGAGAGCGAAGAACTGCTCCGAAGCCTCGCTGCCTCCCGTGGCGAGGAGGTCGCCCCGCCGGGTGAGGGCCTGATGTCGAGGATCTGGTCGGCCCTGAGTTGAGTCCGCCAACCCGGTCGATGCCCCCCGATGGCCGTGGTGGACCCCATGCCTTTGTCGCAGATGTCGACGAACCCGGGTTGACCGAAGATGACCGCCACCATCTGGCCAACGTTCTTCGCCTGCGCTCTGGCGACGCATTGACCGTCTCCGACGGGCTGGGAACCTGGCGCCCGTGCCTGTTCGGTGCAGTGCTCGAACCTTGCGGTGATCCCATCAACGTGCCGATGGCCGCCTCCGAGGTTGCCGTCGGCTTTGCCCTGATAAAGGGTGGTCGCCCCGAGGTTGTGGTCCAGAAACTGACCGAGCTTGGCGTTGACCGGATCGTCCTGTTGAGCGCAGAACGCTCCATTGTGCGCTGGGAACCCGACAAGGAACGCCACCAGATGGATCGTCTCGGCCGGGTTGCCAGAGAAGCCTCGATGCAGTCCCGTCGGGTACGGCTGCCAGTGCTCGAGGGACTCACCTCGGTCGCCTCGGTCGTGTCGATGCCCGGTGTGGCCATGGCCGAACCGGGAGGGGCCCCGCTCGACGCGGCCTGCTCGATGCTGCTGGTCGGCCCGGAGGGCGGTTGGACACCTCAGGAGCTGGGCTCACGGGAAGGGGTCGGGCTTGGTCCCACGATCCTTCGCTCTGAGACGGCCGCCATCGCTGCCGGTGTCCTCTTGACCGCGCTGCGTGAGAAGACCGCCTGATACGCTCACTATGTGACGGGTCGTGACCACTCACCGTCGTCTAGGCACTCCGACCCGTTGACGTCAATGCCAGCTGAACCCGCTCCGAACCTGAGGTGAATACCGGGTGACCGAACAACACGATGCCGAAACCGGCTACAGCGCCATCGTCGGCGAGCGAATCCGCACGATCAGGCGACAAAAGCGTCTCTCCCTCCAGGATGTTGAGGCACGCTCAGAGTCCGAGTTCAAGGCTTCGGTGCTCGGCGCCTACGAGCGCGGTGAACGCTCCATCTCCGTGCCACGACTTCACCGCCTGGCGATGTTCTACAACGTGCCGGTTGAACAACTCCTTCCCCTGGAGTCCAGCGCAGATCCAGGTGACCCCTCTGCTGCCGTCGACCCGCCACCATGGGTGCCAGGCCAGAAGGTCGTCATCGATCTCACCCGCCAGACAGAATCGACCGGATCCGAGGCCGAGATGATCGGCCGCTACCTTTCGATCATTCAGGTAAAGAGACAGGACTTCAACGGCAGGGTTCTCACCATTCGCGGCGACGACCTGCAGGCACTCGCAGCCATCCTCGGCACGACCGTTGAGGGGGCGCCCCCGAGGCTCGCCGAAATGGGTCTCCTCTACAGGCCACCTGCCGACTGACCCGGCAGGGTCCGCAGGTAGCCTCGGCGGGACAATGAGCGTCCTCACCAGCCTCCTTCGCAGTGGCGAAGGAAAGAAGTTGAAAGCCCTTCAGGCCATCGTGCCTGACATCAGCGCGCTCGAACCCGAGATGCGCTCCCTCACCGACGATTCCCTCCGTGCAAAGACAGGTGAGTTCCGCGACAGGATCGGCGCAGGCGAGGAACTCGATGACCTTCTGGTCGAGTCCTTTGCCGTTGTCCGCGAGGCGGCGTGGCGTGTTCTCGGGCAACGCCACTATGACGTTCAGCTGATGGGGGGCATGGCCCTCCATCTGGGCTGGGTTGCCGAGATGAGGACCGGAGAGGGCAAGACCCTGGTGTCAACCCTGCCCGCCTACCTGAACGGTCTCTCCGGACGGGGTGTCCACCTCTGCACCGTAAACGACTACCTGGCCACCAGGGACGCCGAATGGATGGGGCAGATCCACCGCTGGCTGGGCCTCTCGGTGGGACTCGTTGTGCCAGATGTGAGCGACAGGGCCGAGAAGGCTGCCGCCTACAACTGTGACATCACCTATGCCACCAACAATGAACTTGGCTTCGACTACCTGCGCGACAACATGGCCATGTCCGTCGACCAGAAGGCTCAGCGCGGCCATGTGTTCTGCCTGGTCGACGAGGTCGACTCCATCCTCATCGATGAGGCCCGAACACCGTTGATCATCAGCGGACGTCTCGCCGACGCCGCTCAGCTGTACACCCGCTTCGCCGGGATCGTCAGGGGCCTTCAGCGCGAGACCCACTACGACTTCGACGAGGAGAAGAGAATCGTTGCCCCGACCGAGGAAGGGGTCCACGCCGTCGAAGCCGCCCTCGGCGTCGAGAACATCTACGACCAGGTCGCAGCCAACCTCGTACACCAGTTTCATGCGGCGCTCAAGGCCAAGGAGCTCTACCTCCGCGACAAGGACTACATCATCGCCGACGGCGAGGTCCGAATCGTCGATGAGTTCACGGGCAGGGTCCTCGAGGGCCGCCGCTGGTCAGACGGCATTCACCAGGCAGTCGAAGCCAAAGAGGGGGTGGTCATCAAAGAGGAGAACCAGACTCTTGCCACCATCACCCTCCAGAACTACTTTCGCCTCTACGAGAAGTTGGCCGGCATGACCGGTACCGCCGAAACCGAGGCCGCCGAGCTGGCGGGCATCTACGGCCTCCAGGTCGTGACCGTTCCCACCAACCGGCCTCTCCAGCGTGACGACCGCAGCGACCTGATCTACAAGACGGAGGCTGGCAAGTTCACTGCCGTTGTTGACGACATCGTCGGTCGACGCAACAACGGCCAGCCTGTGTTGGTTGGAACCGTGTCGGTCGAGAACTCCGAGAAGCTCTCCCGTGAACTCGAAAAGCGTGGAGTCGACCACGAGGTACTGAACGCCAAACAGCACTTCAGGGAGGCCGACGTGGTCGCCCAGGCCGGCAGACCTGGAGCGGTCACGGTCGCCACCAACATGGCCGGGCGTGGCGTCGACATCATCCTCGGCGGCAACCCCGAGAGCCTCGCCGAACGTGAGGTGAAGGCCGGCGGGGACGATCTCGACACAAACAGGGGAAGGAAGTCACTCGAAAGGCAGCTGGAGCACTTCACGAGCCTGTGCGAGGCCGATGGGGACGCCGTGCGAAGTGCCGGTGGCCTCTATGTGCTTGGAACCGAGCGGCACGAGAGCCGTCGTATCGACAACCAGTTGAGGGGACGCAGCGGCCGACAGGGCGACCCGGGGGAGAGCCGCTTCTACCTCTCCCTCGACGATGACCTGATGCGCCTGTTCGCCAGCGGCACCATGCGTGGGGTCATGGACAGGGCCCTTCCCGAAGACGTCCCGATCGAGTCCAAGATGGTGAGCAAGGCAATTGAACGTGCTCAGACCACCGTTGAGCAAAAGAACGCCGAGGTGAGAAAGAACGTCCTCAAGTTCGACGAGGTGATGAACGAACAGCGCAACGTCATCTACCGCAACCGGGACCGCATTCTGGCCGGGGCCGACCTGCGCGAGGACGTCCTCGAACACCTGGGTTCCGTGGTCGACGAGGCCATCGACGCCTTCTGTCCCTCTGAACACCCCGAGGAATGGAACCTCGACGGCCTGCGTTCCGAGATCGACGGCTACTGGCCCACCACGCTCACCAGCGAGGCCCTGGGGTCAGCCACCTCGGCAGCGGCCCTCTACGACATCTTGAGTGCCGACGCCCTCGAGGTCTACGAGGGGCGCGAGATCGAGCTCGGTGTCGAGACCATGCGCGAGGTCGAGCGCCAGGTGATGCTGCGCATCGTCGATCAGCGCTGGCGTGAACACCTCTACGAGATGGACCACCTCCGCGAAGGAATCCACCTGAGAGCCATGGGCCAGAGAGATCCGGCAAGCGAGTGGCAGCGCGAGGGCTTTGAGCTCTTCAGCCGCCTGACGGGCCTGCTCGGCCAGGACTTCCTGCGCTACGTCATGCGAATTCAGGTGACCACCGCCGACGACACCGAACAGGTCACCGGGGTAACCGCATCAGGACCCGAGAGCCCTGTTCTCGGAGCGGCAGCGGTGGTAGCTGCGGCAGGAGCTCCTGCGACGGTCGAGGAGTCCGTACCGGACCGTCAGGTCCAAAAGGTGAACACCGAGTGGGAGGCCACCCCCCGGAATGCACCGTGCCCGTGTGGGTCAGGGCGTAAGTTCAAGCACTGCCACGGCAGTTGAAACGCTGAGACAACCGGACATGCAGGACTACACCCAGGAACTCGCCGCACTACGACGTCGGCTTGACGAGGCCACCGTCTATCTCAGAATCGTGGACCTCATCGAGGAGCGTGGGCAACTTGAGGGTGAGATGGCCGACCCCGACCTCTGGAATGACCAGGACCGGGGCCGGCGGGTGCAGAAGGACCTTGCACGCGTCGTAGACGACATCACCCTCCACGCTGCCCTCGAGGGAGGCCTCGAGGACGTCGAAACCCTCGTGGAGATGGCAGTCGAGGAGGCCGACGAGTCTCTCGACGGCGAGATCATCGCAGCGCTCGGGAAGTTGGGGGAATCCTTTGATGAGCTCGAGATGAGGTCACTGTTCGCCGGCCCGTACGACGAGGGCGACGCGGTGTGTTCCGTCCAGTCCGGGGCCGGCGGAACCGACGCCCAGGACTGGGCCGAGACCCTGCTGCGCATGTACACGCGATGGGCTGAGCGCCGCGGCTTCAGCCTCCAGGTCGAATCAGTCTCGGCAGGTACCGAGGCAGGGATCAGCTCGGCCGAGTTCACCATCCGCGGGCGACACGCCTTCGGCCTTATGCAGGGTGAGCGGGGAGTCCATCGCCTGGTGAGGATCTCACCCTTCAACAAGGAGGCCAAGCGCCAGACCGCATTTGCATCCGTCTACGTCGTGCCGTTCTTTGAAGAGGTTGCAGATGAGGTATCCATTGACGAGACAGAACTGCGGATCGACACCTACCGGTCATCGGGAGCCGGAGGCCAGCACGTGAACGTGACCGACTCGGCGGTTCGTATCACCCACATCCCTACCGGCATCGTCACCTCATGCCAGAACGAGCGCAGCCAGCACCAGAACAAGGACAGGGCGATGCAGATGCTGGCCGCCCGATTGTTGGACCTCGAGCGCCAGAAACGAGACGAGGAGTTGGCCGAGATCGGCGGGAAGCAGAGCAACGTGGATTTCGGAAGCCAGATCCGCTCCTATGTTCTCCATCCGTACCAGATGGTCAAGGACCTACGAACCGAACACGAGGTGGGAAACGTCATGGGGGTCCTCGACGGCGACCTGAACGGTTTCATCGAGTCGTACCTGAGGTGGGCGCGTGCGGGCGACACCGCCTGAGGCGTCCGCCCCCGACAGGCGGGGCACCGCGATCCCCAGCCGGGGCTCTGGTACCGTGCCCGCCGTGCCGATTCACAGCCACCTGACGACGTTCGGGCACGCGCCCGAGTGCAAGGGGGTGACAGGGTGATAAGGCTGGAATCCGTTTCCAAGGTCTTCAAGGGCGACGTTACCGCCCTGCGCGATGCAAGTGCCGAGATCCAGCGCGGAGAGTTCGTCTTCCTGGTGGGCCCCTCAGGCTCTGGTAAGTCAACCTTTATTCGGCTGTTGAACCGTGAAGAGGTGGCCGACTCCGGACGCATCATGGTCGCCGGAAAGGACCTCGGGTCTCTCAGTTCCTGGCGGGTTCCGTACCTGCGGCGAAACATCGGCTGCATCTTCCAGGACTACAAACTGCTCTCCAAGAAGACAGTTTCCGAGAACGTGGCATTCGGGCTCGAGGTGATCGGACGCCCACGCCCGGTCATCAAGCGCCAGGTGCCGGCAATCCTCGAACTCGTCGGCCTCAGCCGGAAGGCGGACAGAACCCCGGACGAACTCTCCGGCGGCGAGCAGCAGAGGGTTTCCATAGCGAGGGCGTTCGTGAACCGTCCGTTGATCCTGCTGGCCGATGAACCGACCGGAAACCTGGATCCGGCGACCTCGGTCGGCATCATGCGACTCCTTGACCGGATCAACCGCAGCGGCACCACCGTCGTGATGGCTACACACGACCGCGGTGTGGTCGACACGATGCGCCGGCGGGTAATCGAACTGGACCGCGGTGTAATAGTCCGCGACGAGTCGCGGGGGGTCTACGACTGATGACCCTCCTGCAGTCGGGTGACCCGGCGTGATCTACAGGCTCTGGTACTTCATCCGCGAGACGGTCGTCAGTCTCTGGCGCAACCTCAGCCTCACACTCGCTGCCATCCTCACCGTTGGGATCTCCCTTTCGCTGGTCGGTACGTCGATTCTCGTCAGGGAGGGCGCCGATCGGGCTACCGCACAGTTTCAGGAGGGCGTCGAGTTCATTGTCTTCATGAACGCCGACCACACCCCTGACCAGGATGTGGCGATCCGTCAGGTCCTCGACACCAGCCCCGCCATCTCCCAGTACGCATACATCGACAAGATGGCCGCCTACGAGGAGTTCCAGGTTCTGTTCGTTGACAAGCCTGAGCTCATCGAAAGCGTCACCCCCGACGTGATGCCGCCCTCGTACCGGATCGTTCCAGCCGACCCCGACGCAGCGAACGTCGCCGAGTTGGCGCGCCAGTTCTCGAGTCAGCCCGGTGTCAGGGAGGTGGCGACCGCCACCGATGCCATTCGCCAGATCGAGGATTTTTCAACCAGGGTCAGCCAGGTCCTGTTGGTGGCGGCAGTTGTCCTTGTGGTCGTGTCGGCGATGTTGATCCTGAATACGGTCTTCACGGCAATTGGTGCCCGTCGCGAAGAGATCGAGGTCATGAAACTGGTTGGCGCCACCAACTGGTTCGTGCGTATCCCCTTCATGCTCGAGGGGATGATTCATGGCCTGATCGGAGCAGCGCTAGCCATACCGTGCCTGTTTGTCGTCGAGAACCAGGTGCTGTCCTTCTTCCAGGAATCCGATGTGGTTCCACTGTTCCGTGGCTTTGCCGTGCCGGACGGGTTCGTCTGGGATACCAGCCTGTGGCTCCTCGTGCTCGGAGGAACTGTCGGAATGCTCGGCTCAGCCGTCGCCGTCACGCGCTACCTGGACGTCTGAACCGGTGGGAGGCCCCGGAGAGGGTTGGGTTCGCATCTGCGATTCCAGCCTTCCAGCGGGTGACATCGTCGGCGCCACCGTTGGCGACGAGGACCTGGTGGTATGGCGCTCAATGGCCGGCATCCCGTGCGTGGCAGAGGCCCGCTGTCCCCACCAGTGGTCGCATCTGGCTGGCGAGGGTGCCGTTGACGGCGAGGAGCTTGTCTGTCTCACCCACCTGTGGCGTTTCACCGCCGATGGTCAGGGCTGGAAGGAAAACGTGAACGGCCGCCGCGACCGTAAGGGCGACCTGATGGTGACGCCGTGTGTTGAACAGGATGGCGGCATCTGGGTTCAGATCGAGGACTGAACGCCGGTTTTTGCCGGGCATCCGGGCATGAGAGACTCACCCCTCATCCCAATGGAGGAATCAATATGGCCATAGACGGAGACCTCCTCAAGAAGTACACGCTCACCACGTGGGGCTTCAAACAGGGCGAAGCGGTCTCGCTGATGATCAATCTGGGTGTCCGTCTGGGCATCTACACGGCTCTCGACGGTGCCGGCAGCGTTACCGCATCCGATCTGGCGGCGGCTACGGGACTCCATGAGCGCTGGCTGAGGGAGTGGCTGCGTGCCCAGGCGGCAGCTGGTTTGGTGGTCAGCGACGACGGTGAGACGTTTCTTCTGGAAGATGAGGCCGCCATGGTTCTGGCGAGGGTGGATACACCCACCTACGCCGGGGGCGTCTTCTCCCATATCCGCCATCCAAGGGTTGCCGATGGTCTTGAGGAGGCCTTTCGGACCGGTCTGGGACTTACCTACGACGGCCAGGGAGAGGGTTCTGAACACCACGTCGAGGCGATGCTGGCCCCGATGGCCCGGGCGCTTCTGGTGCCGACAGTCATCCCGGCACTGTCCCAGGTCGTGGATCGTCTCGAGGCAGGGGCGAAGGTCGTCGACATCGGCTGTGGAACCGGTCTTGCACTCCAGTTGATGGCTGAGGCCTGGCCCAGGTCGACCTATGAGGGCTACGACGTCTCGGAGCGGGCCGTGGCTGTCGCCAGGGAACGGTTCGCCGCAGTCGACAATGTCACTGTCCACCTGGCGGGCGCAGAGGACGTGCCGGCAACGGCCGATGCCGACCTGGTGATGACCATGGACTGCCTACATGACATGCCCCGACCGGACCTTGCCATGGCCGCCATCCGGGGTGCCATCGCCTCCGGGGGAACGTGGCTTGTCAAGGAGATCAAGTCCTCACCGGAGTGGTCGTTGAACCTGCGCAATCCGATGCTCGCCATGATGTACTCGACATCGGTGGCGTCGTGCATGTCTTCAGCAATGTCGACGCCTGACGGGTTGGGCCTCGGAACGCTCGGTCTTGATCCGGCGACCCTCGAGGAGATGGTGACCGAAGCCGGCTTCACCCGCTTCACGATGCACGATCTAAACGACCCGACGAACCTCTACTACGAGATCCGGCCCTAGGGAGTCAGCCGAGTCTCCGGTAGCCGCCGACCGGCATGATGCAGCCGAGATCGGTCTCACCCGGGTCTACCGTGTCCAGACCGCACGGGTACCCGTACTCAAGGTCGAGCACACCATCGGGGAGGGCGTGCTTTCGGTGCCCGCTGGTGGCCGGGTGCATTCCCGGCAGATCGACCGGGCCCAGGTGTTCAAGGGCGTGTATTACGTCGCGGCGCCGCGGATCGGGTCCGGCGTCATAGACCGAGCGGGCCACAATCCTGATCACGGAACAGGCCTCAACGACAGTCCGGTAGATGTCGGAAGATGGGGAGAATGTCGTGCCGGTAGGCCGACCTGACGCACGTGCGTATTCGGTGTTGCACATTGCATCGAATGCAGGGATCTCGCTGCCTGAGAGGCGGGACGCCCCGGTCGGCTGGGAGGCCACGATCAGGGCCCCGTCGTAGAACGCCCCAGCGGCCGGCCCGGCGAACGAGGCGACGTTGCGGGCGGCCACGTCACCCGACTGGCCGTTCAGGCCGGCCTGGATGATTGTGGGACGGGGCATCTCCTGCCTGACCATCTCTCCGATGAGGCCCGGCAGGGAGGGCAGGTTCAACAGCGGAAACACGACGTCGGCGCCGGCAGCGATCATGCGGGAGACAGCGGTGTCGCGACCCAGGCGGCACGTGGCTGAGCCCTCACAACCCACCAGGTGCAGCACAGGCTCATAGCCGAGCCAACGGAGTGGCTTGATCAGGCCGCTCTCGATCGAGTCGGGTTGACCAGCAGAGTCGCCCACCACCACGGCAATCGACCTGCCGGCCAGAAGTCCCCGCTCCTCGGCCGACTTGACGGTGGCGGCCAACAGCACCTCGGTGGCTGGCGACAGGGTCAACAGGTCTCCGTCGGCATCGGCAATCAGATCCAGTGGGTGGGCCCCGGTGCTGACGACACCGACATCGTGGTCGACGGCCACACAACGAACTGCGGAGCTTCCAAGCCCGGCCATATCCACGACCAGGACTGCCGGCATCGACTCGGTCGCTTCGATACAGGCTGCAGCCTGCAGCGTGTCGAGGTCAACGCCAGCTCCGCCGAGTGAGGGCGCCTCCACGATCCGAAGGTCGATACGCCTCCCGAAGATGCCTCCACACTCGTCGTTCACAAGGTTCGCAAAGACCTCGAGGATCGAAGCTGACTCGTCTGGAGGGATCGACATTCCGATCCTCGCCAACTCGTCGAGACGTGTACGGATCTGGACGATGGTGACCATCTGGTCGGTGATTCCACGGTCGGTCGCGTGCGGTTGGTCCTCCCGTGGCTCAACCGACAGGCAGAAGCGTTCAAGGGGTTGAAATGGATGTGAGCGGTCAAAGGATTCCTGGAAGGCCTCGAAGTCGGGTGAAGGCAACAAGGGTTCTGGCAGCGGCTCCGCCACGGCTGGCGCAACCGTGGTCGAAACCGGTCCCGCAGTTGCCTCGGAGGTGGCTGCAGAGGTGGGGGCGATGGTCACAACTGGAAGAGTTGTCGGGGCCGGCAGAACAGAAACGTCGTCGGCCGGTGCCGATTCCATCGGACCCTCTTGCGTGCACCCGAGCGCCACGATGGCAAACAGCGCCAGGTATCCGATTGCTCGTACTGGCTGTCGGTCCACGGTTCCCTCGGGGGTCCACTGAGTCTGGAGTTCTGTGCCCAGGGGTTGGCACCTGAGCGTGCCTGAGTCTGTCGCATCGGCGGCCGACTTCCAGTGCATACCACCAGCAGGTCCTGATGGTGGGGGTGTCGGGCTCGACAGCCCGCATTGCGTAGCCTCGGCCCGGTGCGAACCCGGGGCAGCAGATGAGTGAGGACGAGCCCGTCGACGACGAGGCCCCTGAGAGCCCGGAGCAGTCCGGCGATGACACCGGAGAGCAACAGGCGCTACCCGAACAGGCCCGCACCGAACCCGGGACCGAGGTGTCTGTCGGCCTCCGCGAGCGAAGGTCCACCTTCTTTCGCGTCAGGAGCGATTCAGACTCCCCGGTAGATGGCATTGCCATCGAACCCGGTCGCCGCTGGACACAGTCAGAGGCTGATCGTCAGATCCGCACATTCCTGATCCGTATGGCCGGGGATCGCCGTCTCACACATCGGTCCGACCCGGTTGAACTCGTCCGCGAGAACGACCTGATGCTCCTCTTCGGACCCGAGGAGGAGGAGGCCTTTGCACGACTGGCCCTCCGCTTTCCAGACGAGACCGTTGCAGTCTGGGCGACGCTGCTCAGCGGTGGCGACAGATCCGAGGCATTCGGTCCCCGCTCCAGGTCCGAAAGGCGCGACGAGGCGGTAATCGAACAGGCCCTCCGTCTGGGAATGCGGAAGCGGATTGCCAGCTCTCTCCTGCTGATCGCCCTGCTGGTCGGTGGCGTGCTGGTCGGGCGACCACTGCTTGAACAGGATCCAGTTGATCGAGTCGACAGGTCTCTGCGCTTTTCTACAGTTGATGGGCCCGTGGATGCCGACTTCGACGAGGTCGGCCCGGTCTCAGGAGGCCTGCCGGTAGCGGCACCAGCCCTGACGGCTGTTGCCGACCGACCGATAGCGATCCTGCGCGGTGAGGAACCTCTCGCTGAGCGCATCATGGTCAGGGTGCCGGATTCTGTCCTGCCAGTCCCACGCGGCGTGCTGACGGCAGCCGTGTTCGAACACATCGGTGGCCAGGTGGCCCTTGTTGGCCCCGACGGGTGGGTGGAGTCGGCCTGCATCAGGGTCTCGGTGGTTACCGACAGGCTGCGCCCGCTCGACACCGTTCTCTACGAGGGGCCCGATGCTGCATGCCCGACCGGGCTCTCAGGCCGAATAGCCTCGGTGACCTGCCTCGGTTCGGCCGGCATAGTCCTCGCAATCCAGATCCCCCAGGGAGAGGTAGCCCTGATCGAAGGCGGGAGCGGATGGGCCGAGGCGGTCCGCTTCGGGATCGAGTCGCCTGTCAGCCCCTCGGGACAATGGGAGACCCTTGCCATCCGGGGCACCATTTCGGTCCAGGTCGGCACCGACTCGGTGGCCGTGCCCCGCTTCGGGGGAGTAGTTGGAGACGAACTCACCCTTGACCTCGGAACGGGCGCGTCAGGGCGGCGCACTGCCACCTGCACCCTTGTGTGACGGTGGCTGAAATGGTGGTGCTCACGGACCACCGATACCGTGTGGGCCATGTGCGGCAGGGTCGTGACAGCGTCGACACCGGGGGAGTTGAGCGACTACATGGGTGTCGACGAGATTGTCGCAACCCTTGATGGTCCCGACCACAACGTGGCCCCAACCGGACAACTGCCGCTTGTGTGGTCCGAATCGGCAGACGCCTCGATTGACACGGAGCCATCTGCGGACGGCGTCATCCGTCGACTGGGGACCGCAGGCTGGGGTCTCGTGCCCTCATGGGCCAAGGACCCCTCGATCGGCCACAGGCTCTTCAACGCAAGGTCCGAGACCGTGGCCGAAAGGCCGTCCTTCCGTTCGGCTCTGCGCCACCGGAGGTGCCTCATTCCGGTGGACGGCTTCTACGAGTGGGGACCACCGCCTCCAGGCTCCAGAGATCAGGCACGGAAGCAACCCTGGTACGTTCACCGATCCGATGGAAGCCCCATGGTCCTGGCCGGACTCCGGGAAGAATGGAGCGGTGTTGACGACGTCGCCTCTACGCCCATCAGGAGCACCTGCACCGTGATCACCGTGTCGGCAGGTGCTGATCTCGCGAGTGTCCACCACAGGATGCCGGCGATCCTCGAACCCGAGGCCTGGGCCGCCTGGTTGGACCCGACGGTCACAGATGCCGGAGCCGTCCTGTCGGCCCTCCGGCCCGCGGCAAATGGAATCATCCGACTGCACCCTGTCGACCGGCGTGTCGGCAACACGCTGAACAAGGGACCCGATCTCCTGAACGAGGTCGACTTGTCGGTAGGAGCCGGTGGCCCCCCATGCGAGCAGGAGGCCCTCTGGTGAAGGCCGCAAAGGGGCTTGAGCGCACCGGCGAACAGGTCGCCACGACCGTCCACTCGCTGCGTCGTCGGATCGACATAGAAATGCTCCGGTGGCAGGCACGCCTTGATGCTCCTGTTGTCGACCGTTTCCTACCGTGGGGTCTGGCCACCACCTTCTGGCTTCTGCTGGCACTGCTGGCGATCGCACGCAGCCGCGACCTTGGCATCGGTCCACAGGTGGGCTACTACCTCCAGGCAGTACACCTCGTTGGCGAGGGTGTGTCTCCAGTAGTGAGCGAATGGGGCTTCAACGTCTTCGCCAACCAGGCTGCGTTCCTGTTCTGGCCCATCGCACGGCTGGCGGAGCCGTTGCCTACGGTCGAGACGCTGCTTGTGCTGCAGTCGCTCGCACTGGCAGTGACCATTGTCCCACTGTGGCGAATCGCCCGTGGCCCGGCGAACCTGCGGGTCAGCGGAGCGGCGACCCTCGTGGTGGCGTTCGCCCTGCACCCATCAGTGCACAACCTGAACCTGGCGGGCTTCCACCCTGAGGTGTTTGCCCTGCCGGCCCTGATGGCCGCCTATCTGGTGACCACCCGCCAGAACTGGTGGGCACTCGGGATTCTCGTGGCGGTAGTGGTGACGGCCCGAGCCGACCTGGGCCTCGCGGTATCGGCACTCGGCCTGTTGTTCCTGACCGAGGATCGCAGGCGGGTCGGGTGGGCTCTCACCGGTTTCGGCCTGGTCTGGTTCCTTGTCATGGCGTTCGTGGTCCAGCCCATCTTCGGACACGGTACGTACCCACATGTGGAAGCGTTCTCCCACTATGGAGACAGCGCCTTTGGAGTGCTTCTCGGCATGCTGGCCGACCCCGTTGGGCTGCTTGGAGATCTGTTCCACCGGGCCAGCTTCGAGAAGATGCTGCTCCTGGTGGCACCCGTGCTCTTCCTGCCCCTGGTGAGACCCCGCTACATCATGACCCTGGCGCCCCTGATTGGTCTCTACCTCGTGGCCGACGTGCCCGAGGACATTCTGGGCAACCCCCAACAGGACGTTCCAGCTCTCGTGTTCGTGTTCATCGCCACATCGTTCGCCCTCATGCGCATCGGTACCAGGGGAATCAGCCAGGTCCTCGTAGACCGCCGGGTCCTGACCGTGATGGTTCTCACAGCGTCGGTCTTCTTCATTCGCGACGCGGCGTCATCGCCCTATGAGCAGCCGTGGGACTGGGGCAGCCAGGACCAGGTTGACTCGGCCCGCGTTTCGGCAACCACCTGGGTCGGAGACGACGCCAGCGTGATGGCATCGCCCGTCGTGTACCCGCTTCTCGCCGAACGCGAATCCGTTCACGTGCTCGACACCGAGACGCTCAACCGGGTGGACCCCGGGATCCCATCGTCTATTGACGTGGTCGTCTTCGACAGGGAATCCTCTGGGCTGTCCAACTCGGGCAACCGGAGGTTTGAGGACAAACTGGTTCTCTTGAACTTCAGGAGCCGTTTCGAGGACGAGGGCGTCAGCGTCTGGGTGCGTCGTCCTGGAGCAGGCTGACGGTCAGGTCACACAACCGTGCCCTTGAGCGCGGAGGGTGTTGCGTAGCGCTTCGGCCACCCGGTCAAGGTCCAGCGGGTCCGCCTCGGTATCGGCGCGGCTGAAGTCAAGGTCGGCCATCTCGTCGATTGGCACCACATGGATGTGGGCATGTGGAACCTCGAAGCCGGCGATCACAAGGCCGACCCTCTCCGGGTCAAGGGCCTCCTGTTGAGCACGGCCGATCGAATGCGCCACACCGAGACAGTGGACGGCGGTCTCGGCGGGAAGGTCGGTCCAGCGGTCCACCTCGGCCACAGGGATCACCAGAACGTGGCCCCGGTGGAGTGGGCGGATGTCGAGCATCGCCACGCACCGGTCGTCCCTCCAGATGATCCTGCCCGGTATCTCACCCTGGATGATCCTTGTGAATATTGACGCCATCCCTGAACCTCTCCTCGACCCGGTACCCGGGGGTGACACCCCGGACCAGCGTCGATCGTAGGCTGTCACCCATGGATACGACGACGGGGGGGGACGGCCCGGCTTCGCTGACCGGTTGGGCCGGTGTCTTTACCCTGCCGAACCTGATCAGCCTCGTTCGGCTGGGCTGCATACCGTTGTTCGTGTGGATTCTCTTCGGCGCTGGGAACCGGACCGACGCAGCGCTCCTTCTAGGTGCCCTTGGAGCCACCGACTGGATCGACGGCTGGATTGCCCGGCGGTTCGGAATGATTTCAGATGTGGGCAAGGTGCTCGATCCCACTGCTGACAGGCTCCTGCTGCTCGTGGCGCTGGTAGCCATGATCGTCGATGGATCTGTGCCCACCTGGTTCGCTGTGGCGGTACTGACAAGAGAGTTCCTGGTTGGTCTGGCAGCAATCATCCTGGCCCTGCTGGGCGCCGCCCGGATAGAGGTGACCTGGTGGGGTAAGACGGGAACCTTCGCCCTCCTGTTCGCTGTCCCGTTCTTCCTAGCGGGGGAGTCGACTGCGTTCGCGCACGAGTGGTTTGCCGTGGGAGCCTGGATCTTTGGGCTACCGGGGCTGGTGATCGCGTGGTGGGCCGCCTATGGCTATGTGCCCCGCGCCCTGGCGGCGCTGCGGGGTGGGCGGGCAGCTCGCAGGTCAGCCTCCTGAGAGCATCCTGACCCCCGGCGTGGCGGCGATCAGGTAGGTTCAGCGCCATGAACATTCCATCAGATGTCCGGTATTCGCAAGACCACGAGTGGATTCGGGTCGAGGAGGGCAACCGGCTCAGGATCGGCATTACCGACTACGCCCAGGATGCCCTCGGTGACGTGGTCTTTGTTGAACTGCCGGCTGTGGGCAAGACCGTTGAGGTGGGCGGTGTCTTCGGCGAGGTGGAGTCCACCAAATCGGTCTCGGAGCTCTTTGCACCCGTGGCGGGAGTGATCCTCGAGGTCAACCACGACCTCGAGGCGACACCCGAGCGGGTCAACGAGGACCCCTACGGCGATGGCTGGATCTGCGTTCTCGAGCCGACAGACCCGGCAGCCGTCGGTTCCCTGATGGACGCCGAGGCCTATTCAGCCCTCCTTGAGGCCTGATCGATGACACCCGGTGGCTCCGCCTGCCCGGACTGCGGGCTCGACGACACGGAGGGAGCCAACTTCTGCCCCTCCTGTGGCTCCCAGCTGCTCACGGGAGACGACGAGGCCACCGACTCCTTTGAGGCGGTACCCGTCTCTCCGCATGAAGACGATCGTGCACAGTTTCCACCTGGCTGCGGCCTGTTCGTGGTCGACTCGGGACCCAAGGCCGGATCCCGTTACGGCCTCGAGTCCGATCTGACAACGGTCGGAAGGCACCGGTCCGCAGACATCCTGCTCGACGACGTGACCGTCTCAAGGCGCCACGTAGAGGTCGATCGAACCGGAGACCGGTACATGGTCCGCGACGTGGGCTCGCTCAACGGCACCTACCTGAACCGCGACCGGATCGAGTCGGCTGAGCTCAACGACGGGGATGAACTGCAGATCGGTCGCTTCAAGCTGGTCTTCTTCCACGGAACCGCCACCTGAGGGTCTCAACCGTTATGACCGTTGAGAACTCCCCAGAGGAGTCCCGTATCGGAATCGGCGAGGTCCTCTCCCGTCTCGAAGCCGAGTTTCCGGACGTGACCGTTTCGAAACTCCGGTATCTGGAGTCCCAGGGCCTGATCAGCCCCGAGAGGTCGACATCTGGCTATCGCCGCTTCTCCGACAGCGACATGACCCGCCTTGTCTGGATTCTCCGTCAGCAGAGCCAGAACTTCCTTCCACTGAAGGTGATCCGGGACCTCCTCGAGGAGTCAGTTGGCGACCCGGCGCAGGGATCGGCCGAGGTCGAGCCGTTTCGGGAGCAGGGCCCCGCCGCAATGTCCGAGTCTGTGAGCGTCACCCTCGAGGAGTTGGCCACAGCAGCCGGAGTGTCCGTTGCAACAGTCAGAGAGCTCGAGAAGTTGGGCCTTG
The DNA here is from genome assembly GCA_018673475.1 of Actinomycetota bacterium. GTDB lineage: Bacteria > Actinomycetota > Acidimicrobiia > Acidimicrobiales > MedAcidi-G1 > UBA3125. The sequence continues at coordinate 109,364 of JABHCN010000048.1, read as the reverse complement.
TCGAGGGGAGCGCAGCTGGTTCTACAACGGTCTACGACGCCGACGCCCTGCTTGTTGCCCGCCTGGCCAGGACGTGTGCAGACAACGGCCTCGACATTCGCCATCTGCGAATGCATCTGGTGGCCGCTCAGCGCGAGGCCGGTGTGCTCGAGCAGATTCTGCTCCCGCGTCTCCGTAGCGGTGACCCGGCGGCGGTGGCGGCCGTCAGGTCACGCTTTGAGGAACTGGTAGCGGCAGGCGGACAGATCCGAGACGTCATGCGGAGGCGATCGATGGGTCGCCTGGGCCGCTTCACCCACTGAACCAATGACCGAGCCCCGCCTCCTGTATGGATCAGATGAGATAGCGACCAGGGTCGCCGAGCTGGGCGAGGAGTTGAGCGAAATCCTCGAGGACGGAGCGGTTGCTGTTGGTGTCCTCAAGGGGTGCCTGCCGTTCATGGCGGACCTGGTCCGCTGCATTGACCGACACCTTGAGATCGACTTCGTGGCCCTCAGCGCCTTTGCCCCTGACAGCGGCCGGATCCGTCTGACCCGTGACCTCGTGAGCGATGTGTCTGGCAGGCAGGTCCTGCTGATCGAGGGCGTGGTTGACACCGGTTTCCGACTCGACTTCCTCAGGCGCCACATGCTCGACCATGACCCGACCGAGGTTCTCGCCTGCACCCTGCTGGACCGCTCAGACCGTCGGATCCTGCCCACACGAGTCGACTATTCGGGATTTGTCACCGACGAGGGCTTTGTCGTCGGGTACGGCCTCGACCATCACGGCAGGTACCGGAATCTGCCCAGTGTGGCAACAGTCGACCTGACACAACTTGAGTCCGAGTACGCCCAGGGCGGTACTGCAATGGCCGACACCATCATGGGCCTTGCCGGTCGCCATCCGATCGGGGCATCTCCGGAGCCTCCGGAGGCGGAGAGTATGGTGCCGGGGTGACCAGCAGGAGACCGCTCACCCCGGGCGCTCGGGCCGCTGATCAGACTGCCCGGGTGCTCCCATGATCGAGATGCGGGTAGTCGGCATCCAGGAGGTCCTGCCGAGCAGCACCCCTGTCGTGCTTCTCCGAGAGATGGAGGGCGAGCGCCTCCTGCCGATCTTCATCGGCATGGCCGAGGCGACGGCGATAGGCCTGGTCCTGGCGGACCAGGAACCTCCACGGCCCATGACCCACGATCTGATCGCCGTCCTGCTCGATTCCTTCTCTGTTGAACTGGAGCAGGTTCATGTGACCGAACTCCGCGATCGAACCTTCTTCGCCGAACTCCACCTTCGTGGCCCCGAGGGCGATCAGGTTCTCTCCTGTCGTCCATCTGATGCCATTGCCATCGCCATTCGGACCAAGACACCTATCTATGCAACCGCCGACGTCCTCGATGAGGCCGGATACATGGCGCCTCTCGACGAGAGCGGCCAGGCAGTGCCTGCCGCAGAGGCCCAGGTCGAAGAGTTCAGGGAGTTTCTTGATTCGGTGAACCCAGACGACTTTGCCGGCGGATAGACACTAGGAACTCCAGAAACCAGCAGGTCAGTGCTAGTTTCCGAGAAAGTTGCGTCGCCAGTTCGGAACATGGGCCACTCGGTGGCGCACACGCGATGGTTGACCCCGGTTGGGGCGAGGCCTAGTCTGAACTGAAGTCACAGGCGTGTAGTTCCGTTGATGTGTTCCTTCGGGGGCCTTCACAGGGCTGCCGTCCTGAGATCAGAGCACGAGCAGAGAGGGGTCGCACGTGGCCACAGACATCCCAGTCGATGGGTACAACTCCAAGCGGGCCGCCGAGATTGTCGGCATCACCTACAGGCAGTTGGACTACTGGACTCGCACCGACCTCGTTAAGCCGGCACTCGGCGCAGCGACCGGGAGCGGCAGCAGGCGGCGCTACGACTACCGGAACCTCCTCGAGTTGAGGGCGGTCAAGACCCTTCTGGACGCCGGCATCCGACTGGAACTCGTACGAGAGGTCTTCAGTTACCTGAGCGAGCACCTCGACGAGGACGTGACCCAGGTCAACCTGGTTATCAGCGGCACCAGATCCGTTGCCGTACGCAGCGGCGACGAGATCATCGACCTCCTGCGACAGGGGCAGGGCGTTCTCAACATACTTCCGCTGGCAGGCGTCAAGGATGATCTCGACTCCAAGATCGTCGAGTTGTACCCGGAAGGCCGTGTGGGAGCACCAGACACCGGCCCGGCAGCGGCCGAGCGCTAGTTGACAGCCTTCCTGCAGGGCGTGGAGCCGGGGGACGACAGCATTCACCGGCTTCCCAAACCGGTCCTGCCGGTCGATTTCGCCCACGACTCTGAGAGACGGATAGCCGAACTGTTCGACTTCTACGGAATCGCCTGGGAATACGAACCAACCACCTTCGTCCTCGATGCGGCACCAGACGGAAGCCTCCTGTCGGCGTTCACCCCCGACTTCTACCTTCCTGACCATGATCTCTTCGTCGAGGTGACGACGTTGCGCCAGACGCTCGTGACCCGTAAGAACAAGAAGGTTCGGAGGCTGCGCGAACTCCATCCCGACATTCAGGTTCGGGTGCTCTACAGGAGCGACCTCGAGCGAATGTTTGCCAAGCACGCAGCCTGACCCCTGCATCAGTAGCGGGTATCGTCGCACCCATGACCGGGCAGCCAGACCTCTCGCTGTCACCGCTCGACCAGGTTCACAGGGATGCCCAGGCGAGGATGGTCCCTTTCGGCGGTTGGGAAATGCCGCTCAACTACCCGGCCGGCACGATCTCAGAGCACATGGCCTGTCGGCAGGGAGCGGCCCTCTTCGACGTAAGCCACCTCGGAACCCTTGAGTTGAAGGGCGCAGCGGCGTTCGGGCAACTCCAGGCTGGCCTCTCAAACGACCTTCGTCGAATCTCACCGGGACGTGCCCAGTACACACATCTTCTCGACGAGGCAGACGGGTCTGTCCTCGATGACATCATCGTGTGGTGGCTTGCCGACGACAACTTCATGGTCCTCCCCAATGCTGCCAACAACGCCGATGTGCTCGGCGCCCTTCCCGGTTGCGTCGACGTGGCCGCTGATCGGACCCTTCTGGCGCTACAGGGTCCCCATGCCCGCACACTTCTCGAGAATGTGGCGCCCGATGCCGCACAGGTTGGACGCTTCAGGGTCTCGACCTTTGAATGGGAGGGCTCGCCGGCACTGGTCGCAGGCACCGGCTACACCGGTGAGCGGGGCTTCGAACTGTCTGTGCCGAACGGTGTGGCCGCTTCGCTGTGGCACGCTCTGGTCGCTGCCGGAGCTGACCCGGCGGGCCTCGGAGCCCGTGATACCTTGAGACTCGAAGCCGGCCTTCCCCTGCACGGCCATGAGCTGGGCCCCGGGATCACACCCCTGCATGCTGGACTCGGATGGGTCGTCGGCTGGGACAAGGAGGCTTTCAGGGGTAGAAGTGCCCTCGCTGCACTGCGTGAAGGAGGAACAGAGCGGCTGCTGCGGGGCCTCTCGACGCCAGGTAGGCGCCCTCCCAGAGAAGGCCAGTCGGTACTTCACGAAGGAACGGAGGTCGCCATCGTCACGAGCGGCAACTTCTCACCCTGCCTGGGGCATGGCATAGCAATGGGGTTTCTCCCCATTGGCCTCGATGTGGGTTCAACCGTGGCGCTTGACCAGCGTGGTAAAGAGGTGCCGGCAATGGTCACAGACCTGCCGTTCATCTGACTTGAGCATGCTGATCGGCGTATACCCGCAACTCACTCGCGCAGGTCGGGTTGATCTCTCATTATCTGGTCGAACATGGGCTGCGGGCTGAACCAGCCCGAGTAGGGGTGGTTCAGGTAGGCAGCGGTCTCGGCTGCGACATCCGCGTCGATCAGAACCGGGGTGCCCGCCGCCTCAGCCAGAAGCTGAGCCTGACAGGTCCGCTCCATTGAGACGAACAACCAGAGTGCCTCCTCGACGCACCGCCCGACCGTCAACAGTCCGTGGTTCCTCAAGATGGCTGCACCGTTGCCACCCAGGGCATGTGCAATCCGTTTGCCCTCCTCGGGGTCGTTGACGACTCCGGTGTAGTCATCGAACAGGACATGGTTGTCAAAAAAGATGCAGGAGTCCTGGGTCAGCGGGTCGAGCAGCCTTCCAAGCGTGGACCATGCCTTCCCGAATACCGAGTGGGAGTGCGCGGCTGCCACGATCTCAGGGCGAGCCATGTGCAACGCAGAATGGATTGCGAAGGCAGCCTGGTTCACGGAGTAGGAACCTTCGACCACGTTGCCCGAGTGGTCGACGAGCAACAGGTCTGAGGCGCTGATCTGGCCGAAGGCCATGCCGAATGGGTTCACCCAGAAGCACTCCGTGTGCTCGGGGTCACGGGCGGTAATGTGCCCGGCAACGCCTTCGCTGAAGCCGAATCGGCCGAAGAGCCGAAAAGCAGCCGCCAGGTATTCCTTTCGGTGCCGGCGCTCAGCGTCGGTGTCGGAGAGTATCGCTGGTACGTAGTACGGGTTCAGGTCGGTCATCGTCTACTCCAGACCGGGTGGTCAATCCGGTCGCTGGCCGGATCAGTGGATGGGGATGCGGGTGGGGAGAGCGTATTGTTCGGGGACTCGGACCCCCAAAGCGGGTCAGTCGGGCAGAACGTCGACGGCCTTGTGTCGCAGCCAGTGGTCAGCGAGGGTGAGCAGTGCCATGGACTCGACGAGGGGAACAGCCCTTGGAAGAACACAAGGATCGTGGCGCCCCCTGGCCTCGAGGGTTGTCGGCCTGTTGGAGGTGTCGACGGTCTCCTGAGGAGACGAGATCGTGGCTGTGGGCTTGAACGCAACGCGAAACAAGAGGTCGGCACCGTTTGAGATTCCACCCTGAACTCCGCCAGACCTGTTGGAGGTGGTGACGGGGCCGGATTCGCCTGGCACGAACGGATCGTTGTGTTCTAGACCGGTCATGGTCACGGCAGCAAAGCCACTGCCGATGTCGAAGCCCTTCGAGGCTGGAAGCGAGAGCATCCCCTTTGCCAGATCTGCCTCGAGCCTGTCAAACACCGGGTCACCGAGACCGGCCGGCACATTGCGGGCAACGCACGTAACGATGCCTCCCAGAGAGTCGCCTTCGCGACGGGCAGCATCGATTGCAAAGGTCATTGCGGCGGCGGCATCAGGGTCAGGGCATCGTGTCGGATCTGCCTCCACCTGAGCGAGGGTCACGCTGTCGGAGTCGACATTGGAGAAAATAGTGTGCACCTGGCTGACCCATGCCAACACCTCGATGCCGGCAGCCCGCTGCAACAGTTGGCGGGCCACGGCCCCTGCGGCCACCCTCCCTATTGTCTCTCTGGCGCTTGAGCGTCCACCACCTCGCCAGTCGCGAACCCCGTACCTGGCCTCGTACGTGTAGTCGGCGTGTGAAGGACGGTAGACGTCACGCAGGTGTTCGTAGGCGCCTGGTTCGGCATCGGAGTTGCGCACCAGGACGGCGATCGGTGAGCCGGTGGTTACCCCCTCGAAGACACCTGAGAGGATCTCGGCGTTATCGGCCTCGGAGCGCTGTGTTGTGATGCTGCTCTGACCCGGACGGCGCCTGTCGAGGTCGGCCTGGAGGTGCTGCTCGGTGAGGGGCAGACGGGGTGGACAGCCGTCGACGACCACGCCAATGCCCCCACCATGGCTCTCGCCCCAGGTGGAGATTCGAAACAGCGATCCAAAGGTGCTTCCCACGGTTATCGAGCATAGGGGCGGCGCTGCGCCCGGCCCGAGACCTTTCCGGGCTGATCCGGCTACAGGCGGGAATCCACCTGGGGGCTAACCTCGCTGACCATGTCCGAACAGGCCACGACCCTGAACCTGGCAACCGCGTGGGAGGCCGTGGCCGACGCCGTGGGTGACCAGACGGTGTTGGCGGTAGGAGGCAGGCGCACATCGTGGGCCGACTACGACCACCGCGCAGCCTGTCTGGCGGGCACGCTGCGGTCAAGGGGCCTCGATGCCGGATCGAAGGTCGCCCTCTACTGCTACAACGGAGTCGAGTACCCCGAGGCCCAGTACGCGGCCTTCAAGCTGCGTTGCGTGCCCGCCAACGTCAACTACCGCTATCTGGGTGATGAGCTGGCCTACATCCTCGACAACTCCGACGCCGAGGCCCTCTTCTTCGACCACAGCCTCGCCGACAGGGTTGACGATGTGCGCGAGGGCTTCCCTGACCTGAAGGCCCTGGTGCAGGTAGGCGGCGGCGACACACCCTCCTGGGCCATCTCCTACGAGGAGGCGCTCGCCAGCTCACCGATGCCACGTATCGATCGCTCTGGGAGCGACCTCTGGTTTCTCTATACCGGTGGGACCACGGGCATGCCCAAGGCCGTGATGTGGTCACACGACAGCCTCTTCGCCAACATGGCAAAGACCTTTGCCTCACTGGGTGAGGCCCTACCTCGTACCGCCGATGAGGTGGCAGCGGCGGCAAGCCGCGTCTCAACAGCCGGAAGTCGTGTCCGGCAACTCTGTGCCGCGCCGCTCATGCACGGCACGTCAGGACTGAGCAGCCTTGCGACGCTCACACACGGAGGAATGATCGCAACTCTGGGACAGGGCTCCTTCGATCCTGACGAACTCTGGACGGTCGTCGAGTCCGAGAAGATCACGATGGTTACCATCGTCGGAGACGCCTTCGCCCGTCCCATGCTCGATTCCCTTGACCGTGCATCAAGTGCCGGTAGGTCCTGGGACCTCAGCACGCTCCGCCTCCTACTTTCCTCAGGGGTCATGTTCAGCGCACCTGTGAAGGCCGGACTCCTTGCCCACCATGACTGCACGATCGTCGACGTCCTCGGCTCGAGTGAGGGAACCGGAATGGGCTCCCAGGTCACCTCGAGAGAACTCAGGGACGCTGGCACCGCACGCTTCTCCCTCGGCGAGAGAGCCAGGGTCTTCAACGACGACGGCCAGGACGTTGTCCCAGGGTCCGGCGAACGTGGCCGCCTGGCTCTGGGAGATCCGATTCCGCTCGGTTACTACAAGGACCCGGAGAAGACCGAGGAGACCTTTCCCGTGATCGGTGGACGCCGATGGTCCATCCCCGGCGACTGGGCAACAGTCGAGACAGACGGCAGCATCACCCTCTTGGGGCGTGGATCGGCATGCATCAACACCGGAGGCGAAAAGGTCTACCCGGAAGAGGTCGAGGAGGCGATCAAGGAACACCCCGGGGTAGCGGACTGCAACGTCGTCGGCCTGCCCGATGAGCGCTGGGGGCAGGCGGTGGCAGCGGTTGTGGAACTGAACGCAGCAAACGGCGAGGCCATCGACGAGGAGGCCCTGAACCGGTATTCGCGGACGGTTCTGGCCGGTTACAAGGTTCCCAAACGGATCCTTCTGGTCGATCTCATCCGGAGGGGTCCCAATGGCAAACCCGACTACAGGTGGGCCCGCGAGGTTCTCGAGGGCTCCTCCTGACAGAGGCTGGGTGCCTCAGAGTTCCAGCAGTGCCTGTTCGACGACCTCGGGCATTGCCGGATGTACGTACAGCTGGCCGCGGGCCATCTCGTCGACGGTTTGTCCGGATGTCATCCCCTGAATCAACTGCTGGATGAGGGTTGGTGCATGCGGGCCGATGATGTGGGCTCCCAGCAGCAACCTTGAGGAGGGGTCAGCCAGGAGCTTCACAAAGCCGGTCGAGTCCTCCATGGCCCAGCCGTAGGCAATGTCGGAGTAGTTGCGCACCGAGACGGTGTGTGGGGTGCCGGCATCGACAAGTTCCTGTTCGGTGCGGCCGACGCTGCCTATCTGGGGATGTCCGAAGACGGCGTGAGGCGTGATTGAGTTGTCCATCGCCCACAGGTCATCAGGGTTCAAGAGGTTGTGGGTGAGGATGCGCGCCTCGGCGTTGGCGATGTGCTTCAGCTGGGCCGGATTTGTTATGTCGCCCAGGGCCCAGACCCCATCAGAGGAGGTTCGCAGGTAGTCGTCTGTGGTGATGAGGCCAAGTTCGTTGGTGTCAATCCCACCGGCTGCCACGTCGAGCGTGTCGCTGTTGGGGCGCCTGCCCGTAGCCACGAGCAGCTGGTCGGCCTCAAGGGACGAACCGTCGCTCAGATCGAGGGTGAATCCGTTCTCGTGTGAAACAGTGGTGACGGTCGTGTTCAGGCGAACGTCCATGCGGGCCGAGTAGATCTCGGTGATCCGCTCCCGGATCGACTCGTCTGCGCCCCGCAGAAGCAGGTCGCTTCGGTGGACGATGGTCACCCGGCTACCAAGGGCCTCGAACACGTGCGCCATCTCGATGGCGATGAACCCTCCACCCAGGATCACCAGATGCTCGGGAAGGGAATCGAGTCTCATGATCGAGTCAGAGGTGTGAAACGGAACCTCGGTCAAGCCAGGCAGGTCTGGAGCCACGGGCCTCCCTCCGGCGGCGACGACGATCTGCTCGGCCGACACGCTGGTTCCGTCGATGTCGACGCGTCGCTCGCCGGTGAAGCGGGCATGGCTCTCATAGACGGTCATGTTCTCCAGCCCCACGCGGTAGTCACGTCCGCTGAGAGCGATCGGGTCGATCCGGCCAAAGACACGGTCGCGGATCGCCGGCCAGTCGGCACCCTCGAATGTCGTGTGGACACCGAGGGATTCACCCCGCCGGGCCGAGAGCGCCACGTCGGCCGCGTGCACGAACATCTTGGAGGGGATGCAGCCCCGGTTCAGGCAGGTGCCACCGAACACCCACGGCTCGACGATGGCGACATCCATCTCGGAATAGTTCTTCCTGGCGACGGTGTTGCCGGATCCGGCTCCGATTATCAAAAGGTCATGGTGTGGCATCTGCTTCCCTCTCACTGTCTGGTATCTGAGGTGGTAACCCGGACCGCTGTGCGGATAGTCCAGACCCCCCAGATGAAGGAACTGGAGTGTCGCTAGTTGCGGGGTACGTCCTCCCATGCAGTGTCCTTGAAGGGGTTCGGCTCCCGCGGCAACCCGAGCACCCGTTCGCCGATGATATTGCGCTGCACCTCGTCGGTGCCTCCCGCAATGCTGATTCCAGCGGCCGAAAGGCAAAACGTTGCCCAGCGTTCCCCGGTGCCGCCGTCAGGTTCCCAGGCCTGACCGGCAGGACCCACCAGTTCCATGGAGACGTCACGAATCGCCCTTGCAAGCAGGGCCCCGTTGAGCTTGGCGATGGAGCCCTCCGGCCCGGGAACCCTGCCAGCGGCCACAGCGTCGCGTATCCGCCTGCCGATGAAGCCCTTGATCCGTTCCCGAATCCACAGGTCGGCCAGAGCCTGGCGGATACGGGGATCAGCGGCCCTGTCAAGTTGTCGCGCCAGGGAGATCAGATTCTGGGATACACGCTCTCCTCCGAGGCCCCCTCGGCCCGCTCCAATGGAGACCCGTTCGAACATGAGCATCGCCACGGCCAGACTCCAGCCCTGGTTGAGGTCGCCCAACAGCCAGTCGGTAGGGATGTGCAGGTCGGTGAAGAAGACCTCGTTGAACCCGCTCTCTCCGGAGATCTGTCGCAGGGGCCGAACCTCGATCGCCGGATCAGACATATCCACGATGAACATCGAGAGACCCTGGTGCTTTGGAACGTCGGGTTGGGTGCGAGCCACCACGATCCCAAAGTCGCAGTAGTGGGCACCCGAGGTCCACACCTTCTGGCCGTTGAGAACCCACCGGTCACCATCTCTGATGGCCCGTGTGGAGAGACCCGCCACGTCGGACCCGGCGCCGGGTTCAGAGAACATCTGACACCAGATACTCCGCCCACTGATGCAGTCGGGCATGAAGTCGGCACGTTGTGTGTCGGTGCCAAACTGGTTGAGCATCGGCAGGCACATTCCGTGCGAGATGGCTAGAGGCAGGTTCGGCAGGTGCCAGGGTGCCGACACCTCATCAAAGGCCTCCTGATGCTCGCTGCTGAGGCCTGCCCCGCCGAACTCCCGCTGGTAGGTGAGTCCGGCGAGCCCGGCGGCCGAGAGAGCCGACTGGAAACTGCGGGCCCGTGAGGCCCCGTCATCGTCACGACGAGTGGAGTCCTCGCCCCATCCGGAACAGTTGGCGTCCAGAAACTCCCTGACCTGGCTTCGGAACGCCTCTAGTCCGTCCGGATCGACTGGTTCAGATGCGTCGGACATGCTGTCGACCGTAATCACCCGGGCGGGCCGCTCCATAGTCGGGTGAGGCGCACCGGATACCGGCTCAGGCGTACTCGCTCACCGGCGGACAGGAACACATGAGGTTCTTGTCGCCATAGGCCGAATCAACCCTGGCAACCGGTGGCCAGTACTTGTCGGGCCCCATGCCGGGTACGGGGAAGGCTGCAGTCTGCCTGTCGTAGGGGTGGGTCCATGTTCCGGCAAGGTGCTCGGCTGTATGGGGTGCGTTCACCAGCGGATTGTCATCGACCGGCCATTCGCCGTCCGCAATTCTCAGGGCTTCACCGGCGATTGCAATCATGGCGTCACAGAAGCGATCCAGTTCCGCGAGGTCCTCTGACTCGGTGGGTTCGACCATGAGTGTGCCGGGAACCGGGAACGACACAGTCGGAGCGTGGAACCCGTAGTCGACCAGACGTTTGCAGACGTCCTCAGCCGACACCCCGTGTTCGTTCAGCACCCTTACATCCAGGATGCACTCGTGGGCCACGAAGCCTCCCTTGCCACCGTACAGAATCGGGAAATGCGGGCCCAGGCGGGCAGCGACGTAGTTGGCTGAGAGAATCGCCAACTCGGTGGCACGTTGCAGGCCCGTGGCTCCCATCATCGTGATGTAGGCCCATGAGATCGGCAGAATGCCGGCCGACCCGTATGGAGCAGCAGAGACGGCTCCGATCCCTGAAGCCGGGCCGGCACCTGATATGACCGGATGGCTTGGAAGAAAGGGGGCCAGATGTTCCCGGACAGCTACAGGTCCGACGCCGGGGCCGCCACCGCCGTGCGGAATGCAGAAGGTCTTGTGAAGGTTCAGATGCGAGACATCGGCTCCGAACTGTCCTGGTCTGGCCAGGCCGACCATGGCATTCAGGTTGGCTCCGTCCAGATAGACCTGCCCTCCGGCCTCATGGACCAGGTCGCAGATCTCGACGATCTGTGGCTCGAACACGCCGTGTGTCGACGGGTAGGTGATCATGATGGTCGCCAGGCAGTCGCCGCTCTCGGCAATGCTGAACCTGAGGTTGTCAAGGTCGACGCTGCCGTCATCGGCTGAATCGACAACCACGACCTTCATGCCTGCCATTACTGCGCTGGCAGCATTTGTCCCATGTGCGGATGCCGGTATGAGGCAGATGACCCTCTGCTGGTCACCTCGCGAGTCATGCCATGCGCGTACGGCGAGGAGGCCGGCAAGTTCCCCCTGTGAGCCGGCATTGGGTTGCAGTGAGACTGCCGAGTAACCGGTGATCTCCACAAGCATTTGCTCAAGGTCGGCGATCAGGTCGAGGTAGCCAACAACCTGGGCTGTGGGTGCATAGGGGTGGATACGGGAGAACTCAGGCCATGACACTGCTGCCATCTCGGTGGTCGCGTTCAACTTCATCGTGCAGGAACCGAGTGGAATCATCGTCCTGTCGAGGGCCAGGTCGCGGTCAGCCAACTTTCGGAGCCAGCGCAGCATCGAGGTCTCGCTGTGATGGGAGTTGAAGAACGCCGAGGTGCAGAACAGAGACTGCCGCCTCATCTCAGTGGGGATACCTGGTCGGGCAGCGGAATCCAGTGCCGCCAGGTCGAGCCCCTCGACCCCGAAGGCAGCCAGCACCGCCTCGATCGTGCACGGCAGTGTGGTTTCGTCGAGGCTGATGCCGACCGTGTCCTCATCGATGCGGCGCAGGTTGCAGCCTCGTTCAAGGGCAGAGGAGATGATCTCGTCGGCCCTTCCTGGCAGGTGAACCGAGATCGTGTCGAAAAATGCCTCGTTGACGACGTTGAAGCCGGCATCGACCAGGCCCGTAGCGAGCATCGAGGCGAGCCGGTTGGTTCGCTGGGCGATGCGCCGGAGTCCGGCGGGGCCGTGGTAGGCGGCGTACAGGGCCGATATGACCGCCAGAAGGACCTGTGCCGTACAGATGTTTGATGTGGCACGCTCACGCCTGATGTGCTGCTCGCGGGTCTGTAGAGCCAGACGGTGGGCTGTCTGGCCGTGCGAGTCGACCGATGTTCCGACCAGACGCCCCGGGAGCATCCTCTTGTGCTTCTCGGAGACTGCCATGAAGCCTGCATGAGGACCGCCGAATCCCATTGGCACCCCGAAACGTTGGGCGGATCCCACGACCACGTCCACGCCGAGTTCGCCGGGCGGGGTTACCAGGCAGAGGGCCAACAGGTCGGCGGTCACCGCCACACCGACACCTGCCTCGTGAAGATGATCCACGACCCTGTCTAGGGGCCTCAGGTTCCCACCAGATCCCGGAAACGCAATGAGCGACCCGAACACGTCGTGTTCTCCGTTCAGCTGGATCGCCCACGGATCGGCGATCTGGATCTCCATACCGAGCGGTCTGGCGCGGGTCTGAATCACGTCGATCACCTGTGGGTGGCAGTCGGAGTCCACGAGGAAGGTGTTGCGGCCACCCCGGTGCGCCCTCTTCAGCAGGGTCATCGCCTCGGCTCCCGCAGTTGCCTCGTCAAGGAGGGATGCGTTGGCCAGGTCCATTCCCGTCAGGTCGGAGATCATCGTCTGGAACCCCAGAAGAACCTCGAGCCTTCCCTGGGATATCTCAGGCTGATAGGGCGTGTACGCGGTGTACCAGGCGGGATCCTCGAACACGTTGCGAGCTATCACGGCAGGCATGTGGGTGTCGTACCAGCCGGCACCGATGAGGCTCGTCACCACCGTGTTGCGGTCGGCAAACCCGCGGAGTCGGGCAATGGTCTCCTCTTCGCCCATCGGCCCGGCGAGGTCGAGCGAGGTCCTGTCCCTGATCGACTCCGGGATGATGGCGTCGATGAGGTCGTTCAGGGTGGGGGCGCCGATCACCTCGAGCATCTTGGCGACCGCGGGCTGGTCTGGACCGAGGTGGCGTCGATGGAACGCCGTGTTGTCGAGGAGTTCGTCCAGAGACGGAAGTGATTCGGCCGGGCTCGACATCTCTGTGGTTTCCATTCCGGGTAGGGGAGGGCGTGCTTCTGTCACGCCCTCCTCTGTCCGGTACCTGAGAGATGGACCTGAAATGGGGAACTGCCCCGAGTCAGGCTTGCCCCGTCGGTGGACCGGTCGCTGCCGATCTCTCTCCAGAGTTGCCAGCCCCCGCGGTCCAGGCGCCTGAGAGTTTCCGAGGGCGGTTGCTCCTTCGGCGCCCCGGTCCAGCCGGGGTCTCTCCCACAGGGGTTATGTCAGCAACGCACAAGATAGCCGAACCGGATGGCGATAGATAGATGGCATCGGTCACAGGGAGTGGCCCGGGTGGGGGTCCACCCCTCGGGTGCCTCAAGCCGCCTGAGGGCGCCCCTGTCGGGGATGTATCGTCCGGGGCAGCATGGAACTGTCACCAGACGCGACCCCTGAGACATCGGCCTCCGCCGACAGGCCCGATGCTCCGGGAATGTGCAGAGGTGGATCCCGGTGAGCCCCACCCTTGTGATCATGGCGGGAGGGCTGGGCACCCGGTTCGGTGGCGACAAGCAACTGGTTCCGGTAGGTCCCGGCGGCGAGACCTTCCTCGACCTGGCGATCACGGATGCGGCAGAGTCGGGCATCCACGAGGTTGTAATAGTCGCCAGAACCAATCTTGATGCTCTTCTCAGCCAGCACCTGGGGACTCAGGACCATTCATCGTCCAATATCCGTGTCGTCCATCAGGACACCTTTGGCCCGGCGCGTTCCAAACCATGGGGAACCGGCCATGCCGTGCTCTGCGCCGCAGCGACCAGCAGAGGTTCGCTGGTCGTTCTCAACGCCGACGACTACTACGGAACGGGCGGATCGGCTCTGGCAGCCGAGGGGCTCTCCGACGCCGACGAGGAGCGGACTGTCCTCGTGGCCTATGACCTCGAGGGAACACTCTCTCCGGGAGGTTCGGTGTCGCGCGGAGTGTGCGAGTTGGAGGGCAGTCGCCTCGTCGGGCTCGTCGAGACACACGGGATCCGAAGGATTGGAGCCCAGATCCATGCCGAGGATCCCCCTGGTCGACTTCACCCCGACACCCCGGTGTCGATGAACCTGTGGGGGCTGCCTCGCCGGGTACTGGACCAACTGGATCGGCAGTGGACAGAGTTCTACTCAGTCAACTCCGACGACGAGGACATCGAGTTTCTGCTTCCTGAGGCAATCGAGCAGCAGCGAGCCCAGGGTCTTGTGAGAGTCGACGTCGTGCGGTCGGAGGAGAACTGGATGGGGATCACCAATCCCGACGATCTGGCGGTGGCCCGAAGGGCGTTTGCCAGCGGCCGCTGAGGTCGGCTGTCTCAGCGGCCAAGCCGGTCCGTGCCGGCCTCGAGGCCCGGAAGCTGGACCTGTAGTTCAAAGCCGCGTTCGGCAGCGTCTGCCAGGACCAGCTGTTCGCATTCCAGCCAGTCGTGTGCCCTGGGGCCATCGAGATGCTGGTTGTAGGGAGCGTCAAAGACAATGACCTGGTTGCCTGAGGAGCGCAGGGCCTCGACATTGTGTGGCCCGTCGTCGATGTAGAGATCAGCTTCGACCTCAGGTTTGGCCCCCAGGAAGCAGATGTCCCGGTAGGGGATTCGGGCATGGTCCAGCCATCCGACTGTGTCGGCTATTGCCGTGGCGTGGGTCCAGTTCACGTAGAGGCGGTGGGTTATCACCCGAATCCAGATTCCGATGTCGGAGAGCCTCCAGAGTGTCTCCGAGGTGCCGTCGATGACGGGCATAGAGCGCAGGATGCGATGTTCGCTGACCGCCAGGAAGTGGAGTCGCTCGAAGTCCTCGGCCGACATGCCCCATTCGCTGAAGTCCCAGGATCGCAGCAGCGGAAGGGACTCTTCGGAGACACCGGTCTCGTGGGCGACAACGGAACGGAATGCCGCGGTGTAGTCGCCACAGACGCCATCCAGATCAACGCCGAGGACGTATGGGCGGTTCGGCTGCTCGTCGCTCATCGCTCATCTACCTGGTGCATCCGGTAGAGGCTAGACGGTGAAGACCGCCGGGTAGGTGGTCGAAAACGGCGGAAGCCCCGCCACCCGGGGGCGACGGGGCTTCCGGGCTGAACGAAGGTCAGCGTGCCAGGCCCTTGCCCAGCGCACTGATTGCTGCGTCCTTGATCGGAATGAAGCCAACTATTGCCAGCGCCGTTCCGATGTCGGTACCAAGATCACCAAGTCCCAGCACCTCTGTCGACGCACCGAAGCCGAAGCCTCCGACTTCGCTGATCAGGACGAAGACATACGCCCAGATCAGAGTCAGGTTGGAACCGATGACGGGCAGGCCCTTGAGCATGCTGTTGACACCGGCGGTGTCGAGGATGCTGTCCAGAACTGCCACAACACCCTGGAAAATGATCGCCATGACGATCAGGGTGAGGATGGTTGACATCATTGTGGTGTACCCCTTTTTGTTTGTCAGCTACCGACTCGGGATCGAGCCGGATCTGGTTGTGTGAAGCAACGCTAGGAGGCTTGCGCATTTTCGGGGTGGATGCAAGCGAAACATTACTGCAACATCCCGGGGTGCAGTGTTGCGATCATGTAACATTCCCGGAGAGGTGGTCGGGGCGGCCGGCCGGACCGAAATTGTCGTTCCGGAACGCGGAAACGGCTCCAAGTAGCCTCCCGGCGAACCGGTCAACTCCTCGGAGCCGCTCCTTTCGTTCCACTCCCACCAGGTCGGTACCACCGCCCGAGGGCAGCGGCACAACCCAGAATCAACCTGAGCCGGTTGGCGCCTCACCCGATGGTGCTCCTCCGGGCCTTGCGACCCGACCTCGCCCCACCGGCCTCGACACCTCCGTGTCTCTGGCCGACCCGCTGCCCCTCTTCAGAGGCAACGTGGTTGCGGTCCTCCCCGAACACTTCTCCAGGCCTTTCCCAGGGTCTCGACACTCCTCGGCGGATGCAGAGCTTGCGCTCGCTCCCGCTTCGGGTGTCGGTTCCGTCCGGTTCCGAATCCCTTCGCCGTGTTCGGCGTGGGGAGCATCATGCGCAACGGCGACGACTTCGTCAACTCGTTTAGGGCATTTCCCCAGAAAGAACGGTGATATCCCCAGAATCGTCAGATGATTTGCACAGTTATTCCACAGAGCGCCGCAAATTCGGGTCCAGTTGGGAGTGTCCGGGGGGTCTCAGGAGGAAAGGACCACGCCCATCAGGAGCGCACCGAGAGCCGCCATAACGCCCAGTGCGCCGGTGAAGCCCCGGACCGCGACCGAGGAGGTGTTGCTGTGTACCGCAGCGGCACCTCCAGACAGGCCCACAAGAAGCAACTTGACCAGAAGGGTCGTCAGATAGGCGGTGTCCCGGCCGGACAGACTCACCTCGAACAGGTTCCAGATGCCGGTCGAGACGGCCAGGGCGAAGAACGTCCATGCCACGCGACCGAAACGGTTCGCAGCAATCCGCGGGGCATCCGGGTCGAGCCTCCGCAGAACAGGCACCATCGCTGCCATGGTCAACTGGCCACCTACCCAACCCGCTACGCCGAGCAGGTGAAGGAAGAGGCGGATCTCAGACAGGCCCAGATCGTTCATCGACGCATTCTGGCAGCGGTTGCACAACTTTCAGCGCCGGTGCCCGGTCGTTTCCCCGGGGTTGGGTGCGTCAGGCCCACTGATCGCGCTCAAAGAGCACATCCCGAAGAACAGCCGGCCTGTCGGTCATGAGCCCGTCCACCCCCAGATCAAGGAGAGCGTGCATCTCATCAGGATCATCGACGGTCCAGACATGGACCTGTAGCGCCATACGGTGGGCATGCTCGACGAACCGCCTGTCAACGATGCGAACACCCCTCGATCTCACCGGCACCTGGAGACAACGCCACGGTGGGGCACTGAACGGGATGCCGAAGTTGGCCAGGCGGAAACGGGCCGTGGCTCCCGGACCTGCCGACGTGCAGAGCCCGGCACCCAGCAGATCGCGGCACCGCTCGATTCTCCGATCCGAAAAGGCTCCGATGCAGACCCTGGCCAAGGCGTCGTGATCCCGAATCACCTCGACAAGCGCATCGACCACTGCATCGTCCTTTGGGTCGATGTTCACGCGCGCCGCGGGGAACGCCTCAAACAGGTCCGACAGGCGTGGCACGCCCTCGGTTCCACCAACGCGAGCCTGTGACACCTCGTCCCACGAGAGTCCTGAGATCAGTCCCACGGAATCGCTCACCCTGTCTAGCGAACTGTCGTGGAATGCAACCACGATGCCATCAGCGGTCAGGTGCACATCGGTCTCCAGGTAGGTGAAACCAAGGTCCACAGCGTGGGCAAACGCAGCCATGGTGTTCTCGGGCCAGTCGCCGGTACCACCACGATGGGCAAATGCCAGGACGCCGGGATGCGTCAGGAACGGATGGCTGTCGGCGCCAGACGGAGGAACCATGCCATCGACCGTACCCGTAGCGCGCAGGAAGGGCCCCACAGGCATGACGGCAATCAGGCAGACGGAGACCTCAGCCGATCCTCGACCGGTAGCGTGGACTGATGGCCAGACGGACCAAGATCATCGCCACAATCGGACCTGCATCCGAGGACGAGGCCACACTTCGCAACCTCGTGCGCGCTGGAATGGATGTAGCGAGGCTCGGGCTGGCCCACGGAACGCTTGACGAGGCGGTCGAGCGCCTCACCACCATCCGGAGAATCGCTGCTGAAGAGGGCAGACCGGTCGGAATCCTCGTGGACCTCCCCGGGCCGAAGGTACGGGCAGCATCCTTCGGCGAGGACTCGGTGGCGATCGTAGAGAAGTCTGAGATCCAGTTGACCGTCGGAAGCGGCAAGAGCACCGCATCGGTGATGGAGGTCGACTACGAGAGCCTCCTGGACGATGTCCTTGCCGGCGACAGGCTCAGCATCGGTGACGGCCGGGTGATCCTCGAGGTCAGCGAGGTAGACGGTGACCAGTTGCTGGCGAGGGTTATGCACGGCGGATTCCTGAGTGGTCGACCCGGTGTCCACGTGCCCTCTGACAGGTTGTCGATTACGGCACCGACCGTCGAGGACCTCTCCTCACTCGAGCGCTTCCTTGAACTCGACGTCGACATGGTGGCCGTGTCATTCGTCCGCTCGGCAGAAGACCTCATGAGGTTGCCTGTCGAGTCGCATCCCACCGGCCCCCTCGTGGTAGCCAAGATCGAGACCAGGGCGGCCATCGAGAACCTTCCCGCAATCATCGAAGCCTCCGGGGCGGTCATGGTGGCCCGCGGCGACCTGGGCAACGAGTGCCGCCTGGAGGAGTTGCCGATTCTGCAAAAGGAGATCATCAGGGAATGCATCGCACTCGGGCGCCCCGCTATCACGGCGACCCAGATGCTTGAGACCATGATCACCAACCCGGAACCGACACGGGCCGAGGTCTCAGACGTGGCCAACGCAGTCTGGGATGGTTCAAGCGCAGTGATGCTCTCAGGGGAGACCGCAATCGGTAGTGACCCTGTAAACGTTGTCGCCACAATGTCGCGGATCGCCGAGCGCGCAGACGACGAGTTCGACCACCGGTCGTGGGCATCAGAGTTGTCCGATCTGCGGTTGACAGACAGGGGGGAGCCTGACGGTGCAATCACCGATGCCATGACCATGGCTGCAGCCAGGGCGCTGGCCGAGTTGAGCGTCAAGACAGTGCTGTGCATATCAGGGTCCGGATTCACCGTGCGCTCGATGGCACGCTTTCGTCCCAGAGCCCGCATTCTCGGCTTCAGCGCCAACAGGCGTACCGTTGGTCAACTCACCCTGAGTTGGGGAACCGAGCCTCTCCACCTCGCGGAGGAGGGCAACATCGAGGAGCGGGTGGCCAGCGCCATCGCCACCGCACGCGATGCCGGTCACGTCGAACCCGGGGAACTGGTTGGAGTCCTGGCTGGAACCAACGTCCGCTCCCGCTCAACAAACGTCCTTCGTCTGGAGATTGTGTCACCTGCTGCCTGAGTTCCGGGTGGTGCACGGTTGGCCTCGACGCTGATGATCAGAGAACACTCCGGACAACCGGACTTCGCCGGAGCTGTCCTCATTGGCGGCACCAGCAGACGAATGGGCACAGACAAGGCCCTCCTCGCGTCAGTCGAGACGGGCGGTCTGTCGCTGCTCCGCCTCGCTGCCGACGCGCTCCATGGTGCCGGAGCCCGCGAGGTAATCGCAGTCGGCCGCAGCGAGACCTCCCTTTCAGCTGAGGACCTCCGTGTAATCCCGGATCTCTGGGCCGGAGAGGGCCCGTTGGGAGGGGTAGTGACGGCAATGTCTGAACTCGACGGTGCCGACCTCACCCATGTCGTGGTACTGGCATGCGACCTGCTGGCACCCAGCAGCACCTCCATCCGGCTTCTCCTGAAAGCAGCCGCTGAACACCCCGATCATGTCGTGGTGCCCCTCGTGGCTTCTCAACACGAGTGGCTCCACGCGTGCTGGCCACTCTTGCTGAAGGACCGGCTGGAAGAGGCGTTCGAATCCGGTGTGAGGGCGCCACGAAGCCTTCCCGACCTGGTTCCCGTACTGGAGGTCGCCGGAATCGATCCAGCGACCACACGCGATGCCGACGTCCCCGGGGACCTCCCCTGGACGGTTTCCGACCGCGGGTGACGGACCGATAGGGTGGCGCCCCGCACCTCGGAAGGGAGTGGAGTGGAAACTCCAGAAATCGGCGTAGATGCACTCGAGGACCTGCTTGTCGCCGGGGCGACACTGGTCGACGTCCGCGAACCGGACGAGTACGCCGCCTGCAGGATCAACGGAACACATCACATTCCGCTGGCTGACCTTCCCGACCGGATTGGCGAGATCCCTCCAGATCGGAGCGTCTACGTGATCTGTGCAAAGGGAGGACGGAGCCGGGCCGCCGTTGACTTCCTTCTACGTAAGGGCCTCACCGCGGTGAACGTCACCGGTGGCACAGCTGCCTGGATTGAGAACGGACGACCAGTTGAGACAGGGGAACCGACCTGAGTCGCCAACCGAAACTGACCTGGGACCTGCTGACCGAACAGGCCGCACTGCTTGCACTCCTCGAAACCCTCAGCGGTGAGGAGCGCATTGCCGTGGACACCGAGTTCCATCGGGAACGAACCTATTTCCCGAAGGCGGCACTCATCCAGATCGCATGGTCCGGAGGGCTGGTTCTACTCGACCCCCTTGAACTGGACCTCGCTCCGCTGGCCACTCTTCTGGAGTCCGAGACCCTCTGGGTGATGCACGCAGCCGGCCAGGACATCGAGGTATTCCAGCGCGTCTGTGGAACCGCTCCGCGACACCTCTTTGACACACAGCTGGCTGCTGGGTTCAAAGGAATGTCCTCACCGTCGCTGTCCACACTTCATCAGCACGAACTCGGTTTCAAGCTTTCCAAAGGTGACCGGTTGACCGACTGGTTGGCCCGCCCTTTGACCGAATCACAGCTGGAATATGCGGCATCCGATGTGGCCCATCTACTGGAGATCCACGATCGCCTGACGACAGAACTCGATGAGAGGGGGCGTCTCGCCTGGGCTGTCGCTGAATGCGAGGAACTCCTCGCACGAGAGATCACCAGGCGCATACCCGAGGATGCCTGGCGACGGATCAAGGAGGCCCGGAGCCTCAGCGGAGAAGCACGCCTCGTGGCCCGCTCCGTAGCCGCATGGAGAGAGCGCAGGGCCGCCGAGATCGACATCCCTGTCCGCCACGTAGTTCCGGACCTCGCGGTCGTGGCCATCGCACAGAAGGCACCGGCGACACGTGACGCTCTCAAGAGGGTCAGGGGTGTCGACGGAAGACACCTCAAGGGCGAAACCGCAGAGGGGATCCTGAGGGCCGTTGCAACCGCCGCTGATCTGCCACCTCTGGAGCCCGGTGACGACCGAAAGCACGGTCGACAACGCGATCTGAGGGCGGCGGTGACCCTCGTCTCAGCATGGGTGGCCCAACTTGCCCGTGACCTCGAAATGGACCCCGCCCTGGTCGGCACACGATCCGACATTGAAGCACTCGTCGGCAACGACGAGGGCTCCCGCATGGCCCACGGATGGCGCCACGAACTTGTGGGCGAACCGGTCGAGGAACTCCTCTCCGGCCGGGCTGCCCTGGCCTTCGACGGCGAGGGAGAACTCGTCCTCGTTCCAAGCAACGGTTGAAGGGCCCCACAAGGGCCTTCGGCCGCTGCTACACCCCGGGTTCGGAGGGGTAGGCTCTAGGCCCGTTCCTGACCAGACATTGGAGAATCTACGGTGAAGAAAGGTCGACATCGCCGCTTCGAGGAGGCGCGAGCCCTCAAGCGAAACCAGGACCTCGACCTTGACTCGATATTCGACAGCCTGAGCGACACCCGGGAGGGGCCGTCGAACTCGGGTGAGTCAACGGCGTCTGGTGCATGGTCTGACGATTTCGACGGCGAAGAGCCATCGGATGCCGAAGACGAGGGAACCTCAGGCCAGAACTGACCGCAGCCAGACGGCTCCCGAGAGGCCTCCGGTCAGCCCCCGGTCTCCTCAAGAATCTCGTCGAGTTTGAGGATGTCCTCCTCGCGGAGGACCCCGATGAAGCGCTGCTCGGCATCGGTAACCGCCAGCACGTCAACGGCCGCCTTCTCCATCGCCATGATGGCGTCACGGAGGGTCCACGAGGGGAGAACCGCTGGTAGGTCTGTCCTGAGAACCTCGCTGACAGGCGTGGTGTCCCAGTCCGCCCGGTCGAGGTCTGATACCTCAGACAGGCTGACCATTCCCAGATAGCTTCCACCGTCGACCACTGCCACCACACGCTCCCGGCGGGCCAGGACATGGAGGTAGACGAACTCGGCCGCTGTGGCATCTGGAGGAACCGTCAACACCTCGGTCGTGAGCGCCGAGGTGACCGGCAGCGTGAAGCGCCGCTCGAGGTGGCCCAGCCTCACGCTCTGTTGATGTTCTGCAACCGAGGAAGGCCCTGCAACCACCTGGCTTACGGCGGCCGCAACCAGAGCAGGCACCACAAAGGACCCACCGGACACCTCAGCCACAAACATCACAGCAGCGATCGGTGCCCGGTAACCGGCACCGAGGAAGGCCGCCAACCCCAATGTCGGGTAGAGACCCGGTCGGTCGCTTCCGAGGATCTGGCCTGTCAACTGGCCAAGAACCACTCCCTGCACTGCAAGAGGAATGAAGAGACCGCCGACGCCTCCGGATCCGAGGGTGACGAGGGTCGCCGCCATTCGGAATCCGAACAACAGGGCGATCAGGCCAAGCCCGTGGTCAGGTCCGACAACCCAGTCCATTGCCTCGAATCCCGGACCGATGGTGAGGGGTGCACCAAAGAGCGCGTCGGCAAGTAGGGCAAGGGCAGCGAGGATCGCACCACCGGCCACAACCCTCGGGACGAAGGCCGTCTGCCTGGAGCGAGCCTTGGACCACCGGACCAGCCACGCCATGGAGCGGCCACCGAGACCGGCCAGGACACCCAGCAGGATTGCACCGAAGACATCGGCCGTCTCGACACCGGTGAAGAAGCCGGCCAGGTCGTCTGCAGTGAACCAGAGCTGGTCCTGGTCGAATCCCAACCTGTTGGCTGGATTGTTCAGGAAGGGCACAACTGCCCTTGAGCCAACCAGGTTGATGTATACGACGTAGCTGCTCGCTGCGGCAAGAAGGGACGGCAACAGAGCACGACGGTTGACGTCATCTCGGTAGGGCGCCTCGAGGGCGAAGAGCACACCTGTGGCCGGGGCCTTGAACACAGCGGCAACCCCTGCAGCGGCACCAGCTGTCAGGAGAACCTTGACATCGTCTCGGCTCAGCCAACGTCCGAACCGGTCCCGCATGGTGAGGCCCACGGTGGCACCGGTGTAGATAGATGGGCCCTCAAGGCCGAGAGCGCCGCCCATGCCAATGGTCACCGCACCTGCCAGAAGCTTTGCAGGTAGGTCGCGGAGCGGCAGCTTGGGAGACCCGTCGTGGAATGCGCGGATGAACTCGTCGGATGTCGCCGAGGTCCCACCCCTGCCCGGGTAACGCAGGATCAGTGAAGCCAACAGGATTCCGATGCCCGGAGCAGCAGCCATCTGCCAGAGAGGCAACTGTTGTAGTCGATGCAGGAGAACCTCGGCAGCCACGTATTCGAATCCGGCAATGAGGGCAGCGACGACCACACCAGTTGCGACAGACAGGGCCAGCACAGGGGTGTTCCCGCGTGTCGCCAGATTCCCGAGCCTGCTCATGCCCATCTTCCTACACCTTCAGTCGCTTTCTTCCTCGTACCCCTCGGTAGCGGTGTTCTGTCTCCTCAGCGGGCAGAATGGCCCGATGGTCCACGAGATGCCCGCAGGAACCGATGATCTGGTGGCTGATCTGGTAGCGGCGCTCGGAATCGACCGCGTCGTGGCCGGTGGGGGAGCCCGTCACCTCTACGGCCGCGATGGTTCAATAATCGAAGGTGGTCACAGCGGGCCTATCTGCTTCCCGGACTCGACCGACCAGGTTGCCGACTGCGTAAGGGTGGCCGTCGACCACGGTCGTGCCTTCGTTCCCCGCGGTGCGGGCACAGGACTCTCCGGCGGTGCTGTTCCATGCAACGACCCCGTGGTGATCGCAACCACACGGATGAACCAGATCCACGAGGTCGACACAGAGAGGCGAATCGCCTGGGTTGGGCCTGGGGTCGTGAACCTGGATCTCACCAGGCACCTGGCCGGCACAGGGCTGCATTTCGCTCCGGATCCCTCAAGCCAGCAGGCCTGCACCATCGGCGGCAACACGGCGAACAACTCCGGCGGGCCCCACTGCCTTGCATACGGGGTGACAAGCGCCCACGTTGCAGCAATCGAGGTGGTCCTGTCCGATGCGAGCATCGTGGTCCTGGGTGAAGAGGTTGGCGACGCTGTCGGTTACGACCTGCGAGGAGCCTTCGTTGGTGGTGAGGGAACGCTCGGAATCGCAACCAGGATTGCTGTCAGGCTGACCCCAGATCCGCCGGTCGTGAAGACTCTCCTGTTGGACTTCCAGTCGATTGTTGACGCCGCCGAGACGGTTACCGGCATCATTGCCGCTGGCATCGTCCCGGCAGCCCTCGAGATCATGGACCAGAAGGCGATCCATGCAGTCGAGAAGTTCGTCAACGCCGGCTACCCACTCGACGCCGCAGCTGTTCTCATAGTTGAACTCGACGGTCTTCCCGGCGGCGTTGCCCGCGAGGTCGAGATCGTCGAACAGGTCGGCGCCGACAACAGGGTCGGAACAGTACGGGTGGCCGCCGACGACGCCGAGAGGGAACTCATCTGGAAGGGTCGAAAGAACGCCTTCGGGGCGATAGCCCACATCAAGCCTGGCTACTACCTCCACGACACGGTGGTACCCCGCACCCGGCTGGCCGAGGTCGTTGCAAAGGTCAACGCCGCCGTCGAACGCCATGACCTGATCGTGATTAACGTGTTCCATGCAGGCGACGGAAACCTGCACCCCCTGCTTGTGTTCGATCCGCGTGAGCCAGGGACCCTGGAGAGAGTCCATGCTGCCGGGGAGGAGATCGTACGGATCTCCATCGAAGCCGGAGGCGTCCTGTCAGGCGAGCACGGGATCGGGTTGGAGAAACGTGGCTACATGCCCCTCCTCTTCTCCCCGGACGACCTGGCCGCTCAGCGGGCCCTGCGCGACGCCTTTGACCCTCACGGCATTGCCAACCCGCTCAAGGTCCTTCCGACCAGCGCCAGTTGCGGTGACGTGATGGGTCTGCCTGAGGTTCCCGAAGGGGTCTGGGTGTGAGGTCGATGGAGACCTTTCGTGCCGATGTGGGGTCCACCGGCCCCGTGTGCATCAGGGGAGGTGGCACGCGCTGGAGCCTCGGAGGTGATATCGGTGCCGAGGTGAGGGTTGTGCACGCGCCCAGCGGCATTGACTCGCATGACCCTGCCGAGATGACCGTGGCGGTCTGGGCCGGCACCACCCTCACGGACCTGGCCGAGGCACTCGCAGAGAAGCGTCAGGAGGTTGGCCTTGACGGGCCGCCAGGCTCAACTGTGGGCGGTTCCCTTGCGGTCGGCTGGAACGGTATCCGGCGCCTGCGCACAGGTACGGCCCGCGACACCCTCCTGCAGGCTGAGTGCGTCGGAGCCGACGGACAGATCTTCAAGGCCGGAGGCCCGACCGTGAAGAACGTCAGCGGATATGAACTGTGCCGCCTCCTGGTCGGTTCCCTCGGAACCCTTGCCCTCACCGGTCGGGTGATCCTGCGCACGAGGCCGATGCCCGAGCGCTCTCTCTGGCTTCGGGGCTCCATGACCCCTGCCGAGGTGGAGCGGTCCTGTTATCGACCGTCAAGCATTCTCTGGGACGGAAGCCACAGCCACGTATGCCTCGAGGGCTACGGGATCGACGTTGATAAGGAGGCCTCAGATCTTGTCGAACACGGCATGATCGAGGTTGACGGACCCCCGGACCTGCCGCCCAACCGTCACAGGTGGAGCGGGGAACTGCCCAAGGGGGCGGTCCTTGATGTGGCCATCGGGGTTGTTCACTGTCATGGGAGCGGGGCCGCTCCCGAGGTGGACCCCGCTGTCAAGGTCATCGCAGACCGCCTGAAGGCCAACTTCGACCCGCAGGGGCGCCTCAACCCGGGCCGCGATCCCTACATGGTGTCGGAGTGAGCGCATTTACCACGACGGCCTGGCTGGGCCTCGACGACGACTCGCTGACCGCGTGCGTGGCATGCGGCCTGTGCCTTTCACACTGCCCGACCTTCAGGCTGACCGGTGACGAACGGATGTCACCCCGGGGCCGAATTGCTCTGATGCGGGCGGTCCAGACCGGCGGCGTTGCCTGCGACGACGAGTGGTACAACTCAATGGAGACCTGCATCCAGTGCCGTGGCTGCGAGGCGGCGTGCCCGGCGGGTGTACCGTTCGGTGAGCTGATCTCGGGCACCAGGGCCGCCATCTCTGAGGCTAGGCCACTACCGCTCCATCTTCGCCTCGGACTGTGGGGGCTTACCCGGCCGCGCCTGCTGCTCCTGGGAAGCAGGTTTCTGGCCATGCTGCAACGCATTCGAGTGCTTCCGCGAGTTCCGTTCCTGCCCCGACAACTGCCCCTGTCCGGTTCAAGGCTCCCACGCCGCTCCGAGGGCGACGTCGTCTTGTTCACGGGATGCGTCATGGATGTGTGGCAACCCGAGGTGCACGACGCCTGCGAGACCGTGATTGCGGCGACAGGATCCACAGTCGTGCGCTCCGGCCCCGGAACAGGGTGTTGTGGCGCCCTGCACGAACACGCAGGCCTTCACGATTCGGCCCGAGAGATGGCAGAGCACGTGATCGCCTCGCTCCCGGGAGAACAAGAGATTCTGGTCGACTCGGCCGGCTGCGGGGCGGCCCTGAAGGCCTACGGTCATCTGCTCGGAACCGCCGAGGCGGTGGCGTTTTCCGATCGTGTCCTCGACATTCACGAGTGGCTGGCGGAACACGACGACTCACTGCCACAGGTCCCGGTGGCCGATCGGCCCGGTGTGATCGTTCAGGATCCGTGTCACCTCCGCCACGTACAGGGTGCCCACGGTGCGGTCCGTCAGGTCCTCGGACACTGCTCCGAGGTGGTTGAACTGAACGACGACGGCCTCTGTTGCGGCGCGGGTGGTTCGTATTCCCTGCTGCAACCTGAGATGGCAGGAGCGGCACGCGACCGCAAGGTCGCCCTGATCAGAGAGGTCTCGGCGCTCTCCGGGGCGAACATCGTCGTGAGCGCCAACCCCGGCTGTTCGATGCACCTCGCGACAGCCGGGGTTGAGGTGCGGCACCCGGTACAGGTGGTCGCCGAGATGCTCACCTCGGCCGACGGGGTGAACGGTGGGGCAACAGATGGCAGGTGAGTTCGAGGACCTGCGTGTCCGTCTCGAGGCAATCTCCGAGGAACTGACCGATCTGGCGATTTCGCGCCTGCGCGACTCGATTGATGCCGGCGGCACGGAACTGCCGGTCGACGAGCGCCGCCTCAACAGGGCCCGCCGGGCTGTACTGAAAGCCGCCCACCTGCTCGAGGAGCAGGACGACGGCTAGGTGCTGCCCGGCTGATCGGCGCAATTCAGGCAGTCGATCAACTGTCGTAGTCGGGCGTGGGCATGGCGGTCGAAGTTCATCACCAGGCGGGCGAGGCCCAGTTCGTCATTGTCGGCGAGTTCAGCCCTGGTTGGCTCACTCTGCTCGATCCGCCCATCGACCAGGAGGTCCGAGAAGTTGTCGTTCAGGCCCGCCAACTCCTCGTCGCCGATCTGGCGCTGCAGCCTCAGAATCAGGCGTTTCCCGACGTACCTCATCGAGTGGTAGGTGCTGTAGAAGTCACAGATGTGCTCGGCGGCGGCAACCGGATCATCGGTGGCGAATACGAGCGAGAGGTCAGCTCCTGAGATGAGCCCACCCTCGACCAGTTCCTTCTCGACGAACTCGGTCCAGTAGTCCCAGTAGGTGCTCTCCGGGGGATCGAGGAGTACGACGGGTGCAATGGGCGACTTGCCGGTCTGCATGAGGGTGAGGAGTTCGAATGCCTCGTCCATGGTTCCGAATCCACCAGGCAACAGTGCATAGCCGTGTGATTCCTTCATGAACATGACCTTGCGGGTGAAGAAGTAGCGGAAGTTGATCAGCTTGGGGTCGTCGGTGATGAACTCGTTGGCCTCGGACTCGAACGGAAGCTGGATGTTCACCCCGAAGGAGCGGTCTGCCCCGGCCCCCTCCATTCCGGCGGCCATGATTCCCGGCCCGGCACCGGTGATGACCATCCAGCCACGCTCCGCTATCGCCGATCCAAACGCAGCGGCCGTCCGGTACGCAGGATCTCCCTCCCTGATCCGCGCCGATCCGAAAATGGTGGCCTTTCTGATGCCCCGGTAGGGGGCGAACACGGCGAAGGAGTGGCGGAGTTCCTTCAGGGCCGAGTTGACGAGCTTGAGCTCGCCCCTGTCAACGTTTTCGCTGCCGAGGCGAACCGCCGAGACCAGGAGCTCGGCGATCAGGTCGAGATCGCCGGGACGACCGGTTGCTGCTGC
Organism: Actinomycetota bacterium; assembly: GCA_018673475.1. Classification (GTDB taxonomy): domain Bacteria; phylum Actinomycetota; class Acidimicrobiia; order Acidimicrobiales; family MedAcidi-G1; genus UBA3125. The sequence goes on along the minus strand of JABHCN010000048.1, from coordinate 81,355 downwards.
CAACTCCTCGACAGCAGAGTCGAGGAGCTGGTCTCCGGTGCGGTAACGGCCGAGGTGCGCTGCGGGTTGGGATGGATCGGCTGTCATGCGCTGGTGACAGGGATCAGGATTCGACCGTCGTTGCGGGTCGTGACGTGCAACTTCGTTCCACCCTGAATCCGGTCGTAGAGGGTGGTGCGCTGTTCGAGCGACCTGCCGAGGGGATCGACCAGGGTTCTCATCTGCGACTCGGTCATCATCTGGCCGTGTTCGGCTCCGGCTGCGCGGGAGATGTTCTCATCCACGAGCGTTCCGCCAAGGTCGTTGACCCCGGCCTGAAGAAGCTGTCGGACACCGGCGTTTCCGATCTTCACCCAGGAGGCCTGGATGTTGGGAATGAGTTCACCGTATGCAATGCGTGCGACGGAATGGACCAGAAGGGTCTCGCGGAAGGTGGGCCCACGTCGGGCCCTGTGCTGCAGGTAGATGGGTGATGCCATGTGCACGAACGGCAGCCCTACAAACTCGGTGAAGCCCCCGGTCTCCTTCTGGAGGTCCCGGCACAGCAGCAGGTGTCGAACCCAGTGCTCGGGCCGCTCGACGGCCCCGAACATCATCGTCACGTTTGATGCCAGGCCGACGCTGTGGGCAGCCCTGTGGGCGTCCAGCCATTCGTCGGTCGAGATCTTGTCAGGGCAGAGAACCTCGCGGACATCGTCGTCGAGGATCTCAGCGGCGGTTCCCGGCAGCGATCTCAGCCCGGCCTCCATCAGGCGCCGCAGGTAGTCGGTCAGGGGCTCCCCGAGCCGACGTGCACCCTCGGTCACCTCGAGGGCGGTGAACCCGTGGACGTGTATATCCGGTACAGCTTCGCGGACGGCACGGGTCACATCCACGTAGTAGTCACCATCGAAGTCTGGGTGGATTCCGCCCTGCAGGCAGACCTCGGTTGCCCCCATGCGCGCTCCGTCGGCGGCCCTCTCGGCGATCTCCGATATTTCAAGGAGGTACGGGGTGCCTCGCAGGTCCAGAGACATCGGCCCCTTGGAGAATCCGCAGAACCTGCACTTGTAGGTGCAGATGTTGGTGTAGTTGATGTTGCGATTCGCCACGAAGGTGACCGCATCGCCGTTGATTCTGCGCCGCAGGTCGTCGGCGACCTCAGCTACCGCGACCACCTCGGCACCCCTTGCGGAGAACAGGGTTACGAGCTCATCGTGACCGGGTTCCTGGCCGTCCATCACGCCATCGAGTACCTCTGCAACACGCCCGGTGCGGTGTCGTGATCCGGGGAGGATGGCGACAGGTGAGTTGGCGGCTCCCGAGTACCACGCAGTTGAGGTGGAGCTGAGCCGGCGCACGGGTGGACCTTCGCCGTCGGTGGTCTCCTCGAAGACCTCGGGGAAAACAGACCCGGGGTCGTCGCGTGCCAGTGACTCGGAGTCGCTCCGGTCCATTACGGCGAAGTGGAGGTCGTCGTGCAGCCAGCGGGCGGGGTTGGAGGCGAACTCGGGGTAGATGGTCAGGCGGGGAGCGAGGACGTGTCCGTGCCGCTCGGTCTCCATGCTGAGTGGCTCCAGGCCGGGCCATGGACGCTCGGGATTCACGTGGTCAGCGGTAATCGGTGATACGCCGCCCCAGTCGTCGATCCCTGCAGAGATCAGGTCGCCGAAGGTGTCAGACAGGTTGGGTGGGGCCTGCAGGTGAATCTCGGGAGGCAGAAGAAGCCGCGCCAGAGCGATCGTGTCCAGGTACTCATTGCGGTCGCAGGGCGCCCAGTCGTGCATTGCAGTGCCGGGCTTGGGTAGGAAGTTCTGGACGATCACCTCCTGAACATGTCCGTGGCGCTCGTGGGAGTCTGCTATGGCCTGAAGCGTGCGGATACGAGAAGCCCTGTCCTCTCCTATGCCAACCAGAAGCCCCGTCGTAAACGGGATCGAGAGTCGCCCCGCAGCCTCAAGGGTTTCAAGGCGCCGCTGTGGCTCCTTGTCGGGACAGGCCCTGTGGCAGGCCAGGTCGGGGTCGAGAGATTCGAGCATCATGCCCTGAGACGCTGAGACACCCCGCAGAATCAGCAGTTCGTCGTGGGCAAGTGCTCCAGCGTTCGCATGTGGCAGCAACCCGGTCTCGTCGAGAACCAGTCGGGCCATCTCGGCCAGGTACTCAACGGTTGAGGTGAAGCCATGCTCGGAGAGCCATTCAGCCGCTATCGGATAACGGGATTCGGGACTCTCACCGAGCGTGAACAGGGCCTCATGGCAACCCACGGCGGCCCCTGCCCTGGCAATCCCGAGAATCTGCTCAGGCGCTAGATAGGGAGACTCCAGACGTGCAGGTGGACGGGCGAAGGTGCAGTAGCCACAGCGGTCCCTGCACAGCATCGTCAGGGGAATGAAGACCTTCGGGCTGAAGGTAATGCGGTTGCCGTGGTGGCGGTCGCGTACAGCGCGTGCAGCTGCTCTGAGCTCCTCGCCGCTCAGGTCCACGCAGGCAGGCGAGGCAGGCCGGGATGATGCTGATTCCACTTCGGCAAACTAGCAGTCGACCACGTCCGAAGGCGTACCGGCTGCCTGCACCTCAGAGGGTGGCGGCCTTGTCGGTAAGGCTCACCAGCAGCTCGTCGAAGGATCTGATGAAGGCATCGACTCCCTCGGTCTCGAGTTGGTCGGCCACGTCGTCGAGATCGATACCGACGCTGGTCAGCGCCGCAAGGATGTCTCTACCGGCGGCCGGGTGTGCGTCGATGGTGCGCTCCACCGTGCCGTGGTCCTCGAATGCCTCAAGCGTTGCATCGGGAATCGTGTTGACCGTCTCAGGTCCGATGAGGGCATCGACGTACAGGGTGTCTGGGTAGTCGGGATTCTTGGTGGAGGTTGAGGCCCACAGCGGTCGCTGGACCCGGGCCCCACGTTTGACGAGGGCCTCCCAGCGAGGGCCACTGAAGGTGTTGCGGAACAGGTCGTAGGCGGCACATCCCTGTGCCACGGCGCCCCTGCCCCGCAGGGCGAGCGCCGCCGGTGTGCCGATCGCCTCGAGACGGCGGTCAACCTCTGTCTCGGTGCGGCTGATGAAGAACGATGCCACCGAGGCCACCCCGGAGAGATCACCTGGACAGGCCTCGAGGCCGGCGATGTAGGCCTCCATGACCTGCTCGTAGCGATCGAGGGAGAAGATCAGGGTGACGTTGACACTCCGCCCCTCGGAGATCATCTGGCGAATCGATGGCATGCCCTCAACGGTGGCAGGGATCTTCACCAGCAGGTTCGGCCTTGCTATCCGCCTACTCAGGTCCCTGGCAGCGGCAGTGGTGCCATCGGTGTCGGTGGCCAGCGACGGATCGACCTCGACCGAGACGTAACCGTCGATACCGCCGGACTCCTCGTAGACAGGCGTCAGGAGATCAAGAGCCGCCGTGATGTCGCTTGTGACGAGCTCCCAGTAGCTCTCCTCGATCGATCTGCCGTCGGCCTTCAGTGCAGCCAGCTGCTCGTCGTAGGCGTCTGTGTCCGACATGGCCTTCTGGAAGATCGAGGGATTCGAGGTGATGCCGAGGACCCCACGGTCAACCCACGCCTGCAACTCACCTGATGTGAGCCAGCCGCGCCTGAGGTTGTCGAGCCACGGGCTCTGCCCCTGTTCACGGTAGAGATCATGGAGTCTGGTCATTGTTTCCTCTGGTGTCTGATGGAAGGGTCAGGCGCTGAGCAGACCACGGGCAGCTTCGGCCACGGCTTCCGGTGTGATCCCGAGCCTGGCCATGACCTCGTCTCCGGGGGCGGACGCCCCGAACCTGTCGATTCCGACCGACCTGTCGGCCCACCTGGACCAGCCGAAGGTGACGCCGGCCTCCACCGAGACCACCGGTACCGATGGCGGTAGAACCTCGTCATGGTAGGAGCCGGCCTGAGCGGCGAACAGGTCGACACTCGGCATGGAGACGACCCTCACGGCAAGTCCACCAGCGGTAAGGGTCGCTGCAGCGTCGAGGGCGACGCTGACCTCGCTGCCCGTTCCGATGATGACCACGTCTGGGGGAGTGTCGGGGTCTGCGAGCACGTAGCCGCCCCTGGCGACACTTTCGGGGTCGTCTGTGCCGACAAGGACCGGAACGTCCTGCCGGGTAAGAAGCATCGCCACCGGCCCGTTGCCGTTGACCGTGTAGCGCCATGCTGAAGCGGTCTCGTTTGCGTCTGCGGGCCGGAACACCGTGAGATCCGGAATGGTCCTCAGCGATGCTGCATGCTCCACTGGCTGGTGGGTTGGTCCGTCCTCTCCCACCCCGACCGAATCGTGGGTCCAGATGAACACGGTTCGTGCGCCGCTGAGCGCGGCCAGCCTGACGGCGCCGCGCATGTAGTCGCTGAATACGAGGAACGTGCCACAGACCGGTAGGGCCCCGCCATGGAGGGCGAGCCCGTTGCAGATCGCACCCATGGCGTGCTCGCGGACTCCGAAGAAGATCTGGCGGCCCTCAGGACAGTCGGCACCCTGCACGCCGTGCCCGCTGATTGTCGTACCGGTGTTGCCGGTCAGGTCGGCACCACCGCCGATCAGTCCGGGTACGACACTCAACAGGGCCTCGAGGCAGGCGTTGCCGGCCTTGCGGGTTGCGACGGCCGCACCAGCTTCCCAGGTCGGGAGGCTCGCCTCCCAGCCTTCGAGGCCGCTGGCCGTCTGGCAGGCGTTCCATTCGTTGAGGTCGATGTCTGCCGATTCCAGACGTGCGGTCCATGCGGAGCGTGCGACGGCGCCGCGGAGGCCGGCCAGGGCGTAGAGGTTGCCCACGTCGGGGGAAACCCAGAACGACTCGTCTGCTGGAAGACCCAGACGCTCACGTGTCTCCGCGATGCCCTCGTCCTTGAGGGAGTAGCCGTGTACGGAGGATGTATCAACATCGGGGGAGGGAGTGCCGATGTGGCTTCGGATGACCACCAGCGACGGCCGGTCCGAGTCGTCCATGGCGTGTCGTATCGCCGACTCGATGGCGTCGAGGTCCTCGGCAGCCTCACCCAGATCGATCACGTGCCAGCCGTAGGCGCCAAACCGGGCCGGAGCGTCATCGGACAGGGCCAACTCGGTTGGCCCGTCGATGGTGATGTGGTTGTCGTCATAGATGGCGATCAGTCGGCCGAGACCGAGGTGCCCGGCGAGAGATGCGGCCTCGTGGCTGATCCCCTCGGCGAGATCGCCGTCGCCGCACACGACAAAGGTGTGGTGACTGCAAAGATCGGATCCGAATCGTGCTCTCAGGTTGCGCTCTGCAATCGCCATTCCGACGGCGTTGGCAAGGCCCTGCCCGAGGGGTCCCGTCGTGACCTCGACGCCGGCGGTGTGGCCGACCTCAGGATGTCCCGGAGTGGCTGAACCCCACTGACGGAAGTTTCGGAGATCGTCGAGGCTGAGACCATGGCCGGTCAGGTGGAGCATCGAGTAGAGCAGCATCGAGGCGTGTCCGGCGGAGAGGATAAACCGGTCCCGGTCGGCCCACAGTGGCTCAGAGGCGTCATAGGTCATGATCCGGGTCCAGAGCACGTGGGCCAGCGGCGCAAGTGCCATAGCCGTTCCCTGATGACCCGAGCGGGCAGCGTGCGGCCCGTCCATGGCCAGGCCCTTGATTACGGCAACCGCCTGTTGCTCCAGTTCGGCATCGGTCATGTTCGTCATCAAAGCCCCTGCTCGACGTCAGCGCGGCGCCACCATATCCGTCTGTCGATCGGCTTTCGGGTATCAAAAGCAACCTGATTACACGGAGACCCGGTCGACGGTGAGAGGCACCTCATTGAGCCGACGATGCGCCGAACAAAAGGCCACAGGCCGTAAAGCCATGAAGGTGGTGGGATGCTCCCACCGGGCCCATCTCGCCTGCACAGAACATGCCGCCGACAACTGTGGTGTCGAGTCCGTCACAGAACAGAGTGGCATCGTGGGAGGGTCTTGAAAAGAACCTCTTCCCGCGGCCGTTGCACGTGAACAGGAGGGCACTCTCTGCTCGAAGCGGTTGGAGCAGAGCCGCAAGTTCATTCGTGGCGACACCGGGATCCCTGACATGGAACTGGGCGGTCTCTCCGACGGTCACCATGCCGGCAATGGCGATGCCTCCCGACGACCTGTCTGTTCCGACAACGCTTCGGATCAGGAAGTCGCCAGTGCCCAACACGGCGGCGTGCTCCTCAACGGCGATGCCGATCTGCAGGCCCAGTCTGATCGGGTGACGATCTGTCTCTGATGCAGAGGACAAGACATCATCAAGTCGCTGTACAGCAGGCTGCCCACCCAATCCGAGGATGAGGTTTCTGGAGGCGTCGGTAATGGTGAAGGGGTCTCCGATGGGCCGACATCCCTGGGAGACAATCGGACGAATGCCGAGGCCCTCGGGCAGTACGGCCATCACTGACCCTCCCGTCACGGTCTCACGGTCGGCGATCAGGCGGTTGCCCCCTGGGGATCGTGCGTGTGAGGCCAGGCCGCCCACCAGCACCACCTGAGGAGGTACGGAGGCCAGGGTTGTCTCGGCATCAAAGGAGAAGGGGTCAGCGAGGGCGAGTACGGCTGAACCCGCTGGAATGCTTGTCAGATCCTGATTCGTGTCAGACACGAGCATGTCCACGGGACCTGTCTGCCCTGCCCACAGAACCACTGCGGGCGCCTCCTCGACCTCCTGGCGGTGTGCCAGCACTGAGACGGCCGTGGCTCCGATCAGGTGACCGGGTTCGAGGCCCTGGCGCACGGTTCGGGCGATCAGATCCACCTCGGCAACGTGCGAGCCGGAGACGAAGAGCACGGCAAGGCCCGGAGAGGTGCCGATCCGCTCAAGAATCTGGCCGATGACCTCAGCCACGGCAACCCGTGGATCGCTGTGTTCAGAAAGTCCCGTCGCGTAGCGCATTGAAGGAACCTAGGGGACACGTGCCGATACCGGTTGACGGGTGCGCGACCAGTTCCCTGAGGGGGCCCTACCATGGCGAGCCGTGATCAGGCGCATGCTGTTGCCCGTGCTGTTGTCGTCGGCCCTCCTGGCAGCGACATGGCAGGTGCGGTCCTCCGATGCCGCAGCCGACCGGCCACCACAGCCGCCAATGTCGCCACCGGCAGCGTCTCTTGTAACGCCGCTCATCTCAGTTCGACGGATTCCTCTCTTTCTTCAGGCTCCTGAAGCCGACAGGCGTCTGGTCGCCGATCTGAGAGATGTGGTCTCCGGACTTCCCGACAGCAGTTGTGTGGCGGTGAGCGAGTTCGGCCGTCTCATCTATGGCTTCAACGAAATGTCGCCGCTGATCCCGGCCAGTACCCAGAAGTTGCTCCTGGGGCTTGCAGCGCTGGAGACCATGGGTGCCGACCATGTATTCACCACCCGCGTCGTGAGTCGTATGCCTCCCTTGAACGGTGTTGTGGATGGGGATGTCTGGCTTGTCGGAGGTGGTGACCCGGTCCTGATGACCGACGACTATGTGGACCGCTTCGACGATGAGATGGCCTTCACGAACATGGAGCGTCTTGCCGACGAACTGGTCGGAGCGGGCGTGAGTTCCATCGCCGGGGCGGTGATCGGCGACGAAAGCCTCTTCGATTCCCTCCGCTACGTCGAGTCATGGCCAGAGCGCTTCAGGCCCGGTCAGCAGAACCAGGCAGGCCCCCTGAGCGCCCTGTCGGTTAACGACGGCTTCTCGTGGTGGCACGCCACAAACACTGCCAACGGCCTGAACACCCCCGCCGGAGACCCGGCGGCATTCGCAGCGGCCTTCTTCGACGATCTCCTGGAGGATCGGGACATGGTGATCAGGAGGTCCGCCCAGGCTGGCGTCGCACCGCTTGATGCAGCCGTTGAGTTGGCCACCATCGATTCTCCGCCTCTTGCCGACATCGTGACCCAGATGCTCGTCACATCCGACAACACGACGGCAGAACTCCTCTTGAAGAACCTGGGAGCGACCGTGAGCCCGCCCGGCTCCTCGGCTGCTGGCGCCAGCGTGGTTCTCACCGCTCTGGGTGCCGCAGGCCACGACCTGAGCGGGGTGGAGGCTGCGGACGGCTCAGGCCTGGATCCGGCGAACAGGGTGACCTGCCGCATCTTGACTGCCGTTCTCGAGGATGCCGAGCATGGTCCCGACCTGGTATCGGGCCTTGCGGTGGCTGGCCGCTCAGGAACCATGAGGCGCCGCCTGGTCGGATCCTCTGCCGAGGGCCGCGCCAGGGCCAAGACCGGAACCCTCCGTGATGTCACGAGCCTGGCCGGGCAGGTGGAGACCCTTGAGGGCAGAACCCTTTCATTCGCCGTCCTGACCAATGCCGAGCCGCTTCCCGACAGGGTCAAGCGCCTGCACGACCAGGTTGTCTTGAAGTTGGTGGCATATCCCTCCGGGCCCGACCTTGACCTGCTGGTTCCGCTGCCAGTTCCCGACTGAGCGGCGGCTCCAGCACGGGAGTAACCCGGTTGACACCCGCTGTAGCGTTGTCTGCCCATGGCACCGAAACGACCCTCCGGCGATCTGTTGGACCTGCTGCGCCGCTACCTGAGGGAGCAGACAGTTGACCCCCTCCGTGCCGCCGGTCGCTTCCTGCTCTTTGGAATCAGTGGCGCCCTGTTGATCGGCGTGGGTGTCGTGATGTTGGCGGTCGGAGGGCTGAGGCTGCTCCAGGGGACCGAGATGCTCGACGGTTCCTGGTCATGGGCCCCGTACCTCCTGGTGGCCGCAGGGCTGGGGTGCGTAGTGGCCCTGTCCGTCACAAGGATCGGAGGCGGCCGTGGGCTCGACAGTTGAGCAACCGGTTACCCGCGAGGACCTTGAGGCGGAACTTCGACGAACCGTCGGTGGTGCAGGCGAGAAGGTCGAGTCCCGCAAGGTCGGCATCGTGGCCGGCGTTGCGATCGCCGGAGGCATTGCGCTGCTGGCCGCCTACCTGATCGGGCGGCGTATCGGCAGGATCAGATCGACCGTGGTGGAGATCCGACGGATCTGATGGGGCTGTCATCGCCGTCGGGCCTGACCGGCAGGCTCTTGCGCCGCAGCCTCCTCGGGGGCGGGCGCCGCTGGCAGTTGGCCCTGATTGTGGTGCTGGTGGGACGCGTCCTTCGACGTGCCACCAAGCTCGGTACTGCACCCGTTGTGTTCAGTCAGACCCTGAAGCCCGGTGACGGGGTTCTGGTCTCGCACCTGCCGGTGTCGGAGAAACCGGTGGAGCCCAGGTCTGAAGGCCCCGCGTCCAGACGCCGGGTAGGGGGCTCCAGATGAGCCGCATGCTCGAGGCGGGCGACCAGGTTCTTCTGGTTGACAACAAGAAGAGGCGCTACCTGGTGACCCTCGAGGCGGGTGGCGAGTTCCACTCCCACACAGGGGTTCTCAACCATGACGATCTGATCGGCTGCCCTGAGGGTGCGACACCGAAGTCGAGTCGCGGCAGTTCCTTTGTGGCATTCCGGCCGACCCTCTCCGACTTCATTCTCAAGATGCCCCGTGGTGCCCAGGTCATATATCCAAAGGATCTGGGCCCGTTGCTGTTGCTCGCCGACATCTTTCCCGGGGCGAAGGTGTTCGAGTCGGGTGTCGGCTCAGGTGCCCTGTCGATGACGATGCTGCGTGCCGGAGCCGAGATCACGGGCTACGACATCAGGGACGAGTTTGTGGAGAGGGCCCGCTCGAATGTCTCGACCATGCTTGGCGAGGAGGCGCTGGGGCGCTACACGGTGGAGATCCGTGACGCCTACGACGGAATCGACCTCGTCGACCTGGATCGTGTCGTGCTGGATCTGCCCGAGCCCTGGCAGGTGGTTCCCCATGCGGCACTGTCTCTGCAGGCTGGCGGCATCATCGTCGCCTACACGCCGAGCATCCTCCAGGCAGTGCGGTTCAGAGAGGCCCTCACAGCGAACGGCTTCGAGTTTGCCGAGACAATTGAGGTCCTAAACAGAAGTTGGCACATAGATGGCCTGGCGGTGAGGCCCGATCATCGGATGGTCGCCCACACGGGCTTTCTGAGCCACGCACGCCTTCTCGGGTCGTGAGACACAGGGTTGCGGGACCGTCCGCGGTTGTCGTAGCGGGCCTGATGCTGGTCGCAGCTTCCTGCGGTCAGGGGGTTGTGGCCCCGCCGCCTACGGATCCGCCGATAGTTGCCACCTCGAGCGCCGCAACGACATCCACCTCACCGCCGACTACCGAACCGGTTCTGAGCGGACCCGTCGACGAGGTGCTGGACCAGGCCTGGCGGTCGGTTGCACGGGTGAACGGCCTCGGGTGCACAGCATCCCAGGTGGGTACCGGTTTCGTCGTGGCACCGGGCCTGATAGTCACCGCCGCACACGTCGTTGCCGGGCTTTCCGCACCAGAAATAGACCTTGGCGGAGATATCCAGACGGCGACGGTAGTTGCGTTTGACCCGGTCTCGGACCTGGCCCTCTTGAGCGCGGATACAGGGTTTGTCCAGCCGCTGGCGTCAACAGAAGCCGTTGTCGGTCAACCGGTCGCTGTACTTGCCTTTGATGAGGACGGAAGCCCGGAGACGATCACCTCGCGGATCCTCAGACCGATCCGTGCCGTCGGCAAGGACATCTACGGAGAACCCGGAGACGGACGCGATGCTCTCGAGGTCGAGGCCTCGGTCGGGCCCGGCAACTCGGGCGCACCCCTGGTGGACCAGTACGGATCGGTTGTGGGGGTGCTCTTCTCACGAACCCGGGGCGGCCCGCAGGTGGCCTACGCAGTGCAGGCCTCTGAAATCGAACCGCTTCTGGCTAGGGCGACCCAAGGTGGGGGAGAGCCGGCCGATTCCGGCGCATGCCGGCCCCGGTAGACCCCAAAACGAGCAGTGGACGGCCGCTGGGCCATCCACTGAACTGATCTGACAGAGTTCGCCTCAGTCGACCTCGATGTAGATGCACTCGCCGGGGCACTCCTCGGCAGACTCGATGGTTCCCTCCAACTGGGCTTCGGTGATCGTAGCGAGACCCTCGGGGCCACCCGGCTCGCTGAAGATCTTGTCGCCTTCCTTCACATAGGCCAGGCCATCGTCGAGGAGGGCAAACACATCGGGCGCAATTTCCTCGCAGAGGCCATCGCCCGTGCAGAGATCCTGATCGATCCAGACCTTCATCCTGGTCGGGTTCCTCTCGCTGTGGTCGGTCGACACCCAGTCGACACGACGTCTGTCTACTGATTCCGATTGAGCACTCTATCCATACCCGCATCTCCAGCATCTACCCCGGCGGGATTAGGGACAATGGCATCGGTCACGTCCGGTGCGACAGGTAGGGTCGCCCCAGGGAGGCGACATGGCCGCAATCGACGGAGACGAAACAGACTGCCCGGCCGAAGGTGGCGAGCAGGCCGCCCTCGAGGCCGAGATCCTCGAACTTCGACGGCGTATCGAGGCAGCCCCGGTCCGAATCCAGAAGCTCGAGGCCGAGGTTCGTGATGTGAAGCGGGACCTTGTCAGCGCCACTTCCCGCAACCACAAGTTGAACTCCACCCTGGAGACGGCGCGCGAGCGCATTGCCCTCCTGCGCGAGGAGGTCGACAAGCTCTCCCAGCCACCGTCGGCCTACGGAACCGTTACCGGAACCAACGACGACGGCTCCGTCGACGTGCACTCGGCCGGACGCAAGATGCGGGTCGGTGTTCATCCCGATCTTGCCGATTCGCTCAGGCCCGGCCAGGAGGTCGTGCTCAACGAGTCCATGAGCGTCATCCTGGCGAGGAGGGCCGAGGTCACCGGCGAGGTGGTAACCGTCAAGGAGTTGCTCGACGACGGTGCCAGGGCACTCGTGGTCGGTCGAGCCGACGACGAGAGGGTCGTCGAGTTGTCATCGGGAGTGCTCGACGGGCATCTTCGTAGTGGCGACTCGGCGCTCCTCGACCCGAGGGCCGGCATCCTGCTTGAACGACTTCCCAGACCCGAGGTCGAGGACCTTGTCCTCGAAGAGGTGCCCGATGTCACCTACGAGGACGTAGGTGGCCTTGCACCCCAGATCGAGAAGATCGTCGACGCCGTCGAGCTTCCCTTCCTGCACAGGGCCATGTTCGCCGACTACAACCTGCCCGCACCCAAGGGCATCCTCCTCTACGGCCCACCCGGCTGTGGCAAGACCCTCATTGCAAAGGCCGTTGCAAACTCGCTGGCCAACAAGGTCGCCGAGGTCTCGGGGGACCGCGAGGCCCGTAGCTTCTTCTTGAACATCAAGGGCCCCGAACTTCTCAACAAGTACGTCGGTGAGACCGAGCGGCAGATCCGCCTCGTGTTCCAGCGTGCACGTGAGAAGTCAGAGCAGGGATGGCCCGTCATCGTGTTCTTCGACGAGATGGAGTCCCTGTTTCGTACCCGCGGAACCGGCATCAGCTCTGACATCGAGTCCACCATCGTTCCGCAGCTGCTGGCCGAGATCGATGGTGTCGAGACGCTTCGCAACGTGATCGTCATCGGGGCCTCCAACAGGGAGGACCTGATCGATCCCGCCATACTGCGGCCGGGCCGCCTCGACGTGAAGATCAAGATCGAGCGCCCCGACGAGATGGCAGCCAGCCAGATCTTCAGCCGCTATCTCATCGCCGAGTTGCCCCTCGACGAGGACCTCGTACAGACAACAGGCGGAGGCGACCGCGAAAAGGCGGTCAGGTCCATGATCGATGAGGCTGTGGCAACCATGTACGCCGATACCGAGAGCAACCGCTTCCTCGAGGTCACCTACCAGAACGGCGACAAGGAGGTCCTCTACTTCCGAGACTTCGCCTCCGGTGCAATGATCGAGAACATCGTGCGCAGGGCGAAGAAGTTGGCGATCAAACGGGAACTGGCCGGCGGGCACCGCGGAATCCGCACCGAGGACCTCATCCGGGCGGTCCGCCAGGAGTTCAAGGAACACGAGGATCTGCCCAACACGACCAACCCTGACGACTGGGCGAAGATCTCGGGAAAGAAGGGCGAGAGAATCGTCTATGTCCGCACTCTGATCTCTGGTCCCGATGAGGACGGTGGCGGCCGCACCATTGATGGTGTGGGAACCGGCCAGTACCTCTGAGAGGCACTTCCGTCAGCCTCAGGCGCCAGCCAGCCGTGACAGGGCAGCCCCGCTAGGGTCCGCGCATGCCCGTACCGAAGACGCTCGGCATTGAAACCGAGTACGGGATCGTCCACCGGGGGGTTGACGATCCAAATCCGATCAGCGCCTCGTCGCTTTTGATCAACGCCTATCTGAGCAGGCGCTCTGAACCGGGTGTTGGACCAGGATCTCCCAGGGTGGGCTGGGACTTCGTCGACGAGACACCTCACAACGACGTCCGCGGTTTCAGCCACATCGGATCAATGGCCCCCGAGGTCGAGACACACCTCGTCAATGCCGTCCTCACCAACGGTGCCCGCTACTACGTCGATCATGCGCACCCCGAACTGAGCACACCCGAGTGTGCCGACGCCATGGCTGTGCTCCGTCACGACCGCGCCGCTGAACTCATAATGATCGAGTCGATGTCGGCGGCAAACGAGGTGTTGCCCGACGGCGAGGAACTGGTCGTCTACAAGAACAACTCCGACGGCAAGGGGAACAGCTACGGCTGCCATGAGAACTATCTGATGGACAGGGCCACGCCGTTTGCCGACATCGTGCAGCACGCCACAACCCACTTCGTGACGCGTCAGGTCTTCACCGGCGCCGGCAAGGTCGGAAGCGAGGCGCCGTGGATGCCGGGCGGTTCCGTCGCATTCCAACTCACCCAGCGGGCTGACTTCTTCGAGGAGGAGGTCGGTCTCGAGACCACCCTCAAGCGCCCGATCATCAATACCCGTGACGAACCCCATGCAGACCCGCTCCTCTACAGGCGCCTCCACGTGATCGTGGGTGATGCCAACCTCTGCGAGGTCGCAACCCTCCTGAAACTGGGAACAACCGCGATCGTGCTTGCCATGGTCGAGGAAGGCTTCATGGACCCCGCACTCCAGATCTCCGACCCGGTCCGCGCCCTCCAGGCCGTCTCTTTCGACACCAGCCTCAGCCAGCCGCTTCTCCTCGCTGATGGCCGCACCGCAACGGCTGTCGACATTCAGTGGCAGTTGCTTGAACAGGCTCAGAAGTTCACGCTGCAACTCGGGACTGAACTGACGGGCGGGCCGGTCGCCGACCTGGTCCTGCTCCGCTGGGAAGAGGCCCTCACCTCGCTTGAAGCCGACCCGTCAGAACTGGTCGGTGTGGTGGACTGGGTCACCAAGAAGCACCTCATCGACGGGCTGGCTGAACGCCACGGCCTCGGCCCGGGCGATGCACGTCTGGCTGCACTCGACCTCCAGTACCACGACCTACGCCCTGAGCGGTCCCTCTTTGCCAGGGTCGGCGCTGAGACCCTCGTCGACACACCGGATGCGGTCATCGCAATGGACCAGCCGCCAGATGACACCAGGGCCTACTTCAGGGGTCGCTGCCTGCAGAAGTGGCCCGAGGACATCGTGGCAGCCAACTGGGACTCGATGGTCTTTGATCTCGGACGACAGGTGCTCAGGCGTGTCCCCATGATGGAGCCGACACGTGGCACCCGCGAGCACGTGGGTACGCTCCTCGATGAGTGCGAGACGGTTTCAGAACTACTTCACAGGCTGTCCACATGACGGCCCGGTCCGGCCCATCAGCGAGGAGACGACATGGCTGAGCAGGAACAGAAAAGGCCGGTTCGCGACGAGAGCGAACGGGAAGAGCCCGTCGATGTGGCAGCCGCACAGTCGGCCAGCAGGGGCAGCGACCGCCTGAAGGACGAACTCGATGACCTCCTTGACGAAATCGACGAGGTGCTTGAGTCCAACGCCGAGGAGTTTGTGAAGAGCTATGTCCAAAAGGGCGGCGAGTAGGCAGCCTCCTGACCGGGTTAGCCTCCGCAACGTGACCTTTCCGCTTTTCACCCCAGCTGAGGACCCCGGTCCCAGTTTCGTTGCTCTGTTGGCCCGCCTCGGTATGGACCGTCCCGGGTCCGACCTCGGCCCGGCGACACCCCAGGGTCTCGAAGGGGTCGCACACGGAACCACCGTGCTGGCCATTCGCTTCATCGACGGTGTTGTCATGGCAGGGGACCGGCGGGCAACCAGCGGCCACCTGATCAGCCATCGTTCAATCGAAAAGGTCTTCCCGGCCGACTCCGGATCCGGGGTGGCCATTGCCGGCGCCGCCGGACCGGCAATGGAGATGGTGCGGTTGTTTCAGCTCCAGCTCGAGCATTACGAGAAGGTCGAGGGAAACCCCCTCAGCCTCGAGGGCAAGGCCAACCAGTTGACCCTGATGCTGCGTTCCCACCTTCCGGTGGCGCTGATGGGCCTCCCAGTCGTGCCCCTCTTTGCCGGCTACGACCAGCACCAGGGTCGCGGTCGTCTGTTCCAGTTCGACATAACCGGAGGGCGCTACGAGGAACAGGACCATGCAGCAACTGGATCCGGAAGCCTCCACGCCACCACCGTCATGAAGCTCCGCTTCAGCGACGGCCTCGACGCCGACTCGGCCCTCGACCTTGCCATCGAGGCTCTCTTCCAGGCGGCCGACGAAGACAGCGCCACGGGTGGACCCGACATGGTCCGCGGCATCTTCCCCGTCCTGGCCACCATTACCTCCTCGGGTTTCGAGCGGCTTCCAGATGAAGATGTCGCCAGCCGCACCACGGGTCTTCTTGAGCGCCTGAGCGGTGGTGCCCGATGATCAGGGTTCGCCACCAAACCCGGGGCAGGCGGTCATGACCGTTCCCATGTACGTGTCGCCCGAGCAGGTGATGAAGGACCGGGCCGACTATGCCCGCAAGGGAATCGCCCGCGGCCGGGCGTCGGTAGCCAGCACCTACAAGGATGGTGTCCTGCTATGTGCCGAGAACCCCTCCAACACCCTCCGCAAGGTGAGCGAGATCTACGACCGAATCGGCTTCATGGGAGTCGGCAAGTACAACGAGTTCGACCAACTCAGGATTGCCGGCGTCCGGCACGCCGACCTGAAGGGCTACTCCTACAGCCGGGCTGATGTTGACGCACGATGGCTTGCCAACCAGTACGCGCAGATCCTCGGCCAGTACTTCACACATGAGATGAAGCCACTCGAGGTCGAGATGTTGATCGCCGAGATGGGCACGGAGCCCGACGGCGACCGTTTGTTCCACCTGCTGTACGACGGAACCGTGATGGACACAACCACCTACGTCGCCATCGGTGGAGAGGCAGACGTGATCAGGGAGCGGATGGAGACCTCATGGGCCGCTGGCGCCGACCTCCAGACAGTCCTCGGGGTGGCCGTGGGTGCGCTTGCCGGACCCGACAGGAACCTCGTTTCTGAAGATCTCGAGGTAGCGGTTCTTGCCAGGGACAATGGCAGACGGGCATTCCTGCGCCTTGAGGGTGAGGCGCTCGCCGCACTCCTCGGCTGACAGCGGGCGACCTGTGGAGCGTCGCATCTATGGGATTGAGAATGAGTTCGGCGTCACCTGCACCCTCGATGGCCAACGCCGCCTGAGCCCCGATGAGGTAGCGCGCTACCTGTTCCGCAAGGTGGTGGACTGGGGTCGTAGTTCCAACGTCTTCCTCGTGAACGGCGCACGCCTCTACCTGGATGTGGGTTCACACCCGGAGTACGCGACGCCCGAGTGCGACTCGGTCCACGACGTGGTTACGCATGAAAAGGCCGGGGAGCGCATCCTCGAACAGCTCATCAGTTCGGCCGAGGAGCGGCTCCGAGAAGAGGGAATCAACGGCAAGGTCTTCCTCTTCAAGAACAACACGGACTCTGCCGGCAACTCCTACGGATGCCACGAGAACTACCTGACCACACGACGGGACGACGGAGCCGAGTACGCCGAGACGCTGATTCCGTTTCTGGTAAGTCGCCAGATCTACACAGGTGCCGGGAAGGTGCTCCAGGCTGCGCGGGGAGCGATGTACTGCATCAGCCAGCGGGCTGAGCACATCTGGGAGGGAGTCTCCAGCGCCACCACCCGCTCCAGGCCGATAATCAACTCGCGGGATGAACCGCATGCCGATGCCGAACGCTTCAGGCGGCTGCATGTGATCGTAGGTGACTCCAACATGAGCGAGTACACGACCTTCTTGAAGATGGGAGCGTGCGGGATACTCCTTCGAATGCTGGAGGAGCCCAACGTGATCTTGCGCGACATGACCCTCGAGAATCCGATCAGGGCTATCCGTGAGATCAGCCACGATCCGACCTGCAGGCGAACCGTTCGTCTTGCCAACGGCCGTGAGATGACCGCTCTCGACATGCAGACCGAGTTTCTCGAACGTGCACTCCGGTTCGCCGAGCACCGCGACATGAGCCCCGAGGAGACCAAGGTCCTTGAGATGTGGCAACACTGCCTCGAGGGGATCGCCAGAGACCCGATGGATCTGGTGGCGGAGTGCGACTGGGTTGCCAAACGACACCTGATCGACGGCTACATGGGCCGCCACAACCTGCCACTCTCAGATCCCGCCGTCGCCCTCGTCGACCTGCAGTACCACGACGTCGACCGTCGCAGAGGCCTCTTCTACCGGATGCAGGACCGGGGTCTCATGAGGCGGACCACCACCGACGCCGCTGTCGAGGAGGCAATGGCCAATGCACCCACCAGTACCCGCGCAAGGCTTCGGGGCGAGTTCATCAAGCGCGCCAAGGAACGCAAGCGTGACTACACCGTCGACTGGGTTCACCTGAAGTTGAACGACCAGGCACAACGAACTGTTCTGTGTAAGGACCCGTTCAGATCCCAGGACGAGCGGGTCCAGAAACTCATCGACTCGCTCTGAGGCGAGATGCTGCCACGCCTAGGCTGCAGCCGTGAAGAAGTTGGAGCGGTTGCTCAACCTGGTAGCTGCAATGCTGGCAACCGAACTGCCTCTCAGCCGACAGGACCTGCGCAGGCGACTCCCCGACGGGGCCTACTCCGCCAACAGCGAGAGCTTCCGGCGGACATTTGAACGAGACAAGGAGGAACTCCGCTCGATGGGCCTGCCCCTGTCCGTTGAACCTGTTCCCGGAACTGATCCTCCTGTCGACGGTTACCGGATACGCCCTGCTGACTACGAGGCTGACCTGCCGGCGCTCACGGCCGATGAACTGGCGGCCCTGCACCTGGCATCCAACCTTGTGCGCCTCAGGGATGCGCCCAGCTCGGACCCGTTCTGGAGGCTCGGAGGGGTGCTGCAGGCCGATTCTCCCGAGGTGGGAGCCGTCGCCGAGGTGCCTGCAGGGGAGGCCGTCAGACAACTCATGACAGCCACGGCGGAACGGCGCATCGTGACCTTCGAGTACAACGGTCGTAACCGGACCGTGGAGCCACACAGCCTTGTCTTCACCCGGGGCCGTTGGTACCTGGCCGGTCACGATCAGGTACCCGCCGAGTCAAGACAGTTCAGGGTGGATCGAATAGCAGGCCGCGTTTCTGCCGCTGAGGCCGAGGGCTTTGCGAGGCCCGAGGATCCGGTCAAGGTCAACGTCGAGCCTGCCTGGCGCTACGGCGAGGACGAGCCCCTGTTGGCCAGCCTGCTGGTTCACCCACGTCATGTCCCCTGGATTGTCGACTTTCTCGGCGAAGAAGCCGTTCAGGAGCGCAGGGAGGACGGTTCGGCAATAGTCGCGGAGACGGTCCGAAACCGCGATGCCTTCCGCTCCTTCGTGCTCACCTTCCTCGACGGAGCCGAACTCCTGGGTCCGGATGAGCTCAGAACCGACATGGTCACGTGGCTTGAGGCGCTCCGATGACCTCCCTGACGGCTCTCGACCGCCTGCGACGCCTTCTGGCCGTAATCCCGTGGGTGGTTGAGCGGGACGGTCCTCTGATCGACGAGATTGTCGAGAGGTTCGACTATCGCCGATCCGAGCTGCTCGAGGACCTTGAGCACGTTCTCTTTTTCGTCGGAGTCCACCCGTTCACCCCCGACTGTCTGATCGACGTAACCATCGCCGAGGAGCGGGTCTGGATTCGGTATGCCGACTGGTTCCGGAGGCCTATGCGCCTCGGGTCCGCCGAGACCATCGCGCTCTACGCCGCCGGCCGCTCGGTGGCAGCCATCACAGACGACGATGAGTTGGGTCCGCTGGAACGAGCCCTTACGAAGCTGGCTAGCGGCATGTCACCAGGCGACAACCGGGCCGTCGAGGTGCGTCTCGGGCCAGGGTCCACCGGCACCATCGACATCATCCGTGCAGCTGTAGCCGACCAGACAACAGTCGACATCGACTACTACTCGTACGGCAGGGATGCATCCGGACAACGTCTCGTGGATCCCTACAGGTTCTATGCCGACAAGGGGCACTGGTATGTGAGCGGCCACTGCCACAAGGCTGAATCCCAGCGGGTGTTCCGGCTTGACCGCATCAGCCGCTGCGAATCCACCTCTCTGGGTTTCGACGCACCAGACGCACCTGATGACACAGTCGACCACATACCCACCAACGGAGACCTCCCTGAGGTGGTTGTCGAACTCGCCGCAGAGGCGAGGTGGGTGGTCGAGGAGTACCCACACAGCGGAGTCCAGGAACTCTCGGATGGCAGGGTACGCGTACGCCTGCCCGTCTCATCTCCGCAGTGGTTGGAGCGCCTGCTTTTGCGCCTCGGTCCGACAGGATCGGTGGTCGAGGCACCCGCTGGGCTGGGCATCGAGATCCGTTCCACGGCTGCCCGGCGCATTCTCGCCGTTTACGGAGTCTGAGCGCCACCGCGAGCAGGTGCACGGGGGCTAGGTTCGGCGCCGTGGACGGTGACTACGGAGATGACGGTGCTGACAAGCGGGCGGCCGATGACGCCTGGGCAGACGAGCTCATCGAACGGGCCAGGGCCAGGACCGCTGATGAATCACCAGAACCCATTGCTGAGGCGTCCACACCTGTGGGCGCCACCGGGCCACCTCGGGAATACACCGACCTCCAGCAGGGAGGCCTCACACAGCCGGTAGCACCTGAAGAGTCCGCTGAGCGCCGGCCGCCCCTGGTGACATTCGAGGACCTTCACGGTTCCTCAGGAGCTTTCCCCGCCCTTCCTGAGGAACAGCTGCAGCAACCCCCTCCACAGTTCACCCATCAGGTGCCGGCTGAACCGCCGGGACAGACTCGCCCGGACCCCATGCATCAGGTGGATCTGGGCATACCCGGGTCTGCAGTCAGCTTCCGTAAGGCAGTCGTCGAGTGGGGGAGCGTCATAGTCGGAGCGCTGGTCATGGCTCTTCTCGTGAAGGCCTACCTGTTCCAGGCCTTCTATATCCCGTCGCCCTCGATGGAGCCGACGCTGGGCAACGGTGACCGGATCATCGTAAACAAGTTGAGCTACAGGTTGCATGAGGTCAACAGGGGCGACGTCGTTGTCTTCAAGGCACCACAGGGTGCGGTGAACGGCATTGAAGATCTGATCAAACGCGTCATTGCACTACCTGGGGAAACCATCAGTACTGAGGCAGGAAGGGTTCGAATCGATGGCGGCCTCCTGTTGGAGCCATACCTTGTCGCCCAGGACCTGACCTCCGGGTTCACCCTGCCTCCCGGATGCCAGAACCCGACCGCGGCTGCCGACACCTGTCTGGTGCCACCGGGTCACGTTTTCGTTCTGGGCGACAATCGGACCAACTCGAAGGACGGCCGCTTCTTCGGGCCGATTCCCGAGGACTCCATCGTCGGAAGGGCATTCCTACGGGTCTGGCCTCTCGGGGACGTTGGCCGTCTCTGAGCCTTCCCGGCGTCTTCCGCCCAGTTCTGCGACTGGTGCTCACCGGTAGGCTGCTCTGATGGGCAACTTGGGAGGTAGTGAGGTTCTCGTCATCCTCCTCGTTGGCCTTCTGGTTCTCGGCCCAGCGAGGCTGCCAGAGGTGACGCGTCAGATCGGGCGTGTTCTGCGAGAGGTGCGCAGGGTCTCAACCGGATTCCAGGAAGAGTTGCGCGCTGCGGTTGAAGACCCTGGACTTGAACTGGAGGCAAGAGCCAGAGGAGATGCCCTGACCTCCGAAGGCAGACCGGACCCGGCGGCAGGAACCCGACCCGATCCGCCATTGGCCCAGGAACCCGACGAGGGAACGACAGACCCACAAGAGATCCCCGATGCCGAAACAGCAGAAGACGACTGATTTCTGAGATGTCTGACAAGAACGCTGGAACGATGTCGCTCATCTCGCATCTCGAAGAACTTCGGAAGCGCCTGCTCATCGCGGTAGTCGCCGTCGGTGCCGGCGCCCTGGCCTGTTGGTTCCTCTATCCCCAGATCCTCGATCTGCTGCTCCGGCCGTACTGCAGCATCCGTCTGGACGCAGGCCCGAGTGCGGTGTTCGGCAGTGGGTGTGAGTTACTTGTGACCGATCCGTTGGAGCCGTTCACCGTGCGCCTCAGCGTCGCCGGCTACGGCGGCCTGGCCCTGGCGATGCCCGTACTTCTCTGGCAGGTCTGGCGCTTTGTCGTCCCCGGGCTCTACTCACGTGAGCGGCGCTGGGCCGTCCCCTTCGTGCTCGCCGGCATGCTCCTGTTCGCAGCCGGCTGCGGTCTCGCCTACTGGAGCATCCCGAGGGCCCTCGAGTTCCTTGTGGACATTGGTGGCCCCGACCTCGTAAGCGTCTTTTCGCCGGCCAAGTACATCAGCTTCGTCATCAAGATGACGATGGCATTCGGCATTGGTTTCGAGTTTCCACTGGTTCTGGTATTCCTCCAGTTGATCGGAATCCTCAGCCCTGCAGCACTCAGGCGTGCGCGCCGCTACGCCATTGTGGGAATCGTCGCACTGGTTGCCGTCCTCACCCCGAGCGGAGACCCCTTCACCCTCATGATCCTCTCAGTGCCCATGTGGGCCTTCTACGAGGCATCGATTCTGATCGGTGCACTCCACGAGCGTCGCCGCAGGCGTGCCGAGGGGTGACCAACAAGTGGTCGTTCCAACTTGACCGCTTCCAGCGGGAGGCGATCGCCTCAGTAGATGCCGGACACTCGGTTCTTGTGGCGGCGCCTACATCAAGCGGAAAGACGGTTGTCGCAGAGCATGCGATCGACCGAGCTATGGAGAATGGGCTGCGCACCTTCTACACGGCGCCCATCAAGGCCCTTTCCAACCAGAAGTACCGGGATCTCAGCAGGAGCCTTGGAGGCAGCCAGACAGGCCTTCTCACCGGAGACAACACCATCTCACCCCACGCTCCGGTAGTGGTCATGACCACTGAGGTCTTGAGGAACATGCTCTACTCGGGCTCCGAAGCTCTGGACGATCTGGGCTGGGTGATTCTCGACGAGGTTCACTTCCTCGAAGACCCGTACCGCGGAGCCGTGTGGGAGGAGGTGCTGCTCAACCTTCCGCCACAGGTCGGAATCGTGGCCCTGTCGGCCACCGTCTCAAACGCCGAGGAACTCGGTGCGTGGATGCGCGAAATCCGGGGAGAGACCGATGTTGTCGTGGAGAAGCGTCGGCCGGTCCCATTGCGTAGCCACTACCTGGTGGTCGAACGCCGTGGCTCCAGACGCCTGCACCGGTTACCTGTCCTGACCGGAGGCGCCCCGAACAAGAAGGGTGAGCGGTTTGATGTCGAGGGACGGCGAGGCCGGAATCGACACGGTCCCGGCTGGGCATCGCCCAGGCGACGCGAGGTGCTCGGTGAACTCCGGCGCAACGACCTGCTGCCGGCTATCCACTTCATCTTCAGCCGGGCCGGATGCGACGACGCTCGCGACTCTCTGATCCGGGAGGGCGTAAACCTGAACAGTCCCAGCGAGTCGGAGGAGGTCGACTCCTTCCTCTCCAGACGGCTCGAGGGCATCTCCGGCGAGGACCTCGAGGCATTGGGCGTTGGACAGTGGCAGACGGGCCTCCGTCGGGGAATCGCCGCACACCATGCCGGCATGCTGCCCCTATTCAAGGAGTTGGCCGAGGAACTGTTTGCATCCGGCCTGCTGAAGATCGTCTACGCCACCGAGACCCTCGCACTCGGTGTGAACCTCCCGGCCCGCTCTGTGGTAATCGAGAAGTTGACCAAGTTCACCGGAGAGACACACGAGCTTCTCACCCCGGGACAGTTCGCCCAGCTGACCGGGCGGGCCGGGAGGCGCGGCATCGACGACGAGGGAAACGCCCTTATCTGCTGGACGCCGTTTGTTCCGTTCCGGAAGGTTGCCGAGCTCGCCCGTAGCCGAGACTTTGTTCTCACGTCGGCGTTTCGCCCCACGTACAACATGCTGGCGAACCTGATGGTCACCCGGACGAGGGCCGATGCCATGGACCTTGTCGAGCGCTCGTTCGCCCAGTTCCAGGACCGTCGACGACACAAGCCCGGCTCGAACCTCGTCGAGCGGATGGACGGCATGGAAAGCGTGCTCGAGCAGAGAGGAATGGCCCGGTCGTGGCAGTTGACCAGCCGAGGTACGCCTCTTGCCGGGATCCACAACGAGGCCGACCTTCTGGTTGTCGAGGCCCTGGCGGCGGGCCTGTTTGACGATCTGGCCCCAGGCGAGACCGCAGCGGTCGTGTCCTGCCTGACCTATCGGCGCCGTGGACCCCGCGGTGTCGTTGTTCCCGAGCCGCAGGGCCGTATCGGATCCAGAATCAGGGAGATCGGCAACCTCGGTGAGGAGATCCATGCCGAGGGGGCAGGCATGGGTGTCGAGGTGGATTTCACGACGGACCACGGCCTGGCCGAGACGATCATGGAGTGGGTTGACGGAGGAAGCCTCGCCAGCATTCTCGAGGATGGCATGAATGCCGGAGAGTTCGTCCGAAATGTGAGGCTGGTTGCCGATCTCCTGGGCCAGCTGAGCAAGGTGGCCGGCCCGGAACTGTCCACTACCGCACGCAGGGCCGTGGACGGCCTGGAACGAGGCGTCGTGGCCCTGGCCGGTGCCATATCGGAGCCGGATGATGCCGGCTTAGCCGAGACGGCTGACAGCCCCGAAGCTGCGTAGCTGCCCATGTCGCTTTCAAGAGGACAGAGCTGGGGTGGGCTGGGCGGCCTGCCGAACGGATCTGAGGTGGCCGACACCGATTCCGAACTTCGAGCCATCGTTACCGCAGCCCGCTCCGCTGGAACCGACCTTCCGACAGTCGGCCTCACCGGGGGTGACCTCTGGCGGACACTCGGCGGCAGGAGTTCAGGCAGTGGCTTCTCAGACAACTCGACCAGGGTGCTCGTCGACATCGGATCGGCTCTTCTGGATGGCCGGATCCACTGGTTCGTAGCCCACCTCGTCGCCCGCCACAACTGGTTGACGGGTCGCTCCTGGATAGCTGCGAACGGGGCCCACCTGGGGCGCTGGAACCTGGCACCCAGAGCACATCCCGGTGACGGCCTGTTGGACCTACTCGACTCGGACCTGTCGTTCCGCCAACGCCTGAAGGCTCGCCGGAGGTTGCACTCTGGTACCCACCTGCCACATCCCGGGATCACCTACACACGACAGCCGGCTGGACAGGTGTCGTTCGGTCATCCAATGCCGGTCTACCTTGATTCTGAGCCTGTGGGTGCCCACAGAATCATCTCTGTGCGTGTGGAACCGGCCGTACTGCGCCTTGTCCTCTGAGCCTGCCTGAGTGGCCTGTGACGATCGGGCCGGCCTGTAGCGGTACGATCCGCCGATGGCAGACGACGCAACCGTGGTCGGGGCAAGACAGAGGGTTCTTGAGAAGATCGATGATCTGGCCGACACCCTGATATCCGCATCGCACCAGATACACGCCCAACCGGAACTCGGATTCAAGGAACACCTCGCACACGAACTCCTCACAGGGGTCCTCGAGGCCGAGGGAATGGACGTGGTCAGGTCCGCCTACAGCCTTGAGACGGCGTTCGAGGCATCAGCCGGCAGCGAGGGGCCGCTGATAGCGGTGCTGTGCGAATACGACGCTCTACCAGGAATTGGCCACGCCTGTGGCCACAACATCATCGCCACAGCCGGCCTGGGCGCAGGTCTGGCTGCCGCAGCCGTAGCGACAGAACTGGGTGGACGTGTTCGCATCCTCGGCACTCCGGCCGAAGAGGGTGGCGGTGGCAAGGTTCTGATGCTCGAGCGGGGGGCATTCGACGATGTCGATGCCGCGCTGATGGTGCACCCCGCTGACGCTGACCTGCGAAACATCACCAGCCTTGCCGTCCAGCAGATTCAGGCGGTCTTCACCGGTAGGGCAGCACATGCAGCGGCAGCCCCCGAGCGTGGTCTCAACGCACTCGATGCAGCAGTCCTCGGCTACATGAACGTTGCCGCCCTCCGGCAACACATTGCTCCTGAGGAGCGGATCCACGGCATCTTCACCGATGCCGGCCAGCGGGCCAACATCGTGCCCGAACGGGCGGCGGCCAGCTGGTATGTGCGTTCACCCAATCGGGCAGGTGCCGATGCCCTGGCGCAGAGGGTGATTGCCTGTCTCGATGCTGGCGCACTGGCGAGCGGCTGTTCGGTGAGCCATGAACTGATCCAGCCCAGCTACAACGAGGTCCGCGACAACCAGGCCCTGCTTGATCGATACGTGGCCAACTCGGTCAGCCTCGGCCGCGATGTCCACCCCACCGACGACCATCAGGTAGTCGGCAGCACCGACCTCGGAAATGTGAGCTACGTGGTTCCGGCGATCCATCCGATGATCAAGACGGCTCCCATGGGAACAGCCATCCACACCAACGACTTCGCGGCAGCTGCAATCAGCGACGAAGCCGATCAGGCCATCCTCCACGGCGCCCGGTCGATGGCGCTGACGGTGCTGGACTGCTGGGCGGACAACGGCGTCCTCGAGGCGGCCAGGGACGAGTTGGCCTCCGCCGTTGCAGTCCGCGAAGGCGACCCTCGGACGACGTAGCCTCAGCGGCCGTGTCCACCTACATCGCCGAGGGTTTCAGCTCCGAGGAAGCCGACGTCCTGCGGCGCTACTTCACCAACCTTGACCAGCCGGTATTTGCCCTCGTCAACCTGCCGGAGGTGGTCAAGGGAGCCCTCTTCGCACGCTACTCCCGTTCC
This sequence comes from Actinomycetota bacterium, assembly GCA_018673475.1. Taxonomy (GTDB): domain Bacteria; phylum Actinomycetota; class Acidimicrobiia; order Acidimicrobiales; family MedAcidi-G1; genus UBA3125. Next base: position 55,479 of record JABHCN010000048.1, on the reverse strand, counting down.
GACAAGAGCCTTCGTCGTCTGTTTCTTGAAGAGTTCGTGGGCGAACTGGATATCTCCGGCGACGAGACGATCGACGCAACTGTCGGCCTGCGTCGTGCCGAGGAGCTCTATGACCGTGTCTTCTTCGAGTACGGAGACGACAGCGTTGCCCAGCTGGGAGGTGTGCACCTCGCCTGTGAGCAGGCTTCCAACCTCCTGACAAAGGTGCTCGAGTGGGGACGCCTGATGTCCTATCTCGAACAGTCGACGCGCTACATCGCCTACGACTCGAGGCTCGGCGGAAGGTACCGCTACTACCGCGATCCGGAGATCTTGTCCTCGGCCCTCGGAGCCAGGTACATCTCAGACATGGACAGGCTGTTTGAGAACTACGCCGAGATGGTCCCGCTCATGGCCAATCATTTCCGCACCGTGGCACCGAAGGCTGACAGCGACTCGGACTTCGTCTATCGCCAGGCGGTGGCGGCCAAGGCATTCGACTCTGTGAGGGGAATGCTCCCTGCGGCATCGCTGTCAAATGTCGGCATCTACGCCTCAGGACAGGCCTACGAGGCACTGCTCATCCGCATGCGTGCGCATGTTCTTCCAGAGGCCAGGTCCTACGCCGAGTTGATGCTGGCCGAGCTTCGGAAGGTCATTCCGTCATTCCTCAAGCGTGTCGACCTGCCCGACAGGGGAGAGGCCACCGGTGCCTACGGGGCCGACTGCAGGGACCGGCTCGCCGACGTGGCCGAAGGCCTGTTCCCCGACAGGGAAGTTCCTGATGCCGGGCCTCTTGTCGACCTGACCGACTTTGATCCTGATGCCGAGGTCAAGCTGGTGGCCGCAGCGCTGTACCCGTTCACGAACCAGTCGGACCGATTTGTCGAAGAGCGCGTCAGGACCATGACCGTCGATGAACGCCTCAGCGTTCTGAGGGCTCTCGTAGGAGACCGCTCCAACCGGCGCCACCGACCGGGCCGGGCGCTCGAGCGGCCCTCCTACCGATTCGACATCCTCTCCGACTACGGGGCGTTCCGCGACCTGCAACGCCACCGGATGCTGACCCTCGACTGGCAGCGCCTAAGCACCTCGCACGGCTTCGTGCGGCCTCCGGAGGTCGGCGACGCAGGTCTTGCTGACCGTTTCGACGCCTCCATGGAGCGCTCAGCGGCCCTACATGATGCTCTCGAACCGGCTCTCCCCGATCAGGCTCCGTATGCGGCAGCCCTTGCCTACCGGGTCCGCTACATGATGCACATGAACGCCAGAGAGGCCATGCATGTTCTCGAGCTACGCACATCTCCACAGGGACATCCCGCCTACAGACGGGTCTGCCAGGAGATGCACACCCTGATCCGCGATGTTGCCGGACACCGCGCCATTGCCGAGATGATGTCCTACGTGGACCACTCTTCCGGATCAGACCTGGAGCGTCTCGATTCGGAGCGCAGAAGCGAGCAGAAGAGGGTCATGACCATGGACGGTTCCGACTCCTCGATCACATGAGATCCGAGGACATCTTGATCGTCTCCATAGTTGGATTCCCCTGTGGCGCCCAACAGCACCGGAACCTGTCTATGCTCCGGCCGCGATCCACAGATCAGCCGAGGAAACAATGAGCGACGACGAAACCACCGATGAGCTGCCAGACGACGAGTCCGACGAGGACTTCGACGAGGAGGCCGCGGCCGAGGATGAGTTTGCCGAGGATGGTGACTCGGGTGAGGGCAACGAAGACAGCGGCGAAGAAGATGACGAAGATGACGAGGACGGGCCGAGGCCGGCCAAGGCAGCTGTAGTCGACGACGAGGACGACCCTGATCCAGACGACGTCGAGGCCGAACTTGATGCAATCCTCAAGGAACGGCTCGCCGCTGGCGACGACGACGATGATGACGAGGAAGAGGGCGTCCAGCGGAGCCAGGCGCCACCAGGAAGTGTCGAGGAGCGCCAGGAGACAGAGATGCACTGTCCCCACTGCTTCCTCCTGGTTCAGGCAACTGCGGTAGCTGAGACCGGCGAATGTGGGCACTGCGGCGGCCCCATTACGTGACCCGGTCGGGGACCTGAGCGTGGAGGCAGCCAGACGGGCGACCTCCGCCGACAGCACAGACCTCGAGGAACTGCTTGCAGCATCCCGAAGGGAAATGGCACACAAGCGTGGCGGTGAGGTTCTCACGCGTCTGGACCAGAGCGCCCCTGATCTGCCAGCGAGGGTTTTCGAGTGTCTCGCCTCGCCCGACGTGACCGTCGCCCTCGGCACAATCGACGGAGTGTCGGTCGGCTACGGGGTGATGCGGGTCTCAGAGGCGGCCGACGGCGCTCCTCATGCTGTTGTGGAGGAACTCTTCGTGTATCCCGAAGCCAGATCGGTTGGAGTGGGCGAGGCCCTCATGGCATTCCTGGTGACGGAGGCAGAGGAACGGGGCGCCCTCGGGATTGAGGCGACAGCGCTACCCGGCGACCGTGCTACCAAGAACTTCTTCGAGATACAGGGCATGGTGGCGCGGGCCATTGTGGTGCACCGCTGGTTGGATGGCCGGTGAGCGTCGGTAGGCCCGAACTCTGTGTTGGAGCGGTGGCTGTCAGGGAAGGCAGCCTGTTGATGATCCGTCGCGGGACGGAGCCTGGGCTGGGCATGTGGTCTCTTCCGGGTGGGCGCGTCGAGGCGGCCGAGTCGGTGGTCTCGGCTGTATTGCGCGAGTTGGAGGAGGAGACAGACCTGGAGGGGCTCTGTGGCGAGTTGATTGGATGGGTGGAGCGTTCCGGGGTGGACCACCACTACGTGATCCTCAACTTCAGGGTCACGATCCTGGGAGATGCAGAACCGGTGGCCGGTGACGATGCAGCTGAGGCCCGATGGGTATCTCTCGAGGAGGTATCTGGGATCGACCTGGTTGAGGGAATGGAGAGGTTCCTCATCGAGCACGGTGTCATTGCGGACGGACCGGTGCTGGGAGTTCTCTGAGAAGGCTCCTATCGGCCCTTCCAGACGGGCGGCCGCTTCTCGATGAAGGCCAGCGGCCCCTCCTGGAAGTCCTCACTGCGCCAGACAGCACGGCTCTCCTCCATGACCACGGTGTTTGCCTCGTCGTCGGGCAGTAGCCGGGTAGCAAGAATCGAACGTCGCGATGCACGCACCGCAAGTGGGGCATTCGCGTTGATCTCTGCAGCGAGTTCCAGCGCCTTCTCGAGTGCGCTGCCGGGTTCAACGAGTCGGTTGACCATTCCGTGACGGTGGGCCTCGGTGGCGCTCAGGTCCGCACCGGTGAGGGCCAGTTCCATTGCGATACTCGGTGGAAGTACCCGGGGAAGGCGAAAGAGTCCACCGGCAGCAGCGATCAGCGACCGCTTCACCTCTGGTATGCCGAAGTGGGCCCCGGTCGATGCGACGACCAGATCGCAGGCCAGGATGATCTCGGTGCCACCGGCCACGGCTGGACCCTCGACGGCAGCGATGAGGGGTTTGTTCCTGGTGCGGTCAACCACGCCTGCGAATCCACCGCGTTCGGTCGCCAGGTCGGTCTCTCCGGCGGCGATCGCCTTCAGGTCTGCCCCGGCGCAAAAAGCGGGTCCGTTGGCGCAGATCACGCCAGCCCACGCCTCGTCGTCGTCTTCGAGTCGGTCGACTGCAGCCTCGATAGCGGCAGCCATTGCTCCGTTGACTGCATTACGCGCTTCGGGCCTGTTCAGCCTGATGATGCCGACCCGTTCCAGCAGTTCGTATTCAACGATCACGCCAGCGACTCTAGCCAGCGGTTCCAGACGGCCCCGGTGTCGGGCCAAGGTCTCTAGGAGGCTGCAGGTCGCCGGGGCCGACGGTTGCGTCGCGGGGGAGTGGGCTTGATTCCGAAGCTGGTAGCCACGTCAGGAATGCTCATTGACACGCGTCGGACAACCTCTAGAAGTTCCTCGGCCGGCTCGGCCGGGATGCCCTCGGGGACAACGCGTAGGTGCACGGGCGAAAGGGCCACTGCATCGATGATCGTGGCCCACCGTTCCTGGCTGATCTGAGATGTCAGGCTGGCGTTGGCCGCCTCGGCCAGACGCTCCAGTTCTGGCGCGGGTAGGGGAGAGCCGGCCTTCGGCGGTCGAGAGCTGAGCCGGAGGGCACGCACAATGCGGCCGTCGTCGAGGGTGGTCCGGACCTCGTTCATCCACTCCGTGTGCTCATGTTCGACGCGTGCCACCAGGCCCTCTCGGAGTTTCTCGGCCAGATCCCGCGTCTCGTCGGTCCGTGCCGCTGTATCGGCTGCCACGACCACTGACCGGAGGTCACGGAGGTCAACCTCGGACATACCGGCAAGGGCGGCCTCAGCGCGGTCATGCCAGTCGGCGGTGCGGAGGTTCGGCTGAATCCGTTCTGCGAGCTGGAGCAGCAGATCCACTGGGATCTCGGGCTCACCGGCCTCGGCTGCACCCTTGTTCTGGGTGGTGATCGCGTCACGCAGACCCGGGATGCCGGCACGGGCCAGATGCTGGCCGATGAGCCGCATCTCCTCGGGGAGGGCTGCGAGAGCGGCCTTTCGGTGCTTGCGGCGTGGACGAAGGCGCTTTGGCCTGGGTGCTGTCGATGCGGTGGGGGAGCGCCGCTTGCCGCTTTCGGTGCCCTTGCCGGACCTGCGACGGCCGTTGCCCTTGTCTTCGGGACCGGAGGCTCTGTCGCTGCGCTTGTCGGATGCACTGCGGCGATCACCGCGTTCCCTTCGGCCGCTGCCTCCCTTCTTGTCGTCCCTGCGCCGTCCCCTTGAGTCGCCATCTCGGCGGGGCTTGTCGTCCCTGCGCCCTGAGCGCCCCTTCTTTGCCAGGGTGGTGATGACATCGGGTTCGTTGCGGCCGCTGCCGAGCATCTCGAGCAGGTCCGGCTTGCCGCTGCCCGCCTTTGGAGCCAGGACTGCTGTGATCTCGATGCCGTCCACGAACTGTTCGGTCTCGGCACGGAGGAGGTCTCCCACCGAAACACCGTCTGGCAGCAGGGTGGCGTCGACTGCACCACGGGGTTCGCGTGCACCGGCGGCCCTCCATGTCCAGGAGCCGTCGTCACGGTTGCTTGTCAGTTCGATCTCGATGCGTGGCATGGCCTACAACGCTAGCCGTCAGGAGGGGGATGGCGACCTGAACGCCGTGGACTTTCCCGGCACGCATCCACCAGTTGTGTAGATAACGAATGTTATCATCCATTGATCAATTGCTTCCCGGAGGGATAGCCCTTGCCACATCGCCGCCTACCTGACCCGGAGGACATGGCCACCGTCTTCCATCAGTGGCTCCGGTGGCTGCCCCTCTATGAGGACAAACCCGCCACGACGGTCCGCGCCTACAGTCAGGGCGTTCGCAGGGTGGTCTCCTTTGCAGGTATCCAACCTGACCAGTTTGGTCCAGGCTCGCTCGACCAGGTCTCTCTGACCGATGTGGTTCGGGAACTGCGAGCCAGCGGCAAGGTCTCCAAGGCGACCCTCACCCAGACGCTCGCCGCCCTGAAGTCCTTTTTTGACTACTGCATCGCCGATGGTCACGCTGAGACCGTGCCGGACATCAACCGGATACGAAAGATCGCCAAGTTGGCGGTTCCTCAGGTTGATCCCGAGTATCTCCGCCCCGATGAGATCGGAAGGCTCTACAGGGAGGCCAAGAACCCCCGGGAACCTGTCAGCAGCGTCAGATGGCCCGCACGGGATCTGGCAATGTGCGCCTTTCTGGCGGTCCTGGGTCTCCGCGCCTCAGAGTTGACCTCGGCCGACCTGGGCTGGGTAACCAGGGAGCGGGTCGACGACAGGGCTGACAGGGCGACGTGGATGATGCATGTCATGGGCAAGGGTCACAAGATCCGACGCCTTCCGCTGTCACCTGAGCTGGCTGATGCCAACAGGTCCTGGCACAAAGAGCGCGAAGACCGCTATGGGCGTGCCGGCTCGGAGGATCCCCTGTTCTTGACCAACGACGGTGAGCGGTTCAACTATCGCCGCCTGCGCTACTGGCTCAGGACCCTCTATGGTCAGGCTGGCCTGGCTGGCAAATCCCATCCGGACAGCGGCGGTCGCTCGCTGCACTCCCTGCGCCACACGGCCGGCGTCCAGTTGGCAGCCCAGGGGGTGCCGATGAACGTGATTCAGAGCTTTCTGGGTCACGCCAGCATCGCAACCACCGGTATCTACACGGCCATCGCCGGCGGTGAGCTGGTCGGGGCCGTATCCCAGTCGGACGCAAACACCCTCCTCGGTCAAGCTCTCAAGGGCAACGAGGAATGAGCAGTTCCACGAGGGGAAGGCTGCTGGTCTCCTCACCGGAACTGGCTGACCCCAACTTCTCTCGATCGGTCCTGCTCATGATCGAACACACCGCCGACGGTGCGCTGGGACTTGTCCTGAATCGGCCGACGGACATCTCAGCTGCCGATGCTGTTCCTGAATGGGCCGACCTGCTCGAGCCACCGGGCCTCGTCCACTCGGGTGGGCCGGTATCGCTGGAGTCCATCGTCGGACTGGGAAGGGCCCCGGACGGTGGCCACCCGTGTGTCAGCCCTCTTCTCGAGAACCTGGGGGTTCTGGACCTCCACACCGATCCATCAGATCTGCCCGGGATCTCGTCGGTGCGCCTATTTGCGGGCTATTCAGGCTGGTCAGCCGGCCAGCTTGAGGTTGAGATGGCTGTGGGCTCGTGGATCATCGTGGACGCCGAGGCCTCAGATGCAATTTCTGCGGACCCGGTTGGCCTCTGGGGTGCCGTGCTGGGGCGACAGCCCGGCCTGTTGGGACAGATGGGAACCTACCCCGACGATCCGTCCCTCAACTGAGCCGCCACCTGCTTCAGGACCTGATCTCGACAGGGGTTCCAGGCGGTAACTTCGAAAGGCGCTCCACGACGTCGTCGTGCATGCGGATGCAGCCCTCGGAGACGTCAGAGCCCAGCACGGAGGTGTCGTTGGTTCCATGCAGGGCAATGGCAGGATCCATGCCGTCGACAAGGGGCAGGGTCTCAGAGAAGCCGGACAGGCCGATTATCCACGAGCCGAAGATCGTGTCCGGATCCTCCTGCTCGCTGACCTCATTCATGTAGAACTCCCCCACCGGGGTCGGGGTTCCGTCGGCCCCGAGTGCCACGGCCCCCTCGGCAACCATGACACCGTCCTCCCAGGCTGTGATCCGGTGGGTGTCCAGGTCGACGAGCACCCTTGCACGGTGGGTCGACAGCGATACATCGGAGCGGCGCACGAACCCCGTGGTGCCGTTGGGGCGCACCGGCAGCGCAACCTCGAGCATCTCACCCAGGTCCCGGACCACCGCAACGATGCGGACTCCGGTAAAGGGCCCAGGGTTGGGTAGTTCCCACCACGGTTCCTCAGCATCCGGTGTGCGGAATGTCTCAAGCAGTCCGACCGTGGCGGTTGCGACGGTAAAGGGGACATCGGGGGTCGGGTCGGCCACGTCGGCCTCAGGTTCGGTTGTGGTCGATGGAACCGTCGACGTTGTCGCTACGGGCGGGGTCGGCACCGGTGCGGCTGTCGTGTCTGGTGTCGGCAGCGTCGTAGTCGTGGTGATCGTGGTGGGCGTGGTGGACGGAAATGTCACCACCGGAATGGTCACCGTTGGAACAGGGCCGAGGCTGACCATTCCGACACGTTCTGCCCACGGCTCCTCGGTGGCGCAACCCAGAAGAAGTCCAGCTGGGAGCAGCAGTGCCGTGATGAGGATCCGAACTCGGTAGCCCACCTCCCCTTTCTACCCGCCAAGACGGGAAAGATCAGGTGGACACCCCGGATCGCTGCCTGGATCGACCACTGGGCAGGAGTTGTGGGTCAGGCGGAATGAACGGGGGAACCTCACGTGGCGTCGCTCCGCGATCGAGTAGATGTACCAGGACAGCCGCCAGCGCCCGGCTGTCGTCGAGGGCCCTGTGGGCTCCGTTCAACTCAACGCCGAGTGCCTGAGACAGGGCACCGAGGCGCCCGGGAAACCCCATGCCCCGGGCCATCGGCACGGTGTCGATTGCCGAGAGTGCGAGCGGCCCGAGCCCCGCACGGGCCCACTCGGCTGTCACAAAGCCCACGTCGAACGAGGCGTTGTGCGCAACGGGAACACAGCCGGCCAGCTCAGCCATGAGGTCTCCAGCGATCTCGCTGAAGGTAGGGGCATCAACCAGCAGGCTGGGTCGGATGCCGTGAATGTCGATCCTTCCCAGGTCGGAGGCACCCGCATCGATGAGGGTGCTCCACTCCCCCACCGTCTCTCCAGCGGGCGTCACCTTCACGACAGCTATCTCGATCACACGGGCACGACGAGAGTCGAGGCCGGTCGTCTCGACGTCGAAGCAGGAATACACCGTGTCACGCATCAGGGGAGAAGCGAGCCAGTAGGCGGTTGAGGATCCTCACGGCTGGCCATGCCGGGACCGTAGTCGCCCGGTGCAACCGCAACGGCCCTCCTGCCGGTACGGTCCCGCCGGTGACAGGCACCGACGGCGCAACAGGCACCCACCCGCACGAAGCTCTGCAGCGCCGGACTCTACGGGTCCTGATGGCCGGACTGATTCCTGCTGGTGCTGCCATGACCAGCGCCTACTCGGCTGCAGCGGTTCTGGGCGAGGACCTGACCGGTAGTGAGTTGCTGGGTGGCCTCGCAGCATCCGGGATGACAACCGGGTCGGCTCTGGCGATCCTTCCTCTGGCGCGGCTCATGTCCAGGAGGGGTCGACGCCCTGGCCTGCTGGTGGGCTATCTGGTGGCGGCCATCGGAGCGACCCTGTGCATGTTGGCGGCCGTTACCGGGTGGTACCCGCTGCTCATACCCGGGATGCTCGGGGTGGGCTCAGGTAACGCAGCCAACCTTGCGGCTCGATACGCAGCGGCCGACCTTGCTCCCGAGGTCGGGCGTGCACGGGCAATCGGAACCCTCGTATGGGCCTCAACAATCGGGGCGGTAGTCGGGCCGTCCATCGGGTTCGGTCCCGCAAAGTCGCTGGCCAGTTCAGTCGGGACATCCGAGCTTGCGGGTCCCTACATGTTCGCGACGGCCCTGTTCCTGACAGCAGCCCTCGTTGTCGGCAGGTGGCTGAGGCCAGACCCCCTGGTGGTTGCCGGCGGTGTCGGCGGTAGCGACACAAGCGAAGGTCGTCACCTGATTGACGCCGCACGCACTCTCGCTGTGTCGGCCACCGGGCGTCTGGCCGTGCTCTCAATGGTCGTGGGGCACGTTGTCATGGTGGGTGTCATGACCATGACCCCACTGCACCTTCGCGAAGGGGCCCATCAACTGAAGATCATCGGCCTGGTGATCTCCCTTCACATCATCGGCATGTACGCCTGTGCACCGATAGTCGGATGGCTGGCCGACCGCCTTGGCCCGCTGACTGTTCTCGCCGTCGGTGGGATGATCCTGTTCGCAGGATCTGAGATGGCAGGCCGTACCCGACCCGAGGACTCCCTGGGGATATTCGTAGGCCTTTTCCTGATCGGCCTGGGCTGGAGTTTCGGCCTTATCGCCTCGTCGGCCCTCCTGGTGGACGAGTTCGATGGCCCTGAACGGGTAAGGGTTCAGGGTCTCGCTGATGTCGGTATGACCGCTGCAGGGGCGCTTGCAGGAGTTGGGTCGGGCGTGTTTGTGACATTCAGCGACTATGCGACGCTCGCCCACGGAAGTGCCCTGGTCGGCCTGTTCCCGACAGCAGCGGTCCTCACGATGCGCCTGAGGGCCCGCCGCAGAAATCGCCTCACCAGCTGACCGCCGGGCCACCCGGCGGGATGCGCCCCCACACCGGCCCCCGCTAACGTCTGGGATATGACATCGACCGGTGGGCCGCCAGTAGTCCTCCTGCACGGTTTTGGTACCTCGTTCACGACCACCTGGGAGCAGAGCGGCTGGTCGGCCCTCTTGTCCGACGCCGGAAGACAGGTAATTCCAGTGGACCTCCTGGGTCATGGCGAGGCAGCTAAGCCCACTGACCCTGAGGACTACGCAGAGGTTGAGAGCCTGGTTCTGGAGCAGCTGCCCGCGGAACCCGTGGATGCGATCGGATTCTCGATGGGTGCCCGTGTGCTCCTGGTCCTGGCTGCCGCCAGTCCAGAGCGCTTCAATCGCATGGTCGTTGCTGGTGTCGGCCGAAACCTGTTCGAGGACGATCGGGTCCGCCGAAAGGCAGTGATCGAGGCAGTGAGGACCGGCAACGCAGCGGATCCAGAGTTGGCGTATTTCGCCCGTCTTCCGGAGTCGCCGGGAGCCGACCGGGCTGCGCTGGCCGCATTCCTGGCCAGGCCCGATCCACCTCCCATCACCGAGGAGAGCCTTGCGGGTGTGAGCGTGCCGGTACTCGTCGTCCTGGGTGACCAGGACTTTGCAGGACCACCTGACCAGCTCGTTGCGGCTCTTCCCGATGCCACCCTCACGACGCTTGTCGGAGTCGACCACTTCGCTACCCCTGAGAACTTCGGCTTCATTGATGCTGCACTGGAGTTCATAGGGGCTCAGCCCTTCTAGGAACCCACTGGTGCCAGGTGGGCTACAGCATCAGCGAAGTGGCGATGCGTCAGGCACTATCGGGGCCGGAAGCGAGGTCGACCCGACCAGGAACTCGTCGACGGCAGCAGCACAGGACCTGCCCTCGGCTATGGCCCAGACAATGAGCGACTGTCCCCGTCCCATGTCGCCGCAGACGAACACACCGCCTGCCGAAGCAGCGAAGAACCCGTCACGGGCAACGTTTCCGCGCTGGTCCAGAGCGAGGTCCACTCCATCGGCCAGCTCATCTGTCTCTGGTCCCGTGAAGCCCATGGCCAACAGCACAAGGTCCGCCCTGAAAGTCTCTTCGGAGCCGTCGATCTTCTCAAACGAGGGTCGGCCATCGACGCTCCCGACAGTTACCCCGTGGGTTCGAAGGAAGGCCACGTGTCCCTCCTCGCCAAGAAACTCCTCGGTGTTGATGGCGAACCGCCGCCGACCGCCCTCCTCGTGGGCTGATGAGACCCTGAAGAGAGTTGGCCACGTCGGCCATGGGTTGGCCTCGGGGCGTTCGTCAGCGGGGCGCGGCATGATCTCGAACTGGTGCACGCTCGCTGCACCCTGTCGGAGTGCCGTTCCAAGGCAGTCCGCTCCGGTATCGCCTCCACCGATGATTACGACGTGCTTGCCCTCCGCTGACACGGGCGACCGATCAAGGTCGCCCTCCTGGACACGGTTTGCCCACGGAAGGAACTCCATGGCCTGCATGATCCCGTCAAGGTTCCGGCCCGGGATGGGCAGGTCACGGCACCTGGTTGCACCACAGGCGAGGACAACTGCGTCGTAGTCCTCCCTGAGTTCATGCAAGGCCAGATCACTGCCCACGTTGGTCCTGGTTCGGAACTCTGTGCCCTCTGCCTCCATCTGGGCCAAGCGCCGGTCAAGGTGGCGCTTCTCCAGCTTGAACTCGGGGATGCCGAACCGGAGCAGGCCTCCAATCCGGTCGGCGCGTTCAAAGACCACCACCTCGTGACCAGCCCGAGTCAACTGCTGCGCCGCTGCAAGGCCAGCTGGACCGGAACCGACTACCGCAACGCGCCGGCCACTGCGCCTCGACGCCGGTACTGGTCTGATCCAGCCCTCCTCCCAGGCTCTGTCCACGATTGAGACCTCAACCTGTTTGATGGTTACCGCTGGTTCGTTGATGCCGAGCACGCAGGCGGCCTCGCATGGGGCAGGGCACAGACGTCCTGTGAACTCCGGGAAGTTGTTTGTTGAATGAAGCCGCTCGATGGCCTCGCGCCACTGGCCCCGGAAGGTGAGGTCGTTCCAGTCCGGGATCAGGTTGCCGAGAGGGCAGCCGTGGTTGCAGAAGGGAATACCGCAGTCCATGCACCTGCTCGCCTGACGTCTCAGGTCCGGCTCGGGGAAGGGTTCGTAGACCTCTCGCCAGTCTCTGAGCCTCACGGGAACCGAGCGGCGCTCAGGTAGCTGGCGGTCGTGCTTGATGAAGCCCCTTATGTCTCCCACTGTTCCCCCTCAGTCCCGGGTCGAGGCCATGATCGCCTCGACCTCGTCGCCTCCAGCGGCGCGAGCTGCCGCTGCGGCCTCGAGGACGCGTTTGTAGTCGACCGGCATGACCCTGAAGAAGGAGTTGGCCGTAGTGCTCCAGTCGCCGAGCAGTGCCTCGGCGAGGCCAGAGCTGGTCTCCACGTGATGGCGTTCGACCACGACACGCAGCCAGTCGCGGTCCTCGTCGTCTGGATCCTCCAGGATCACCATCTCAGGATTCACCCGTGTCCGCGCCATGCCTGTCGGGTCATAGACGAAGGCGACTCCACCCGACATGCCTGCAGCGAAGTTGCGTCCGATTCCACCCAGAACCACAGCCCGACCGCCGGTCATGTACTCACATCCATGGTCACCAACTCCCTCAACCACAGCCAGGGCACCCGAGTTGCGGACGCAGAAGCGTTCGCCGACCCTGCCCCTGATGAACGCCTCTCCCGAAGTCGCTCCGTAGAGGATGACGTTGCCGGCAATCACCTGCTCCTCGGCAAGGAAGGGTGAGTCGCCAGGAGGGCTGATGATGATCCGTCCACCGGAGAGGCCCTTGCCCACATAGTCGTTTGCATCGCCGGACAGCCGAAGAGTTATGCCCTTCGGTACAAATGCCCCGAGGCTGTTGCCGGCCGAGCCCTCGAGGTTGACTCGGATCGTGTCATCCGGCAGACCACTGCCGCCGTAGCGCCTGGTCAACTCGTAGCCGAGCATCGTGCCGACTGCCCTGTTCACGTTCCGAACAGGGCAGGTGATGGTGGTCGGTGATCCGCTCTCCAGTGAGGCTGCCGCCATCCTGATCAGGTCATTGTCGAGGGCTGCATCGAGTCCGTGGTCCTGTCCGCCGGTGTTGCAGCGGTCGGCGGCTTCGGGCAGGTCGGGCATATGCAGGATCGGTTTGAGATCCAGGTGCGATGCCTTCCAGTGGTCGATGGCGTCAACCGTGTCGAGTACCTCGACCTGTCCGATCGCCTCCTGGATACTCCGGAAGCCGAGAGACGCCAGGATCTCTCTCACCTCCTCTGCCAGGAACTCAAAGAATGTCACCACGAACTCCGGCTTTCCGGAGAACTTCTTCCGGAGTTCAGGATTCTGTGTTGCTACGCCAACGGGGCAGGTGTCCAGGTGACAGACCCGCATCATCACGCAGCCGGAGACAACAAGCGGTGCCGTGGCGAACCCGAACTCATCGGCTCCCAGCAGAGCGGCGATAACGACGTCACGGCCGGTCTTGAGTTGGCCGTCCACCTGGACGACGATCCTGTCCCTAAGATTGTTCATCAGGAGGGTCTGTTGGGTTTCGGCCAGGCCCAACTCCCAGGGCGCTCCGGCATGCTTGATGGAGGTCAGGGGGGAGGCACCCGTTCCGCCATCGTGGCCCGATATCAAGACGACGTCTGCGTGCGCCTTGGAGACGCCGGCAGCAACCGTGCCGACGCCCACCTCTGCTACGAGCTTGACATGCACCCGGCTGGACGGATTGGAGTTCTTGAGGTCGTGAACCAGCTGCGCCAGATCTTCGATTGAGTAGATGTCGTGGTGAGGTGGAGGCGAGATGAGGGCAACACCCGGTGTGGAGTGGCGTGTACGGGCGATCCATGGGTACACCTTGTGGCCTGGAAGTTGCCCGCCCTCCCCCGGCTTGGCGCCCTGGGCCATCTTGATCTGAAGGTCGTCGCTGTTGACGAGGTACTCGCTTGTCACGCCGAAACGCCCTGAGGCGACCTGCTTTATCGCAGACCTGCGCAGGTCGCCGTTCCGTTCGGGCAGGTAGCGGGAAGGGTCCTCGCCCCCCTCACCGGTATTGGACTTGCCGCCGAGTCGGTTCATTGCGATGGCCAGTGTCTCGTGGGCTTCGGCCGAGATCGATCCGTACGACATTGCACCGGTGGCAAAGCGTCTGACGATTTCGCTGACCGGTTCGACCTCCTCAATGTCTATGGCGGGTCGCAGGTTGTCGCGGAATCGGAACAGACCCCGGAGCGTCGCCAGGTTCCGTGCCTGATCGTCGACCATCCGGGTGTACTCCCTGAAGATGTCATAGCGACCTGTCCGGGTTGCATGCTGGAGGCGAAAGACGGTCTCAGGGTTGAACAGATGGTGTTCACCCTCACGGCGCCACTGGTATTCACCTCCCACCTCGAGGGTTCTGTGCGCCCTCTCCTCGGGACGCTCGGGAAACGCCGCAGCGTGGCGATGGGCCACCTCGTCGGCCAGGACATCGAAGCCGACACCGCCCAGCCGGCTGACCACTCCCCTGAAGCAGCGGTCGACCACCTCGCCACCGAGGCCAATGGCCTCAAAGATCTGGGCTCCCGTGTAGGAGGCCACCGTGGAGATGCCCATCTTGGACATCACCTTCAAGATGCCCTTGTCACACGCCCGGATGAAGTTCTGTCTGGCTGCCTCTGGGGTCAGCGTCGCAGGTAGCCCGTGTGCTCCCGTCGTGAGCATCAGGTCTATGGACTCAAATGCGACATACGGGCAGACGCCCCCGGCACCGAAGCCGAGGAGCAGCGCAACATGGTGGACCTCTCTGGCATCGCCGCTCTCGACCACAAGGCCCACGAGCGTCCGCGTCTTTTCGGCTATCAGGTGGTGGTGGACTGCTCCGGTGGCGAGCAGGGAGGGAACTGGAGCCATGTCGACATCGGCGCCACGGTCGCTGATGACGATCACGTTGGAACCGCTGCGGATTGCCTCCGATGCCTCGACTGCCAGACGTTCGAGTGCTCTGGTGAGGCCGGAACCACCGTCCTCGACCGGGTAGCAGGCATCGAGCACCGTCGTCTTGAAGTTCGAGGGGTCAGCCGCACCGTCGAGTCTGATGATCGAGGCCAACTCCGCCTCGGTTAGAACCGGATGAGGTAGGCGGATCTGTCGACAGCTCTCGGCAGTTGGACGAAGCAGGTTTGCCTCGGCACCAATGTTTCCAGCAACCGAGGTGATGAGTTCCTCGCGCATTGCATCGAGCGGTGGGTTGGTTACCTGTGCAAACAACTGCTGGAAGTAGTCGTAGACGAGCCTGGCACGTCCCGACAGAGCGGCCACCGGGGTGTCCGAGCCCATGGAGCCGATCGCCTCCTTGGCGTCTCTGGCCATTGGAGCGACGAGCAACTTCAGTTCCTCGAGCGTGTAGCCGAAGGCCTGCTGTCGACGGACCACCCGGCCGTCCGGTCCCGGCGCAGCATTACCTGCAGGGAGGTCGGCCAGATGAACCAGGTTGTCGTCGAGCCATTGTCTGTATGGCCGGGCGGATGCCAGATTCGCCTTGATCTCGTCGTCCCGGATGATCCTTCCCTGGAGTGTGTCGATGAGAAACATTCGGCCGGGCTCAAGGCGGCCCTTCTCGATGACCTTCGATGATGCGATGTCGACCACGCCGACCTCGCTGGCCATAACCACCAGATCGTCGTCGGTTACCCAGTAGCGGCTCGGTCGCAGACCGTTGCGGTCCAGGACAGCCCCGATCACCGAGCCATCGGTGAACGCGATCGAGGCCGGGCCATCCCATGGCTCAATCAGGGAGGAGTGGTACTCATAGAAGGCCAGCCGGTCAGGATCCATTTCCCGGTGGTTCTCCCAGGGCTCTGGGATCATCATCATGACGGCCTCGGGCAACGGGTAGCCGCCCAGGTAGAGGAGTTCGAGGGCTTCGTCGAAGCCGGCGGTGTCGCTGGCGCCCGGGGTGCAGATCGGGAAGATCCGCTCCAGGTCACCGGGAAGCAGATCGGTCTCGAGGAGTGCCTCCCGTGCACGCATCCAGTTCCTGTTCCCCTGCACCGTGTTGATCTCGCCGTTGTGGGCGACGAGACGATAGGGATGCGCAAGCGGCCAGGAGGGAAACGTGTTCGTCGAGAAGCGGGAGTGAACCAGCGCCATTGCGCTCTTCATGCGCGGATCGGTCAGGTCTGGGAAGAATGCAGCGAGCTGATCTGTGGTGAGCATCCCCTTGTAGACGATGGTCCGTGACGAGAGGGATGCGAAGTACACACCGTCATGTCCAGCACCTGCGCCTCCCATGCCAACCGCAGCGTCGTCGCTCTGGTTGAGGCTGATCTCGTGTTCAGACCTCTTTCGGAGCATGTAGGCGAGTCGGTCAAGGTGGAGCCCAGCCAACCTCGTGCCTCCGGTGTCGCAGCACGCGATGAACACCTGCCGGAAGGTCGGTTCAGCAGCCTTGGCTGCCGATCCGATCATCGAGTTGTCAACGGGCAGGTCGCGCCAGCCGAGAATCTCGAGGCCCTCGTCCGCGGCCAGCGAGGCGATGGTCGCTTCCACCGACGCTGCATCACGGGGATCGCGCGGGAGAAAGGCGATTCCGGTTGCGTACTCGCCAGCATCCGGCAACTCGAAGTCGACAACGTCGCGGTAGAAGGCATCAGGAACCTGAATGAGAATGCCGGCCCCGTCGCCGGTGTTCATCTCGGCACCCAGTGCACCTCGATGGGCCATGTTGCACAGGGCTCCGATTCCAAGGTCCACGATCTCATGGCTGGCCTCACCGCGCAGGTGGCACACGAAGTTGACGCCGCATGCGTCGTGTTCGAAGCGGGGATCGTAGAGACCCCTGGCCTGCGGCCCATGTGTTGACATCGGTTCCTACCTGTACGCAGCTGTGTTCAAGACTGAGGCTCTCCGGACCTGGGCGTCGTCGGCCAGAGTCACGGCTGCCGGGGGCAACCTCGGATGCGGCCACGACAGTGGGGCTCCCCGCCGGCTGGGCCGGCACCTGGGGCGGAGAGGTGCAGAACCTGCATCCGTCTCCCGAATCTGAGCAACCAATATAGGCCGGGTGGTGGCTCTAGCCCATCCCGGGTGGTGCTCACTGGACGGGTCAGCGGGAGCGGACCCGATCGTGGAGAGTCCTGTACGGAGCCACCAGCATCAACAGCATGGGGAAGAGTTCCAGGCGCCCGACGAGCATCAGGAATGCCAGCACCATGCGGGCCGGTGTTGAGAACCCGTCGACGAAAGACGCAGTTGGTCCGGCCCTGTTCAGGGCGGGACCCATATTGCCGAGAGATCCGACTACCCCGCCCATGGCAGTCACCAGATCGGTTCCGAGAGCGGCTACCACGAGCGTCCCGGACACCACGAGCATTCCGTAGACGACCATGAAGCCCGCAATCCGTTCAACCATGGGCTCAGCCATGACCCCGGTTCCGTGTCGCACAGGTAGAACAGCGCGTGGGTGGCGAATACCGCGGAGGGTTCTGCGGGCGTGGGAAATGCCAATTATCAACCGCATGACCTTCACCCCACCTGAGGTCGAACCGGTGCAGCCACCTGTCATCAAAAGGATCAGCAGAATGAGTTGGGGGCCAGCAGCCCATCTCACGAAGTCTCCGTCGCTGCCGGGGCCTGTGGCATTGCCGAAGCCACCGCTGGTACCGAGCGTGACGACGTTGAAGGCAGCCGAGCGAAGCGACCGCGTGAACCCCATTCCGTCGTCCACCAACAGGATGGTTACAACCAGGGTGGCTCCGGTGAGGAGCCAGATATAGCCTCGGAACTCCGGGTCGTGGTGGTGGACCGGACGCCTTGCGACAAGGGATCTCGAGTGAAGTGTGAAGTTTGCTGCACCGAGTATGAGGCCGATCATGATGACCATCTCTACAGCGACGCTGTCCCAGTAGCCGATCGAGGCGTCTCTCGTGGAGAAGCCACCGGTTGACGCCGTGGTGAATGCATGTGCTACGGCGTCGAACAGTGACATGCCCACTGCAATGAGGGCGACTGCGATCAGGCCCGTCAGGCCGGCATAGAGATACCAGAACCGCCTGGCGGTCTGGGCCATTCGGGGGGCGAGTCGGTCACCACCCTCCCCGGGGGCCTCCGCCCCGATGAGGCCGAGACCGCTCGCGCGCAGGGCGGGTAGCACGGTCACAACCAACACGACGATTCCCATGCCGCCGATCCACTGGGTGAACTGGCGGTACATCAAGATGCCCGGCCCCTGGTCCGCAATCAGGTTGTGAGACCCGAAGACCGTTGAGCCGGTGCAGGAGAACCCGGAAACCGATTCGAACAGTGCATCGGCGAGGACAACCGGAAAGCCGATTCCGGACCGATTGAAAGTGCCGGCAAAGAGATACGGAAGTGCGCCGAATACCGACACGATGAGCCACGTTCCGGCCACTGCCGAAAAGACCGCTGCCCTGTCAATCTGGCCGGGTCGAGTCGACAGCCACAGCGCCGCCCCGGGTACGAGAGTCACCAGGGCAGCCAGCGTCATTGCCAGCCCCTGGTCTCCACCGATGGATTCGATTACTGCCGATCCGAGCATGCCTGCGGAGACAAAGAGGAGGGCGATTCCGGTTACCTGCCCAGTCGTGGTCTCCCACCTGCCTGCTGGACGCTTCACAGGCTTCCACCATGTCTGTGTGCCCTGTAGCGACGCCTGACCCTGGCCTTGTCGCGAAGGAGGTTCAAGAGCGCGGCGACTGCAACAACAGCTGGATAGATGGACAGTCGGCCGAACACCATCGCCGGGAGCAGGGCCAGACGTACCGAGCGGGACCACTCGGTTGGATCAACCATGACTCCATCGAGGCCGCGTACCGGCCCGGCAGTTGCGGTGGCGTGTACGGCTGCCGAGATGGCGCTGGCCAGGTCGAGGCCGAACACGGCGACCAGGAATGCGGTGGAGAAGATCACCGCCACGAATAGGAACTGGAGGACGACGATCTGGCGCAGCGTGTCCTCACCGGCGACGCGCCCGGCCAGACGCACCTTCAGGACCGCTCTGGGGTGGAGTTGTCGGGCCATCTCACGGAGTGCCAGCTTCATGAGTGCCCTGTGCTGACGTATCTGGAGACCACCCCCGGCTGATCCGCTCATGGCCCCAATCGAAACCAGAAGAAGCAGTAGCACCGGTGCTCCTGCCGGCCATCCGACAGGAACGCCCATTGGGAAGCCCGTAGTTGAAACCGATGCCGCTACCACGAACAACAGGCGACGGGCCGCGGCCAGGTCGATTCCTGTCGATAGGAGCACCAACAGGAGAACACCCGTCACATGCAGGCCCAGGTACATCGCCAGACCTGTCTGACGGTGGAGCCCTCCCCTGCCTACGACAAGGTGCCACAGCGTCACCATGCTCGATCCAGCGAGGAGCATCCCTACAATCGCCACCCACTGAACCGACGGGTCTGCGAATTCGTTGGCACCGTTCGTGAAGCCGCCAGTGGAAACGGTGGACATTGCAAGCAGGAGACCGTCGAACGCTGACATGCCTGCGAGCATGTAGCCACCCCAGATGAGGCCTGTGCCGGGGATGTACAACCGGAGGATGTTGCGTGTTGCGGACATCTCGTCGGGCGCCAGCGGTCGGAACCCGCCGGAACTGGAGCGGTCGGCAAACTCCCTCCCGAAGCCGAAGAACGGAAGAATCACTATGCCAACCAGCAGGGCGGCGAAGCCCCCCAACCACTGACTACCTGACCGCAGGAAGCGCAGTCCGTATCCGAGGCCCGTCGGATCGATAACGCTCATTGCCGTGGTCGTAATGCCGGTGGTCGCCTCGAAGAGGGCGTCGTCGGGCCGCTGAGCCGCACCGGTCATGACGTACAGGCCGGCTACGAGGAGAATTCCAAGTGTCATCGCCAAGGTTGTCGCCGCAATGATGTCGACAGGCCTGGCCTTGTCCGGACCGGCTACACGACCAAACAGCAGGGCTCCGAGCAGGCCCATTCCGCTCCCGGTGATCAGCAGGGTCGACGAGTCGGCACCATGTTCGATCAGGTCGATAAGCCCTGAGCACACGGCCAGAGCCCCAACCATGAGAAGGGCGGCAGACACGGCCCATGCAGTGGCGGCTGTCCATGACGCCCATGGGCGACTGCTGGTACCGGTGGCCACAGGGTCGGCGAGCCCCGAAAGGGTCAGGCGAACAGGGCGGTGACCCTGTCGACAGACTCCGGTTTGGCGAGGACCACAACATGGTCCCGGGCGCGCAGGGTGCTCCGTCCGCGTGCTATCTGAGCCTTTCCGTCTCTGACGATGGCTCCGATCAGGGAGTCATGAGGCATGTGCAGTTCTGCCACCGTGCTCCCGGCACATGGACAGGAGTCCGATACGGCGAACTCCAGAATCTCGACGTCACCCTGGAGGTATGTGGCAACAGCCGCAACCGTTCCAACATCGCCGCGTACGAACCTGAGGACGCTGTTGGCCGTAGCGGTTCTGGGGCTGAGGGTCGCTCCAACCTGGTGTGTCTCCAGGAGGTCCAGGAGCTTGAGCCTGTGAACCACGGCGATGGTCTTCAGGGCTCCGTCGGTTCCGTTGCGAATGGCTCCGGCTGCCTGTGCATAGAGGCAGGCCAGGACGTTGGAGTCGTCCTCGCCCGTGAGTGCGATCACGACGTCCTGACCACCCACGTCGGCCTCTTCGAGCATGTCGGCATCGACTATGTCGCCCCTGAACACGAGGGTGCGTGGCAGCTCCGCAGCGAGTTCCTCGGCCCGTCGCTCATCAAGTTCGATTATGGCCACGTCGATACCGCGGTCGATGAGCGCCTCGGACAGCATCTGGGCGGTACGGCCTCCACCGAGCAGCAGGGCACGGGTCGGCATGTCGCGGGCTATCCCCAGACGGTGGGTGACATCCTTGAGGGCTCGATGCTTGCAGATGATCCGAAGCAGGTCTCCCTCGACAAGGACCGCGTCGGCCCTGGGGATGAAGGTCATCTCCTTGCTGGAGTGGTCATGGGCATCGGCCTGGCGTGTGATCGATCCGACGATGAAGTCCCAGTCGGGTTCCAGGTCCCTACCGAGGGCACCAAGGGTGACACCGACAAGCGGAGCGTGCGCGGGAAGCCTCGCACCGATCACCACCACCTCGCCGCCTGCCATCCGGGCCACATCGAGGGCACCCGGGTACTCCATCAGCTTCAGGACCTGCTCGGCGACCTCTTCGTCGGGATCGATAACGAGATGGTCCGCTACGCCCTTGAACAGTGAGTTCACCTCGGGCCTCCTGAGGCGGCGGGACTCGACCCTGACGATCGTCTTCTTCACGCCTGCCTGTCGGGCGAGCAGGGCAGACAACAGGTTGGCCTCGTCGTTGGCGGTTACAGCTACGAGCAGATCCGCCTTGTCGAGGCCAGCCTGCTTCAGACAGCCGGGGTCCGTGCCGCTACCTCTGACGGCCAGCACGTCGAGGTCCTTGTCGATCTCGCGGAACCGGGCCGGGTCGACCTCGATCAGGGCGATGTCGTGTTCCTGACCGCTCAATCGCTCCGCGACATAACTGCCGACCTCGCCGGCACCCACAACGATGATGTACACCGGCTAATCCTCGCCGATCGGTGGCTTCGGACGGAGGATGCCCTTGTCTGTCACGAGGATGTCGAGGGGCACGTCCCAGGAGCGGGGTTCAAGCACTGGTACAACCTGGAAGCTGTGCGCAATGCCGATCAGGGTCGGCGGCGTGGGCTGGCTGAGTCGAAATGCGAAGGTCCGGTCGTAGTAGCCCGCTCCGTGGCCAATGCGGTTGCCCCTGCGGTCAGCCGCCACCAGAGGAACCAGGACGACATCGAGGCGTTCAGGACGTACCCGTTCGCCGCTGGCGGGTTGACTGGTACCGAACGGTCCGGGTTGCAGCGGTCCTTCGGGTATCACGAACTCAAGGTCTCCGCGCGGCTGGATAACGGGAAGTGCGACGCACAGATCCTCTGCAAGCAGGGATGGCCAGGGGTCGATCTCACCACGCATTCCAACGTACGCAGCGAGTCTGCCTGCCGCCTGGAACTCGTCAAGTTCCATGACGCGAGTCATTGTTCTGGCGCTCGCCCGTTGAACAGCGTCATCTGCGAGAGAGCGTCTCTGTTTGATCATCTGGTCCCGCACGGGATCGGACTTCATGGAATGATGTTCGCTCAGGGAACGTCCCGATTCCAGTACCGGGTGACAAATGTCGCCGGACTGGTGTTTGAAGCGCCCCCGTCCGGTCACTAGCGTCACGTCGGTTCTTGTTCCGGGGGCCATTCAAATGCCTACCGGAGTCCAGGAACCCGTCGACCGGCGTCGTTGCCGGATTCATACGACAGACGTATCCCGATACCTCAGGAGATCGACCCTTGGAAGCAATCCCCTACCTGGCAGCAGCCTCGTCCGTAATGGGCCTCATGCTGGCCGCCTACTTCTACAGCTCGGTGCGGGCTGCCGATCCCGGAGACGAGCGGATGGTCTTCCTCATGACCGAGATCCAAAAGGGGGCCCGTGCCTTCCTGAAGAAGGAATACACGTGGGTTTCCGGCTTCGTCGCAGCCATGGCGGTCCTGATTGCCCTCCTGATCGCCCCTACAGCGGCCCTTACCTACGTCCTCGGAGCCGTCCTGTCGGCAACTGCCGGATACGTCGGAATGACCGTTGCCACAATGGCGAACGCCAGAACCACCCAGGCCGCCAAGGAGGGACCCGGCAAGGCCCTCCCAATCGCCTTCCGTGGTGGCGCCGTGATGGGATTCTCGGTGGCGGGCCTTGCCCTCGGCGGGCTCATGCTGGTCTACATCCTCTTCGTGCTGGTTCTCGGCGTGGAAGATGCATTCGAGGTGGTTACCGCCTACGGCCTGGGTGCCTCATCCATTGCCCTGTTCTCCCGTGTGGGCGGGGGCATCTACACAAAAGCCGCCGACGTCGGTGCCGACCTGGTCGGAAAGGTCGAGGCTGGCATCCCCGAGGACGACCCACGAAACCCGGCCACCATCGCTGACAACGTGGGCGACAACGTCGGCGACGTTGCCGGCATGGGCGCCGACCTCTTTGAGAGCTACGCCGGCTCGATCATTGCGCCGATCTCGCTTGTGGCCTTTGCCCTCGGACTCGGCGCTGAGGATGCATCTGTCGCAACAAATATCTCGCTGCTGTCGTTTCCCATTGCTATCGCCTTCGTCGGCATGCTTGCCTCGATTCTCGGGTCGTTCCTCGTGAAGGGTGGCGACTCGACCGACACCAAGGCGCTCAGCAGGGCCCTCCACATGGGGACCAACTCGGCCATGGCCATCACCGCTGTGGCAACCGTTGGGATCGCATACTGGCTGTTCGGCTCCGACTCGGCGTTCGACAACCCCCTTGGACTCGCCATCGCAGTCGTTGGTGGCCTTGTAGTCGGTTGGGCTCTCGGAAAGACCGCTGAGTACTACACCTCTGACCACTTCGGTCCCGTGAAGAAGATCGCAGGTCAGACAGAGACAGGTCCCGCAACCACCATTCTCGGTGGCATCTCGGCGGGCATGATCTCGGTCGCCGCCTCGGTGGTTCTCCTGGCAGTTGGCGTGGCACTTGCCTACTGGGGTGGAGAGATGGCCTTTGACTCGATCGGGAATCTGGATGGCGGCATCTACGGCATCGCAGTGGCTGCCATTGGAATGTTGGCGACACTCGGAGTGGTCGTCTCTGTCGACGCCTACGGCCCGATCGCCGACAACGCCGGCGGGATCGCCGAGATGGCCGAGCTGGACCCGAGCGTCCGCGAGGTGACCGATGCACTGGATTCCCTGGGCAACACCACGGCCGCGGTCGCAAAGGGATTTGCTGTCGGATCTGCCGCCCTCACGGCCCTCGCCCTGTTCAAGAGCTTCGAGTTCGCGGTGGTGCAGGCAGGTGGAACGCTCTCGTTGAACATTGGTGAGGTTGATGTCTTTGTCGGGCTCTTCCTTGGGGCGATGCTCCCGTTCCTGTTCGCAGCCCTCACGATCGATGCTGTGGGACGTGCTGCTCAGGAGATGATCGAGGAGGTTCGACGCCAGTTCAGGGAGATTCCCGGCCTTCGCGAGGGCGAACCGGGCGTCAACCCCGACTCGGCCCGCTGTGTCGAGATCTCCACCGAGGCATCCCTGAAGGAGATGCTCATCCCCGGCGCACTCGCCGTGGTGGTTCCCCTGGTAATCGGGTTCGTGAACATCAACGCCCTTGGAGGTTTCCTCGCCGGAGCGCTGGTTTCGGGCTTCTGCCTTGCGATCTTCATGGCCAACGCCGGTGGCGCATGGGACAACGCCAAAAAGTACATCGAGGCCGGCGCACTCGGAGGCAAGGGATCCGACAACCACAAGGCGGCAGTCGTCGGTGACACCGTCGGCGACCCCTTCAAGGACACCTCCGGGCCGGCGATGAACATCCTCATCAAGGTCATGACGATCGTGTCACTGGTATTCGCCTCGGCCTTCGTGGGTTAGGGCCAGACCCGTGGAACGCCCAGCTGCGCGCAGCTACCGGGGATCGGTCAGGGGCGTTGTACTGGACTGGAGCGGAACGACCGTCGACGCATATGTGATTGCACCGGCGATTGTGTTCGTCGAGGTGTTCCACAACCAGGGTGTTGAGATCTCGATGAAGGAGGCTCGTGGCCCCATGGGGCTGCGCAAGGACCTCCACATAGCGGCCCTCACCGAGTTGCCGGCCATTCGGGAACGGTGGTTCACCGTCCATGGCCGCCATCCCGACCAGGCTGACGTCGCTGCCATGTTCGAGGACTTCGTGCCGCGACAGGTTGAGTGTCTTCCACGGTACGCGGAGTTGTTGCCAGGTGTGGTCGAGATGGCAGAGCGCCTCCGAAGCGACCACGACATACGTATCGGCGTATCGACCGGGTTTACGCGACCGATGGTCGACGTCCTTCTCGAGCATGCATCAGAACAGGGTTTCCGGCCTGACTGCGCCGTCGCCGGCGACGACGTCGAACATGGTGCGCGACCCAGACCGTTCATGGTCTTCAGGAACATGGACCTGCTGGACGTGCATCCAGTCCAGGCGGTGGTGAAGGTCGATGACACCGGGTCAGGTGTTGGTGAGGGTGTCGAGGCGGGCTGCTGGTCCGTCGGGATCGCCCGCTACAGCAATTACCTCAATATCAACTCACTGCAGGAGGCCGCTGAGATGTCTGCCGCTGAGTTTGCAGAGAGGCTTGCGTTCACACGCGAGCAGCTGTGGGAGGCCGGTGCCCACTACGTGATCGACGAGCCGATGGAACTACCGGCGGTCATAGAGGAGATCAACACGCGGTTGGCTGTCGGCGACACTCCCTGAAGTCAGCCCTCGGGTGTCACGTAGGCGGCGCTCAGGCCTCCGTCGACCATCAGATCAGTTCCGGTCACGTAGGAGGCCTCGTCTGACGCCAGCCAGAGCGCTGCCTGAGCCATCTCGGCGGCCTCACCGAAGCGTCCCATCGGCACGTGCACGAGGCGTCGTTTCTTCTTCTCGTCGGTGTCGAGGAAGTTCATGAGAAGTTCGGTGCGGAGGGGCCCAGGGCACAGGGAGTTGATCCGGATGTTCTGGCGGGCGTGGACGACGGCCAACTCACGGGTCAGTGCGAGGACTGCGCCCTTGGATGCCGTATATGCGATCTGCGGTGTGGCCGCACCCATCACGGCCACGAAGGAGGCCGTGTTGATGATCGACCCTCCACCAGATTCGAGCATTGCCGGTATCTCGTACTTGCAGCCAAGGAATACGCCCTTTGCATTGACCCCCATGGTCAGGTCCCAGATGCCCTCCTGGGTCTCGATGGCATCACTGTCCTCTGAGTGCATGATGCCTGCGTTGTTGAAGGCGACGTGAAGAGCACCGAACTCCTCAACCGTCGCTGCTACCACGCCCTCCATGTCGGACGCAAGCGAGACGTCGGCTGTGAGTGCGATGGCACTACCGCCGGTCCTCTTGATGTCGGCAGCGGTAGCAGCGTTGTCGTCGCCTGAGAGGTCCACGCAGACGACCCTGGCACCGTTGGCAGCAAACAGGAGTGCAGATTCGCGCCCGATCCCCGACGCCGCTCCTGTGACCAGTGCAATCTTCCCGGCAAGCCTGCTCATGCGCTCCTCCTGGCCTGGATCAACTGAACCACGATCAGCCCGGAAGGACGATCATGGGATCTTTCGGCTCTCCACCGGTTCTTACCTCGAAGTGCAGGTGTGGGCCGGTCGACCAGCCGGTGGAGCCGCAACGGCCGATGACGTCACCGGTCTTGAGCGTGTGGCCCTTTGAGACCAGAAGTTCCTCCTGGTGTGCATAGACGGTGATTACCGGACCTTCGTGCTCGATGAGAACGACGTTTCCGTAACCGTTCTTCCAGCCTGCGAATATCACCTCGCCGGCCTTGGCCGTCCAGACGGGTTGGTTTCTGACACAGCTGATGTCGACGCCGTTGTGCTGGCGGCTTGTGCCGAAGATGGGGTGGACCCGAAGGCCGAATCCTGAGCCGATCTTGCCCTGGATCGGCATGATGAAGCCTGCGCCGGATTCCTTGGTCAGGTCGGGGGCTGACTGTCGTAGTTCCTCTGCAATCAGGTTGTCTATGAGAACGGCCATCTGGTACTGCTCGCGCTCGTACTGCTTGACGGCTGCCTCGTGTTCCCCGATCCGATCTTCGAGTTCCTCCTTCACCTCCACCTGGGAGCTGATGCGCCGGTCCAGTACGAGCATCGAGGACTCCAGCTCCCTCTGTTGCAGGTCGGCGTCGAGGATGGCGGCATCAGCCGCCCTGGCGATGTTCTCCATCTCGGATTCAAGGGACCGCAGCCTGTCCAGGATGTCGGAACGGTTTCCTGTTACGACATCCAGGATTGCCGACTTCCGTATGCCTGCTGAGAGGTCCTCGGATTCAAGCAGGATCCCGGGTCGTAGACCCGAGATGTAGACATCTACCGCCAACTCCTCGACACGGGCACGGGCCTCGCGGATCTCCACGCCAACCTGCTCCACCTCGACCCACCGAAGGGTCGCCTCGGCTTCGGCGGCCTCGATTGCCTGACGTGATGCTGCGATCTTCGCCTGTTGTAGGGCAACGGCATCGTCGAGGGCCCCTAGCGCCCCGGAGACCTCGGCATCCTCGGCCTCGATGAGTTCGAGTGCCTCTGCGGCATCGGCAGCGAGGTCCTTGGCAGCCTCCCTGCGGTCTCTGGCATCGCGAATCGACTCGGTGTCGCCAGCTGCTCCGGTCGGCATCAGAACGCCGAGAGCCACAAGCAGGGCTGTCAGGATACGAATCCGGTGTGTTCGGGCAGTTGGCATTGGTCGGGGTGGTTGGGCTGTTGGGTCTGGCTGCAGGGTACTGCGCGCCCGGATCACTCCTCATACAGGGTCAGGCTCGGACAGCGGGCCGACCCATCTGGATCCTGGCGTCTATTCCCGTGCCAGCTCTGTCCGCATTGCCAGAACTGCGTCCTCGGTCAGCTCGTCGGCACCGCGTTCTGGAAGGTGGATTGTCAACTCGTGGAGGGTTCCGGTGAACGGGAAGGGCCCCTGATACTCCTCGGAGATGGTCGACAGGGCGTCACGGCCGACATCGAGGCCCGTAGAGCCCAGCACCCTGACAACGAACGGAACTGACATCGACACAGAAGCCTCGCCGTCCACGAACAAGGTGGCAGTACCAGCATCACCGTCGCGGTGGAAGTGGACACCCACGGAGGTCTCGCCTACGGGTAGAGGGTGTTGGGTCCGTACAACGTGGTGATCTGTGAAGATGTTGTAGTCAAACACCAGGCGGTCGTCCCTGATGAACAGTGACAGACCCAGGTTTCCGGTTCCGACGGCCATCAGCACGCCCTCGCCGCCGGGAGGCCGCATGATCGAGGCCTCTACGAGAAAGGAGCGGTTGCCCAGGATGGCTGCGGCACCGGCCGGAATGTGGGAGATGGGAGGTATGTACCGGTAGCTCCGGCCCTGATGGGGTGTACCTGGACGCATCGGGATCCGGAACAGTTCGAGAGTGCGGTCATCGAGGGGAAGGACGCCGTTGGCTTCGGCCTCGCTCCACCAGAGAGCGATCATGGCCCTGAGCCGCTCGGGTTCTGATTCGGCCAGGTTGTTCGTCTCAGACACATCGCTGTCCAGGTGGAACAGTTCCCAGCGCTCCTCTTCGTAGGAGGAACCCGGGGAGTGGCGTGTAACCGCCTTCCATCCATCGCTGCAGATCGCCCTGTGGCCGAACATCTCGAAGTACTGGGGACCCTTTCGGGTCGGTTCATTCGGAGCGTTGAAGGTGTAGGCGAGGCTGGTTCCGGTCATCGGAGACTGTGCCCGGCCGTGACGCTCGGCGGGCATGTCGAGGCCGATCAGGTCGAGGAGGGTCGGTGTCAGGTCGGTGATGTGGTGGAACTGGTTACGCCGCTCCCCCGTCTCGGCAATCCCAGCGGGCCAGTGGACGATCAGCGGATCTCGGACCCCTCCACCGTGTGTCGTCTGCTTGTACCACCGCATCGGCGTGTTGCCTGCCTGCGCCCATCCCCACGGGTAGTTGCTGTGTGAACGGGGCCCACCGATCTCGTCCAGCCGCTCAACGGCGGCATCGACGTCCTCCGGGACCACGTTGAAGTACTTCATCTCGTCGGTCACCCCGGTGGGACCACCTTCCTGGCTGGCACCGTTGTCGGACAGGAGCATGATCACGGTGTCATCGAGAAGGCCGAGGCCCTCAAGGTGCTCGACCAGGCGACCGATCTGGGCATCGGTGTGATCGAGCATCGCCGCAAAGGCCTCCTGTAGGCGGCAGGCGAAGTTCTGCTGGTTGAGGCTGAGATCCTCCCAGGGCTCAACCCCGGGGTTTCTGGCTGCGAGGACCGTGTCCTCTGGCACCACACCAAGGTCTATCTGGTTCTGGAACCACTCCTGGCGGACGACGTCCCAGCCGGCGTCAAAGCACCCCCGGTACTTCTCGCGATAGGCATCCGGAGCCTGATGCGGTGCGTGCGTCGCTCCGAAGGCCAGGTACATGAAGAATGGTCGATCCGGTCTCACCGACGTGGTGTCGTTCACGAAACCGATGGCCCTGTCGACCAGATCCTCGCTGACGTGGTATCCGTCTTCCGGTCCAGAGGGTGGATCGATGTGGTGGTTGTCAGCCGTCAATTCGGGGTGGAACTGATCGGTTTCGCCCTGCAGGAAGCCGTAGAAGCGGTCAAATCCCCGCTGCAGTGGCCAGTGGTCGAATGGTCCCGCTGCCGACGCCTGCGCCATCGGGGCCAGGTGCCACTTGCCGACGCAGGCGGTCGCGTACCCGTTGTCCTGGAGCACCTCGGCGATGGTCGCTGCATGGTCGGCTATGTAGCCGCGCATGTGCGGGTATCCGCTGTCGAAGTTGGACACGGCCCGCATGCCGACGGCATGGTGGTTTCTTCCCGTGAGCAGACAGGCACGGGTCGGGGAACAGAGCGCTGTCGTGTGGAAGTTCGTGTACCTGAGGCCTCCTGCAGCGAGGCCGTCGATGTTGGGTGTGTCGATGCTTGACCCGTAACAGCCGAGGTGGGCGAAGCCGGTGTCGTCAAGCAGGATCACCACGACGTTGGGGCTGCCTTCGGGTGCTGTAGCCGGGTCGGGCCACCATGGTTCGGATTCGGCGTGAGTTCGCCCTATCACCCCTTTGAAGTCGCCATCCTCTCCTTTGACGCCCATAGCCCACCTACACCGCCGCTTCGGCCGGTAGCAGGATGGCGGGTCGTTCTGGAAGGGTCTCGTCGAGTGCCCCGACGAGGTCATGTCGAGTGGCCCCCATAGCCGGGTCATCCCACAGGTTCACCCTCTGGAGTGGATCCTCGGTGAGGTCGTACAGCTCTCCCTCGGTGCCTTCATGACATGTGCCGGCCTCGTAGCGCGTGCAGAGCATCTGGTCGGCGACGATGCTCTGCAGATGAACCTCGGTTCCGTTGGGATGGAGGCTGTCCCATTCGGTAATCACACCTGACCGTCCGCTGTTGGCGGCATCGGCACCTGAGAGTGGTAGTGGAACGCCATCCATCCATGAGGGCACATCGAGGCCGGCGATGCTGCAGAAGGTGGGCGCCAGGTCCATCAGGCCCACGGGCTCACTCACAACTGCCGGCTGACCCGTGCTGGATGGGGCCGGGCGCCAGACAAGGGGCAGACGCATCAGAGAGTCCACGTGGTAGGGGCCCTTGAACAACAGTCCAAAGTCGCCCTGGAACTCGCCATGGTCGGTCGTGTAGATCACGTCGAGGTCGTCGTCCCATCCTCTGGCATCGATCGCCGACAGCACCCTGCCGAGCGCCTCGTCGACGAGTTCATTTTGGATGTGCACCATGGCGTTGACTTCGCGAACCTGATCCGCGGTGAGGGTGGCAGGCACCCATCTGGCGGGTGCCTCATAGTTGGAGACGAGGTCTCCGTCGTACCAGCGGCGCCAGTGGGCCGGCTTCGAGTCAAGCAGGCGCTCCCTCTCAGATGCGTCCTCCGGATACCCCTCCGGCAGGTCGAGATCGCGCCATGGGACCCGGTGCAGTTCTGACTGCGGTGGATTCCACGGATGGTGCGGGTCTGGAAAGCTGAGCCAGCAGAACCAGTCCTCGGCGCTGTCGAGCCCGTCGAGCCATGAGATGGCCCGATCGGCCACCCAGTCCGTGTGATAGATGCCCCGTGGAACCGTATTGTGCTTGACCTGTGGAGCGCCTGTGTCTCCCCCGCCTTCGTGGTTCACCTCGAGGGTCATGTCAAGAACCGGAAAGTACCCGGCCATGTGCTCCGGGTGGTTGTCTCTCAGCCAACTGCCGTAGTGCACGAGGCCGGCCGCCCCGTGGCCGGCGAACTCCATGCGCTCAAATCCACGATGTGGCCCAGCCTCGTCGTGGGTGGCTCCGGACACGCCCATTCGGTTCTCTGGAAAACGCAGGAAGGGATCAAGAAATGGCTCGAAGTGGGCCTTTCCGAAGAGGCCGGTGCGGTACCCGGAATCGTGCAGAAGTCCTGCGACCGTGGGTGCCTCGGCGGGAAGTGGAACGCCGTTCATCCAGACCCCGTGGTTCCGGATGTGCTGGCCGGTCAGCATCGTGGCCCTGGAGGGCATACAGACCACGTTTTGCGGATGGGCCCTCTCGTAGCGGATTCCATTGGCCGCCAGTGCGTCGACTACCGGGGTCCGCGCCACCACGCCACCGTTGCATCCGAGGGCGTCGTAGCGCTGCTGGTCAGTGGTTACGAACAGAATCTTGCGTCCCATCAGGCCCCCTCACCGTCTGCTGCCTGGAATCCACGGGAATATGTCCCGGTCTCAACCAGGTCCTTGAGTCCAATGAGGGCATCTCCTGTGGCGGCGCGCAGCGCATAGGTAAGGGCCTCAGGTCGGATTTCCTGCGTGTAGCTCACCCGCGAACTGTCCCCTTCCGTATCCACCTGAAGGGCTCCGAGGTGGTGGTCGAACTGAAGCGGGCCGGTGATGGTGTACTCGAACCGCATCTGTTCATGGTCAACGGAGAGGATCTTCTCGAAGAGGAACCCCCCTGCAGCGGTCCCAATGGTCCTGATTCCATCCTCGACAGTCGATGACAGCATCCCCGGGAACCACTCTGCCTGTCGCTCAGCGGCTGCCACCACGGCCCACACCTCGTCGGCAGGGGCGTCTATGAGAATCTCATTTGTGAACTCGGCCATCAGGTCCCTCCGCGCACCATGATGCTAGATGTCGGCACGTTGCCGGCCAGCGTCGGGCCGTATGCTCCGACAGGACTACCGGGAGCGATGCCGTGGAACCTGCAGCAGTATCAGACCTGTTCGATCCGGAGCGCTGGTTGCCCGTCGACGGTTTCGACCTTGTCGACGTGACCTACCACCGCTGTGTCGACCAGGGAACGGTTCGGATCGCCTTTGATCGGCCAGAGGTTCGCAACGCCTTTAGGCCATCCACGGTCGATGAGCTCTACAGGGCTCTGGACCATGCCAGGATGTGGACCGATGTCGGCACGATTCTCCTCACCGGCAACGGCCCTTCTCCAACCGATGGCGGCTGGGCCTTTTGTTCAGGTGGAGACCAGCGCATCCGTGGAACTGATGGCTACAGGTACTCGGATGACGATGGCGTGGTCGACCCGGCCCGTACTGGAAGGCTGCACATCCTCGAGGTGCAGCGCCTGATCCGGTTCATGCCCAAGGTTGTGATCGCCGTGGTCCCGGGGTGGGCGGTGGGTGGTGGCCACAGCCTCCATGTCGTCTGCGACCTGACCCTTGCCAGCCGCCAGCATGGCGTGTTCAAGCAGACCGATGCCGATGTCGCGAGCTTCGACGGCGGGTTCGGGTCCGCATATCTGGCCCGCCAGATCGGACAGAAGCGTGCCCGGGAGATCTTCTTTCTTGGGCGCGACTACTCAGCCGAGGAGGCGTCTGCCATGGGCATGGTCAATGCAGCCGTTGACCATACCGACCTCGAGAACGTTGCGCTGGAATGGGCGGCAGAGGTGAACGCCAAGAGCCCGACCGCCCAGCGGATGCTCAAGTTCGCATTTAACCTGATCGACGACGGGCTGGTGGGGCAGCAGATGTTTGCCGGCGAGGCGACGCGGCTCGCCTACGGGACCGACGAGGCCGCAGAGGGCCGCGACGCCTTCCTGGAGAAGCGCCCTCAGGACTACTCAGAATACCCGTACCACTTCTGAGGCTGGCCTGACCTAGCGGCTCTGACGCATCAGTTCTGTGGCTGTATCCGCGCGCTCGACACAACGGACCAGAGCAGTCCGGACGACCTCGGTGGCCTCACGGGGGCTGCCTGCATCGATCACGCCCACCACCTCACTTCGTACCGCGAGGGGGTAGCGCCTCCACGGCCGGACACGCGGCCCTGTGGCACCCCGCGGCCAGAAGGCCTCGGTTCCGCTCGCCCCGGTGGCCACCACCGGTAGGCCCGTCTCGAGCGCAAGCCGCCCAACCCCGGAGCGGAGCTGACCCACGCCATCGGCCTTCCAATCCTCAACTGGAACGACGCGGCCTTCAGGCATTATCGCCACCGACCAGCCGGCCTGAATCTCTGCAGTCGCCAACTCAAGTGCCTCGGAACCACCAACTGGGATGCACCTGAGGCGGCCGAGCAGCGGTCCGATAACCGGCTTGCGAAAGTAGGACGATGCGACCAGTGGGCGGATTGGCAGGCCCCAGGAGTGGAACGCGATTGACGCCAGCAACAGGTCGGCCAGGCTCCGGTGGTTGCCCGCATATATGGCAGGCCTCGATTGAACGTCCGGTGGTGGACCGATGTCGGAGCGGGCGAATATACGCATCACGGAATCTACCAACCGCAGGGTCGAGATTAGAGCGGCCTGTTCCGCCGATTCTGATTGGGGTGTCATCTGTTCCATGATCTCAGCCAGCAGACAGTTTGTGACAACCCAGCGACGAATCGTGGCCCTGCGCTCCGACGTTGGCCGCCCAGACGCAGACGAGACCGGAGCTGTCGCCCGATGCCCGGGACACAGTCATCGAGAAGCGATGATCCTCGGTCGTCCGATCAGAAATTGCGGGTTCGAGTCCGTCCACAGTCACTCGGATCGGCAGGCCACCCTCGGGCAGGTCTGCATCGAAGGCCCAGCCTTCGAGCCGCATAGGCCCATCGCCATTCTCGTAGACCTCGACCCGGCCGACCGGCGGATAACCGGACTCCATGGCGGCCATCCTGGAATCGCGTTCACTGGCTGCATGACAGGCAGGAAGTTCTTCGAATACCCAACCTCTTGCGGAGTAGTCGGCCAGCACCCGTTGGACGATGTGGAGGGTCAGCCACTTGCGGTCATGCAGCAACACGACCATTCCGTCACTCTCACGGCTCTTCAGATACGAGAGGACCTCCTCGATCGGGGGGTCGCGCCACTCCTGGGGATCTGCCGTCCACCCGGCCAGAGACATTCCCAGATCAGGGTGCAGTCGAGTCCGAATTGGTCCCACCTCTCCGTAGGGGGCTCGAAAGCAGCTGGGCTTGAAGCCGGTCAGCGTCTCGAGCCCGGCCGATGCCCGTGCGACCTCGGCAATGGCACTCTCGGATGACAACTTGGAGAGGTCGCTGTGCCCCCAGGTGTGGTTGCCAACGGTGTGACCGCGATTCAAGAGGTCCTGTGTGGTCACTGGATCCCAGCGCGCTGCTATTGCCTCGCCGGTCGGAAAGAACGAGGCCCGTGCGCCGTAGCTGTCGAGCAGGTCGAGGAGCATCGGGGTGAACATCCAGTGCGGGCCGTCGTCAAAGCTCAGGTGCATGACCGGGGCAGCATCGACGTCGGGCACCTGGACGACCTCTGACCCGCCTGCAGGTTCGCTCACTGCTACAGCCAACAGGATGGCCATGAGTGTGACCAGGAGGCGGCCAGCACTGTTGTGGCGGCCCGGCGGCCGCCTGTCAGGTGGTGCCGTAGATCCGGTCACCGGCATCGCCCAGGCCCGGCACGATGTAGCCGACCTCGTTCAGGCACTCATCGACAGCACCGGTCCAGATATCCACATCGGGGTGGGCCGAGTGGAGGGAAGCGACCCCCTCGGGTGCGGCCAGGAGGCAGAGGAAGCGGATCGCCTCGGGATTCTCGGCCTTCACACGATCGAGCGCTGCTGCAGCCGAGTTTCCGGTGGCCAGCATCGGGTCTACGACAATTACGGTTCGCCCCTCCATTGGAGGGAACTTGCAGTAGTACTCGACAGCCTCAAGGGTGTCGTGATCCCTGTACAGGCCGACGAACCCGACCCTTGCACCGGGAACGACCCTGAGGACACCGTCGAGAAGCCCGTTGCCGGCCCGCAGGATCGACACGACAACCGGGTCGTCGACGAGCTCGGGGGCTGATGTGGTTGTCAGGGGTGTCTGGATCTCGACCTGCTGGAGTGCGAGTTCTCTCGTGATCTCGTAGGTGAGCAACAGGCTGGTCTCGCTGAGGAGCTGCCGGAAACGCTCGCTCGGGGTTTCGACCCTGCGCATCTGCGTCAGCTTGTGCTGTACGAGAGGATGGTCGACGACGTGAAGACGAGGTGATGGCACGGTGGTTGAGGTCTCAGGCATCGGCCCACCATATGCCGTCAGAACTCTGCCTTCGTGCCGCGCCAAACAGCGCTCCAACCCCTATTCTTCCCGCTGTCACCGACCGATTGGGAAGTCGCCACTTACCTGCCCAGTGCGGGTACTAGGCGAGCTCTCCAGACAGGAGCCGCAAGTGTCCCGCCACGGCTACACGTACTCGGCAGGCAAGTTGCTCAGGCATGGCCTGACCCGCGGTGCGTGGCCCCGCATGTGGAACAGGCCCGAGCGGCGTGATTCCTATGACGTCATCATCATCGGAGGAGGTCTCCACGGTCTGGCAACGGCCTACTACCTCGCCCAGAACCACGGCATCACCAATGTCGCCGTGGTCGACAAGGGCTACCTCGGCGGCGGAGGCTCCGGACGCAACACGGGGATCGTGCGTTCCAACTACCTCACCCCTGAAGGGGTGGCCTTTTATGACCGGTCACTCCACCTGTACAACACCATGGCCGCTGACCTGAACCTCAACGTCATGTTGTCGCGGCGGGGACACCTGACCCTGGCCCACACCGACTCGGCACTGCGCACGATGAACTGGCGTGCCGAGGTCAACAAGCTTCTCGACATCGATTCCGCTGTCATCGGACCCGCCGAGGTCAAGCGCCTGACCCCGAGCCTCGATGTCTCTCCGAACACCAGGTACCCGATTCTCGGGGCCCTCTACCATCCACCTGGCGGCATCGTCAGACACGACGCCGTTGTCTGGGGCTACGCCCGGGCCGCAGACCACCTTGGCGTACATCTTCTCCAGGAGACCGAGGTGCTCGACATCACCTGCGACGGCGGTGATGGACCCGACGGCAAGGGACCCGGTGGAAAGGTGACCGGTGTCCGAACCAGCCGTGGCGACATCAGTTCCCCGGTGGTCGTCAACTGCACCGCCGGATGGGCGTCTCTCATCTCGAACATGGCGGGGGTGCCGCTGGCAATCACGACGCATCCGCTTCAGGCCGCCGTGACTGAACCCTGCAAGGTTTTCCTGCCCACGGTGGTGGTGTCCGGCTCCCTGCACGTCTACGTGAGCCAGACCGATCGGGGCGAGCTGGTATTCGGTGCGTCGGTCGATCCGGTCGGCACGTACCGGGTGAACGGCACGCTCGAGTTCACAGAGGAGTTGGCTGGCCACGTCCTGGAGTTGATGCCGGGAATTTCCAAGATGCGTCTTATGCGCCAGTGGTCCGGGCTCTGTGACATGACCCCTGACTACTCCCCCATCATGGGTCACACGCCTGTCGAGGGATACCTCGTCGACGTCGGCTGGGGAACCTACGGCTTCAAGGCCGGACCTGTGGCCGGAGAGACCATGGCCGAGACCATCGCCACCGGC
The DNA here is from genome assembly GCA_018673475.1 of Actinomycetota bacterium. Lineage (GTDB taxonomy): Bacteria > Actinomycetota > Acidimicrobiia > Acidimicrobiales > MedAcidi-G1 > UBA3125. The sequence continues at coordinate 19,407 of JABHCN010000048.1, read as the reverse complement.
CGAACTGCCGAACTGATCGCAGCGTTCACTATCGACCGCTTCACCGACGGGGACCTTGTCGGCGAAAAGGGCGCTGCGGCGGTGGGTCACTGATGATCGTCGTACCCTGCCCCAACTGCGGCCCACGCAACTCCTCGGACCTGCGAAATGCCGGCGAGGTCGCACCCCGACCCGATCCGGAGACCGCCAGCCTCACCGAGTGGCGCTCCTATCTCTACCTTCGGGAGAACCCGGCCGGTTGGGTGACCGAGACCTGGTACTGCCGTAGCGGATGTCGCCGCTACTTCACCATTGAGCGCAACACCGCCACCAACGAGATCCGGGAATCAGAGAACTCATGAGCAGTCATCGTCTCCCCATCCGTAGCAGTGAGTTGATCGACCGCTCAACCAGCCTCTCGTTCACCTGGAATGGTCGTGCCTACGTTGGCCACGAGGGTGACACCATCGCCTCTGCCCTCGCCGCCGCAGGTGTCGAGGTCTTCTCAAGGGGGATGAAGTATCACAGGCGCCGGGGCATCCTGACCGCCAACCACTGGGACCCGAACCTGTCGGTCCAGGTAGGCGACGAGCCAAACGTGCGGGCCGGCAGTCGCCGGCTCGTCGACGGCATGCAGGTGAGTGCCCAGAACGTGTGGCCCAGCCTCCGCTGGGACCTCGGTACCGCCAACCGGCTCGTCGGACGCTTCCTCTCGGTGGGCTTCTACTACAAGACGTTTATGCGCCCACAGTTCCTGTGGCACAACCTCTACCAGCGCATCCTGCGCAAGTTCGCACCCGGCGGCCGAGTCAACTGGAAGACCGGAACCCACGGCGAGTACGACAAGCGCTACGCACACCCCGATGTGCTTGTAGCCGGCGGCGGTCCAGCTGGTGTGGCAGCGGCTCTCTCCGCCGCCGAGGCCGGAGCCTCGGTGATGCTCGTTGAACAGGAGCCTGAACTTGGCGGTCACCTCCGATGGGGCGGGCCTGACGATCTGGCGGTGCTGGCTGACCTGAGGCAGGCCGTGTACTCCACGCCGGCCATCGAGGTCCTCTGCGACTCGATAGTCACAGGCCGATACGACCACAACTGGGTGGCTGTCCTGCAGCGGAGCCACGAGGTAGCTCCCGAGCGTCTGATCAAGGCCAGGGTGGGGTCCCTGATCGTGGCCCCCGGCCTCGTCGAGCGACCCTACGTCTTTGCCGGTAACGACATCCCCGGCGTGATGCTCGCCGGTGCGGTGAGACGCCTGATCAACCTCTGGGCAGTCAAGCCCGGCAGTCGTGCGGTGGTTCTGAGCGCAAACTCCGAGGGTGACGCCGCTGTTCTCGATCTGGAGTCCGCAGGGGTCGAGGTGGTTGCCGTACTTGATGCCCGCGCAGGTGAAGACGTTGTTGAAGCCCGGGGCCGGGGCCGGGTGTCTTCCGTCCAGACAGGCGATGGCCGCATCCTGAGAGCCGACCTTCTGGTTACCGCCACGGGCTGGACTGCTCCCACGTCTCTGCTGAACATGGCCGGCGACCGGCCCGTCTACGACAAGGTTGCGGCCCGCTACTTCCCGCAGGCGCTCCCAGACAACGTCCTGGCGACTGGCGGGATAGCAGGTGACGGCTCAACCACTGAGCTGACAGCGCACGGCCGTGAGACCGGACTTCTTGCTGCTCAGCGTGCATTGCGCCTCCGACACGACCGCAGGGCACAGACACCCCGCTCACCCGCGCCCGAGTCGGATCGGCCAGCTGCGATCGCCGACAGCCGCATTCCCCTGAGGCGCTCCCCTCATCCCGAGTGCTACCGCAGCACCACACACGGTCTCGTCGACTACTCCGAGGACGTTTCCTCAAAGGACCTGATTCAGGCTGCCGGAGAGGGCTTCGACTCGATCGAGTTGATGAAGCGCTACACGACCGTGACCATGGGCCCAGGTCAGGGCAAGCTTGAGACCGTGAATGCTGCGGCGGTTCTGGCAGAGGCCATGGCTGTGGAGATGGCCGATATCGGGACCACCGTTTGGCGGCCACCGTTCTCACCTGTCTCGTTGGGGGCACTGGCCGGCCGTATCTTTGAACCTGTCAGGCGCTCGGCACTCCAGGACTGGCACGAGGCAAACGGGGCTACGAACCTTCTCGCCGGCCAGTGGGTACGCCCCGACCACTACGGCGACCCCATGGCCGAGGCCTCCAACGTTCGGGAGAACGTCGGCCTCATCGATGTCACGCCACTCGGCAAGTTGGACCTCCGCGGCCCGGACGTCGCCAATCTTCTCGACCTGGTGTACGTGAATCGGTGGCAGAAGCTCGAGGTCGGAAGGGTCCGCTACGGCGCCATGGTCGCCGAGGACGGCGTGGTCTCTGATGACGGGGTCACGGGTCGGCTCGCTGAAGACCACTACCTGATGACGACCACATCGTCTGGAGCAGGCGCAGTCTGGGAGATGCTCGAGGACTGGCTACAGACCTACAGACCCGACTGGGAGGTACACGTAACCCCGGTAACGGGAGGGCTCACAAGCATCAACGTTGCCGGCCCCAGGTCCAGAGAACTCCTGGAGAGGCTTGTCGACAACGTCGACCTGTCCGCCGATGCATTCCCCTATTTCAGCGTGAGGACAGGCATCGTCGCCGGAGTAGCGGACTGCATCATCTGGCGTATCGGCTTCACCGGAGAGCTCTCCTACGAGGTGCACGTTCCATCTGGTCATGCACTTCACGTGTGGGAGTCGCTTCTCTCGAACGGCTCCGACCTCGGTGTGGCACCGTTCGGCATCGAGGCGCAGCGCATCCTCCGCCTTGAAAAAGGTCACTACATAGTCGGGCAGGACACCGATGGGCTCAGCAAGGCACCAACTGCAGGCCTCGATGGGCTGGTGAGGCTGGACAAGGCCGACACCATCGGCCTTCCCGAACTGCGTGCCGCCTTCGAGCGAACTGATCTGCCGGTGCTGGTTGGCCTGCAGCCTGATGACCCCACGATTGTGCCCGATGAGGCATGCCAGATCGTTGAAGCCGGAAGCAACCAGATCCTCGGGCGGGTCACCTCGAGCCGAATGTCACCAACGCTCGAGAGGTCAATCTGCCTGGCACAGGTCGACCCCTCCCTTGCAGCTGCCGGCACCTCGGTCACCGTGCAACTGGTCGATGGCCGACGGATCACGGCAACAGTTCAAGAACACCACGCCCACGTGGATCCGGAAGGAGCACGGCAACGTGTCTGAACTCGAATTCGTGAGCCCGGTCGCCTCGGGGCCCCTGTCGGCAGCCGGTGGCGGCATCTCCCTTGAAGACGTGTCCGACCGCACCAAGGTCCTGGTACGCGCAGGGCGCGACACGGCCGCAGGAACCCACCTCAAGGTCACCTACGGCCGGAGCCGCCGCCGGAGGGACGGCGCACTCATCTGTGGCAGTAGGCCCGACGAGTGGACCCTTCTCGCTGATCCAGGTCAGGGCACCGAGTTGCTTGCCTCCCTGCCCGACGAGGGGTTTGTGAGCGTTGTCGACATCACCCACGGGCGGGCCATGTTCCGCCTCTCCGGCCTCGACACGGTTGGCGTTCTAGCCAAGGTCTGCAACATCGACCTGACCGACGACATGACGCCCGACGGTGCCGTATTTTCTGGCTCTGTCGCAAAGGTGACCTGCGACCTTGTTCGCAACGACCTAGCCGACAGGCGCTCCTACCTCGTCTCCTGTGAACGCTCATTCGGGGCTTACCTGTTCGCTGCGATCGCCGATGCCTGTTCCGAATTCGGCATCGACGTGCCTGCGGATCTCACGATCCACTGAGTTCATGTGTTCCAGTTGCGGACATTCCCTGCAATAGGGTCACCTCGGTGGAACTCGTCGACCGGCCGGCCACCGAGCAAATTGCGCTACTGAACGCCGGGGCTCTCTCGGCAACTGAACTGCTGGCAGCCTGCCGGGACCGTGCCCAACTGACTGAGCCGGTCGTGAACGCCCTGGTCTCGGTTGACTGGGAGAGGGCGGCCGACCGGGCCCGAGCGCTCGACTCGGACAGATCTCTCTGTGTCGGTGCCTCCCTGCGGGGGCTGGTCACGGCCCACAAGGACCTCCTAGACACCGCTGGCGTAGTTACAACCTACGGAAGCACGGTGTATGCCGATCACGTACCTGCGGCCAACAGCCCTCTGGTTGATGTGCTCGCCTCCGCCGGCGTTGTCGTGGTCGGGAAGACCAATACCCCCGAGTTCGGGGCCGGGTCCCACACGTTCAACAGGGTTCACGGGCTGACCCGGAACCCCTGGAACCCTGCACGGAGCGCTGGCGGTTCGAGTGGCGGAGCCGCAGCAGCCCTTGCATGCGGCTCGCTGTCTATAGCCGCCGGCTCCGATCTGGGTGGTTCCCTCCGCAATCCCGCATCCTTTTGTGGAATCGTCGGGTTCAGGCCATCTTCGGGAACTGTTCCGGGAACAGAGGGTGCAGATGACCGGATCACCATGCCCACCAGCGGGCCCATGGGTCGTTGCGTCTCCGATGTGATGCTGCTGTTGAATGCAATGACCGGAGTGTCGGCCACACCGCCTCAAATTGGGACTCCCCGCGTGCTCTTCTCGATCGACCACGGCGATCTACCTCTCGCTCCGGGTGTTGTCGAGGTGGTCGAACACGCGGCTCGACAACTTGAGGCCGCCGGCTGGAGCGTCGAGTCGGGCGATCTACCGCTTCCCGGTGTTGACAGGTGCTTTGAGACCTTGCGATCGTTGGCCTACTGCCTGATGCAGCCAGGCCTTCTAGGTGACCACCGGGTCAAGGAGACCGTCAGGTTCGAGATTGCGCGGGGTATGGCGCTGGGCGAGGAGGAGATCAGGACCGCCCTCGCTGATGAGATCCGGATTCGGGCGACCTTTGACCAGATGTTCGACACGGTCGACCTGGTCCTGACCGCCACCAGCCAGGTCCCGCCGTTCCCCGTGGGCAACGAGTGGGTGGCTGAGATCGACGGGACGAGGCTCGACGTCTACACCGACTGGATGCGGTCCTGCTCGCGCCTGACTGTTCCCGGCGGACCATCCATCTCTCTTCCGGCTGGTCTCACCGACGAAGGCCTTCCTGTAGGCATCCAGCTCTCAGGTCAACGGGGCGCCGATGCCCACCTGCTGGCTGCCGCCGAGTTGGCCGAGGCCGTGCTGGGGACCTCTTCGCACCCGCCGATCGGCCGGCTCTCAGGGCTGGATCCTGCCGCCCTCCCTAGGGGCCCAACCGCCTGAGCCCGATAGCACACGGGTATGCGTTGTAGGACACACCCTCCGGGCCTAGATTGCGCGCGGCTACATCGCCAGACAGGAAACAGCCCGACAGGGAGGTGTGTCAGATGTCAACGAAATCAGAACCTCTCAGGGTCTGGCAGACGGTCGTGCCATCGGAGTGGATCGACTACAACGGGCACCTGACAGAGGGCTTCTATGGCGTTGCCTTCGGCGCCGCCTCCGATGAGTTGCTGGTCCATCTCGGTTTCGGAGAGGCGTACCGGAGCCAGAACGGGACCTTCTACTGCGTCGAGACGCACATCCGCTTCCTGCGGGAGATTCATGAGGGATCCTCGATATCGACGGACACGTACGTGCTGGGAGCGGACGAGAAGAGGCTCCACCTCCACCATGACCTGTTGGTCGATGGGGATCCGGAGCCCGCTGCAACACAGGAGGCAATGCTCCTGCATGTATCCCAGTCACCCGACGGTGCAGCCCCCCGCACATCCCCGATGGTCGACCCGGTCCTTAAGCGTGCAATGGCCGCCGCCGATACCCATGCCGGCGATTCTCCCCCGGGCCATGCCGGCCGTGGCATCCGGGACCTGCGTTGAGCAGGACCACCACCGAGAGGACCACCCCTTCTGCCCTCGTGGGCGTCTGGGCACTGTTCCTGGGCTTTGCCTTCCTGCAGGTCGGCAACGGCCTGCAGCGCATCCTCCTTCCGATCCGGGCCGAGTCGGAGGGCTTCAGCGCCGGCGCGATGGGTGCCGTCATGGCCTTCCACTTCGCCGGATACCTTGCCGGGGCCAAACTGATAACCCGGGCGCTCAACTCCGTCGGTCACATCCGGGTCTTTGCAGCTCTGGCCTCACTGGCCTCCACAGCGGTGCTTCTCAACGCTGTTCTGGTCCTTCCGGCGGCATGGAGCGCCATCTACTTCGTGGGCGGAATCTGCAACGCCGGAGTGTTTGTGGTGCTTGAGAGCTGGCTGAACGACAAGGCCACCAACGAGACACGGGGTCAGATACTCGGCATCTACATGATGATCATGATGGCCGGCACAGCGCTTGGGCAGCTGCTCGTGAACGTCGCCCCATCTGAGGGCTTCCAGTTGTTCGTGCTCTCCTCTGTTCTGATCTCGATTGCCGTCATTCCCGTGACCCTCTCGGCAGGAGCTTCTGCGCCGATACCCAGCAGCGAGACGATGCGGATGAGAGAGTTGTACCAGACCATTCCCTCGGCTGTCGTAGGGATCATTCTCTGTTCGTTCGTCCAGTCAGCCTCCACGAGCATGGCGGCCGTCTTCGGTACTGCTGCCGGTCTCAGTACCCAGCGCATCACGCTGTTCACCTCTGCTGCGGTTGTCGGTGCCGTTCTCCTGCAGATGCCGCTCGGCCAACTGTCTGACCGCCACCCCCGGCGAGCCGTGATCCTGGTGGTGGCCTCGATTGCCCTCGGTCTGGCGCTTGTCGGAGCCCTCATCCCACCAAGCAGTCTTCTCCTCCTCCCGTTGAACCTGGCCTTCGGGGCCTTTGTGTTCCCCATGTACGGGCAGTTCGTGGCCCTTGCAAATGACTGGGTTGCACCACAGAAGCGTGTTGCGGCCGCCTCTGCCCTGATCCTTGCCTCAAGCACCGGTGCTGTGGCTGCCCCCATGACCCTGGGCGCGGCGATAGAACTGTTCGGACCTCGCGGCTACTACCTGTCGCTCGCTGCCGTGCTCGCCATGCTTGTCTTCTACCTCGGATACCGCAGTCAGGTCCGCGATGCCGTACCTCTGGACAGACAGTCGGCGTTCCAGCCGGTGCTCGCCAGGTCGGGTGCAATCGCCCACTCCGTAACCAAGTGGGTGAAGCATCCCCTCGCAGAGTGGAATCGTGACACCTCTGCCGGGCAGGACCGGGCCTGACTATCTGCCCGTTGACCGGAAGCTCACCACGATGGCGCGATCGTCGACGTGCTCTCGAGCCTCGAATATCGGGACCCGACGGATCTCCGGTTCGCTGATTCGCCCAGAATCGCAGTCGTCCCGGAATCGCTCCGAGAACCCCCGTTCTTCGTAGTGGTCCGAATTGATCCCGACAGCGAAAAGCGCGCCGTCTGCAGCAACTCGATAGAGCTCGTCAAACGCCCCGGTTCCAACATGGCCGTGGGTGAAGGTCCCGGCGCTCACGATTCCGTCATAGGCCCCGTCAGGCAGGCTGAGGCTTGCCGTGAGGTCGCCCACGATCAGGTCTCCGTAGATTGGCCGACCCTGGGAGTCTGTCTTGCGGCCTGCCTCGTCGAGCATCTCCGGGGAGAGGTCGAGGCCGTCGGGCCTGGGCCCCCCGAGCTCCGCCAGACCCACCCCAACCAGTCCGGTTCCGCAGCCGACGTCGAGGACACGCCGGGCAGCGCTGTCGGCCCTATCCATGAAAGCTGCTGCAACCTGAAGCGGGTAGATGTACCCGTTGTCTGAAACGAAGCCAGCCTCGTAGCTGGTGGCCCACTTCTTGTAGAGCCGGCGATTGTCCTCGGGGGTCTTCAGCGAGTAGGCCTCGTCCAGGCCGATATGGGGCTCGGCCACTGGCTCCGGTGCGTCGGGTGCATCTTCAACCATCGTCGAGCACAGCTGAAGCTCCGTCAAAACCCCCAAGGCCTTTCGGGCCCAGGAGCATCTCAACCGCTTTCCTGACCCCGCTGTCAGTCGCCAGGGTCTCGGAACGGTGCAGCATCGAAAGCATCGTGCGCCGCCTCAACAGGTCATCGGGCCGGACAATCCGCTCATGGCGACCCATCACCATCACCTCGGCCATGCTCAGCGTGTCAAGATCACCGAGCGGGCCACCCAGGTCAGAATCGTCACGCACCAGATCGAGGACCTCGTCCATGCGCCTTCCGTGGCGGCGCCACATGAGTGAAGCGTCACCGGGTGCAATGCTCAATCTGGCTGCACGCGAAATGCACGACCGGCGCTCCTCCTGTGATGGTTCTCCGAACCACTTCTGAGCAGGTGGCATCGGTCGCAACCCACAGAGGCGAACGGCATCTACCACCTCGGCGCCGACGTTCAGGCAGTCGGAGAGCTTGCCACCCAGAATGGAGACCACTCCTCGCTCTTCGTCGGTCTCGACTGCATGTCGTCGTGACAACTCCGTCCAGTCGCGTCGTCGTGCCGATCCACCCGGGGGAACAACGAGAGCCCGTACACCGCATCTCTCGGAGATGACGTCGGATGCCTCAAGTTCCCTGTCGAGGTTGAGTCTCTGACTCATCTGTTCGAGCAGAAACGACCTGTCCTCATCTGTGACCGCCACCTCGGGATCATCGACCGGAGTATCGGTGGTACCAATCACAGAACGATGTCCCATTGGGAGAACGTAGAAGAGTCGCTCGGCGTCATCGAAGAAGGCCAGGATGCGCCCAGAGTCGGTTACCTGGGGCACGGTGAGGTGCACGCCCTTCGAAAAGACCAGGTGGCTTTCAGTCTCGGACCCGGCGAGCGTGCCGATTTCGGGAAGTCGAGGTCCCGCTGCATTCACGAAAACCCTTGCATCTGCCTCGAAGGTTGAATCGGTGGAGCGATCGCACAGAGTCAGGTTCCATGCCCCATCCCGGAGGTCGGCAGAGACCAGCTTGAGGTAGTTGGCCACCACCGCACCGTGTTGTTCGGCGTCAATGACAAACTCGGAGACGAAACGTGAATCGTTGTCGGCCAGAAGGTAGTCGGAGTACTCGACTCCTCCCCTGATCTGGCTGGCCTCAACGGCAGGCTCCAACCGGCGGATGGTCGGCCTGGACCTGTGGCGGGGTCGCTCGGTGTGAAGGCGGCCAAGCCCCCAGTAGGCATTGGCTCCGAGGGCGGCGAACCACGGGGCGAAGGGCGCTCCCTGTTCGAGAACTGCCATGAACCGGGTCTCGAGAATCCGTGTCGGGTAGGCCGCGGCAAGACGGTTGCGAGACCGGCAGAGCCCGGCCACGAGCCGTATGTCGTAGCTCTCCAGGTACTTGAAGCCGCCCCAGATCATGTTGGACGACTCCTGGCTTGTGCCCGAGGCGAAGTCGTCGGCCTCGACGAGAGCAACCTTCAGCCCGTGTGCTGACAGGGAGAGGGCCGACACGGCACCGTTGATTCCGCCGCCAACGACGATCACGTCGAATCTGGTACTCGACAGCCTCTCAAGAGAGGCTTCTCTCGACAATGGTTCGCCGTGGCGGTGGGGCTTATCCAGATGCACACCATCTTTCTAGCGGCATAGCGGGTTGCAGGCGCGGCCGCTGTGGGTCGGCACGCCGCCTCCGACTACGGTCGATCCGTAGCACCCGCCCGGTATGAAGGAGAAGCCATGCCGTTCGCAGAGGTAAACAACCAGACAATCCACTACGTGGATTCGGGTGGCGACGGGCCCGTCATCCTCCTCAGCCACGGCTTCTCCATGGGTCATGAGATGTGGGCACCACAGGTGGGGCCCCTGACCGAGGCCGGCTGGCGTGTCGTCACCTATGACGAGAGGGGCTGGGGTCAGACGGAATACACCGAGCCGTTCACCTACTGGGACCTTGCCGACGACGCCCTGGCTCTGCTGGATCACCTTGGGGTGGACTCTGCAGTCCTCGGTGGCATGTCCCAGGGTGGTTTCCTGACTGTCAGGGCGGCTCTCACCGCCCCTGAGAGGGTTCGCGCCATGGTCATTGTCGACAGCGACGCCACCGCCCTGAACGACGAGGAGCGTGCGCAGTTCCAGGGTTTGTTCGATGCTGCCACTGCCGATGGCCTCGCGGGTCCGGTAGGAGACATCCTCGCTGCGGTGCTGTTTGCTCCGGGCTTTGATGCAACCATCTGGCGGGCCAAGTGGAACGCCAAGCCCGTTTCGGCCTGGATGGCTGCCAAGGAGTGTCTGTTCGAGCGCGACGCCACAGACTCGCGCCTGGGGGAGATCACGTGTCCGGCGATTGTGTTCCATGGCGAGGTGGACGCCGCCATACCACTCGAACGTGGTCGGGCGATGGCTGACGGATTCGGTGGTGCCACGACCTTCGTGCCGGTGCCGGGTGCGGGGCACTCGAGCAACCTCGAGAACCCGACGGTCGTCAACCCCGCACTCCTGGAATTCCTGGGCACCCTGGACTGATCAGGCGGGGCCCATCACCTGCCTGAACGCGGTGACAGAGCTCTGTTCAAACAGACCAGCCAGGGCGTAGGGGTCCCCGGCTGCAAACGCGACTGCAGCATCGTGGCTGGGTAGGTCGACGACGATGAGAGAACCGCACATCTCGCCCTCTGGATCCACCAGTGGACCACCAAACACCACCTCGTACCCGTTGACGTAGTCGAGGTGTCCTGCACGGGTATCTGCGCGGAGGTTGCCTGCGTCGGAGCGATCGACGTTGTAGACCACGAAGTACACGGAGCCTCCCGGGTTTGAGGTTTCTCAGTCTGTCATGGCCTGTAGACGTGCGATGTCGAAGCCGGCAAGCTCCTTGTAGGCGTTGGCCTCGCGTTCAAGGTCGCGCGCATCAACACAGGTGTGGTGATCGGTGCATGACCCGTCACAACGTTCCTTCACCCACTGCATCACACGCTCAGGGCCGGCCTGTCTGTTTGCCAGGACCAGGCGGCTGGTCGCCTCCCTGCGGTCCGCCTCGTAGGAGACAAGTGCTGCGACGGCGTCTGGCTCGGAATCAAGTGCATGTGTCAGGGTTTCTGCATCCAGGATTCCCTGGCTCGCTCCGTTGCTTCCATTCGGCCGCATCGGATGGGCAGCGTCGCCGAGGAGGGTGACACGTCCGTGCGACCAGCGCTCAAGGGGGTTCCTGTCGACCATCGGAAATTCGTAGGCCGTCTCGCTGGACGCAATCAGGTCACCTACGTGTATCCAGCCGAAGTCCCAGTCCGCGAACCAGGGTGCTATGTCGGCTGGATCAACCTGCGTGTTCCAGTCTGCGGTGGACACGTCAAGGTCCACCGGTCGTTCCGCCACCCAGTTGATAAGGGCCTTACCTCCCGGGGCCAGACGATTTCGGATCGGGTAGACGACCGCCTTCTGCTGATCGTGACCGGCCATGAACATGGTTCGCCCGTCCAGAAACGGCTCAGCTTCTACTGCCCCTCGCCAGAGAACCAGCCCTGAGTAGTGCATCGGTCCCTCGTCAGGAAACAGCAGGCGTCTGACGGTGGAGTGGAGTCCGTCGCAGCCGATCAGGGTGTCTCCCTGCACGCGTTCCAACGTGGTTTCGGTGCTCCTGTCCACGAAGCTTGCGGTCACTCCCCTGTCGTCTTGTTCGAAGCCGGCCAGGTGGTGGCCGGTCATCACCCGATCTGATCCGAGTTCCCGACGCACGGCGTCGAGCAACAGCAGTTGAAGGCGTCCACGGTGGATCGAGTACTGGGGCCAGGGGTTGTCGGCCTCTAGGCCCCGCGGCTCAGACCAGATGAGGGTTCCGTCGTCGCTGCAGAAACGAAGTTCGCCGGTCATGACCGCATTGTCCGCCAGGGCCTCCTCGAGGCCGAGGTCATGGAGTACCCGCACGCAGTGCGGAAGCAGGTTGATGCCTACGCCCAACTCACGTGGTTCTGTCACCGATTCGAAGACCGTTACGTCGTGTCCGGAACGGTTCAGGCAGAGGGCCAGGGTCAGGCCGCAGATGCCGCCTCCGGCAATCAGAACACGACGATGTTCGTGCATCTGCGCCCCTACTCCGCCCACGTTGCCCACGCTGCCTCCCTGACCAGCCTGCTCAGGACGAGCGGAGGCGATCCAGACGCTCGGATATGTCGGCCGGTGGGTCTGAGACCTCAAGGAGTTTGTCCCTGCTCCGCTCCCCTCCAACGATTCTCAGGCTGCGGCGAGAGACCCCCAGAGCGGTGGCGAGAGCCCGGACGACAGCCTTGTTGGCCTTCCCATCTACGGCTGGGGCCTGCACCGCTGCCAGCAATACACCATCTGGTCCCCAGGTTCCGCCCACATGCTCACTCCTGGCCCGCGGCCTGATGCGCACCGGGAAACGGAAAGGCTCTGGTGGAGGCACCTAGTTGCCACCGGCGTCCGGCAGCAGCATCGCCAGCTGGCGGGACCTGGCGAACAGGGCACCGTTCGAGTCCCAGAGGGTTCCTGACTCGATCATCCGGCCGTCGTGTAGGTCCTCGGTCACGAACTGCCCACACACCCATCCGGGGGCCGGCCTCTGGCGGACGTGGACCGTCAACTCGATTGTGGGTACCCATCCAATCCGTCCGAGCAGACCGAAAATGGGCGGTGGAAAGGCATCGGCGAAGAGCGCCGCCGAGAGCGTGTCCGGTTGGCGGCCGTCACTGAACCGGATCCAACCCAGGGTCCTTGCCTGCTTCACACCCACAGCGGTCACATAGTCAGGATGGACGCGCATGTCCACACGGCTCTGGATATGCAGTTCGACGCCCTGATCAAAACCGGAGCGGTCAACGCACTCCTCGGGTGGCGGGATATCAGGCATCGACTCGGTGACCACATGCCCGTGCCCTGAGCCTCCGTCCAACTGGCCAAAGGCTGCGAGGACCTCCAGACGGTTGGTGCCGCCCTGGCTGAGGCTGGCTCTAGCCGTCGTGACACTGCGTCCGGCTCGAAGAACCGACGCTGTCAGGTCAGCCTCGGCGCCACCCGTTCCAGGTCGCAGGAAGTGGGCTGTCACCGAGATCGGGTCGGGATGGGAGCAGAGTTGCCGCACGGGTTGCAGGGCCGTCGCAACCAGATAGCCGCCGTTGGGGTTGTCGCCGATATTCCAGCGGTCGGTCAACTGCGCCTTCCAGCGGCCATCCCCGCTCGGTTCAGCAGCAGTCTCCAGATCGAACAGGTGAGTCACCGCATCACGAAGGGGTTGGACATCGGCTTGTCCGAGGTGTTGATCCAGACGCTCTTGGTCCGCGTGTACTCATAGATGGCGTCCATGCCGGCTTCACGCCCGTAGCCGCTCTGCCCGAAGCCTCCGAAGGGGGCGACCGGTGAGATCGCCCGGTACGTGTTGACCCACACGATTCCGGACCTGATCGCCTTGGCAACCCGGTGTGCCCGGGCCACATCCCTCGTGAAGACGCCGGCACCGAGCCCGAACTCGGTGTCGTTGGCGAGTGCAACGCCCTCGTCCTCGGTCTCGAACGGGAGAACTGACATGACAGGTCCGAACAGTTCCACCTGGGTGCTGCGAATCGTCTGGTCGTCACAGCCGATGACGGTCGGCTGGAAGTACCAGCCCGAGTCCAGTCCCTCGGGCCTCTGACCACCGGTGTGGACGGTTGCACCCTGGGATCTCGATTCGGCGAGGACAGCCTCGATCCGGTCCCGCTGGGCCTCGGTTGCCAGGGGTCCCATCTGGGTGTCCTCGTCGAGCGGGTCACCAATCCGGACGGCCTCGGCGCGCCTGACCACCTCTGCAATGAACTCATCGTGGATGCCAGCCTGGACGAACACCCGTGAACCGGCTACGCAACTCTGGCCACTGGCACCGAAGTTGCCAGCAACGGCGCCGTTTACCGCACCCTCGAGGTCGGCGTCGTCGAAGACCACGATGGGCGACTTGCCGCCCAGTTCCAACGAGACAGGGGCGAAGTTGGCGGCCGTGTTGGCCACCACATGACGAGCAGCGTCGACACCGCCGGTGAATGCCACGCGGCTCACCAGTGGATGACTGGTCAGGGCCCGGCCGCAGGGTTCTCCGAAACCTGTGATCAGGTTGAACACCCCGGGAGGAAACCCGACCTCGTCAACCAGTTTGGCGAACTCCAGCACCGGAGCCGGAGCCTCCTCAGAGGACTTGATGACGACCGTGTTGCCGGCAGCCAGCGCAGGCGCGGCCTTTGTTGCCGTCAGGAGCATCTCTGCATTCCACGGGACGATTCCGGCTACGACACCAATCGGCTCCCGGGTGGTGAATACATGGAGGTCCGGCTTGTCGATCGGCAGCGTGTCGCCCTGGATCTTGTCGGCCAGGCCGGCGTAGTAGCGGTAGTACTCGGCGACGTAGGCCGATTGTCCACGGGTCTCGACGGCCAACTTTCCGCTGTCCTGTGTCTCGACTGACCCCAGGTGCTCAGATCGCTCGGCCATCAGGTCGGCGAGGGCGTAGAGCAGCCTCCCACGTCGGGTTGGGGTCATTTCGGCCCACTCACCCTCGTGGAGGGCACGCCGCGCAGCATGCACGGCCCGGTCGACGTCCTCCTCGGTGGCTGCCGGGGCAGTCGCCCAGGCTTCGCCGGTAGCCGGGTTGATGGAGTCGAAGCGGCCGCCGTCGGAGGCATCACAGAATCCACCGTCTATGTACATCTGATAGTCGATCACAGCGTCTCCGTTTCCAGGAAGTCGATCAGGGCTGTTGCGAACACGTCCGGGTCCTCAATCGGTGGAAGGTGGCGCAAGCCGCTCAGTACATGAGCCTGCCCGCTCTGCACGGATTCTGCCAATGCGGTGGACATCGCCGGTGTTGAGCCGGCATCGAACTCCCCTGTCATTGCCAGAACCGGATCATCGAGTTGGGCCATGCCATCCGGCACCAACGGGTCACCGGCGATGAACAGTCGGTAGGCCTTCAGATAGCCAGCGAGATCCGTCGTAAGCAGACGCTCCCTTACCGCCGTAATCCGGTCGGGGTGATCGGCCTGCCAACCCGGCTCGAACCACCGGTCGATTGCCATCTCGGCCACTACCGGCATGCCATCAGTCTCAGCCGAGGTCAGGCGCCCCCTCAGTCCCTCCAGCTGGTCGGCGCTTCTGCCGTACACGGTGTTCAGGAGGGCCACCTTGTCAAAGAGGCCTGGGTTCCTCATCGCCGCTGCAAGTGCGACCATGCCACCCATTGAGATTCCGACCACCTCAGGGTGATCCAGTCCCTGCGTGTCTAGTACGTGCAGGAGTTCCCCCACGAAGTCTTCGATGCTGCGGTCGCCGGGCTGGTCGGGCGTGCGGCCATGGCCGGCCATGTCGTAACGGACAACTGTCCTGATCTGCGCAAGGCGACAGACCACCAGGTCCCACATGGTGTGGTCCAGACCCACACCATGGATGAGAACCAGGGGCGGGCCCCCACCATCCACCCGAATGAAGGGTTCATGCCTCATTCAGGGTTTAGACCCATCTCCTCCATATCGGAGTAACGGTTGCCGATTCGGTGGTGCGGCCTGCCGCCAACCGACGCTCCTATGGCCACGACGATCTCGTCGGGGCCCGGTGCGTCGGCAACTGTCATCTCAAGGGTGAGGTAGTGGGATCTCCAGCCCGGGTCAGCCTTGTGCATCATCGGAATGGAGATGGTCGCCCCTGGGCCACCTCTGGTGTTGGTGAACGAGAGGTATGAGGTGCCACCAACTGCATCCCTGAACACGTTCCCGAAGCGAAGCGTGTGGATCAGGGCAGACCCGTGCTCCACCTCGCCTGAGGTGCCTACCATCGCAGCCTTGCCGTAGGCCTCTACGGCGTCGCCGCCGCCTGCAGCGTCGACCAGCCTGGGCACAACCAGTGCACCGAGTTCAGGCGCCACCTTGAGGATCTCCGGTCGTAGGTCGTCGACGAACCCTGCCCCGGCCCACGGGTTTGCGATGACGGCGACCACACCGAAGAGCGACAGCGGTGGGTCAGCCGCCCTGCCTCCCTCGATGTGCACCTCTTCGGAGTATGTGACCAGCTTGCGTACCTGCAGTGCCATCAGGCCGGACTCCCCTGTGTCGATTCCTCTGGAAAGAGTGGCATGACCTGTTCGGTGAACATGGTGATGCTGTCCATTACGGCCTCGTGCGGCACACCTGGGAAGTTGGACCACAACAGGAGGGTCTTCAGGTTCAGCTTGTCCCTCATCTCCTGGATCTTCTCGGCGATGTACTCGGGAGTACCGAACAACATGTTGCGCGGGTGGAGCCATTCGTAGGTGAGGAGATCAAGGTTTCCGATCGTGTCGGGCAGCTCCTCACCGGGGTACAGGTGGTTCCCGAGGCCTCTGAAGTGACAGACCCACTCCAGGTAGGTGAGCATCCCGGGCCCGCCCAGCCTCTCAGCCTCTTCCATGGTCTCTGTCACGAAGAGGTCCCGAACCAGGGCCACGCCCTCTCCCATCTCAACCTCCTGGCCCCTGGCCACTGATGCGGCGTCGCGGTACATCTCAAATCGTGGGGCCATTGCGTCTGTCGGTGGAATCCAGAACATGCCCTTCAGATCGTTCTGGGCTGCGAACTGGATGGATGGCGGCGTGTCGATCACCTGCCACAGCGGAGGGTGGGGCTGTTGCAGAGGTCTCGGAACCACAGCCAGGGCGGTGATCTCACCGGTCTCTGGATCGGTGTTCGCCGCTGTGGGCGGGCTCATCGAGTGGTTGAAGGTGAGGCCCGGCTGGGGAAACGTGAAGTGCTCTCCCTCAAAGGAGAAGAACTCCTCGGTCCAGCAGCGTCTCATCACCTCGAGGGTCTCGGCAAAGAGTGCGCGGTTCACGTCGGAGTTCCTGACATCTGACGTCGGGTTCATGTTCACGGCCTCACGGGGATAGATACCTCGACCCACACCGACCTCGAGACGGCCACCGCTCATGTGGTCGAGCATTGCCAGATCCTCGGCGAGCCTGATCGGGTGATGGAAGGTGATGATGCTGGCTGCCTGTCCGATCCGGATCTGTTCTGTGCGTGCAGCCAGGTCGGCTGTCATGAGAATCGGGTTGGGGCAGACCTCTAGCCCCTCGTGGCCGAAGTGGTGTTCGGTGGTCCAGATGGAGTGCCATCCGTTGCGGTCGCAGTAGGTGGCTATCTGGCGGCCCTCATCGACTACCTCGTGGAACGGCTTGGCGAGGCCGAGGTTGTTCTGGTTGAGGAAGTATCCGAAGTGCATGTCCGTGCTCTCTGTCAGGCGACTGGGTCCTGGGCACACACCGGTTTACCTCGCTGCCTGCCCGACTCGAGGTTGGAGGATGCTAGGACCTCACCGGAGTGCCGGTCAACGCCACAGGGCTTCTTCGAGGGTCCCCAACGCGGCTCTAGTCAGGTGAGGACCGGCAATATTGGCTGGGCGCGCTGTGAGAGCAGCTCGGGACCGTTGCTGCGGATAACCACGTTCTCCTCGTGGAGCATCAGCTTGCCTGGCTCCCAGGTGAGGCCGGGTTCCAGGGTGAGGACCATGCCCTCCACGATCTCAGTACCGTCGTCGGCCGTGTTCGACGGCCATTCGGTGACCTGCATGCCCAGTCCGTGGCCGAGCCGCCCAACCGAGTTGCCGAGGGATCCACCTGCTGTAAGGACATCGGCCATCGCCGTCCACGCATCGCTTGTGGTAGCACCGGGACGCATGGCCTCGAGGCCGGCCTCGGTGGCCTCCCAGACCGTCCGGTAGGCCTTTTCGGCACCCGGGTCGGCCTCTCCGAAGGCGTAGTAGCGGTCGAAGTCACTGGAGTAGCCGTCGAACATCGAGCCGGTGTCGAACATGAGCAGGTCACCGTGTTCGATCAGCCTGCCGCCGGGTTGTTTGATCACATCAGCGAAACCCGGGCCGGTGGCACCAACGAGGTAGGGAACGTCGTCGGCTCCCCTCTGCAGGAGGTCGACCTTGAAGGCCCTGAATGCCTCTCTCTCGCTCATGCCGACATGAACGAGAGCGGGCAGCGCCGCAAAGGAGTCGGACACTATGGAGCAGATGTGAGCAACCTTGGCGATTTCTGCCTCGGATTTGACCATGCGCAGTGAGCGGACGATCTGGGTCGCATCCACGAAATCGACGCCTCCCAGGCGGGCCCGGAGAGCGGCGTAGTCGTTCAGGGGCATACGCAGGTGGGTCTCGTGGCCCATCGGAATGCCGACAGTGCCGCTCGGACCGACCACATCGCCCAGGGCGGAAGCAAGCAGGGAGATGCCGTCGTCGTCTGGCTGTGGTGCGGGCCATGTGAGGATGGAGTCGACCCAGGTGGCCGACATCGAGTCCGCCCCGATTGCCGGTATGACCGCTATGGGCCTACCGGTCGTGGGCACGATCACGAACCACGATCGGGTGGGACTCTGCCAGAACGGCGTGTGAAAGCCGGTGAAGTACCTGACCTCGGGTTCGGTACACACGAGGAGGCAGCCGATACCGGAGTCGACCATCATCTCCTGGGCGGCCTCGGTCCGGCGCAGGTACTCGGCCTCAGGAAAGCCCCGGGGTGGGGGCTGCCCTGTCAACCGTCGCCCCGATCGATCCCTACGTCGAACAGGCGACCCAGACCGGGAACCTGATCGTCGACCCCGGCAAGCCGCAAGAGGTGCCATGTGAACGCCAGGTTGCTTGACACGACCGGTTTACCGAGGCGCTTCTCCAGGTCGGCGAGGACGCCGAAGGTCCTGAGGCTGGTGCAGGAGACGAATACGCCCTCGCACCCGTCTGCACCTGCAACGATGGCCGCACCGTCGGCAACGGCGCCTTCGGTGATCCGCGCGACAACGTGGTCGTCGGGTTCAAGGAAGGATCCGACAGCCACAACCTCCAACCCAGCGGACTCGAGATGCCGGACGATTCGATCCGTGACATCGGCCGTGTACGGCGTCACGACGCTGATGCGGCTGACCCCAAGGGCCGTAAACGCGGCTGCGGCTGCTGTGATGGGATTGGTGCAGGGCACACCCGGGTGGGCCGAGTTGAGGGCCGCCTCAATCCCTGCCTCGCCGATGAGCGTGGCTGCCGACGTACAGCCGTAGCCGATGGCGTCCAGTCGGAGTTCGACAGGTAGCAGGGCAGCAGCCACGGGCAACCTCTGCTCCATCGCCGTCAGCGAGTCAGGCGTGATGGTCGAGTCGTTGGCAATGCGGGACACATAGTGATCGACACCGTCGATGTTGGGTGCCCGAAGTTCTGCCTCGAGCGTGTGATCAGATTCGAGAACGATCACACCCAGGCGGGCGCGCTCTCCAAGACCGCTGTCGGTGCTGAACTCAAGTTGGACCAGTTCGGCTCCGCTCACATGTCCACCGTATGGCGTTCCTGCTGGTTGAAGAAGGAGGCCCCCGTTGGGACCTCGGGGTACTCCATGTCGGATTCGCTGCAGCGGACCCGGTTGGTTGCCTTCCCGCGCACCAACTCACCCTCGTGGATGGACGGTACGTGGCAGACCTGCAGCGGTCGACAGTCCTCGGCCTTGTATGCACAGATGAACAGGGTCCGGGGCCTGTCGGAGAGGTTTGGCGCCGAGCCATGCAGGGTGCGACCGTGCATCAGACAGGCCGAGCCTGAGGGTCCGGGGCATGGGACCATGCCAGCCCTGGTCTC
>JABHCN010000047.1 GCA_018673475.1 Actinomycetota bacterium | reverse complement strand
TGCGCATCCCAATGTGAGGTCTTTGGCTGATCTGGGCTCTGAGGGGATCACGATCAATGTGTTTGGTGGTGGAACGTTTGCTGATGTGTTTGTGGCTGAGGGCATCTGGTCTGCTGACCAGGTTGATCCTTCCTATGACGGGTCTCCGGCTCGGTTTGTGGCTGATCAGACGATTGCCCAGCAGGGGTTTGCTTCTGCTGAGCCGTTCCAGTACGAGCATGTCTTTGAGGAGTACGGCAAGGCTGTTGCCTTTGAGTTGCTCCACGATGCCGGTTTCCAGGTGTATTCCCAGACGGTTGGTATCCGCCCCGGTGACCTTGAGGACCTGAGGGGTTGTCTGGAGTTGATTGTTCCTGTGATCCAGCAGTCTGTTGTGGACTACGACGCTGCTCCTGAGCGTGCCAACGCGATGATTGTTGATGCTGTAACCCTGTTTGAGGATTTCTGGGTCTATGACATGGATCTGGCAGCGTTTTCTGTTCAGGCTCAGAGGGATCTGGGTCTTGTAGGTAACGGACCTGATGGGATTGTCGGCAACATGGATGCTGACCGCATCCAGACCGTGATCGACAAGATCGCTGCTGCGGGCATGGACTTCGAGGCCGGCCTGTCAGTCAGTGACATCATGACCAACGAGTTCATCGACACCTCCATCAGCTTTCCCGAATACGAGACAGCCGCACCTGCGCCCACGACGACCGCTGCACCGCTTGAAGGTGCTGTCATCAGGGTGGCTGTTGAGGCCGACACCGATGGCCTCAACCCGACCGTGAACAGGTTCGCTGTTTCCGCCTACCAAATGGCAAGGGCCGTCTACGACCCACTCGTCTACGTGACCGAGGATCCCTGTGGTTGTGTGTTGGCGCCTGGTCTGGCCGAGTCATGGACCGTCAGCGACGACTACATGACATGGGACTTCAAGATCCGTGAGAACGTGAAGTTCCACGACGGGACGATGCTGACCGGTGAGGCGGTTGTCTATGCCATCAACCAGCAGCTCAAGGACCCGCTCATCTCGCTGGCCTTTCGGCCCATCTTCATCCCACAGGGCGCCGTAGAACTGGTCGACGACATGACGGTGCGCTTCAACCTCCAACGGCCCCATGTGGATTTCCCGATCTATCTTTCGACCCAGTTGGGCTTGATTCCGTCCCTTGAGTACATGATGGCCACCATCTCGGACCAGTCCCTGAACCAGGCTCCCGTAGGTACCGGTCCGTTCAGGTTCGCCAGCCGCGAGCAGGACTTCATGACCCGGTTCGAGCGGAACGACGACTACTGGGGTGGCGAGGTGATCCCTGCAGCGATCGAGGTCTACGTCTACACCGACACTGTCCTCGCTGCCGACGCGATGGCGGTGGGTGACATCGACATAATGAGCACATCCAACGTCGATGCCATTCTGGCGCTGCGCGACCTGGAGTTCAGCGGCGATGTGGTCCTCTACGAGGAGGACGGCGGTGAGGAGGGCTTCGGCATGTTGAACACTTCCAAGGTCCCCTTCAACGACATCAGGGCCCGAAAGGCACTGGCCTTTTCTGCACCCCTTGACGACTACATGGAGTTCATCGGCCAGGGTGTGTTGAGGCCGGCAGACTCATGGTTCCCGCCCGAGTCGCCGTACCACAACCCGAATGTGGAGCAGGCACACGACGTGCTAGACCAGGCCACCCCGCTGGTGGCGGAGTACTGCACCGAGTTCCCCGACAACTGCGCAGACGGTCGCATCAACATGGAGTTCCAGTACTCCGGCCCGTCGGTTATCCAGGAGCGCATCTACGACATTTTGAGCGAGGGCTGGAGTGACCACTTCAACGTCACCAAGGACATGAAGCCCCAGGATGCCCACATCAACGAGGTGGCTTTCGGCCAGTACGACTTCGTGACATGGCGCCAGATGGGAATCGCCAACCCCGATGGAGACGTCACCTGGCTGAACTGCACCGCCGTCGGGTTCGTGTCCCTGAACTGGCCACGGCTCTGTGATGAGGAACGGGATGCACTGATGTACCAGGCCCGGGGGAGCAGCAACCAGGATGAGAGGATCGGCCTCTGGCAACAGGTGGCCGAGATGATCAACGCGGACTACGCCTACCTCATGTTCAACCACACCATGTGGTCACACGCCTATTCGCCCGATGTTGCGGGTATCTGCGACTATCGCTTCCCGGATGGCTCGGTGCCCAGGTGCAACTACTCCGGCTACACCGACTACTACTCACAGCTGGACAAGGTCGAGTAGGGAACAGGGGATTTGACAGAGGCCGCCGGGACGACCACGCAGACCAGGGTTCTTCGAACCAGGGAATGTCGTGATCGTCCTGGCGCGCCGACTGGCGCAGTTGGTTGCCGTCGTCCTGGCGGTCACGTTCCTGGCCTTCACGGCCATGAACACCCTGGGCGACCCCCTCTTCAACGTGGTCGGGTTCGTAGCTGCAGTCGACTGTGATGCGGTCGAGGCTGGTGAGATAGAAGACATCTCCGGCCAGGGAGGCACCACTCTCGGCGACTGTGCCGTCGTCGCCGAAGCCAGAGAGGAGTTCCACCTGAACGAACCGCTTCCGATCAGGTACGGACGCTGGGTGGGGGACCTGATACGGGGCGACTTCGGCACGTCATTCAAGAATCGGATGCCTGTGAGCACGGTCCTGGCGGACCGCCTTCCCAAGTCCCTGTTGCTGATGGGCATGGCCGAGGTGTTCGCCGTAGCCCTGTCTGTTCCCTGGGCGATAGCCGCCGCCTACCGGGCCAACCGGGCAATGGACCGGGCGTCGACCATTGGTGCTTTCGGGATGCTGGCACTACCCAACTTCGCTCTCGGTGTGATCCTGTTCTACTTCTTCGTCGTGAAGTGGCAGATCTTCCCGAGCCGCTTCGAGGACGACAACCTTGCCCTGAGGCTGAAGTCGCTGGTGCTTCCTGCGCTGACCCTGGGCATGCCCCTGGCAGCAACCTACTTTCGACTCCTACGGACAGACCTCATCACCACCCTCCAGGAGGACTTCGTGGTGATGGCAAAGGCCAAGGGCCTCTCGAACCGTTGGATCATGTTCCGACACGCCCTACGGCCCTCCCTGTTCTCGATGGTGACGGTGTTCGGGCTGAACACCGCTGCACTGATAGGAGGGGCGTTGATCGTGGAACAGGTCTTCTCGATCCCGGGACTCGGCAGGGCGCTGGTGGAGGCCTCGATCCGAGACGACTACCCGGTGGTGCTGGGAGCCACCGTTGTGATCGCCACGGGATTCGTGATAATCAACTTCGCGGTGGATCTCGCCTACTCCTACCTGGATCCCAGGGTGCGTCGTGAGTCCTGAACCAGCCGGCCAGATGGGCCGAGGCAGCCTTGCGGGGATGGACACACCGCCACAGGTAGATCCGGCAGAGCAGTTCGGAGTTGTGGTGGCCCGACGCCTCGGCTTCGGGTTCTGGATCGCAGCGGCGTGGATCATCATCATCGTGGCTGCAGCGGCGCTGGCACCGTGGCTTCCAATTGCCGACCCGAACGAGACCGGCGTGGGGGGCCGTATGGACGGGCCCGGGTGGAGCAACTGGTTCGGTACTGACAACAATGGCCGTGACATGTTCGCCAGGACTATCTGGGGTGCACGGGTGTCCCTGATTGTCGGCTTCTTTTCGGTCCTCCTCGGCATCTGCGTAGGAGGAACACTCGGCATGATCGCCGGTTACTTCAGGGGGATCGTGGACCGCATCATCTCCTTTTCGGTATTCGTTCTGCTGGCCTATCCCGGCCTGGTCCTGGCGTTGCTCATCGTCGGCCTGGCAGGACAGACCCTTCCGATAGTCGCCATGACCCTCGGGATTGTGGCAATAGCCCCGATTGCACGTCTCTCCCGCGCCACCACCCTGGCCTATTCCGAGCGTGAGTTTGTGGCCGCTGCCCGTGTTCTGGGCGCCACCGACCGTCGCATCATGGTCCGCGAACTGCTGCCCAACGTGCTCATTCCGATGGGCGCCCTGACCCTGCTGGGCATGGCCATCACGATCGTGGCTGAGGGCGGCCTGGCCTTCCTGGGCCTGTCGGTCGAGGAGGGCTTCTCCTGGGGAAAGATGATCGTCCTGGGGTCGTCGCCGCGCACCCTGCGGGAAGGACCGTGGGTGGCGATGTTCCCGATCGGAGCCATGTTCGTGACGGTCCTTGCCCTCAACTTCGCCGGAGACCGGCTGCGTGAGTA
Source organism: Actinomycetota bacterium (assembly GCA_018673475.1). GTDB lineage: Bacteria > Actinomycetota > Acidimicrobiia > Acidimicrobiales > MedAcidi-G1 > UBA3125. The sequence goes on along the minus strand of JABHCN010000047.1, from coordinate 57,910 downwards.
CTTCGACGTACGAGAACTCGGAATCGGAGCCGCCTGAGATGGCAACGCCTCTGCTGTCCGTAACAGACCTCCAGGTGGGGTTCGCGACGGAGCGCGGGCTCCTCCGGGCCGTCGACGGGGTGTCCTTTGACCTGGCAGAGGGACAGACCCTGGGAATTGTGGGTGAATCCGGTTCGGGCAAGTCCGTTACAGCCAAGACCCTCATGAACCTGCTGCCGTCCTATGCGCGGGTCGAGGGATCGGTGATGTTTGACGGCCGCGATGTGCGGGCCATGGCAGCTGAGCGGGAGCGCCACTTCTGGGGCGTGGAGATGACCATGGTCTTCCAGGACCCGATGACGTCTCTGAACCCTGTCAAGAAGGTCGGTGAGCAGATTGCGGAGTCCCTCCGCGTGCACCTCAAGAGGTCCCGTAGGGAGGCCCGTGACGACGCCGGCGACCTCCTTCAACAGGTCGGAGTACCCGAGTCGAAGAAGCGCCTCACCCAGTATCCGCACGAACTCTCCGGTGGGTTGCGCCAAAGGGTTGTCATAGCCATGGCTCTGGCCTGCAGCCCCCGACTCCTGATCGCCGACGAGCCGACCACCGCCCTTGACGTGACCGTACAGAAACACATCCTGGATCTGCTGGACGAACTCCGCGAGGAGCGTGGAATGGCGATGATCCTCATCACCCATGACCTCGGGGTGGTGAAGGGTCGCGCCGACCAGATCATGGTGATGTACGCCGGTCGCACCATGGAGCAGGCCGATACGGCCACCCTCTTCTCGGAGATGCGCCACCCCTACACCGAGGCATTGCTCGAGACCATTCCCCGGGTAGACATGGCCAGCCACTCCCGCCTGGTCCCGATCCCCGGGAGTCCACCTGACGCAGTCGACCTCGGACAGGGGTGCCCGTTCGCAGAGCGCTGCCGGTACTGCTCAGCCTCATGCCTGATCGATCAGCCCAGCCTTGAACAGCACCGTCAAGGTCACGCCTGCGCCTGCCATGCCCCGGTCGGAACGGACGCAGGCGCAGCCGCCCATGCGGCCAACCACGAGACCGGTGTGACCCCGGCCGGCCTGGATATGGGCACGTTCGCCACAGCAGTTGGGGAGAAGACCTGATGGCAGGCAGCGGAGCGATCCAGATGAGGGACTCCGACGAGGTGGTTCTGCGCGTCGAGAGCCTGGTCATGGAGTTCCCTGCAGGACGCAACCAGGTGGTACACGCCGTGTCAGACGTCAGCTTCGACGTCTGCCGTGGTGAGACCCTGGGAATCGTGGGTGAATCCGGTTGTGGAAAGTCCACGACAGCCAGGGCCCTCGTTCAGTTACCAAGACCCACCTCGGGAACCGTCACGCTCGACCCGGGGACAGACGGTCAGGTGGAACTGACTGGCATTGAGGGCGAAGCCCTCCGCTCTGTCAGGCCACGGGTCCAGATGATCTTCCAGGACCCCATCTCGTCGTTGAACCCGCGCAGACGGGTCAGGGACATCATCGGCGAGGGCCTCACCATCTGGCAGGACCAGCACCCTGATGTGGACGTGGATGCGAGGGTCGACGAGGTTCTGAGGGCCGTCGGCCTCGACCCTGTCGTTGCCGCCTCCCGGCGACCCCATGAATTCTCCGGCGGTCAGTGCCAGCGCATCTCAATCGCCAGGGCTCTCGCCATCGACCCTGAGATCCTCATCTGTGACGAGCCCGTTTCAGCACTGGACGTCTCGGTCCAGGCGCAGGTCCTGAACATCTTGGAGGAGATGAAGGAACGTTTCGGCCTGACCCTGGTGTTCATCAGTCATGACCTCACAGTCGTGAGGAACGTGAGCGACCGTGTCGTCGTCATGTACCTGGGCAAGGTCTGTGAGATCGGCAACTCGGACTCTCTCTTTTCAGAGCCCGCCCACCCCTACACCCGGGTGCTGCTGGCTTCGGCCCCTGAACCCTCAACGGTCGTGGACGCATCCGAGGCTGCGATCGGAGACGAAGTCCCGTCGCCCATCAACCCGCCGTCTGGCTGTCGGTTCAGGACCAGGTGCCCGCGGGTGACCGAACTGTGTGCATCCGCGGAGCCGGTGATGCGGGAGATGGGTCCCGACCACTTCGTGGCCTGCCACCTTCCCGGCCCGGCCTGACTATCGGGAACGGTCTCAGCAGGGGTCGCTGCTGTCGTCCAGGTTGCGGACGAAGTACCTGATGTCGGGTTGTAGTTCGTAGCCCCGCTCTGCCCAGAACGTGAGCCCTCCGACGTTGTCGGCCCAGACCTCCAGCCTCAGCTTCGTGATGCCCGTTTCGACAAACCGTTTCTCCAACTCGTCGATCATCTCGGCGCCCAGTCCGCCTCGACGGTGGGCTGCCGTAACCGCAAGGCGTTTGATTCGACCTCTGTGGCCGTCCCACGTGCCCATGACGGTCGCCACCACGGTGCCATCCAAGTCGCCGACGAGGAAGAGCTCGGGGTCGCGCTCGAGCTTGGAGGTGATCTCCCCGGCAATGTCGTCAGACGAGGCGTAGGAGGTCATGCCAGCTTCCTCCCATAGTGACTCGACGGCAGGAAGGTCGGCTGCCTTGACGGCGCGGATTGAGAGGCCCATGGTTCGCTTCTCAGGCCCCGACCCGAATCACGAGGGCCTCTCCCTGACCGCCGCCTCCACACAGGCCTGCAGCCCCGTGGCCTCCACCCCGGCGCTTCAACTCATAGGCGAGGGTGAGGGCGATGCGGGTGCCCGACATGCCGATCGGGTGGCCGAGGGCGATGGCGCCTCCGTTCACGTTGACGATGTCGTGTGGCACACCCAGGGCATCAATCGAGGCCAGGGCCACGGCGGCGAACGCCTCGTTGATCTCGAACAGGTCAAGGTCGCCCACCTGAATCCCGGCATGCTCCAGGGCCAGGTTGATCGCGTTGCTGGGCTGGTGCAGGAGGCTGGTATCGGGGCCTGCAACCTGCCCATGGGAGACGACCTCGGCAAGGGGCTCCACCCCGAGTGCCTCGGCACGCTCCATCGTGGTGACCACAACGGCTGCCCCACCATCGGAGATCTGGGAGGCATTACCGGCGGTAATGTTTCCGTCTGCGGCGAAGGCGGGTGCCAGCTTCCCGAGGGACGAGGCATCGACGCCCGGGCGGATCCCCTCATCGTCGGCCACCACTACCGGCTCGCCCCGGCGCTGGGGAACCTGGACGGACACAATCTCGTCGGCCAGGAGGCCATCAGCCCGGGCTATTGCAGCCAACTCGTGTGAACGCACCGCCAACTCATCCTGGGGCCCACGGAGCATGCCCATCTCGGCCGCGTGGCGTTCTGTCGCCTCACCCATTGCACAGTGCTCGATCGTGCAGGTCAGGCCGTCGGCCATCATCGAGTCAACCAGGGCGGCGTCGCCGATGCGAAAGCCCCGCCGCGACCCCATCAACAGGTGGGGTGCGTTGGTCATCGACTCCATGCCACCGGCAACAACTACCTCGGCCTCACCAAGGCGGATCATCTGACTGGCAAGATGGATTGCGTGCATCCCCGACAGGCACGCACGGTTCAGGAGAGTTGACGGGGTGGTCAGCGGAATGCCGGCATCGCTTGTGGCCCGCCTTGCCGGCACCTGGCCCACGCCGGCCGAGATCACGTTTCCCATGTAGGCGAAGTCAACGTCGTCGCCAACCAGGCCGGACCGTTCCAGGGCTGCTGTGATCGCCACAGCACCCAGATCCGTGGCTGTCAGGTTCGCAAGGCCACCGTTGAGGCGACCAATCGGGGTTCTGGCCCCAGCCAGGATGACTATCGGTGTCATGTCTCTCCGTTCCACATCAGGTGTTCTGCTCGGCCCGAACCAGGGTCTCCCACAGGTCGGCGTAGAGGCCGCCGGCCTCTCGCAGGTCCCTGTGTCTGCCGCGCTCCACGATCCGGCCCTCGTCCAACACGATCACCTCGTCAGCCTCGACGATAGTGGACAGCCTGTGGGCGATGACGATCGACGTACGGCCGGCCAGCGCATCAGACAGGGCCGCCTGGACAAGCGCCTCACTCTCGGTGTCCAGATGGCTGGTGGCCTCGTCCAGAACGACGATGCGGGGGTCTTTCAACAGCAGCCTGGCAATCGCCAGACGCTGCTTCTCGCCACCAGAGAGGCGGTAGCCGCGCTCACCGACGATGGTGTCGTAGCCATCGGGTAGTTGACGGATCACCTCGAGGATGCGGGCCGCAGCGCAGGCCTCGTCCATCTCTGCGGCGGTCGCAGCGGGGCGGGCATACCTGAGGTTCTGACCCACGGTCTCGTGAAACAGGTGGGGGTCCTGAGTGACCACCCCTATCTGCGAGCGCAGCTGGTCCAGCCTGAGAGACCTGATGTCGTGTCCATCGACGGTTACTGCTCCGCCGGTCACGTCATAGAGGCGTGGAATGAGCGACGCCAAGGTGCTCTTGCCGGAACCGGTTGGCCCGACGATGGCCAGCATCTGGCCCGGATCGACTGTCAGATTGATGCCGTGGAGAACGGTCCGTCCCGGTTCCTCAGCCGACCCTCCAGCCTCCAGCGACGACACCGAAGCGGAGTCGTCGGTCGGGTAGGCGAAGGAGACCCCCTCGAACCTGAGTACGCCCTCCACCGGTTCGAGGGCCACTGCATCGGGAGCGTCGGCAATGGGGTTCCGGGTGTCGAGCACCTCAAAGACCCTCTCGAAGGACACGAAGGCCGACATGACATCGACACGGGCGTTCGTGAGCTGCGCCAGGGGCAGGTAGAGCTGGGTCACCAGAACCCCCATGGATGCCAGGGTTCCGATGGTCAGGGTTCCGCTGATGGCAAGCGAACCGCCTACCCAGTAGACGGCTGCCGTACCTAGTGCGCCCAGAAGGGTCAGGGCAATGACGAAGGCACGGCCGTACATGGCGTTCAGAATTCCGATATCGCGGACCCGACCCACGCTCACCCCGAAGTCGTCGCGCTCCTCGTCATGGCGGCCGAACAACTTCACCAGCTGCGCCCCGGCAACATTGAAGCGCTCGGTCATCGTGGCGTTCATGGAGGCGTTCAGATCCATGCCCTCGCGTGTGATCTCGGCCACCTTCTGACCGACACGTCGAGCCGGTAGAACGAAAAGGGGAAGCAGCGTCATGGCCATCAGGGTTATGCGCCACTCCAGAACGAACATCGTCGCCAGGGTCGTCGCAGCGGTGATCGAGTTGGCAACCACCGTGCCCAGAGTTCCGGTGAGCGCCCGCTGGGCCCCGATCACGTCGTTGTTGAGGCGGCTGACCAGGGCTCCGGTCTGGGTTCTGGTGAAGAATGAGATCGGCAGGCGCTGCACATGGTCGAACAACTCCAGGCGGAGGTCGTAGATGAGGCCCTCTCCGACCGTCGCCGAGAACCACCGCTCGACGAAGGAAAGGAGAGCCCGGGTAAGCGCGGCTACCACAATAAGCAGGCCCAGGAGGGTCAGGTAGCCGCGGTCTCCGTTTGCAATGGCACCGTCGATGATCTCCCTGAAGAGCAGCGGCGGGACCACACCCAGCAGCGATGAAGCGACCACCGTGACGAGAAAACCGACAACCATGGTCCGGTACGGCCTGGCGTAGCCCCAGACCCGGCGCCTGGTTACCGGGCCGATGGCGCCACCGGCGGGCCGCTCGCGCGACATCGCGTGGAGTATTCCCATGGGGTGGACCATCGTCAGAGCCTACGAAGTGCACCTGTCAGGCGTGCAGCCTGTCGGCCTACATCGGTTCCGGTTGGAGACACGGCCGGCCTGGATGCGATGCTCCTCCGATGGGATCCAGAACGCGTACCTTGGGTTGGCCGTGTCACGCCTGACCTCGCTGAGTCGTTCGGTTGAAGGACATGCAGCCCTTGTGACCGGTGCTGGCTCGGGAATCGGACGCGCCACAGCCCACCTGTTCGCCGATGAGGGGGTGGGCGTGGCGGTGACCGACGTCTCCTACGACAGGGCCGCCCGCGTGGCTGAGGAGATAGCCGCCGCTGGAGGTCGCGCCCGTGCATGGGAACTGGACGTCTCAGACTCCTCGGTGATCGGTTCCGTTGTGGACGAGGCGTCCGACTGGGGTGAACGCCTGGACATCCTTGTCAACAACGCTGGGATGGCTGCCGGAGGGGTCATTGACGGCGAGTGTTTCGAGGTGGCTTGGCAGAGGGCAATTGACGTGATGCTCACAGCCCAGGCGCTCATGATCCGTGCATGTCTTCCCCATCTGCGTGGATCATCCGCCGGCAGGATCGTGAACGTGTCCTCAACCGAGGGCGTAGGTGGTTCGGCCGGCATGTCTCCCTACACGGCCGCCAAGCACGGGGTGCTGGGCCTGACACGTTCCTTGGCGATCGAGTTGGGTGAGGCCGGCATTACGGTCAATACCGTCTGTCCCGGTCCCATCAACACGGACCTGACATCGCCCATCCCCGACGAGGCCAAGGCCCGATTCGCACGCCGCCGGACTGCTGTCGGGCGCTACGGCGACCCCGAGGAGGTGGCCCACGCCATCCTCCACCTGGTCCTACCGGCGTCCAGTTACATCACGGGGCACACCCTCATGGTCGACGGGGGTATGACCATCCGGAACAACTGAGTCATCGACTGGGCCGCACCCGCTGTGTGCCCGGTCGAGAGGTCGGTCTAGGGTCGGCTTTCCTGTATCGGGGAGGGATGAGTTGCACCAGCACCTAAGAGACGCCTGGGCTGAGATGACGGCGCCTGATGCGCCGTTCGCATGGTCGGTGGTCGACGTGCGGGGGGTGCCGACGAGGGCATACGACTCGGCTCCGCCGAACATGGCGGTCTTGTGGCAGGCATCGGCCGCCCACGCCGACAACGACTACATCGTCTTTGAGGACGAGCGAATCACCTACTCCAGTGCCCACTCAATGGTCACGGCCCTGGTGGCCCACCTCTCGGCGAACGGTATTGGGCACGGTGACCGGGTTGCCATCGCCATGCGCAACTACCCGGAATGGGTGATCTCATACTGGGCGACGATCTCGCTGGGTGCCGCCGTGGTCGGAATGAACGCCTGGTGGACAGGGCGCGAAATGGAGTTCGGTCTTACCGACTGCGGTGCCAAGGCGCTGATCTGTGACAGCGAACGTCTGGAACGGGTCGAGCCGCTCCTGGAGGGTCTCAGGAGTAGCGATCGTCTCCACGTGGTGGTGGCAAGGACCGAGGGCGACCTTCCAGACGACGCCGTGCACTGGAACAACGCCCTGGCTGCCGCCGACGACCTGCCGACGCCACCAGAGGTCCAGATTGAACCCGAGGATGACGTCTGCATCTTCTACACGTCGGGCACCACCGGTCGCCCAAAGGGTGCCGTCCTGACACACCGGGGGGCGGTCTCGAACCTGTTGAACCTGGCCTTCTGGCAGGTGACGACCGACGTGGCCGAGGCGAAGGCAGCGGCTGCGGGAACCCCATCGTCGGGATCCGACAAGGAACCCGGTGAGGCGGAGCCGGGATCGGTGCTGGCGGTACCGCTGTTCCACGTGACCGGTTGCAACTGCTGCCTGCATCCAGTTACCGCCACGGGCGGGAAGCTGGTCCTCATGTACAGGTGGTCGGCCGAAAAGGCCCTCGAGTTGATAGAGCGGGAACGTGTGAGCACCTTCACTGGTGTCCCGACCATGGCACGTGAGCTGATCAACAGCCCCGACTTCGCCATACGGGACACCAGCAGCCTCGCCCACCTCGGCGGTGGCGGAGCTGCGGTACAGCCTGACCTGGTACACAAGATTGAGGAGCGGCTCGAGGGCAGGCCCAGCACCGGCTACGGCTTGACCGAGGTGAACGGTGTCATCACCGTCAACTCAGCCCACTGGTTCCTGGCCAAGCCGGAGTCGGCCGGGCCGCCCCTGCCGATCATGGAGGCACACATCCGCGATGAGGAGGGCACCGCCCTCCCGGCGGGTGCCACCGGCCAGCTGTGGGTACGGGGAGCCAACGTGTTCCGCGGCTACCTGAACCGGCCCGAGGCAAACGCCGAGATCCTTGTCGACGGGTGGTTCGACACCGGCGACATCGGCTACCTCGACGACGAGGGCTTCCTCTTCCTCGTCGACCGTGCAAAGGACATGGTGCTCCGTGGCGGAGAGAACGTGTACTCGGCTGAGGTCGAGGCCGCCATCTACGAGCATCCGGCAGTTGCCGAGGCAGCGGTGTTCGCTGTTCCCGACGGGCGTCTCGGCGAAGCGGTCGGGGTGGCGATCGTATTGCTCCCGGAGGCCTCGATGACAGCTGATGACCTGCGTGCCCACACAGCGGAACTGATCGCCTCGTTCAAGGTCCCCGAGCACGTCTGGTTCCTCTCCGATCCGCTTCCCAGGAACGCCAACGGCAAGTTCGTCAAGCGGCAACTCCGGGAGAGTCTTCTGGAAACCTCCACAGGCTGACCGCCGGTTCAGCCAAGGGGGCCAGGGATGGCAGGGTGTTGGTATGGCAGATCTGCGAGGTGCGACCCATGAGGTACTTGTGGTGTGTCCTCCCGGTCTGGAGGAACTTGTCGCAGGCGAATTGGCTGGGCTGGGAGTTCGACGTACCCGGACGGAGAAAGGTGGTGTCACGTGCCAGTTGACCACCCGTCAGCTGTATGCGGCGAACATGTTCCTGAGGTGTGCGACGAGGGTCCTCGTCAGGGCGGCGACCTTTACGGTCAGGACCTTTGCCGACCTTCAACGGAGGCTGGGGGAGGTCGACTGGTCAGAATGGTTCGACGGGTCGTCACGGCCCAGGGTGCGGGTGACCACCCGGCGGTCGATGCTGTGGCACGACGCAGCGGTCGTGGAACGGTTCGAGTCGGCTCTGCCCAAGGGGTCGGTTGACGGGCCCGAGCAGTTGCTTGTTGTCAGGGCTGTGAAGGACAAATTTGTCGTGAGCGTCGACTCCTCGGGTGCTGCTCTCCACCAGCGGGGATGGCGCCTCGACCAGGCCAAGGCACCACTTCGTGAGTCGGTGGCAGCGGGACTCCTGTTGGCATGCAGATGGGACCCGTCCACCCCGCTTGTGGATCCAATGTGCGGATCCGGGACCATCGCCATAGAGGCGGCGATCCGGGCCGCCGGGCACGCCCCGGGGCTCGGACGGGACTTCACCTTCCAGCGGTGGCCTACGTTCCAGCCCGGAACCTGGGCGAGCGTCACCGCCGAGGTGGACTCTGTTCCTGCCCCAACCGACCACCCCGCAATTGTTGCCGCCGATAGAGATGCCGGGGCCGTTGAGTCGGCACGTGCCAACGCTGAACGGGCCGGCGTGGCCGACCGGATCCAGTTCGTCAATGCCCCCATCTCAGCGCTCGAGAACCCGGAGCCCGATGGCGAACCAGGTCACCTCATAACCAACCCGCCATGGGGAGGCCGCGTGTCAGCGGGCGACGATCTCAGGAACCTCTACGCCACCCTCGGACGGGTCGGAAACGAGCATCTGGCCGGATGGGGCCTCGGCATCCTGGTGGCCGACAGGGACCTGGCACGTCAGGTTCGGCCCGGCCTCACGGAGTCGTTGCAACTGGAACTGGGGGGCAGGCAGGCCTGGCTGTTGACCGGAAGGTTCGGCTGAGTCAGCCCACGGCGGGTGGTGGCGCTATCCGGTAGTCAGGGTCGACGCTGCGGGGCCCCTCACGCCTCGCCAGGGCCGCCTCAACGGCCGGTTCCAGGCGTTCCTCCTTCTGGCGGGTGAGGTCAGGGTCCCTTTCGGCGAACTCGGGCATCACCTCTGCAGCGAACAGTTCCAACGACTCGCAGATGTGTTCGTGCCGGTTGCGGCCAGCCTGGCTGACAAAGATGACCTCGTCGATCCCGGCAGCCTCATACTGACGGAGGAGCACCCGGAGTTGTTCGGGCGTTCCGATCGCGCCGCGCAGTGACAGCAGACCCTCGCCGATCGTGGCTGGCGTTCCCGCCAGCCTGGCCCTCAACTCGACGTTGGTCTGCGCCGCTGTCTCACGGTCGAAGCCGAAGGCGCTGCGGTTCTGTTCGAATTCGGCCCAGATGTCGGTCACGCCGGGGCTGTGGCTGCCGAAGGCGTAGAAGTGCCCCAGGGAGTAGCCGAAGAAGTGAGCGCCGTCGATGCCCCTGTCGATGGCGGTCGCCTCGTCCTCGTGGCACATCATCGGCAGCACGCTCGAGATGTTGGCGTTCACCGCGAAGCCGGCCGGGACACACTCCTCGGATGCGATGGTGGCGTAGTACTCGGCGACCCAGTGCTCCGCCTCACCCGGTTCGACGAAGGCGAAGGTGAGGGCACCGATCCCCTTACGGGCGGCCAGCTGGATGGTCTCACGCTGGCTGCACGCCACCCAGAGGGGAGGATGGGGCTTCTGGTGGGGTTTCGGCACGATGTTGCGTGGAGGCATCTGCAGCCACGGCCCGTCCCAGCCGGCAAATGGCTCCTCGACCATCATCCTGGTTGCGGCCTCGATGTGGTCGAGCCACTGCTCCCTCTTGGTTTCACGTTCGGCACCGAAGCCATCCAGCTCGGCGGTGGACGAGGACTCGCCGGTGCCGAAGTCCACCCGACCGTCCGACAGCAGATCAAGGGTGTTGACCCGTTCGACCACCCGGGCCGTGTGGTTGTACTCGGCGGGCAGCAGCACGATGCCGTGCCCGAGCCTGATGCGGGTGGTGCGCTGGCTGGCTGCGGCCAGGAAGACCTCGGGGGCGGAGCTGTGGCTGTACTCCTCGAGGAAGTGGTGTTCAACCTCCCAGACGCGGTCAAAGCCGAGCCTGTCGGCCAACTCCACCTGGTCCAGTGCGTTCTTGAAGAGCAGGTGCTCGTCGCCCTCGGCCCAGGGGCGGGGAAACTGGTGTTCATAGAAGATCCCGAACTTCATGTCGGCACCCTACGGGTAGCGCCACGGGGGCTCCCTGTCGGGCGGCCGTAGGCTCAGGTCGGACCAATGGCCGTGTGGACCTGCAGTGAGGAAGACCCCCGATGCGAAGGAATCTGCTTGTTGCAGCAGCAGTGGTGCTGGCTGTCGGTGTCTGGTGGTTCGTGATCCGCGACACGGCTCCGCCGGCGCCCGATATCGGGTTGGCGGCCCAGATCGCCGCAGAAGCCCAGGCGTCCACCACGTCGGCGGCACCGGCCCAGACCACCGCAGCGCCCACGACTGCTGAGCCCACCACGACAACTGCACCGGCCCAGACCACCGCAGCGCCTACAACTGTTGCACCCATCACGACAGCGGCACCGGCCCAGACCACCGCAGCGCCTACAACTGTTGCACCCATCACGACAGCGGCACCGGCCCAGACCACCGCAGCGCCTACAACTGTTGCACCAGTGACCACCACGACGGTCCCGGGTGACGCGACAGGGACCTGGACGGTCGACACCTCAATCGGTGACTACAGCGACTTCACGAGCACCTTCGTTGGCTTTCGGGTGAACGAGGAGTTGGGGCGGGGCATCGGAAGCACCACGGCGGTCGGCCGCACACCCCAGGTCGCCGGCGAGGTTGAGCTTGATGGCACGGTCCTCGTTGCGGCCGAGATTCGAGCAGACCTGCGTGGGTTGCGGACCGACCGTTCCTTTCGCGACCCGAAGGTCCAGGAGGCCCTGAACACCGGAACCCACCCCGAGGCCGTGTTTATCCTGGACGGACCAGTGGATCTCGGCGACGTAGGCACCTCAGTCGAGGTGTCGGCACCGGGAACTCTCATGGTGAATGGGATCAGCCAGGCGGTTTCCGTGGACCTGTCTGCCGACATGGTCGGGGAGGTCCTAGCCGTTGTGGGAACACTCGACATCGTGTTTGCCGACTTCGGGGTAGAGGTTCCGTCAGCCTCGATCGTGATCGCCGTAGAAGACCACGGTGTGGTGGAGATCCAGGTCTTTCTGACCCGCTGACGACACCGGGCGCCGGAACCCCGCTTGCCAGAGCCCCCATTTTCAGGGGATAATGATCGATCAGGCCGGAAGCGGGCTTCTCGTACAGGGTTCAACAAGCAAGGGAGATTCATGGCTGCCGATCCGTCGGAGCGACTTCTGGAGGCCATCGACGCACTCGAGGATCTGGCGCGTTCCGCCACCCCTGCCCAGGCCACCGACGCACTCGACCCGATGGTTCTCCAGACCTTCTGGCGTGAATGGCCCCACGCCAGCGTCTGGGCCGGCACCCTCTGGCGCCTCTTGAACCAGGACCTTGACGAGCCGGCCCGCGAGCGGAGCGACCCCGAACTGGACGAGGTCGGAGGCACCGGCTGATGGCCACCGTGTCAGACGTGATGTCCACCGGGGTGGCGACGCTCCAGCCAGACGCCACCATGGCAGATGCCGCAAAGGTCATGGTCAAGGGCGGTTTCGGGTCCGTTGTGGTGGTAATGGGAAGGATGATCCTGGGAATTCTCACGGAACGCGATGTCCTGCGGGCCGCAGCTGACGCACCCGACCTCTCCAACACGACCGTCGAGGCCTGGATGACCGCCGAACCCGACACCGCTGGCCCTGACTTCGACACGGAGGAGGCCGCGACCCTCATGCTCAGCCGGGGGTTCAGACACCTGCCGATTGTCGACTCAACGGGCCTTGTCGGAATGGTCAGTCTGCGTGACGTCCTGAGCGCTCGGATCGGCCGACGCTGACCGAAGACATCGGGGCCCGCGCCCAGAGGGTCGCATCCGGCACCTCGGCCACCATCGTGTACGGAGCGGCACGGGCCCTGATTCGTTTCGTGCTGTGGCCGTATTTTCGGGTCAAGGCCGCGGGTCGTCAGAACATTCCGAGGTCGGGCCCTGTGATTCTGGCTCCGGTCCACCGCTCCAACCTGGATTCGCCGCTGTTGGCCCCCTTGACTAGGCGACGGTTCCGGGCACTGGCCAAGGAGAGCCTGTTCTCTATGCGGCCAATGGCCTGGTTCTTGGTTGCCCTGGGTGCATTCCCAGTTCGACGGGGGAGTGCCGACAGGGAGTCCATCAGGGCGGCCCGGTCGCTCCTGGACACGGGCGCCATGTTGCTGGTGTTTCCAGAAGGTGGTCGTCAGACCGGTGATCACATCGCAGACCTCTTCGACGGAACCGCCTACCTGGCAGCCAAGACCGGTGCCGTTGTCGTTCCGGTCGGTATTTCCGGGACCGAGGCCGCGATGCCGATGGGGGCCAGGATCCCCAGGCCGAGGAGAGTCTGCGTGGCGGTGGGACAGCCGATTCCGCCACCGGACCGGAAGGCACCGAGAAGCGTTCTGCGCGAGTGGACCACGACCCTCACGGCGGGCCTACAGGAGGCCCAGGACACCGCCATTTCGCTGGGCTGAGATCCAGGGGCCGGGGTGGGGTCAGGGGTGTAGGTCGTGAAAGGGTGCGGGCATGGATCAACAGACAAGGGTCGGCAGTACCGCCGCGCTCCTGGCTGTGGGCCTGATGGCATTCGGTCCGAGCATCGTGAAGTTGTCGGACCTTCCCGAGATGACCTTCGTGCTCTGGCGTCTCTTGTTCGGTGCGCTTGGATACGCCATCGTGCTGGTGGCCACAGGGCAGCACTTTGGTTGGATGGAACTCCGTCGTTCCGTACTCGGAGGGCTCATCTTCGGCGTGAACCTCGTGTTCTTCATGGTCTCCATGCGGCGTACGAGCGCGGCCAATGCCGTCGTGATCGGAGCCCTGCAGCCCGTCATCCTGCTTGGCGTGGCTGCACGGATGTTCGGCGAAAGGCCCCACAGGTCCCTCTACGGCTGGTCCGCCGTATCCATCGGCGGGGTGGCACTTGCCATGTACGCCTCGTCCGGCGTTGGCGTGGCCACCCGCACCGGGGACCTCCTGGCCCTGGTCACGATGCTGTTGTTCTCGCTCTACTACGTGGTCAGCAAGAGGGCACGTTCGGAGCTTGAAGCGGTTCCCTATCAGTTGGGCCTGACGATCGTTGCTGCTCTGACCATCCTTCCAGCCGCCCTGATCGTCGGCCACCCCATCTCGCCTCCTGTCGGATCCGACTGGTGGCCGGTTGTGCTCATGGCGGTGGTTCCGGGAACGGGCCACCTCCTCACCAACTTTGCCCACGCCCACGTTTCGCTACCGGTGATGGGCCTTATCGGGCTCCTGTTCACTGCCATTGCTCCCCTGTACGCCTGGTGGCTCATTGGCGAGAAGATCGGCGGCCTGCAGGCGGTCGGCATGGCCGTGGTCGTGGCTGCCCTCGCTGTGGTCATCACGAGGCCGGTAGATCAGGTGACCACCTGACGCCAGACGCGGGCCTGTCAACGCCCTCGCAGGAACCCCAGCATCCATGCAGCCACGTCAGAGCTGTCAATACCGTTCTCAAGGGAGCGCATAGCGTCGTCCAACACCTCGTCGGGATACACGCCCAGTCGGCTCTGGTAGACGTCGGCGGCGAATTCGGCGGTGAACTCCGGGTGTCCCTGGATTCCCAGCACGTGGTCGCCAAGGGTGAACGCGGCGATGGGGCAGTGGTCGGTTGCGGCGATGATCGTCGCACCGTCCGGCAGGTCAGTTACCTGGTCCTTGTGGCTGTAGGCGATTCCGAACTGCTGTCGCTCCGGGAGCATCCATTTGGACGGAGCTGTCATCTCCGCCTGATGGATTCCTATCCCCCAACCGCCTGCAGCCATCGCCACCTTGCCACCCAGGGCGTGGGCGAGCGCCTGGTGACCGAAGCAAATCCCGACGGTTGGCACCCCAGCCTCGTTGAGCCTCACGAGGAGGGCGGACAGATCGTCCAGCCAGGGCGCATCGTCGTACGTGGACGCCCTGGAACCGGAGATCAGCCAACCATCCTGTTCACCCGGATCGGTGGGCAGTTGGCCCTCGACGACGTCGTAGTCCGTGATGGCCACGTTTGGATCGACGGCCCTCAACAGGTTGCTGTAGAGGTCCTTGTACCCACCGAAGCGTTCGGCCCGGTCGCCACCCACCTCGTCGCAGCGGAGCAGTCCGATGCGCACCGTCAGGACCGGCCTTTCTTCGAGGTGGAAACGGTCGATGTGTCCGTTCCACGTGTCTTCACCCGATTCTCCATACCGGGAGGAGGATAGGGCGGCGGGCCCGGCGAGACTGCACCGATGCAGAGGGGCCTCGTCTACGCGATCTGCGCCTACACGATCTGGGGACTGTCCCCTGTGTTCTGGAAGAGCCTGTCGTCGGTACCGGCCGCCGATGTCCTTGGCCACCGGGCACTCTGGATCTTCGTGTTCGTGATGGTGGTCCATCTGGCTCGTAGGTCGTGGAGGGACGTCATCGCTGCCGCTTCGTCGCCACGAATTCTTGTTCTGGAGATTGTGGCCGCAGCGCTGCTCGGCACCAACTGGCTGACCTGGGTCTGGGCCATGAACACGGACAGGGTGCTCGAGGGCAGCCTCGGGTACTTCATCAACCCACTCGTCAGCGTGTTCCTGGGTGTCGTGTTCCTGGGGGAGTCGTTGCGTAGGGGCCAGTGGGTTGCCATTTCGTTGGCGACCATTGGGGTGGTGTGGCTGACCGTGGGTGTCGGGAGCCTGCCATGGGTGTCACTTGTCCTGGGGTTCACCTTCGGCTTCTATGGCCTGCTCAAGAAGAAGATCGACAGCCCGCCCCTTGTCAGCCTTGCCATTGAGGTCTCGGTGATGATTATTCCGGCCCTGGTGTTCCTGTCCCTTCGGACCAGTGATGGCGCCGGTGTGGTCGGGCCGTCCAGCCCGGGGACGACCGCACTGCTGGTCGCCAGTGGGGCATTTACCGGGGTCCCCCTGCTGCTCTTCGCGGGAGCGGCTCGACGGATCCCGCTCAGCCTGATCGGGATGCTCCAGTACCTGGCGCCGACGCTCAACTTCGTGCTGGGCGTGTTCGTCTACGGGGAGTTCCTGGATGGTGGCCGCCTGGTCGGGTTCGCCTTCATCTGGACAGCGGTGGCTGTGTTCGCC
The DNA here is from genome assembly GCA_018673475.1 of Actinomycetota bacterium. GTDB lineage: Bacteria > Actinomycetota > Acidimicrobiia > Acidimicrobiales > MedAcidi-G1 > UBA3125. The sequence goes on along the minus strand of JABHCN010000047.1, from coordinate 42,084 downwards.
ACAGACGGCTGGCGGTCGACCCACAACTTGCCCTTTGGCGAGCTGCGTTCCTGATCCTCACTCCGGCTGGAAAGACTCAGCCTCAGGTAGAGAAGAGCACCTCGGCTGCGAACTCGGCTGCCTCGGTGTCGAGGCGTCTTCGGTTCAGGGAGCGGGCCGCCACCACGTCGGCTCCTTGAGCCTCAAGTAGGCCGGCGAACCTAGCGGCTGCATTACCCGGGTTGACTGCGTGTGTCATGAAGGCGGCGACGCGCTTGTTCCAGAGTTTCGGGATCCCTCGTACCTTCGTGGCGTCACCGGGTTTCTGCCCGAACAGGATGAGGCCGTCGACCCAGGTGCCCACGAAGACGAGGTCGGCCTCAGCCAGCTCGCTCATGTCGATGTTGGTGACCGGACGGACCGCCACGGTTGCACCGGTGGCTTTGGCGGCACCTCCGATCAACTCGGCGGCCCGCCTGGTGTTTCCGGTTCGGCTCTGGTGGATTATTACGACCTTCAACTTGTTCGGCTCTCCGCTAGATGGCTCGATTCTCGGGGACAATTCCTACCACCGGGCACAGTTGGTTGCACGGTTCCACCGGCCGTCCTCAGGAGAGGTCCAGGTCGACAAGGTGCGCCTCGATGAGCTCGTGTTCCATACCCATCTCTGCCATCCCTGCAGCGAGGACGGACCGGTAGCGGGGGGCCGGTGGCGTGATCGAAGGCAGGTTGGTGGAGGCGAGGGTCACTACCGGGACACCGTCCAGGGGAGGGAGTGCCAGCAGTCGGTCGATCAGGCCGTCGAGTACACGTACCGAACTGCCGGGTTCCGGGAAGCGGTCGGGCATGGTGGCGGCCTCGACTGGAAGTCGGTTTTCCTGGGTGGCGATGTCGGCCAACTGGGCCACGGTAATAAGCCATGCACGCCCGACCGGCCTGAGGCGACCATCAGGAACGGGTTCGACCGGGCAGAAGCAGCAGCCCCCACCCCATCGCTGCGAGTTGCCTCCGAACCTGACCGGGTGGGGTACCTCTACCCGACGGTTTGCCACGGGTGGACTCTGGTCGGCGGCTCCGCGGTGCGGGCCCCACGGCTCGTCGTCTCCGCAACCTTTCAGGTAGGCGAGGAAGCGGGCCTCATACAGGTTCGAACCGTAGGCCACATACCAGACCCGATCGGGAGCCTCCCCGGGCATCAGGCCAGGAGGTCGTTGACGGCAGCCACCACCGGGTCGTGGTCGACTACGGGCTCTGCCGCCATGCCACCAACCCATGTGAGGCTGACAAAGCCGTCCATCACCGCTCCACCGTCGGTGTCGGGTGGGAGTGTCGAGGGTTCACCCCAGGCCATGGCGATGTGGTAGCTACCCTCGTGCCCCGGCTTGGGTTCAAGCGTGGCTGTCGACATGGTGCGAGGTGGCAGGCTGCCGATCCTTGTCTGCTTCCAGCCGGACATCTCGTCGAGGGGGAGGTTCGGAACGTTGATGTTGAGTACTGACGGAACACCCGGTGGGTCGGCGACCACGGCTCCGACGGCAACCCGTGCCACCTCGGCAGCTGAATCCCACACCTGGTCGTCCAGGTCCTCACCGGTTCCCTGACCCTCGACACCCCACTTGGCGACCGCCTGGCTGACGGCGATTCCCGTGATTCCGCCGTTCCTTGCAGTCAGCGCAGCGCCGATAGTTCCCGAGTGGTAGACCGACCGGCCTACGTTCATGCCCGGGTTGATGCCTGCCACGACAAGGTCGAACTGGTCGCCGAACACACCCAGCCGGCTGTAGAGGACACACAACCCCGGTGGGCCACTCACTGACCACGCCGCAGCGATTCCCTCGACCCTGGCCTCGTGTACCTCGGGGCGGATGAGGTGGACAGGTCCGAACGCGGCCCCGGCCCCCGAGTACTCGGTATCGGGAGCCACGATGGTGACGTCGCCGTGATCGAGCATTGCCCTTGCGAGCACGTGCAGCCCGACAGAGTCGATGCCGTCGTCGTTGGTCACCAGGATCCGCATGGATTGGGACCGTAGCGGGGTCACGCCGCTACGGCGCCAGCGGCGTGGTCTCAGTTGCTCAGACGGGCGTTCAACCTCTCCCACTCGGACATGAGGCTGGCTGCCAGGTCCTTGGCCTCTCCGTGTTCGGCGACTGCAGCAGCGGCCTCTTCGGGGTCCTTGTAGAGATCGGGGTCGGCGAGGCGCTTCTGGGCGGCGACGACGGCGGCTTCTGCCGCCTCCCACTCGCGTTCGGCCTTGGCGAGGCGCTTCCTGAGGCCGGATGCGGGGTCCTTTGAGCGCTGCTTCCTCGGTGTCGTCTTCGGCTTCGGTGGAGCGGTGCCCTCGGGCTCCCTGCCTGGTCTGGCCGGTGTTGGGGCCTGGGTCGGGTAGAGAACCCTGTCGGGTACCCCCGTGTGCCACACCGCCCGCCCGGACCTGACCTCGACCAGGTTGTCGGCAACAGAGCGGATCAGGTGCCGGTCGTGGGTGATGAGCACGACTGTCCCGGGATAGGCGCTCAGGGCGTCCTCCAAAACATCGCAACTCGGAAGGTCGAGGTGGTTGGTGGGTTCGTCCAGGATCAGGAGGTTCACCGGAACGGCGAGCGTCTTGGCCAGCGCCAGTCGGGTCTGTTCGCCACCTGACAGGTCACCGACGAGACGGTCCACGGCATCGCCGCGGAACCCGAAGGAGGCCAGGTAGGTGCGTGGGTTGCGACCGTCGGTGCCGACACCGGGCACGGTCCGGAACTCGTCGATCACGGTCCGCTGTTCGTCGAGGACCTCGGCCTGCAGTTGGTCGAAGTACGAGAGGTCCACATTCGTTCCCCTTGAGACCTTCCCGCTCAGGGGAGCCAGGTCTCCGGTCAGGAGCTTCACAAGGGTTGTCTTGCCAGCGCCGTTGGGGCCGACAAGGGCCAGCACCCCTCCCCGTTCGACGGTGAAGGAGACGTCCTCGAGCACCACCTCGTCACCCTCGTCGGTCTGGTAGCCGGCGGTTACGTCCTCGAGTTCGGCGACTACCCGCGAGGACCTTCGCGGTGGGGGGAACCCGAACCGGGATGAGGGAGTGTCGTGTTCATCCACGGCGACCCGCTCAAGTTTCTGGAGGGCCTTCACCCGGCTCTGAACCTGTCGTGCCTTGGTGGCCTTGTACCTGAAGCGTTCAATGAACTGTTCAACGTGGGCAACCTGGCGTGACTGCTGGGCGGCAGCGGCTCTCTGGGCCTCCAGGCGCTCCTCGCGGGCTACCACGAAGTCGGCGAAGCCACCGATGTATTCGGTGACCCGGGATCCGGACAGTTCAAGGATCCGGTTGGCGACGGCGTCGATGAAGTCACGGTCGTGGCTGACGAACAGGAGCCCACCCGACCAACCGGCCAACTGCTGTTCGAGCCAGGCGACACTGTCGACGTCGAGGTGGTTGGTGGGCTCATCCATGACCAACAGGTCAGGTGCAGACAGGAGAAGCCTCGCCAACGCGACCCGCATTCGCCATCCGCCGGACATCTCGTCCATGGGTCGGTCGTGGTCCTCCGGGTCGAAGCCAAGGCCGGCCAGAATCCGGTGGGCCTCGGCCTCGACGGCGTAGCCGCCGATCTGCTCGAACCGGGACTGGGACTCTCCGTACTCGGCCAGGATCCGCTCCTGTTCCGCTCCTGTTGCCGAGCCCAACTGCTGGCCCAGATCCTGAATCCGGTGCGCCAGTACCGTCACCTGCTCGGCACCCAGCATCACCTGTTCGAACACGCTGCGTCCCGTCTCTGTCGGAAGCTCCTGTGGGAGGTAGCCGATGCGCAGATCCTTCGGGCGGTGCACCTCGCCGGTATCGGCCTCGTGCATGCCGACCAGGATTTCGAGCAGGGTCGTCTTCCCGGTGCCGTTTCCACCAATCAGGGCGACCCGTCGGCCTGGTCCCAACTGGAGTGAGACATTGCGGAACAGGGTCCGTGGTCCAAAGGATCGGGACAGGCCCGAGGCGGTAAGCACGGCGGCGAGGGTACCGCCGGTTGTGGTCAGCTGGCTGGTGGGTCCCAGCGGAGCACGGCGGCAGCCGACGACATGCCCGCTCCGAAGCCGACCATCAGGACCAGGTCGCCGGGGGCGATCCGGTCGTTGTCGATGGCGTCTACGAGGGCAAGGGGTATCGAGGCAGCCGAGGTGTTGCCGGTGTGACCAAGCACAATTGCTGTCCTCTCCATGGGTATTCCGAGCCGCTTCAGGGAGGCTTCGATGATTCTCACGTTGGCCTGATGGGGGACCACGATCGAGATGTCGTCGGCAGTCACCCCGGCCCGGGCGATGGCGTTGGTGGCCGAGTCGGTCATTGCCATCACCGCCCGCCTGAAGACCTCCTTGCCGTGCATGACGATGGTTCCGCCATGGTCGCAGTAGAGGATGTCAGCGGCTGAACCGTCAGACATGAGGTCCCATCCCAGCAGGGAAGGCTCGTCGCCGGTGCGTTCCAGCACGACGGCGCCGGCGCCGTCGCCGAACAGGACACAGGTGCCTCGGTCGGTCCAGTCGACGATGCCGCTGAGGGCGTCAGCGCCTATCAACAGGATGCGGTCCACGCTGCCGTTCATGAACTGCATCGCGGTGACCAGCCCGTAGACGAAGCCCGAGCATGCGGCGTTCATGTCAACGGCGCCACAGGTAAGGCCCAGCTCGTGTTGAACCACAGAGGCGCTTGCCGGGAACTGCTGGTCGGCGGTCGTGGTCGCCAGCAGGAGCAGGTCGACCTGATCGGCATCGACGCCGGCCATGGCCATGGCCGCACGGCCGGCAATCGCCGACATCTCGGTGACCGTGCCGTCGATGTGGCGGCTCTTGATTCCACTTCGGGCGGTGATCCACTCGTCGGAGGTGTCCACCATCTCAGCCAGGTCGTCGTTGGTGAGAACCCTCTCGGGCAGGTTCGTCGCCCACCCCGTGATACGTCCGTACGACATGTGGAATCTCCGAGCTATGACGTGAAGAGGCCGGCCAGCCCGGCCCAACGGTAGTGGCCCGATGGTGTCTGAATGCGCCTGGCCCCGTTCCTACCGACCCTGACAGGGGCGGTAGGGTCGCCGCCCATGTCCCACCTGTCACCCGGGCCGGACCCGGGCCGGGTCTGTGACCATCAGTTGGCCGGGTTGTTGGCCCGACAGGCCGGCTGCCTGCTTGTCGACGTGCGACACCAGGCATGGTCCCAGGGTCGCACCCGGCATCAGGTCATGGAGATGGGCGATCGGGCGGCCCACGATCACCTGGTGGATTGTCTGGCGCGGATGCGACCCGACGATGCCGTGCTCTCCGAGGAGGGTGACGATGACAGCCGGAGGCTCTCGTCGGAGCGGGTCTGGATCCTCGATCCCCTGGATGGCACCCGGGACTACGGGGTACCCGGCAGCGTCGAGTGGGCCGTGCACGTGGCGTTGGTGGTCAACGGTGTTCCCGTGGCGGCCGCCGTGGACCTGCCAGCCGTCGGCAGGCTCTACGGGACTCTCCAGGAGCCTGTGGAGGGAGGGCGGAACCTTCAGCGTGACAGGCCCGTTGTAATCACGAGCCGGTCGCAGTGGGGCGAGGCCGAGCATGTGGCTGCCGCAATTGGTGGTGTAGTGCGCTCGTGTGGGTCGGCCGGGGTGAAGGCAATGGCCGTCGTCGAGGGGACCGCCGACGTGTACGTTCACCCCTCGGGTCTCTACGAGTGGGATGTCTGTGCCCCGGCAGCGGTGGCAGCGGCGGCAGGCCTCGACGTCTGCGGCATGGACGGATCGGACCTCTCCTACAACAAGGCCCGGCCGGTGGTCCCAGGCCTGTTGGTCACCAGGCCGGAGTACACGAGCAGGGTCCGCGCCTCTCTGGCCTGGTAGACGGTTCCGTGGGTGCGTGTCACCCCCGTTCCAGACGGTAGTGTGACGGCGCCCCGTGGCGAGGCGAAGCCGGTGTGAATCCGGCGCTGTCCCGCAACTGTGTGCCGACCCCTCCAGGGGTTGGCTAGCCAGGCCGACCGGCCATTGGGCTCGACAACGGCTCTCGAGGAAGAGCGGTCGTCGGGCAGGGCTTCCTGTCTGCGTCCGTTTTCTCGGCAGACAGGAGAAACCAATGGCAAGCCCACCCATCCGAGCCCTTCTTAACCTGCGCCTCCCTGTACTGCTGGGCGTGCTGGCCGTCGCCTCAACGGCATGTGGATCCGACACCGGGAGCGGAGAATCCGCACTCTCAGGCGTCGCGACAACAACGGTGGCCCCGACCACGACCACAGTTCCTGACGGCCCGGCTGCGATCATCTCGTTGTCTCCGACCGCCACGGAGATCCTCTTCGCCATCGGAGCCGGGGATCAGGTCATCGCAGTCGACAACATGTCGAGCTACCCGGCCGATGCACCTGTATCTGAACTCTCGGGCTTCACGCCCAACGTCGAGGCAATCGCCGGGTACGAGCCGGACCTTGTCGTCATCTCCTATGACCCGGGCGACCTTGTCGAGGGCCTCGAGGCCCTAGAGATCCCGACCGTCATGCAGTGGGCTGCCAACTCAATCGACGACACCTACTCGCAGACAACCGAACTCGGCCAACTCACGGGCCATGCGACCGAAGCCGCGGCGGTGAACGCATCCATCAGGGATGGTCTGGCAGCGTTCGCCGGCGACCCCGTCGGCAGCGGAATGACCTACTTCCATGAGATCGACAACACGCTCTACTCGGCCACGTCCACCACCTTCGTGGGTCAGCTCTACGCCCTGTTGGGCCTTGAGAACATTGCCGATCCAGCAGACGAGGCCGGCTTCGGCTGGCCGCAGCTGTCAGCCGAGTTCATCCTGGAGTCAGACCCCGACATCATCTTCCTGGCCGATGCCGCATGGGGCGAGTCGGCGGAGACGGTGGCGGCCCGTCCAGGCTGGGATGTCCTGACGGCGGTCATGGATGGCCATGTGGTTCCTGTCGACCAGGACACCTCTGGCCGGTGGGGGCCGCGGGTGGTCGACTTCATCGAGTCCGTCAAGGCCGCCATTGAGGGGTTCGAAGGCTGATGCGGCCCTGATGGACACAGTCCGGGTGCACCGTGGGCCCTGAACGGGCAGGGCCTGCACGGCTTCGCGGGTGGTGGCTGGCGTCTGGTGGGCTCGCCGTCCTCGTCGCCGGCGTCGCCGGTCTGGCACTCGGTCCGGCCGACCTCGGCTTCGGTGAGGTGCTGGTCGAGCTGGTCGACCGGCTGCCGCTGGTCGAGGTGGACTCGGGTCTTGGCGAGCGGCAACAGGCGATTATCTGGGAGATCCGCCTACCGAGGGTCGTGTTGGGTCTTCTGGTCGGGGCCATGCTTGCCACAGCCGGGGGTGCCTACCAGGGTGTGTTCCGGAACCCCCTCGCCGACCCGTACCTGCTGGGCGTGGCAGCCGGCGCCGGCTTCGGTGCCACCATGGCGATCGTGTCAGGCGCCGGCGACGGAGTCGGCATCCTGGACCCCGTGCCCCTCTCGGCCTTCGCCGGGGCCCTTGCTGCAGTCACCCTCACCTATCTGGTCGGGGCTACAGGTGGTCGCCTGGATCCGGTGACGAGCCTCGTGCTCTCGGGTGTCGCGGTTGCGAGCTTCTTTACCGCCGTTCAGACCTTTGTTCAACAACGCGAGTCCGAGACGATCAGGCAGGTCTACTTCTTTGTACTCGGGCAACTTCGCACCGCCGGGTGGAACGACGTGGCGCTGCTCGCCCCCTACACCGGCGTATGTCTGGCCGTGATACTCATGGTGAGGCGTCGCCTTGACGCACTGGGTGTCGGCGACGAGGAGGCGGGGTCACTCGGCCTGGATGTTCGGAGGATGCGCCTCGTAACGGTCGTGGCAGCCTCGTTGGGAACCGCCGCGGCTGTCTCGGTCAGCGGCCTCATCGGGTTTGTGGGAATTATCGTTCCCCACACGGTGCGCCTCCTCTTTGGAACCAGCTACCGGGTGATCCTCCCGCTGACCGTCCTGTTCGGTGGGGCGTTCCTGGTGCTGGCCGACATAGTGGCCCGCCTGGCTGTTCAACCGGCCGAGATCCCGATCGGCGTCGTCACCGCATTCCTGGGAGCACCCTTCTTCGTGCTGGTGCTCCGAACCGCCAGGAGGGCCCGATGACAACCATCGCATGCAGGTCGGTCATCGTTTCGTTCGACGGGGTCGAGGTGTTGCGTGGCGTTGACCTGGATGTGCCGTCGGGAGGATGGGTCACGGTCGTCGGCCCAAACGGGGCCGGCAAGAGCACCCTCCTGCGGGCGGTTGTCGGAGGCCTGGTGGCCGGTGGTGAGATCCTCATTGATGGTTGTCCCGTGCAGTCACTGTCACGACGGGAGGTGGCGAGGCTCGTGGCGCTGGTGCCACAGGAACCGGTGATTCCACCGGGTATGAGGGTCCTTGACTATGTGCTGCTGGGTCGTACCGCCCACCTCGGCTTCTTTGAAGCCGAGGGAAGGGGTGACATGGAGGTCGCCACCTCCGCGCTCAGTGACCTTGATGCAGGTCATCTTGCCGGCCGGACCGTAGACACCCTGTCAGGAGGTGAGAGACAGAGGGTGGTGATCGCACGGGCCCTGGCTCAGGAATCCCCGGTCCTCCTGTTGGATGAGCCCACCACCGCTCTCGACATCGGGCACCAGCAGGATGTGCTGGACCTTGTGGACGGGCTCAGGTCCGAACGCAACCTGACCGTCCTTGCCACCATGCACGACCTGACCCTGGCAGGCCAGTACGCCGAACTCCTGGTGATGCTGGATGCGGGTCTGGTCGCCGAATCAGGTTCAGCGGCCGAGGTTCTCACAGAGGAGGCGGTCTCTCGTCACTACGGTGTGAGGGTCAGGATCATCGACGACGAGTCCGGTCCGATAGTCGTTCCGGTACGCCGGACAACCTGATGGGAAGATCCCTGTCTGGTTCCCGGCTCAGTCGGCTGGGGTGATCAGGCCGTAGTGGCCGTCGAAGCGCCGGTAGACCACCTGGCCGCGGTCGGACCCGGGGGCGGCAAAGAACACGAACGGTTCGTCACCCTCGTTGAGCAGGGCCTCGGCATCGGTAAGTGTCAGGTGGTTCAGCACCAGCCGTCCCGGGTTGATCGGTGGCCGGGTGTCGCCGGGGAGGTCCTCGCCGGCCACCTCGGGAACCACACAGATGCTTCGCGACCTGTTGTGGTACACGACCCTGTCGAGGTCGTGGTCGGCGTCACGGAACAAGAAGAAGTCATGGTCGAGTTGGTCCATCTCGTCGGCCGCCTCCTCCACTGGCATCGGATGGAGCGCCAAGGTCTTGTGGCGGACAACCTGCCGCTCGTCGGCCGGAATCGTGGCGTATCCGGGTGGCCGGTGGTTGGTGTCGGGCTCACCGCTGCGGCGCCTGTCCTCGAGGCGCTTGCGTCGCCGCCGGAGCCGACGGCTGAGCCTCTCGTCAAGCTGGTCCACGGCCTCTGTGATCGTCTGTCCGGCTGCATGGGCACGGATCACCGCGCCGTTCAGGTCGATGCTGGCCTCTGCTATTGCCGGTAGGTCAAGGGCGGTCTTCTCCCTCAGCCGCAACTTCACCACCGCCGAGAGCACCGGTTCGTGACCCAACTCACACAACACCTGAACCTTGCGTATCGCATATTCCCGGTCATCGGTTCCAATTTCGCCCTGCGCTAGCAGCTCAACATCACGGACGTCGTGTGGCTTGGCCAATGTGTTTCCCTTCGGGTCGGATGGCTTGTGTGGTTGGACTCGTGGTGGTGGTTAATGGTCCTCTTCCGGGCTCTTGGATCGTGTCTCATGCCCATTGCCATCATGGCGCGAAATACTTGTCTTGTCAGGTAACACCCGTCACACCGGCCTGTCCACCGGCTAGTTGACGAACTGTCGCGGGCCCGCGGCAAACCCGGTATGCCGTGCCAGACTTCTGCCCCATGGGTTACAGACTCGCCAGCCTCGAGAGCGGTAGGGCGGTCCTCGTGGATGGCGGCCATCTCACGGGTGACACCGCCCGATGGTGGGACCTGGGCGGAATGACGGGAGAGCGCCTGTACGACCCGATGGTCGCGGTTGGCGAACCGGAGAGGTTGCACGAGCTGGGTGGGACCAGCGGTGTACCCGACAGGGACCATGACGGGGTGGTTCCCCTGTCAGGGTTGGGTCCGCCGATTCCACGGCCCCGTCAGGTATTCGCCATCGGGCTGAACTACAGGGACCACGTCGACGAGATGGGCCGCGAGGCGGTCGGCGAGCCGGTTGTCTTCACCAAGTTCCCGTCATGTCTGGTGGGTCCCGCCGCCGACGTGGAGGTCGTCGGTGAGCGCACCGACTACGAGGTCGAGTTGGTCGCCGTCGTGGGGCGGCGATGCAGCAACCTGCGACCTGACGAGGCATGGAAGGCGTTGGCCGGGGTGACGGTCGGTCAGGACGTATCCGACCGGCGGCTCCAGATCGCCGCCCAGCCTCCACAGTTCAGCCTCGGCAAGAGCCACGCCACCTTCGGACCTACCGGGCCTGCGGTGGTTTCAATCGACCTGCTCGGTGACCCCGATGACCTGGAGCTCACGTGCACCGTCGACGGAGAGGTGCGCCAGGGCAGTCGGACCTCTCTGATGATTGCAGGAGTCCCCGACCTGGTCTCCTATCTATCGGGCATCTGCACCCTCGAACCAGGGGATCTGCTGTTCACGGGCACGCCGGCAGGTGTCGGTGATGCACAGGGCAGGTGTCTGCGGGTCGGCCAGACCGTCGTATCGGAGATAGGCGGCGTTGGTCGTCTGGCGAACCGCTGCGTCTGAGGTCCGTGCAGGATGTGGCGCTGTCTGGTCAGCGCAGCAGCACCGGAGTTGTCACCTCGGCGAAGAAGTCGCCGCCCTTGTCGTCGACCACTATGAAGGCTGGGAAGTTCTCGACCTCGATACGCCAGACGGCCTCCATCCCGAGTTCCGGATAGTCGAGCACCTCGACATGGCGGATGGAGTCCTGTGCGAGCCGGGCCGCCGGGCCGCCGATTGACCCCAGATAGAAGCCACCGTGGCGTGCACACGCATCGGTCACCTGTGGAGAGCGGTTCCCCTTTGCCAGCATCACGAGGCTTCCTCCCGCTGCCTGGAACGAGTCGACGTAGGCGTCCATGCGGCCGGCCGTAGTGGGACCAAAGGACCCGGATGCATAGCCCTCAGGGGTCTTCGCCGGACCGGCGTAGTAGACGGGATGATGTCGCATGTAGTCAGGCATCGTCTGGCCGGCATCGAGTAGTTCCTGGATCCGGGCGTGTGCGATGTCGCGTGCGACGACGAGCGTTCCCGTGAGAGATAGTCGGGTCTTTACCGGGTACCTGGTCAGCTCTGCCAACAGGTCCTCCATCGGCTGGTTCAGGTTCACGGCAACGACGTCGCCAGGCAGGTCAGTGTCGGTGACCCCGGGGAGGAATCGGGCAGGGTCCTCTTCGAGTTGCTCGAGGAATATGCCGTCGGCGGTAATGCGGCCGAGAGCCTGGCGGTCTGCCGAACACGACACGGCGATGCCCACAGGGTTGGATGCGCCGTGTCGCGGTAGACGCACGACCCTCACGTCGTGGCAGAAGTACCTACCGCCGAACTGGGCACCGATGCCAAAGCCCCGGGTGAGCTCAAGAACCTGTTTCTCCCATCCGGTGTCCCGGAAGGCGTGGCCCGTCTCGCTGCCGGTGGTGGGCAGGTTGTCCAGGTAGTGGGCCGACGCGTACTTTGCCACCTTCAGGTTCTGTTCGGCCGAGGTGCCGCCGATAACCACTGCCAGGTGGTACGGAGGACAGGCCGAGGTGCCCAGGGCACGCAGTTTCTCGTCAAGGAAGGCTATGAGGCTGGTCGGGTTCAACAGGGCCTTGGTCTCCTGGAACAGGAAGGACTTGTTGGCTGAGCCGCCACCCTTGGCCATGAAGAGGAAGCGGTACTCGCCGCCCGGAACGGCTTCGATGTCGATCTGGGCAGGCAGGTTCGTGCCCGTGTTCTGCTCGGTGAACATGTCGATCGGAGCCAGCTGGGAATAGCGCAGGTTGGAGGTCTGGAAGGTGTCGTAGACGCCGCGTGAGATCGCCTCACGGTCTGTTCCGTCAGTGAGGACCGACTGCCCCTTCTTTGCTGCGATCACGGCGGTACCCGTGTCCTGACACGAGGGGAGCACGCCGCCGGCGGCGATGCTGGCGTTCCGCAGCAGTTCCAGGGCAACGAAGCGATCGTTGTCCGATGCCTCGGGGTCGTCGAGGATCGCCGCCACCTGAGCCAGGTGGGTGGGGCGCAACAGGTGGGAGATGTCGCGCATGGCTGTCGCTGTCAACAGTCGCAGCGCCTCAGGGTCGACCTTGAGGAAGGTGTGGCCATCGGGCCCGTCGACAGTCGAGATGCCGTCGCCGGAGAGCCTCCGGTAGGTGGTGGTGGTGTACGGGTCCTCGAGGAGCGGCAGCAGGTCCGTGTAGGAGAACTCCGGTGGGTCGGGGGCAGGTGCCATACCGCTAAACCTACCGGCCCCGCGTGGCCCAGTCGGTTGGACCGGTCCTCAGGACCTGGGGATCAGGCCGCCAACTCGGCGACTATCGGCGCCCAGAGGTCGTCGCTGTCGCCGCTGCCAGGTGTGTAGAGGGTGAGCCTGTCCACGCAGTCTCCGTACCTGGCCAGATACCCGGGGGCAATGGTCTCAGGCTCACCTACCACGGCGAAGGTCGAGAGGATGTCGTCGTCGATGAGGTCACCCATGGCCTTCCACTCGCCCCGTTTGGACATCTTGTTCAGCTCGGCATGCAGGTCACCCCAGCCGTGCAGCTCCAGTACCGGCAGGTAGGCCGGCGTTGATCCGTAGAAGGCGATTTGTTGCCTGGTGGCCGCCGCCGCCCTTGCCATCGATTCCTCGGTATCGCCGGTGACCACGAAGCCGGGACCCACGATCTCGAAGTCGTCCATTGTCCGCCCGGAGGCGTCGAGGCCGCGTTGCACGGCCGGGATGGTGACCTCCCGGAGGAACTGCTCGGTGCTGAAGCCGTGGCAGATGATTCCGTCGCAGACCTCGCCGGCGACCTCGGACATTTTCGGTCCGACGGCTGCGAGGAACACCTTGGGAGTTCCGTGTGGGTTGGGGCCCGGGTTGAAGAACGGCGTCATGAGCGTGTGGCGGTAGAACTCACCACGGAAGGCCATGGGGGCCTCCTCGTTCCAGCACTCCCAGATGGCTCGTATGGCGAGCACCATCTCGCGCATCCTGGCAGCGGGCCGTGACCACTCCATTGAGAAGCGCTTGGTGATGTGCGGTCGAATCTGGGTTCCGAGGCCCAGGATGAACCGGCCGTTGCTGTGGAACTGAAGATCGTTTCCGAGGTTGGCGAGCAGCATCGGGTTGCGGGCGAAGGCGACCGCGATGGAGGTGCCCAACTCGATTCTCTCGGTGTGTTCCGCTGCGACCATGTGGGGGAGGAAGGGGTCTCGGCTGGTCTCGGCGGTCCAGGCCCCCGAGTAGCCGGCCTCTTCGAGGCGACGTGCCGTCTCGGCGATCACCCCGATCCCGTCCCTTGAGGAATCGCCGGATCCCGGACTGCCGATAACGAGGCCACCATCTATCTTCATTGTGCGGACCGTACCCGGGCGACACGGTGCCGCTAGCGTCCGGCTTCCATGGAACTGTTGATCATCCGCCACGCCCTGCCGGTTCGGGTCGACAACAGGCACAGCGGCGAGGAGGCTGACCCGACCCTTTCTGACCTTGGACGTCGTCAGGCTGATGCCCTGGCCCACTGGTTGGCGGTCCACCCTGCCGGTACGACCGATGGGGAGCACAATGAGCGGATCGACGCCATCTACAGCGGACCAAAGAGGCGTGCCCTCGAGACCGCGGCCCCGCTTGCGGGTCACCTGGGCCTTGAGGTGACCGTGGACCAGGATCTTGACGAGTTCGACTTCGGCGAACCCGAGTACATCCCCATCGAGGAACTCAAGGCCGCCGGCGACCCCAGGTGGCTGGAGTTCATGTCCGAGGACAGCATTCCCGAACCCGAGGCTTTCCGGGCCAGGGTCATCGCTGCCATGGAGCGGATCGTCTCGGACAACCCGGGTCGCCGGGTGGCGGTGTCGTGTCATGGTGGGGTGATCGGCGCCTATCTCTCACACCTGTTGGGAATTGACCGCATCTTCTTCTTCGAGGCGTCCTACACCTCGGTCAGCCGGGTCATGGCTGCGTCCACGGGTGAGCGCAGCGTCGGTTCGATGAACGAGTTGGCCCACCTGCGCCTTGCCGGGGTGGCCCTCTACTGAGGCTCCGACCCAGAGAAGCGGTTCTCGCTGATTCCCGACAACAGCCAACGACAACCTAGGCTGGGCCGCCATGTCTGAGGGATCGGTGGTTGAGACGGACGGATCAGGTTCACACCCGGATCCCGTCGACCTCGAGGACCTGCATGTCACGGTTGGCCGAAGGCTACGGGCGGCATCCATGCGCTACAGCCGCTCGCGGTTCTCGGTGGTCGAGGTCCTGGCAGCGGGTTGCAGGCCGCTGACCCTGCCCGAGATCCTCAGTGCCGGCGACGGTTACGGTCTGGCTCAGAGTTCCGCCTATCGCAATCTTGGCGAGTTGGTAGAGGTGGGTGTGGTCAGACGGGTCGAGGCGGGGTATGACCACTCCAGGTTCGAACTCCATGAGTCCCTGACTGGCCACCACCATCACCTGGTCTGTGTCGAGTGCGGCCGTGTCGACGACTTTGAGGTTCCCGACGAGTTCGAGGCTGGGATCGAGGGCCTGGTGGGTGAGGCCGTGGCCCGTGGCTTCAGCGTCGAGTCCCACAGGTTCGACATGCTGGGGCGCTGTTCGTCCTGCCATGGAAACGTGTAGAGGGTTTACCGGACATGTTGCTTAAGCGCCCCGCAGCGAGGGTCGTGCTGCTCGACCGCGATGACCGAATCTTTCTCGTGAACGCCGAGGACCCACTTGACCCGTTCAAGCCCGACTGGTGGGAAATTCCGGGTGGGGGGATCGACTGGGGCGAGGACAGCGCCACCGCCGCCGCCCGCGAGCTCTACGAGGAGACCGGCATCGAAGACGTCGAAATGGGCCCCGTGATCTGGACCCAGCACGTCCAGTTCACGTTCGGTGGCTTCCACTTCGACAGCCGCGAGAAGATTCACGTCGCACGCTGCGACGGAGGTGAGTACCGACCGAAGCACCTCGAGGCCCTTGAGGCTGCTGCATTCATGGGTGCCCAGTGGTGGGCCGTCGATGACCTGATGGAGTCAGAGGTGATGGTGCTCCCGGAACTCCTGAGGGAACACCTGCCCGCTGTTGTAGCTGGGCACCTTCCCGACTCGCCGGTGGACATCTCGCCCCGGCCGATTGTCTGAGGATCAGGCCAGGCGCTCGAGGCCACCCCAGGCCAGACGTGCGGTAAGCGTCGCCATCTCGTCGGCTGACCTGCAGCGTCCCTCGTGCATCCAGTGCCGGATCATCGCCTCTGGAATACCGTTCACGCCGGCTGCCATGGCCAGGGCATCGGCGTGGTCGGCAGCCTTGATCAGCCCCGCCACCATCTCGGCGAAGGCATCGCGTACCCGCCGCCGGTCATGTCTGAACTCGGGGTCGTTGCCGAGGCTGCCCCCGTAGAGCACGGCGTAGGCATCGGGGCTGTCGTCAAAGAAGTGGTAGTAGGCCCTGAAGCCGGCCTCGACCGCGTTCCGAGGGTTGTCCTGCTCCTGTGCCCGTTCGCTGATGGCGCCAAGGAGGCGGTCACCGGTCTGGGCCAGCACCTCCTTGAACAGGTCGTGCTTGGATGCGAAGTGCTGGTAGAGGACGGGCTTGGTGACTCCAGCCTCGGAGGCCAGGGCACTCATCGAGGTTTCGTGGTAGCCGAGGCGGGCGAAGACCCTCAGGGCCACGCAGAGAAGTTGCTGTCGCCGCTCCGGTGCAGGTAGCCGCACGGTCGCCGCTGCGGTGTCGGTCATGCCCGGACCGTAGCCACGGTGTCCGGGGCACACCCAACCGGAGACAGCGGTTGTCTCAGCCGGGGGTCTGGAGGTCCTCGTCCTCAGCGGCCTTCACAGCATGGTGGAGGATGATGGACGGGGCCAGCACAACGGATCCGGCAACCAGCAGCACCACGAGGGCGGTGGCGACCACATCGGTAAAGGTGGTCGCCAGGCCCACGGCGAACACGACGATGGCGGTGAGAAAAGCCAGATAGCCCAGACGTTGCCCGGTGCTGGCGATCCGCGCGGCCCTCGCCCGCCGATCCAGTACCTCATCGCCGGTGGAAACTGTGCTCATGGCAGCCAGCCTGCCTCGCCCAGAAGCGTTTTCAGTCCATCGGCAACCATCTCGAGCGAGAAGTTTTCGACCGCCAGGTTCTCGTTGGTGTCAAGCATCTCATGGTGCGCCGCCGGGTCCGAACCGTCCAGCCAGGACAGGATCTCGGCGGGCTGGTCGTGGTTGAACCAGGAGAACCCCATGTCGCGCAGCTCGGCAACCACGGGGTAGTCGCCAACCACCACGGGGCGGCGGTACAGGGCGGCTTCGACAGGTGGGTTACCAAAACCCTCCCAGGTCGACGGAAAGGTGATCAGGTCAGCGGCGGCGTAGATGTCGTGTGCGGGTCGACCCTGCGCGTGGATGACCGGACAGCGAGCTGTAGCCAGGAGCTGGGTGAGGTTCGGTCCGAAGCCGTCCTCGGCCGGTCCCGTGAGCCAGTACGTGCCGCCGACAGCCTCGGCAACGGCAATCGCGCGGTCGACGGCCTTCCGTGCGATTGCACGGACCGGGTGGGCAACGAGAATGGTCTCGTCGGCCACCCCCAGCGCCCTGCGGGTGCCCTCCCGGTCGCCAGACGGTGGGTGGCTGTCAAAGCCGTTGTAGATGGTCGTGGCCGTGATGCCGCGTTCGGCCATCTCGCCGCGAGTCATCTCGTTGATGGTGACATGGCGCCAGGCGGGGTCATCGGGTGGCAACTCGGTCACAGCGGCGAACTGCGGGCGCTGCCACGCCGGATCGTGATGGTGGAGGATGGTGGGCCGACCCCTCCGGAGGTCGGCCACCATGCGGGCGGCGGGGAGGTTGAGGGGAATCGAGCAGAGGTTCTCCACGATCACCAGGTCGGCATCGGCGAGGGCGGCGGCCAGGTCACCCCCGCCAGGAGGTTCATCCGAGGATATTCCGAGGCCGGGCAGCGTTGTGGCCTGGCCCGCCCCCGTCCACCCGGGTTCAAACGAACCCGCCACCCATGTGACCTCGAACCCCAGCCTGACCAGTGCGTCAGCCCAGGTCTGTGCCACGACCGACACGCCGTCCGTCGGCCCGAACCTGAATGACACAATCGTGCAGCGGGGCATGGCGCCCATCGTTTCTGGTCGTTGATCCGGGTAGTCGTCAGGAACCGCCGCTCAACGCAGCGATCCCCTGGCGGTCCCGACCATGTCGGTCCCGTCTCCCTCGAACACGTAGCAGTGGACCCCTCGGAACTGGGCGGCCTCGTGTTCGAAGTCGGTCTGACGGGGTACGAGGAAACCCAACTCGAGTTCGGAGAGTTCGTAGATGGTCCCCACGAAGTCGCTGAAGGCGTTGTAGCACTCAGCCGTGGCGAACGCCTCCATCTCCCGATCACCCGGCCACGGTGCGCCCTGCCGGGCGGGATGCTGGGCCCGGCGGTAGATCTCGAATTGGTGGGGTCCCTCACACGGAACGCGGGTGTCGATCTCAACCAGGCGTTCGTCCTGGAACCAGGAGTACTGGTTGAAGCAGGCGTCGCCACCCAGATCGTGGAGGTTGACGACCTCGCCGATCCAGGCAGGGGCCTGCTCCTCGGCGAGCGAGGGCCTGGTCTCGACCATCGTCGTTGTCGGGTTGGTCGAGGACGTGGGCAGTTCAGAGGGATTGCCCGAATCGGAACAGGCGGTGGCCGCGAGGCCCACTACAACGAGGAGGGCCAGTTGGGCCACCGACCCCGTGAGGCCCTGCTGTCGTCTCGAACCGGTGGTGCGCACTTCTTCAGGGTAGGGGTGGGGGCACAGTCCACAGGTACCGTGGCAGCGTGTCGGTGGTCGAACTACGGGGAGCCGTGGCGCTCCTGGGGCGCTTCCCCGCCCTCGCCGGGATCGACCTGTCCGTCGAGGCCGGCGAGACCGTGCTCATCCAGGGGCCCAACGGCGCCGGCAAGACCACCCTCCTCCGCCTGTGCGCCGGTCTCCTTCGTCCGACTGCCGGCGACGTGGTCGTGCTGGGTCACGACCTGACCACAGAACGCCGGGCCGTGCGGCGTCGGGTGGCGCTGCTCGGGCACTCGACAGGCCTCTACGGCGACCTGACCGTTGCCGAGAACATCTCGTTCTGGGCCAGGGCAGCGGGCCTGTCAGGAGCCGATGCAGAGTCCCGGGCAGCCACAGCTGCAGGGTTGATGGGGCTCGACCAGCGCCTTCTCTCCCGCACGGTGAATGTCCTCTCGGCCGGTCAGCGGCGGCGAACCTCGATAGCCGCCCTGGCGGTTCGGCGACCAGAGCTGTGGCTGCTGGATGAACCGCACGCCGGCCTCGACCAGGCAGGCCGCAACGCCGTTGACTCGCTCATCTCGGAGGCGGTCGGTGCCGGAGCGACGGTGCTCGTCTCGTCACACGAGCTGGAGCGGGTCAGGTCGCTCTCTCCGAGGGTTGTGACAGTTGCCGCCGGCATGGTGGTGGCCGACAGTTCCAGTGGCGATTCCGCCACGGAGGGCGATGGGGAGCAGGGGGGTGGGCCAGGTGCGTGAACTGTTCACCGACGCCCGTCTGGTAGCCACCAGGGACCTCCGAATCGAGGCGCGCTCCAGAGTCCTGCTCAACCAGGTGGCACCGTTCGCACTCCTCGTGCTGGTGCTCTTCGGGTTCGCCCTCGACGCCGATCAGCGCACCCTGCGAACCTTCGCCCCGGGCCTGTTCTGGGTGACGGTGCTCCTCGCAGCCCTGCTGGCCGTGCAGCGCTCAGCCTCGATCGAGCACGCTGACGACGCCCACACCGGACTCCGGCTCTCAGGCATGGCAGCGGCCTCGGTGTTCCTCGGCAAGGCAGCGGCTGTGTTCGTCCAACTGATTGTGCTGGAGATCCTGTTGACCGTTGGAATTGTCGTGCTCTACGGCTCCGAGGTCGACGACCCGGCACTGCTCGCGCTGACGGCCGTTGCCGCGGCTGTGGGGGTCGCCACCACCGGTACCCTCTACGGGGCGCTGGCCTCGGGGCTCGGGGCTCGGGAGACACTGCTCCCGATCCTGCTGCTTCCGGTGCTGGCTCCGGTACTGATTGGTGCCACCCGGTCGTTCGACGACGCCCTGGGTGCCGCTGCCGTCGACGGCTGGGCCTGGCTGGGCCTGCTGGCCGTGTTCGGCCTGGTTGCCACCGTGTTGGGCGCCCTGGCGCACGGCGCAATGATCGAGGACTGACGGGAGGGAAGGAGACCGTATGGCCGACAGCACGACATCAACCGGATCACCGGGATCACGCCTGTTGGGGCTTACCACGTTGGTCGGGCTGGCTGGCCTACTGCTGTTCGCCTTCGTGTTCACCGAACCCGATGTGAGGCTGCATCCGACAACGGGCGAGGAGTTCGGTCAGTTCGACGCTGTCAGGCTCCTCTACCTGCACGTTCCCATGGCAGTGCTCACCTACGTCGCCTTCCTGACATGTGCCGTGGCAAGCGCCGGCTACCTGCTCAAGCGGGGGGCATGGTGGGACGTAACAGCCCATGCGTCAGCCGAGGTGGGCACGGTGTGCTGCGGCCTTGTCCTCGTCACCGGTTCCATCTGGGGACGGCCCGTCTGGAACACCTGGTGGGAGTGGGGAGACGTCCGCCTCATGACCACGCTCGTGTTGTTCCTCCTGTTCACCGGGTACCTGGCCCTACGCAGGACCCCAGCCGAGCCGCAGCGACAGGCCCGACGCGCCGCCATCGTCGCCCTCGTGGCAGTGGTCGACATTCCCCTCGTCAACAGGTCGGTCGAGTGGTGGGAGAACCGGACCCTGCACCAGCAGTCCACCCTGGCCGAACTCAAGATCGAGGACCTCACGCTGTTCACCCTGATGCTCGGCTTCGTGGTGTTCGGTCTGGTCTTCGCATGGCTGATGCTGCACCGTTTCCGGGTGGGCTGGTTGGAACATGCCCAGGCTGGTCATGAGGTGGCGTTGGCGATCGCCGAGCGCCACGCAGAGATGGAGACTCTCGACGTGGATGCGGCAATCGGCCAGACCGGAGGTGGGAAGTGACACACCTCGGATACCTGCTGGCCGGATGGGGAATCGCCCTCGCCGTGCTGGGTCTCTACGGCTGCGCAGTCGTACGACGGGGTCGTCGCCTGGCCGGATCGGTTCCAGAGGGGGAGAGGCGCTGGATGACCTCCAGGGGGGAGAACCAGGGTGGCTGAACCGGTCGACGAGGAATCGGGAGAGGCCGGTCCGCTGGACCTCACACCGCAGGCCTCACGACCCCAGCGCCGTGCCAGGAAACCGTTTTCGATCGTCGTCCTCCTTGCGGTGGTTGCTGCAGTCGTGTTCGTGTTGCTCCGCACCCTCGGCGACGCCTCGCTGTTCTTCTATGAGGTCGACGAGGCGGTATCGGCGAGAGCCGAACTCGGCACCGAGCGCTTCCGGGTGGTCGGAACCCCACAGCCCGGGCTTGTCGAAACCAGCCTCGATGGCCAGGCCGCAGTCGTGTTCACCCTCTGTGTGGCCGACGTGTTGGCCGACGTCGCCCACCTGGGCGATCCGGCCGAACTGTTCCAGCCGGGGGTTCCGGTGGTCCTGCAGGGATCCTGGGTCAGCGGTGATCCTCCCGGGATCGAGAACCTGTCCGCAGCGGCGGAAGATGGCTGGTACCTGAGAACGGACCACATGGTCGTAAAGCACGACAACGACTACCGGGGAGACGATGCGGAGCTGGAGTCCTGTGGGGTGGGTTCATGACCCACCGGTCGGTGATCCCGGTCAGTTCGTGAACGCCACCCTCGGCACAGGGTTCGTAGCCCTGGGCCTGGCCGCTTCGGTAATGGGGACGCTGAGCGTCGCCTACGGGCTGCTTACACGTAACCAGCGCCTTGTGGTGCTCTCCCAGAACTTCGTGGTCGTGTTGGCCGTGGCCGCCGTCGGGCAGTTTGCCGTGATGGAGCGTGCGCTCATCACCCGTGATTTCACGGTTGCGTTCGTCGCTGAACACGGCAGCCACCAGACCCCTGCGCTGTTCAACGTGGCCACCCTCTGGTCGGCCCTGGAGGGCTCCATCCTGTTGTGGGTGCTGATTCTGGTCGGATACGTGGTGGCGGTTGTCCGACGCTTCCGGGACAGCCTGGCGGACCCGATGGTGGCGTGGGCCCTACTCGTCCTCTTCGTGGTCTGCACCTTCTTCTTCCTGCTGCTGGCCGGTCCGGCGTTTCCCTTCGCAAGGTTCCAGCCGTGGGCCGGCTTTGACGGCCCCGGGCCCAACCCGCTGCTTCAGAACCATGTTCTCATGGCGTTCCACCCACCGGTTCTCTACCTCGGCTACGTCGGCTTCACGGTTCCCTTCGCCTTCGCCATCAGTGCCCTCGTGACCGGCCGTATGGGAGAGGGATGGCTGGTGAGCACACGTCGGTGGACCCTGCTGGCATGGGGAGCGTTGACCATGGGAATCATGCTCGGTGCCTGGTGGTCCTACGAGGTCCTCGGCTGGGGCGGCTACTGGGCATGGGATCCGGTCGAGAACGCCTCGTTCCTGCCGTGGTTGACCGGAACGGCGTTCCTGCACTCGGTGATGGTCCAGGAGAGGAAGGGCATGCTCCGAGTCTGGAACCTCTCTCTCCTCAGCGCCACGTTCTCCCTGACCATCCTCGGCACGTTCATAACCAGGTCGGGTGTGCTGGACTCTGTGCACGCCTTCACCGAGTCGGGGATAGGGCCGATGCTCCTGGCGTTCTTTGCCCTCGTGGTCGCCACGACGGTCGGCCTGATCGCCTGGCGTGGAGACGAGATCAGCAGGGGCGGCGAGATCGACTCACCTCTCTCCCGGACCGGTGCATTCCTTGCCAACAACCTGCTCTTCGGGTCGTTCGCATTCGTGGTCCTGCTGGGAACCGTGTTCCCCCTTCTCATCGAGGCCGCCAACGGAAGTCGAATATCGGTCGGGAACCCCTACTTCGAGCGGATGACGATGCCGATTGGCTTCGCCCTCCTGTTTCTGATGGCGGTAGCGCCAGCCCTGCCCTGGGGACGGGCAGGAGCCGAACTGTTGTCAAAGAGGCTGGTCTGGCCGGCTGCAGCAGGTGCAGTTTCGATGATCGTGGCGGTTCTCATCGGGAGCCGGGGCTGGGCGCCGACCCTGGCGGTCGGGCTGGGAGGGTTCGCTGCAGCTGGTGCTGTGAGGCAACTGCTGTTGGCAGTCAGGGCACGAGGTATCCGTGGTCTGGTGGGGCGCTCAAGCGGTGGAATGGTCGTGCATATCGGCGTGGCGGTGGTTGCCGTCGCATTCGCCTGTTCCTCATCGTTCCTGCGTCAGGCCGAGTTCAGCTTCGACGAGGTCGGAGACAGTGCCTCCATTGCCGGGCACACCCTTGTCTTTGATGGGATCGAATCCGTGGCCCTGGCTGAAAGGAGCGAGGTCCGAGTCTCGGTACTGGTCGACGGTGAGCTCCAGACGCCGGCCATCAGCACCTTCCCGTTCGGTGGCCAGACCATCGGCACCCCGGCCACCAGGTCGACAATCTGGGACGACGTCCAGTTGGCGGTCCTGGCGGTGCCCGATGGTTCCGGTTCCACCATCGTGAGGGTCACTGTCCAGCCCCTGGTGTGGTGGCTGTGGTTCGGTGGCGGGGTGATGGCTCTCGGAACTGTGCTGGCGGCGGTCCCGGGTCGAGGCAGGCGCTCTTCTCCCATTACTGCCGAGACCGAGGGATACCTCACCCGGCAGAAGGCCCCGGCATGAACCCTGTGAGGGTGGCAGCGCTCGCCGTGGGCCTGGTGGGAGCGGTTCTTGTCGGTGTCCTGGCAACGCGACAGGCTGGCCCTGACCGGGTCAGCATGCACCTGGTTGGCCAGGTGGCCCCTCCGGTAGTGGGTACGACCATCGACGGTGAGGTCTGGAACCTCGATGACCAGCGGGGGCGTTTCGTCGTTGTCAACTTCTTCTCGACCACATGCGTTCCGTGTATCCGGGAACACCCCGAGTTGGTGGCATTCGCCGACGCACATGCCGAAGCCGACGATGTCAGAATCGTGAGCGTGGCGTTCGACGACAGCCCTACGGCGGTCGAGGTCTTCTTCAGGCAGAACGGTGGAGGTTGGCCGGTTCTTGTCGAGGACACTGGCCGCATCGCCGTCGACTGGGGAGTGGTAGCCGTGCCTGAGTCGTATCTGGTGAGCCCCTCGGGCCATGTGGCAGCCAAGGTGGTCGGTGGCGTCGAGGTTGCTGACCTGGAGTCGCTTCTGGAAGGGGCGAAGAGGTCCCTCGAATGAAGCGACGGTTGAACTGATGTCAAGGCGCGCAGCATGGCTGGTGGTCCTGTTGGTTTCGACAGGAGCACTGGTGGCCGCCGAGACTGCCGAACGACCGGCGCTGACAAACGCCGACCGGGTGCACGACCTGGCTGAGGACTTTGCCTGCCCGGTGTGTCAGGGGCAGTCGATCGCCGAGTCCGATGCGCCGGTGGCGCGGACCATCCGGGCCACGATCGTGAGAATGGTCGACGAGGGCGCCACCGACGCCGAGGTACGCGACCTCCTGGTCACCAGCTTTGGCGAGGACATCGACTACTCGCCCAGCGGAGGCGGCCTGACAGGTCTGGTCTGGGTGCTGCCGGTCATGGTCGCCGCCGCCACAGCTGTCGGCCTTGTTCTGGCGGTCCGGAGGTGGCAGGGCCCAACCGGTGACGGCCTCCAGCCAGCGAGGCAGCCGCTGGTTCTGGTCGGTGTAGTAGTGGTCGCTGTCCTGGCGGGGGTGCTGGTCACGCGCTCCACGGCAGGGCGGGGCAGCAGTGGTTCAACTTCGGGCGATATCCGGTTATCGACGAGGACGCTGCTCATTGAGGCCGGTGTGGCACCACCGGCCGAGGCAGTCGACCTGTACAGCGAGGTGCTCGATATCCAGCCATCCAACGTCGAGGCCCTCGCATACCGGGGCTGGGCACTGTGGCGGGGTGGCGATGCCGATGCCGGCCGGTCCGACCTCGAAGCCGCCGTCGAGTTGGATCCGACCTATCCCGATGTGCGGGTCTTCCGGGCCTCACAGCGCCTGTCGGATGACGACTTTGCCGGTGCCGCAGCTGACCTTGTGGCACTTGACAGCCTCGAGGCGGCACCGATCGTCGCAGACCTGGTTGCCCAGAGCCACCTGCGGGAAAGGGTCGCCGGAGGACTGGCGCTCAACGGCGAGATCCTGGCGGCCCTTGAACTTCTCGACGCCGGCATCGAGAAGGACCCTGAGGCGGCCTCGCTGCTGGCTGAGAGAGGCTGGCTCCTGGCCGGGACAGGCGAGTTTCAGCTGGTCGAGCTGAGCCTCGTATCTCTGGACGAAGCCATCAGGATCGAACCGGACAACCCGTGGGCACTCGGCTACCGGGCGCTTGTGAACAGCGTGCTCCTGGACCGTCAGGAGCCGGCCCTCGCAGACGCCGAGCTCTTCTTCAGCCTCCCCCAGAGGCCCACAGGCCTGACTGACCTGCTGGTAGCGGAGGGACTGGGACCAGCCGGGTAGGTGCCCAGGAGGCCCGCCCGACCTTCAGGCGTTGACGTCCGTGATGCAGACGGCGTCGCCCATCGGGAGCGACGAACTCAGGTCGGTTGTCGCCTCTCCGTAGAGAGCCGAGAGCATCCCCCTCACCAGCCCACGGTCGACGGCGCAGATGACCGGGTACTCGATAGGCGCACCGCCGAACGGGCAGTGCTCAGACACGATTCGCAGCTGGTCTTCACCGGCTCTCACTGCACGGGCGGCGAACCCGTGCGCCGTGAGGGCGTCCGCCACAACCTGCATCGCCGACCGGAACGACCGCTGGATCTCCTCGGGACCGATGGACTCGGCCATTGAGCGACCGACCTCGGCTCCGACCTCCTCGGCCATCTGCTCGGCCTGACCGTCGGGAAGCATGGCGAGGGCCCGACCCAGCATGCTGATGAGCAGGTCGTCGCGTGGAATGGGCAACTCCAGGGGTGCTGACGGGTTGGCCGACCGGTAGTGCTTGGAGGGTCGACCCGCCGAGGCGCCATCATGGTGTTCGACGGCGATCTCGAGGTAGCCACCTGCGGCCAACTTGTCGAGGTGGTGGCGGGCAACGTTGGGATGGAGGTCGAAGTGCTCGGCTGTCTCGGTGGCGGTGGCCCCGCCGAGACGTTCGCGTGTGAAGAGGAATATGTCGCGCCTTGTCGGATCGCCGAAGGCACCGGTGATGGCGGTGACTGCCGAGGCGAACTCGGTTGGCGTGAGGGGTGCCCCATCCACATCGCTACCCTACCGAACACGGCTCCCGGACCGCCGGGTCGGTGTCTCGACCGATGGCCCGGCGAGCAGACTCACCCACCCACCAGCGGGAGCACACGTGGCAGGCAGCAACCACACCCACGGACATCTCGAGGGTCAGGCGGTCCCGTTCGCACAGGCCAACGCCTCCACGCGGGTGCTGCTCATCGCCTCAGGCAAGGGTGGCGTGGGCAAGTCCTCGGTAACGACCAACCTGGCAGTTGCGCTCGCAACCCGGGGGCGGACTGTCGCGGTTCTTGATGCCGACGTCTGGGGGTTCTCGATCCCGAGGATGCTGGGCGTCGACCAGCCACCGACCGTCGACGACGAGATGCTCATCCCACCAGAGGCACACGGGGTCAGATGCATCTCGATGGGTTTCTTCGCCGACGAGGAACAACCCGTTATCTGGCGTGGCCCGATGCTCCACAAGGCCCTCGAACAGTTCCTCACGGACGTCCGTTGGGACGAACCCGACTACCTCATCGTTGACCTGCCTCCAGGCACCGGTGACGTAGCCATCTCCCTGGCGGGTTTTCTCCCCGCAGCCGAGATGTACGTGGTCACCACGCCACAGCCCGTTGCCCAGACCGTTGCCCAACGGGCGGCGTTCATGGCCGACAAGGTGAATCTGAAGGTCCACGGGGTTATCGAGAACATGTCGTGGTTCACCGGCGACGACGGCACCCGTTACGAACTCTTCGGGTCAGGTGGAGGCGCTGACCTTGCCGAGCGCATCGGTGTTCCGTTGATTGGGAGCATTCCGCTCGTCCCTGCCCTCCGCGAGGGTGCAGACGTCGGCAGGCCGGTGGCAGCAGACGCCGACAGTGAGGCCGGAGCGGTGTTCGCTGAAATGGCACGTGTCGTCGATGTCGACCTGAGGCCCACAAAGCGCAGGCACCGCGAGTTGCGAATCCTCTGACACACTGAGCCGGTAGCAGGCCCTCAGTGGGCCGCAGCGACGCAACGAAACGGGAGAGTCACAGTCATGGACGTGAGGATCGGCGTTACCCACACGCCCAAGGAGATAACGGTTGAGATGGCCGACGACACCGACACCCCGGCGCTTCGTGCCGAGGTCGAGGCCGCCCTCGAGGGCACGTCCGCGATGCTCTGGTTAATCGACCTGCGGGGCCGCCAGGTCGGCATACCAGCCGACCGCATCGCCTACGTCGACATCGGGTCCGATGGTTCAGGCAACCCGGTCGGCTTCAGCTGAGCCACCGCTGACCGAGTGAGGCGACCGGGTTCACCGGACACCCCACCTTCCCATTTCCGACAGGTCGGTACATAGGCTGGACCCTCCATGGCCACCCTGGCTGATCTGACCAGCGATCACACAGACCTGGACGCAGAACAGGTCGCGTACCTCCATGACCTGATCGGCTCATGGGGCCTCCTTGCGGACCTCTCCTTTGCCGACCTGTTTCTCTACGGGCGGTCGGCAGACTCGTCGGAGCCGACCCTCATCCTTCTCGGGCACGTCCGACCTACCACCGGCACCACCCTCTACCGGGCCGATCTGGTGGGGCAGGTATTCGAACAGCGCCGCCGGAGCCTGATAGCCGACTGCTTTGACAGGTCCGAGACTGTTGCGGGAACGGCCAATGAAGAGGTCGACGGTGGCCTCGACATCCTGGCCGTACC
Organism: Actinomycetota bacterium; assembly: GCA_018673475.1. Classification (GTDB taxonomy): domain Bacteria; phylum Actinomycetota; class Acidimicrobiia; order Acidimicrobiales; family MedAcidi-G1; genus UBA3125. The sequence continues at coordinate 15,058 of JABHCN010000047.1, read as the reverse complement.
GGTGCGCCGCCAGGGCGAAACGGTCGCTGTGCTGGCAAGGGAGAGGGCCAGTTCACAGAGTCGGCCATCAAGCGAGCAGGAACGCACCTATCTGAAGGTCTTCGAGCGGTTCGCCACGATGCTCCAGAGGGGTCAGTTCCCGTACCGCGACGAGGCGCGGCTGAGGCACAGGACCCCGAGGGTCGGTGACGGCCTTCTGCTCGTCGACGAGGAGGGCCGAATCGAGTTCGCCTCACCGAACGCCGTGTCGGTGATGCACCGACTCGGCATGCACCGGGGAATCATCGGTGCCCGATTCGTGGATACCGGTCTCGGAGCTTCGATCCTGCGTAACGCGTTTGCCAGGCGGACGACGGTCATCGATGAGATGGAGAGGGGAAACGAGGTGGCCATCGTCAGCCACTGCTTTCCGCTGTTCGACCGTGAGCATCCGACGGGCGCAATCGTCCTGGTTCGCGACGTGACCGAGCTGCGCCGCCGCGACCGGCAGCTCGTCTCAAAGGACACGACCATCCGTGAGGTCCACCACCGGGTGAAGAACAACCTCCAGACCATCTCCTCGCTGCTACGCCTGCAGGGGCGGCGCCTCAGGTCAGACGAGGCGAGGGCGGCGCTATTCGAGTCGATCCGTCGGATCGGGGCCATCTCGGTCGTGCACGAGACGCTGGCCCAGAGCGCCGATGACGACGTGGCGTTCGTCGACATCGTCAGGCCTCTCGTTAGGGTCGTGGAGGAGAGCGTCTCGTCGCCCCTGAGGCCGGTGGCCTTTGACGTGGAGGGCGATGCGGGCATATTGCCCGCTCAGGTGACCACGACCCTGGCCGTCGTGCTCACCGAGTTGCTGCAGAACGCCGTGGACCACGCGTTTCCGGTGGCACCCGACGGGGGTGAACCCGATGACGGTGCCACGGTGGCGATCCGCCTGAACCGACGGTCAGATGGCCTCACACTGTCGGTGGTCGACAATGGGGTCGGGCCACCCGATGACTTCCGTCTCGAGGATGCCACCGGTCTCGGCCTCACCATCGTCAAGACCTTTGTCGAGGGCGAACTGGGAGGTTCGATCACGTTGAGCCCGGTCGTACGTGGCCGGGGCACGGTTGCCGAGGTCCAGGTTCCGGCGACGCGCCTGGTCGGGGTCAGGGACGAGGCTCAGGAGCCGTTGGCATGAGGTCCCCGACATGTGTCAGGTTGTCGTGCATGGTGGTCCGATGAACAAGCCGAAGCCGCTCGTCATCGCCCACCGTGGCGCCTCGGTGGACCACCCCGAGAACACGCTCGCCGCCTTCACCGAGGCCCGCGTTCAGGGCGCCGACTGGGTTGAACTCGACGTGCGCCTGTCCGCCGACGAGGTCCTCGTGGTCCACCACGATGCACACCTTGCCAACGGACGTCTGATTCGTCAGGTCGAGGCGGCTGACCTTCCCGATGAGGTCCCCAGCCTTGCCGAGGCCTTTGAGGCCTGCGATGGCATGGGGGTGAACATCGAGGTCAAGAACCTCCCCGGAGACCCCGACCACGGCGACGCACATCTGGTCTGTGAGGCGGTGGTGGGCCTCGCCGAGGCCTACAGGCCCTTCGAGATGCTGCTGGTGTCGTCTTTTGAGATGGACTCGGTCGACCGGATCCGGTCGTCAGACCAGCGCCTCCCGACAGGCTGGCTTGTCATGGAGCGTTCAGGGCCCGGTCAGGTGCTGGAGCGGACCGTGGCGCACGGGCACGGCGCGGTGAACCCGTGGGACGACCTGATTGACGAGGCCCTTGTGGTTGCGGCCCACGAGCTCGGCCTGAGGGTGAATGCGTGGACCGTCGACGACCCCGACCGGATAGCCCAGTTGACAGCCTGGGGAGTCGACGGGATCATCACGAACCTGCCCGGGATCGCCCGCCAGATAGTCGACGAGGTTGTTCAGGCCTGATCACCTCTGCCGTCAGGCAGCCGGCTGGTCCCGCGGTACCACGAGGTCCATGGCGGCCGGCTGGTGCCGGAAGGTGAGGTCGGTCGCCTCGCCCAGGTAGTCGCCGTCAACCTGGTACGGGACCGGTCGGTAGCCGGTCACGTGGGCCTCGGCAAGGTTGCTGCGGTGGCTGATGCCTCTACATTCCGCCACCGGGGTGCGGCCGAAACCGAGGGCACCGGTGAGAACCGGCACCAGGCTGGCCAGGGACAGTGATCGCATCGTGACCATGGCCAGTGGACTGTCGAGGTTGGTTCCGGGCGAGAGTGACAGGGAGCGGCTGCCCAGGTAGGTGTAGGGGTCGGTGTTCAGGCACACGCCGAACATCCCGTCTACACCGGTGGTCACGGGGTCTCCGGGCTCCTCCTCGTCGACGCGCCGGGTTGTGACCCGGAAGGCCTGGTGTCGTCGGTCGAAGTGTCGAAGCCAGGTGTTGCATGCTGCCGCGATGAAGAGGGGGTGGCCGGCGAAGCGCTTCAGGAGTCCGCTACGCCGCTCGACCTGTTCAACCACCGCAGCGTCGAAACCGACTCCGGCGTTGAACAGGAAGTACCTGTCGTTGACAGAGCCGAGCCCGATGCGGCGAATCGATCCGGCATCCATTGCATCGAGTACGGCACCGGTTGCCTCCACCGGGTCGTCCGGGAGGCCCAGAATGTGGGCGAACACGTTTGTGGAACCACCTGGAACCGCTGCCAGGGCCGTGTCGGAACCCGCCAGACCGTTGGCGGCCTCGTTGAGGGTCCCGTCGCCTCCCAACACCACGACCACGTCCATGCCATCGTCGGCAGCCCTCCGCGCCAGGCGTGTGGCATGCCCCCTGCGGCTGGTGGTGGCCACCTCGAGGCGGTGATCGGCCGACAGCGCCTTTTGGATGACTGTCCGTGTACGGGCGTTGACCGAGGATGCCGAAGGGTTGACGACCAGAAGCAACTTCATTGCCTTTGGGGGGCTGTTCCCCCGTAATTCCCGTAGTCGAGCATCCGGCCACCCTATTCATGCCGGTGCCGGTGGGGAAATGCCCCGAAAATTCATTCCGGGCTTGCCCCTTCGCCCCTCTCAGCGGGCACACTGTCGCCCATGATCGTCGTCGTATGTGTCAAACAAATTCCGGACCCGGCAGACCCTGGCGCTCTGGATCCCGAAACCAGAACCCTCAAGCGGGACGTCAAGCTCATCCTGGATGAGTCCGACTCCTACGGAGTCGAGATGGGCCTGCAGTTGGTGGATGCCGCTGGCGAGGGCGAGGTCCGCCTCGTGTCGATGGTTCCCAACAACGAGGTGAGCGGCCTGCGGACCGCCCTGGCGATGGGTGCCGAGAGCGCCGTGCTCGTGAGCGACGAGGCTCTTGCCGGCTCCGATGCGCTTGCCACCGCCAAGGTCCTGGCTGCGGCAATCCGAAGGTGCGAGCCCGACCTGATCCTCACCGGTACCGAGTCCAGCGACGGCTACACGGGCACGGTTCCTGTTCAGGTGGCCGAGTTGATGGGCCTCCCGTCGGTGACGTTCGCCAAGGAGATCGCTGTCGCTGACGGTGTGGCTACGGTGAAGCGCCAGACCGAGGACGGCTACGACGAGATTGAGTGCAGCCTTCCTGCTGTGGTGTCGGTGACGGCTGGCGTCGTTGAGCCCCGGTACCCGTCGTTCAAGGGAATCATGGCCGCCAAGAACAAGCCGGTCGACGAGGTTGATCTGGCTGGTCTCGGTATTGACTCCTCCACGGTGGGCTGGGCCGGAGCAGGCCAGGAGATAACAGACATCGCAGAGGCACCTGCACGGGAGGCCGGCGAGGTGATCATCGACGAGGGCGATGCCCATGAGCGCATCATGGCCTTCCTCGACGATCTGAAGGTTCTCTAGGAGGCGACATGGGACTCTCAAAGATCTGGATCTACGGCGAGGCCAGGGAAGGTGTGGTTGCGACCACCACCCTCGAGTTGCTGGCCAAGGCACGTAGCCTCGCAGACACTGTCGACGTCGTCGTCCAGGGCGATGCATCGCCGCTGGCAGCCGACCTGGGCGCACACGGTGCCTCGTCGGTGCTGTCGGTTGGCGATCTCGGCGAGGGCCTCCCCGGTCCACGCGTGGCCTCGGCCATCGCCGGTGCCGTGTCGACGGGAACCGGCCCCGATGTCGTGCTCTGTGGAACCACCTACGACGGTCGAGATGTAGCCGGACGACTGTCCGCCAAGCTGGATGCACCGGTAATCACAAACGTTGTGGACCTTGTCGTCGACGGCGACCGCCTTCTGGGGGTTGAGCCGGTGTTCGGCGGTACAACCGACGTGACCACGGGCTTTACCGGTGCCGGAACCGCCATCTTCCTCGTTCGCCCGAAGTCATTTGCCGCCGAGGATGCAGGTGGGGCTCCGGCCACCGTCGGTGCCATAGAGACCGGCGACCTCGGCAACACCGCCGGTGCTGTGGTGAAGAACCGCTTCGTCGAGGAGAGCTCCGGCCCGAAGCTGGACGAGGCCTCAATCGTCGTTGCCGGCGGCAGGGGCATCGGCGATGCCGAGAAGTACGAGATGATCGAAACCCTCGCAACCCTCCTCAAGGGAGCACCCGGTGCCTCGCGTGCCGTGGTCGACTCCGGTTGGGTGCCCTACTCCTACCAGGTGGGTCAGACCGGCAAGGTCGTCAAGCCCGCCGTCTACCTTGCGTGCGGCATCTCTGGTGCCACCCAGCACCTTGTCGGCATGAAGGGATCCCAGAACATCATCGCCATCAACAAGGACGAGGAGGCACCCATCTTCGGCGTGGCCGACCTCGGCATCGTCGGAGATGTACACAAGGTCCTGCCGAAGTTGATCGAGGCACTCAAGGCCCGCTGACCCCGGCCTACTGCTCCGGAGCCGAGACCGAGTACCGGTCACCGGCAGCCAGAGCCCACGCAAGGCCATCGTCGGGGTCCTCCACGGCCAGGTTGAGGTGCCAGCCTGTCCGGGCACCGTCCACATCCCATCTCCACCAGTTCATCTCGGCTGTCGCATCGCCCACCTGCACCGGATCCGGTGGCCATGGGTCGTCGGGATCCTCGAGCAGGCCGGCCAGGCTGGCGACACACCACCAGGCCTCGAAGCGGCCACGCGCCGCACCCCTCCGACGCCCGTGGGCTCCACCTGATGCTCCGGCCCATGCCATGAGGCCGATCGCCTCTCCCGCCTCGAGCCTGCGCCAGTGGACACGGCGTATGGTCGGATCTGCCAGGAGGGTGGCGATGGCGGTGTCGGCGCCACCCTGGACGGCCACAGACATGGAGTGGCCGTTCGACTCCTCAGCCCAAGTTCTGGCCAGATCACGCAGGGCCCCGCTCCCCGCTGTTGCAACGCCTCCTACCGCCTCGCCGGGTCGGGGAATGTCAACCACCTCGAGGGGCCCCGTCGGTGGAACAGGGTCCTCAAGGCCGTAGGGGCCGATCTCTGGAATCAGGTAGGTGGGTTCCCACGAGGACAACCTCAGGGGAAGGCCCAGGGGATCGCTCCTTCCCGGGTCATCCCCGCCGGTCAGGTCCTCTCCGCGTGCAACCCGTTCGTGGGCGACGGTTGCCCGAAGAGGGCCTGTCGGCAGGTGTGGTGCCAGCTCCTTCCACGGATGTGCAGATGCGGCCACCTCTGCCAGCGGGGCCGGTCCGAACCGTGTGGCATCACGCACCACGGCCCCGGCGGCGAAAGGACCCGGTGCTTCCAGGGCCAGGCGGTGCTCTGCGTGGTCTGCTGCGGGCCAGAGTTGGTGCCCCCGCTCAACAGCCAGGCGCCCTCGGGTCGCCAGCACCTCCAACAGGTTCCAGTCGCCTTCCCCGCAGAGATCGTCGACAAGCCGCAGGAGGCCGTCGAGGTCGCCCTGATCCAGAAGTCGATCCAGGTCGGCCTGCCGGCTCAAGGGGGTGTCCTCAAAGGAGTGGCCAGGGGACCCGGCGCCCGCTGGGGTCCACGGGAAGCTCGCCATCGGCCAGCAGAGCCGATGCCCGTGCGACGATGGCTTCGGCCTCGAAGGTGTCCAGTAGGCACGACAGGGACGTCGGGAGGTCCGTGTCGACAAGGCGTGTCAGGTCTTCCAGCAGGGCAGCCGGGATCGGCTGCCCGCTGAAGTCCCAGATGACGGTCCGTATCTTGAACTGCTGATGGAAGCACAGGGCGTTGTCGACCGCCCAGATGCGACCGTCGTCGCCAGCCAGGACATGACCCGCCTTTCGGTCGGTGTTGTTGGCGACGAGGTCGAACACGGCCAGGCGCCTCAGATCGTCTGCCCTGGTCGGATCTTCGCAGAGCGTGAAGTAGTGCTCCCGGTAGTCACAGGGCACGTACAGCTGGACCGACCCTTCGCCGAGCGGACCGTCGCGGACCACGGTTGGTGGAATGAGGCCCCAACCGAGGTGGCTGGCCAACTCCCATGCGGCGGCTTCGCGCCTGTAGAGGCCGGCGGGGAAATCCCTCAGGGGGCGCTCACCCCTGCCCGGCTTGTACACACCCTGGACGATGTTGTCTCCCGGGGTGGGTGGAGCAAGGTCGACCAGAAACGTGCCGTTGGAAGACCACGGCATCTGCCCCAGGAGGGTCAGGTCGCCGGTCGCAAGCAACGCCAGCGCCACCCCGTCGTCGACGGGGCCGCGTGCCCGGAACGGGGAATCAGGGGTCGGTTCGCTGGCCGACTCCTGATCGGTTGAGGTCTGCTCAGTTGGCACAGGGGCACCAGCCGCCGGCTTCCGGCTCCAGCGGGGCTCCACACCAACTGCACGGCGGTCGGCCTGCGGCCACCAGGATTCTGGCCGATTCGATGAACGATACGACCTGTGCGCGCTGGAGGGGGAACCTCGCCTGTGCCGGTTTCAGGTCCTCGTCGCGGATCAACTCCTCGGCGATCAGCACCAGCCGGTCGGTGGACTGCTGGTAGGTGACGCCAAGGCTGCCGATAACCCAGTCGGCTTCCTCGGGGGCCTCAAAAACCAGAACCCCGGCTACGGGATCGTCGTCGGGCTGGAGTGACGGGTGGGATGCCGGGGGGAGGTCGGCCAGCATCCTCTCGAGGAACTCGGCCAGGCCGGCCATCTGCTGCTTTTCCAGTTTCAGGGAGACGATGGCGTCGCCCCTGCGAGCCTGGATGAAGAACACACGTCGCCCCGTCGGGCCCACGGTGCCGTTCGTGAAACCGTCGGTGTCATCCCAGTCGATATCAGGTCGTTCCATTGCCGTCGAACCTACAGGTACCTGTGGTCCTCTCTGACCGTTCAGGTTTTCGAGGCGGGTGGGTCGACCATGGGCCCGCTGCTGTTGAGGCTGAGGACAACCGGGTGGTCATCGGTGTGGAGCACGGCGCTGACCGAACAGGGACCCACCACGAGACGTTGGAACATGTCGAGCGGGCTGCCCAGTGCAGCTGACAGTGCCGCCTTGATCGGGTCGGCATGCGACACGCACACGATGGTCTCGCCGGGATGGTCAGCAACCAGGTCGGCGATCTGGCCGGTAATCCGTGCCTGCATCTCTGCGAACGACTCGCCTCCCGGGAACCGGAAGGTGGAAGGCTGTCGTTGGACGGACCTCCAGGCCTTCAGGCGCGAGAGTTCCTTCAGACGCCGGCCGGTCCACTTGCCGAAGTCGCATTCGATCAGGCCGTGGGCAGTACGGACACGCCTGCCGACGGCCCTGGCGATTGGGGCGGCGGTCTCTCGTGTGCGTTCCATGGGAGAGCTGTAGACGGCGGCCACGCCACCTCCGGGCATGCCAGCCGATGTACCTGCCAGTCTGGCTGCAGTCGCCTCTGCCTGGAGCAGGCCCTCGGGTGAGAGGTGCAGGCCGGGTGCCCGACCGGGGAGCGTGGTTCCGGTTGTCGGCGTCCGGCCGTGGCGCACGAACAGCACGAGGGTGGAGGGCATCGCCGCTCAACCTACTCTGCGGCAGTGGAGCAGTCGCCAGCCCTTGTCGCGGTCAGTGAGGAGGTCGTTTCATGTCGCGCCTGTCCCCGGCTGGTTGCCTGGCGCGAGCAGGTGGCACACGAGAAGAGGGCCGCATACCGAGACCACGACTACTGGGGTCGACCGGTACCCGGGTTCGGTGATCACGGGGGCAGAATCCTGATTGTGGGCCTTGCGCCGGCCGCCCATGGAGCCAACCGGACAGGCCGCGTGTTCACGGGTGACCGCTCCGGTGACTTTCTGTTCGCTGCACTCCACCGGGCGGGGCTGGCCAGCCAACCCGAGGCCGTGGGTCGAGACGACGGCATGGTCCTGGACGACGTCTTCATCACGGCACCCGTCAAGTGCGCCCCTCCTGCCAACAAGCCGACACCGGGCGAGCGTTGCGCCTGTCGGCCGTTCTTCCAGCGGGAGTTGAGGGCCCTGACCGGGGTGAAGGTGATCCTGGTTCTGGGTGGGATCGGCTACGCGGCGACCGCTGCGGAGCTGGGCCTCAGGCCCCGACCCAGGTTCGGACACGGCCTGGAGGTGGCGCTTCCCGACGGCCGCCAACTGCTCTGCTCGTACCACGTGAGCCAGCAGAACACCTTTACCGGTCGCCTCACCGAGCCCATGTTCGACTCGGTGGTGGGGCGTGCCATGGAACTGGCCCGGGCCTGACTGCTGGTCGGGTGGAGTCCGTCGGGCGATAGCCTCGGCGCCGTGGTACAGCCTCGTCGAATCCTGCCAGCCGTGATCTCGATCGTCCTGTTGGCGTCTGCATGCGCCAACTCCGGTGTCCCTGAGACCTGGGAGGACCAGCCGGACGAGACCGGTCAGGGACTTGCAGAGAGGAACTTCGTCGCCTCCTGTGTCGAGGCCAACGACGATCTCCCTGAGGCGAAGGCGGAGTCCTACTGCACCTGTGTGCTGGTCAACGTGAAGGCGGCGGTCTCCTACGAGGAGTTTGGTGAGTTCGACGACTTCATCGACACCCACCGTGCCGATATCACCGCCGAGATGTTGAGCGAGAACTTCGGCTGGTTCACCGAAGCCGTCGAAGCCTGCCCAGTCTGACCCGAATCACCCGGCAGCAGGCCAGCCTGCCTACGTTGGAAGGCTGACCGCCACGGCTGGGTTGGCCCACTCCGGCCACCTCGACCTGCTCTTGGCGGCGAGCTTGTGCATGAGGGCGATGGCGCCGGGATCAGAGTCGCCGGGACGGCCCTCGATCACACCGTCTGCGAGCATCGCCATGATGACCTGACGTCCCAGTTCGGTACGCACGACCGTGAGTGTCCAGTCGCTGTTCTCGCCGATACCTCCGGTCGAGATGTCTGCATGTTCGGCTGCAAAGTCGGGGCAGTGGTTGCAGCCGTCGCGGGTCCATGCGTGGCACTCCTTCAGGTTCACCTCGTGGTAGTCGCCGTTCCTCATCCAGATCTGGAAGACGCCCTTGATGTTCATCTTGGCCATGTCTTCGCGGCGGAGTCGGTACTTGGCCCAGAAGAGGTCCTCGAAGATGCTGTCGTCAAACGATTTGGAGCAGAGCAGCCCGATGTTCAACTTGATCGGCTTGCCGGCCTTTCCGACCCTGCGGTGCCACATCACGGGACCCACGGAGGTCTGGCAGCCCATGCCCACCAGGGCCAGTGACCCGAGCCCACGCTCCCGTGCCTCGGCGATTGCCATGGTGTTGGCCGAGTAGGTGTAGCGGCTACCGGCAGCGGCCAGCACCGCCTCCCTGTCGGTGGCAAGTGCCGGCACGGCCCTCCATCCGCCGTCGCCCTCTGTTGCTGACACGAGCGCCCCGTCGATCACACCATTCTCCAGGCACCAGACGAGGATCGCCGAGACCAGCCCGCCGTCCTGACCGTGGTCCGCCACGGTTGTATCGGTTGCCCTGGTGAGCAGGATGTCCCTGTAGATGCCAGACACCTCGTCGGGGCGGCGCCCCCGGGCGTGCAGATGCTCGTCGGCCTCCGACTCCCAGTTCCGGAACCGGGGGCAGGCCCTGGTGCACGAGGTGCAGCCCTTCTCACCGTGGACACAGTTGTCGGGGCCCAGTTCATCCTCGAGGTGGAACGGGCGGTAGGCCCCCGGGTCGTGCCTGTAGCCGATCACGTCGTGCGGGCACGAGATGACGCAGCCCGCACAGCCCGTGCAGAGGTTCGAGTTGATGACCTCGTCGTGGAGCTCCTTCCACTGGAAGGTCCACTGCTTCGCGGTCCTGGGAGTTGCTCCGGCCATCGACGGCACCCTAACCGGTCGCCGGCACGCCCTCACGGTGCCGCCAGCACCCTTTCTGCCAGGGCCGAGGCGTGCTGGGCAAGGGATGTCACCCCCATACCCCGGTATCCCCAGCCCGCCAGGTGGAGTCCGGGAAACTCGGCGGCAACGTGGTCAAGCCTGTCAAGCCACGCTGCGTGCCCAACGTGGTACTGGGGGATCCCGGGAGAATGCCTGATCACGCGGGTCCATGAGGGCCGGAGTGGCACACCGAGGATCCGGCCGGCCTCCTCGATGGCCAGTGCCACCAGGTCGTCGTCGGCGAGTGCAAGAACTGCCGGGTCGGCGTCACCACCGTAGATGCCCTTGAGTAGGCGATGGTGATCTGGCGCTCGACCCGCAGCGTAGGACGATTCGAACAGGAGCCCGAGGATGTGGAGACCAGCATCGGGGCCGGTAAGCACCCCGAATCCCGAGGGCACCTGCATGTGGGCTTCAGGTCCTCCGAGGCCCACGACTGCGACCGGCGCCGCGTGGGCCTCGTTCAGCAACGGGGCGAATGGCCCGGGCAGGATCCGGGCGGCTTCGGCGGGAGCAAGAGCGACGATGACCGCGGGGGCATGCTCCTCACCACGACCAGTGACGGTCCACCCGCTGCCATCGTGTTGGACGGACTCGACAGGCCAGTCCGGACGGAAGTCGTCGCCCAGGGGAGCGGCGAGCTCGGCGGCGAGCCCATCCATGCCGTTCAGCGCTGTGTGGACCCTTGCTCTTGGTGCATCCTTCGAACGGGTTCGACGCCGTGCGAGGACGCCCCTGACCAAACTGCCGGCGGCGTCTTCGAGGGCGACAATCGCTGGAAAGGCTGCTCTCGCCGACAACCTGTCGGGGTCGCCGGCGAATACTCCGTGCGCCATGAGGGTTGCACCTGTGCGGCCGGCCTCGGGGCCGAGTCGGCGCTCAAGGAAGCTCTGAAGCGGTTCATCGATGACCGTCGCCGGACTCCGCACCCATGGCTCACGAAGAAGGCGGAGCTTGCCACGGCCAGAGACGAGTCGGGTGGTGAGTGAAGTTGGTCCTGCAAGCTCGAACAACTCACCCCGGTCGTACACGAAGCGGCGGTGGGCGACCGGCTCGGCCGGCACGACGCTGGCTCCAACCGATTCCAGGATGGGTGTCAGGTGGGCATGCGGCAGCAGGAACGAGCCGGCTGCAGGTTCAAGCAGGTAGTCCTCGTCGCGGACGGTTGCAGCCACACCTCCAGGTACCGGTCCGGCCTCCAACACGAGTGGACGGCCGCCGCGTCTGGCGACCTCGCTGGCGACGAGCAGGCCTCCGAGGCCGGCCCCGACGACAACCACATCAGGGCGCCCCTTCACAATGCCTCCTGAACGATGTCGGCAAGCATGGGGCCCACGATTGGGTCTGTGCCTAGGCACCGGCTCCGATGGAAGTCGCCGATGCCGACCACCGCGGCATGTTCCTTCATCTCGATGTCAATCTCATAGAGGGTCTCTACATGGTCGGAGACGAATGAGATGGGGACGACACCGAGCCATGTCCGACCGTCGCTGGCCGCTGTGGCGATTACCTCATCGACGTCAGGGCCGACCCAGCGGATGGGCCCCGTTCGTGACTGATACGCGATTATGTGGTCAACCGGCCGCTGGAGTCGGCTGACGACCCCGGCAACGGTGGCCATCACCTCATCGGGGTAGGGGTCGCCCCTGTCGACGATTCGTTGGGGTAGGCCATGGGCGGAGAACACCAGCAGTGCCGCGTTGAGCCTCTGGTCCGGCACCTTGGCTAGCATCTCGTCGACCAGTCGGGTCTGTGCAGCCAGGTAGCTGGGGTGCCGGCACCAGGAGCGGATCACCGTCAGCGGCAGGTCGACATCGCGGTCATCGAGGGTCCGCCGTAGTTCGGCCTCTGAGGATCCGGTCGTGCTGTCGGAGTGCTGTGGGAACAGGGGCAGCATGACGACACGGTCGACGCCCGCAGCGAGTATCGCGTCGACGGCTGCACCCGTGTCGGGTCGGCTGTGGCGGTGAGCCACGGCAACGACCACGTCGTGTCCGCGAGCGGTGAGCTCAACGTCGAGTGCGCCAGCTTGGAGTTGGGTCGTTGCCACGAGCGGGGAGGCACCTCCGATGAGTTCGTAGCGTGAGCGAACCCGTGGCGCCCGCACGGTTGCCACCAGGGTGCTCACTGCCGTGCGGGTCAGCGATCCTCCGGGGAGCGGAACAAGGTGGGGGTCAGCAAAGATCGACCGGATGAACGGCTTGACCTCGGCCAGACTCTCGGGGCCCCCGAGTTGAGCGACGACAACGCCGGTGCGGGTTGCCACCTCAGACCGTCCGGGAAAACATCTGATCGTCGGTGGCCCTGGCCTTGAGTCGGGTGTCGAACACCATGGCCACGTTGCGGATGAACATGCGCCCTACGGGCGTGGCCTCGATGTCGTTCCCGTTGATCTCGACGAATCCAGCTTCGATCAGGCCACCAGGCGCACGCATCTCGGCAAGCTCGTCTGCGAAGTGTTCCTCCACGAGGATGTCGAAGCGATCGGTCATCTCTTGGGCCAGGAGACGGCCGTTGCACATGAGTTCGGTGATCACGTGGCGACGGAGCTTGTCGTCGGCGTTGAGCAGGATGCCCCGTTCGGTCGGAAGTTCGCCAGCGTCGACGGCCGCAAGGTACGAGGCCATCCGACGGTGGTTCTGCGCGTAGCTTCCTCCGACGTCGCTGATCGCCGACGTACCCAGGCCGACGATCTCGGTTCCCCGTTTCGTCGTGTATCCCATGAAGTTCCGCGACAGCGTTCGCTCATGGTGGGCCATGGCGAGCTCGTCGCTGCGAAGGGCGAAGTGGTCCATGCCGATCTGCTCGTAGCCGGCATCGGTGAGCCCGTCGATGGCGAGCGAGAGCATGCTGAACTTCACGTCACGATCTGGCAACGACTCGGGGTCAATTCGCTTCTGGTGTGGGCGCATCCACGGCACGAGCGCGAACGAATACACGGCGAGACGGTCTGGGCGGAGGCCTATCACCTGTTCAAGTGAGCGGGCGAAGGTGTGCTCGTCCTGGCCGGGCAGGCCGTAGACGAGATCGACGTTGATGGACTCGTAGCCGAGACGACGAGCAGCGTCGTGCAGGTTCGACGTCTGCTCCCAGGTCTGGTGTCGACCGATGAGATCCTGCACAACCTCGTCAACGTCTTGTACGCCCATCGAAATACGGTTGAACCCCAGAGTTCGCAGCGTGGCAAGGTGTTCTTCGGTGGTGGTCCGAGGGTCCACCTCAAGTGCCACCTCGGCACCCGACTCGAGTTCGAACAATGACAGCAGTTGTCCATGGAGGTCGGTGAGCGCCTCCGGCGAGTAGAAGGTCGGTGTACCGCCGCCCCAGTGGTACTGCTGAAGGGTTCGCCGATCTCCGAGCCGTTCAACCGTCGTTCGGGCTTCGGCAACGAGGCAGTCGAGGTAGGCGTCAGCCAGGCCCATGTTGCGGGTCACCACGACGTGGCAGGCACAGAACGAGCACCGGTTCTCGCAGAAGGGCAGGTGGACGTACAACGAGAGCGGGTCGTGCGGTCGAGCTGCGGCGTCGGTCAGGGATGCAGCATGCTCCTCCGGGCCGAAGCCCTCATGGAAGTCGACGGCCGTCGGATACGAGGTGTAGCGGGGTCCGGGTCGGTCGTGCCTGGCAAGAAGCTCAGCGGTGGATCCGACCATGTCAGAAGAAGCCGACCCCGTCCCGGTCACGAGACCGGTAGCTGGCATCCATCGGCGTCAATCGCTGGGTATGCCCCACGCTGTCCTCCCTGTCGATGCGCATGCAGATGTCCTCCAGGCTGAATGCTGAGGAGGCAGGGCTCACTGGGGAGCAACCGGATCTGACGGTGATTCATTTGGTCCGGTCACTTTGACCCCGGTAGCAGTGTCCATGGTCAGGAACTCCTTCTCGATCCTTGATACTGCGGGGAACAGGGAGTTGTTCTCCTTGTGGATGTGCATCCGGGTATCAGCATTGAGTTCGGCCAGGCCCTGATAGAAGGCCTTGAAGGAAGCGCAACCGTCTGCTGGCGGCTGGAAACCACCGGTCAGATCCACCAACTGGTCCAATAGCCTTCCCGCCCCATGGTGCTCAGAGACCATCGCTGAAATCGGGTTGTCAATTGACCCACAGTGGAACGACGGCAAGTCGTCGGCTGCCGTCAGTTCGCGGACCATTGGGAACAGGATTCGCTCCTCCTTCATGAGGTGGGGTTCAAGATCGGCTCTCAGGGCCCGAAAGGTGTCGACCACAGCCGGGAGGCCGGTGTGGTTGGCACCGTGTACCGACTCAACCTTGTCGCCCAGGGCCCCCAGGCGAGGAAGCTCCTCATGAAGGTAGCGGTGGTGGGTTGCCTCTATGTGGTCAACCAGCTCCGTTGGGCCCATTCCCACCCAGTCGCCCCCGGGCTCTGTGGTCGACTCCTCAGACAGTTCCCTGGCCGTCTCCCCTGCGTCGAGCCCCAGTGGTCGACATGCCTCAACGAGGGTGCGGCTGCCGCCACAGCAGTAGTCCAGACCGCGTCGCTCCAGTCCCCTGGCCAATGATGGGTGCCTGTCGACCAGGTCAGCGAGTTTCACTGTTATCTCGATAGTGGGCATTTCACGTTCCTTCCCCGGTATTCGACATTGAGGACATGAACTTTGGCAAATGAATTCCCTTTCCACTAGGGACCAAGTTCCCTAGTTCTGAACGGGCACGGCCGGGGATGTCAGCAGGCCCCGACCACACCGGGCGGTCACCTCACGCCAGGCTCGCGATCACCCGCGATGAGCATCCCCATCTGGCGCCCCTGACAGGACTCGAACCTGTGCACACGGCTCCGGAAGCCGATGCTCTATCCGCTGAGCTACAGGGGCTGGGCCGGCTCAGGCTACCGGCCCCTCCCCGAGCCCGTTCGTGGCGGCGATCGAGGTGTCCCTCC
>JABHCN010000046.1 GCA_018673475.1 Actinomycetota bacterium | reverse complement strand
GGCGAGTTCGAGCGACGTGCCAGGGAGCGGGCAGGGCTCGTCTACGGGGCGATCGACGGTAGCGACGGCTGGTACCGGTCGCCGGTGGATGTGGCCTCCAGGTCACACATGAACATCGTGTTCCGGCTGCCCGATGAGGACCTTGAGAAGCGCTTTGTCGCAGAGGCCGCCGCTGCGGGAATGGTGAACCTGAAGGGTCACCGCAGCGTCGGCGGTATACGGGCCAGCGTCTACAACGCAATGCCGGTTGAGAGCGTCCAGACGCTGGTCGGCTTCATGGCCGATTTCAGGTCCGCAAACGCCTGATCCGGCCAGGCGTTCGTCAGCCTTCCAGCAGGGTCACGGTTCCCGCAGCACCGTCGACCTCAACCATGGCCCCGTCGGGAATGGACCGGGTCGCCCCCGTAACGCTGACCACACATGGCAGACCCAGTTCGCGTGACACGATCACTGCATGGCTGAGTTGGCCTCCGACGTCGACGACCACCGCCTCGACCGGCACGAACAGGGGTGTCCAACTCGGGTCGGTGAGGGGTGCGATCAGGACGTCGCCGGGACCCAGGTCGCCCGGATCTGACGGGTCGGTGACCACGCATGCACGGCCGCGTACGATTCCGCTGCAACCGGGAATACCGGTTAGCACTGTTCCAACAGTTGCTGCCCGGGTCTTGCGCTCCGCCCGCCTCTCCCAGGTCTCGATGGCTGGCATCTCTCCGGAGAAGCAGAACGGAGGAACCAGTTGCGAGAGGGCATCGCGGGTGGCTCTTCTCGATGCCACCACGCCTGTAAATGCTCCCGGGTCCCGCCTGTAGTCATCCAACTCCGCGTAGGTCACGTACCAGAGATCGTCGGGTCTGTCCTCTGGTGTCAGTTCGGCCATCCTTCGCCCCAGCTCACGTGCGGCCAACCGGACATCGTGGATGACCTCGACCAGCATCGTCTTTCCCTGCTCCCTGGCACGGCTGTGGAGTACGGCTGAGGCGAGGGCACGATCGAACAACCACCTGGTGAGGCCGCTGAGGCGGGACCTGGCCATGGACTCGGCCACCTCGCGCTCGCCTGCGCGTGCAGCAGACCTGGTTGTGGGTGCGTGGTCGTCGCCTGCATGGCGCATCCGGTCGATGATCGCCAGTGGCATGGCGGGGTCGGTTCCCCACACCTCGCACGCCATCTCCCACTCGTTGGGGCCACGGCTGCCGTAGTTGTCGAGGAACCCGTCGAAGTCCGCGAGAAAGGCCCCAACGGACGGAGTGTCCTCGGTGGTCGACAGCCTTTCGAACAGGCCGGCAACCCCCTCGTCGAAGAGCGATGTCAGGATTGTGTCACCGGCGACGGTACGGCTGAGTTCCCATAGGGCGAACGACGGCTCAGCCGAGGCGACCTCACCTATTCCAGAGACCATGACGAGTGCCAGGGACCCATCGTCCAGCTTCCTCGAGCAGATGTCGCGCAGCATGTAGAAACCGGCTCCGGCGCCACCCGAAACCAGCAGGTGGCCGGTGAACATCCGGGCCAGCATCGGTGCCGAAGTGGCCATCACGGTGACAAGGTCATCGTCGGATGCGGTCTTGAAATCAGGCAGTGAGGCCCTCCACTCCGCTGCCTCGGCCATGTCTGTCGACAGGTGTGGAATCTCGTCGGCCAACAGCACCTTCAGACCGTGCAACACCCCGCGCAGCATCGCCACCGGGTTCCGGTCGCCCCGTCTGGATACGTGCGCCGGGGCTATGCCCTCAGCTCCCAGGAATGTTGCATCGGTCTCGGCGATGCTTGCGCCGGGCGTGCGCACCGCTATCACCCGTGAAACCGAGAGGTTCAGGTAGGAGTATCCGCCGAAGATTCCCATGTGGACGTCGGCATCCTCGTCACACTCGGCACGGGTGATTACCCCCGTCGACAGCAGGGCATCGCTGAACGGATCACCTCCGAGGTCCCGGGCCATGGTTGTGCTCAGCGGAAAGACCACCTCCGGGTAGACCTCTCCGGCATTTCCGCGGGTGTAGACGGGGAAGCGACTGCTGGGCGTTGTCTGTACGTACGGGCCCAGGCCAAAGTCCTGCAGTTCCATCGGCTTATCCCAACGTCAGCCAATCGGCCCTAGCCGAGGCTGGCTACCGGGCCGCCGACAGCCCAGTAGCCGTCGAGCGCCGGGTACGGGATGGTTATTGACAAGGTGTTGGTTCCGGATCCACCCACGCTGAACGGGGCGAAGGAGAGGACAAGGCCGCCGTGGGTCAGGTTGAAACGCGCGAAGTTGATGGCCTCGGGTCCTGCGCCGGCCACCCGCCGCTGGTCGGTCCAGGGCTCAAGTTCCAGCCTCGCCTGGGCCTCTGTCGACACGGCCGCCACCCAGTCGGTCGTGGGGTCAAAGAGGTCAGTCACCTGAATCGGTTGTCCGGTGGAGAGGTCGAAGGTCTCGGTGAGGATCTCTGACGTCTCGCCGGCAATCCCCGGCAGCAGTCGCCGGACGGTGTTGCGGAGGCTGAGAATCTCATCTGTCGCCAGGAGAACGTCGTACTGGTGCTGGATCCACATGCACCGGCCCTCGGTCGATTCCCGACAGGCGTAGCCGTTTCGCTCCACAGCCGTGGCTGTCTCGTCGAGGAACTTCTGTACCGCTCCCTGGGTTATGCCCAGAAGTCGTCCGTTCACCTTCGGGGATTCCCTTGGGCCTTCGATGCGAGGCCACCTCACGAACACCTGGATGAGGCCGGATCGGTTGAGTGCCAGTCCGTCGGGACCGAAGGCCATGACCCTCGTGTCGATCACACAGACCAGATCCTCGAACCTGATGAGGGGGCCACCGGGTATGTCAAGTTCCCTGGAGCTCTCACGTGGAATGAGCAGGACCTGTCCGATCTTCAACATGTTCGGATCGCTCAGGCCGTTGGTCCGGAGGAACTGTTCGACCGTGCGTTCGTACCGCTTGGCGATCTTGCCCAGGGTGTCGCCGGACTCGACGGTGACGGTCTCGGGGCCTTCCTCGACGATCTGGATGCTGTCGGGTTGGGCATCATCTACGCACTGGTCACTGGCGGCTCGCAGGTCAGGGAGGTCGACCGGGACCCAGCCGTCAACCTTCAGCGGAGCGATGGTCGTGATGGCTGCACTGATGCCGAAGAGGTCCGGAGTGGTAGCCGGGGCGGACACCTCTTCTGCAACGCCACATGCAGCTGCGGTCACCGCAACAAGGGCCGCTATGGCAAGAGTGACACGCACGCTGACAGGATCGCACGCCTGACACCACCATGGGCGCCACCGGCCCTACCGGCCCCGGGGCCGGTCAGGCGACTCAGGAGGTGGACGATCTTGGCCTGCATGCCGGCATCCCAGTGTGAGCCCCGACCGCGGAAGCAACCGATGTCCACACGATCCACGACGTTGCGGTGGCGACAGTTCCCACCGACGAGTTCGTGGCTGCAGCCGTGCCCGGCATTCAGGCATGCGTGATCATGTCCGACAGTGCCCACGTCTACAGCACGGTCCACACACGCGACCAGCACGCTGCAGTGGCGATGACCGAACTGCTCGAGGGGGCAAGGGATCCCGCAACCGTCCTGACGCACTTCGTCGAGCACCTCGACGAGGACAACCGCCGCCAACTCTCAAGGCTGCTGCGCCGACCCTCCTGACCAGAGCGAGATGCCCGGGTATCTGACCTGTCGGGCGTGAGCCTTCTGCTTCAGGAAGTCGGGGCAGCCATCAGATAAGGCCCTCTGCAGCAGACCACGCGGGTCGGCCGTCGACCCAGGTCTCGTCGACCGTGATGCCGGGAAGGGTGTCCACGGGAACTGCTAACGGATCATCTGTCAGAACCACCAGGTCGGCAAAGTTGCCAACCTGAATGCTGCCCACATCGTCACGGCGCAGGGCATGGGCGCCACCACGGGTGTAACCCTCGAGTGCCTGCAGCCGGGTCAGCTTCGCCTCCGCGCCGAGGACCCTCCCCTGGGCGGTAAGCCTCGTCTCAGCGCACCAGCAGGCGAGCATCACATCCGGTCTGGTGACCGGCGTATCCGAGGAGAGCACGACGGGCAGACCTTCCCTTGCGAACAGGCCGGAGGCGTACATCCGCTCGGCCTGTTCAGGGTGGTCTCTACGTACCCCTTCTCCGTACAGGTGGACCTGTGTCGGCTGCGGCACGGGGACAACCCCGAGCCGGCGCATTTCCACAATCTGATCATCGGTCGGAAAGCCGCAGTGCTCGATGCGGTGCCGGAGGCCGGGCCGCGGTTCCCGACGTCCGAGTGCATCCAGCACCAGCTGGATCGCCTCCGGCCCCTGAGCGTGGGTTGCGGTCTGGCGGCCGAGGGCGTTCGAGGCATCGATGAGTTCCTCGAGCTCGCCGTCCTCGTGATAGAGGTAGCCGTGGGTGGCTCCGCAACCACACGGCAGGTAGGCGGTTCCCGAGACGAGCGACCCGTCGGCGTAGTGCTTGATCCCACCGAAGCCGAGGTGGTCGTCGCTGAGGCCTGAATCCAGGCCATGCCTTTCGACCAGGGCAACGTGGCTGGACAACACGTACATCGTCACCCGAAGACGGAGCCGACCGGCTTCTCTTGAGTCGACGTAGGTCGACAACTCCCGGTCGGTCACCTGGCAGTCACCGACAGAGGTGACTCCGGCTGACAGGAGCGACCCCTGGGCAATGTCCAGTTGTGCCGCAAGAGCCTCGGAGGTGTCAGGAATGTGCAGGTTGGGGCCGTGGTTTCCCACCTTCGTGCCATCTGTACCTGTCAACAGGTCACAGGCGGCATCGAACACACGCCCGGTGGGGTTCCCGTACTCATCTCGATCGATCAGACCTCCGGTCGGCGTGGGGACGCCAGCCCGAATCCCAGCGGTATCGAGACCCGAGGAGTTGACCACGTAGCCGTGTCCGCTGGCGTGCATGATCGTGACCGTCACGTCTTCAGAGACCCGGTCGAGGTCTACTGCTGTCGGATGCCGGTCATCGGTGAGCCGATGCTGGTCGTAGCCGAAACCTCGGATAGGCGAGGTTCGGTCCAGGCCGACCGCATGCTCCCTGAGGATCTTCACGACCTCATCAATGCTCGACGCCGTCGAGAGGTCCGCCCAGGTCATGCACTGACCCAGCATCAGGGGGTGCGTGTGGGCATCGACGAATCCCGGAAGTAGGCATCGGCCAGCCAGATCGACCACCTCTGCCGCACCGGAGGCCATAGCGCTGTCGAGGGGTCCGACCAGCGATATCCGATCGCCATCGAGTCGCACTGCCTCCACTGTCGAACCGTTCATCGTGTAGATGGGTCCACCGGTAAGCACGACGCCCCTTGAACTCATTGACTCGCACTCCTCCCCCGACTCGGTTCAAGCACGGTAGTTCCAGCTCAGGCCTCCAGCGGAGCGATAACGGTTCGGCGACGATGCTCGAACACGAGCGAGGTTCGCTCGTCGACCACGCCTTCGATACTCGAGATGCGGTCCAGCACCAGGTGTCTCAGGGCGTCGGTGTCCTGGACGCTGAGGTGGATGAGAACGTCATCGATGCCCGAGAGCATGAACACCGAAAGCGTCTCGGGAAGCGACCAGAGCTGCTCAACCACCTGGTCCACGATGGCGGCGGTCTTGGGTCGCAGGCGGATTGCGACCATTGCCTGGATCGGTCGGCCGAGGGCCTTCAGGTCAGTGGTGGCGTGATAACCGGTGATGACACCCCGCTCCTCTAGTGAGCGCACCCTGTCGAGCGTGGTGGACGGTGCCAGGCCGACGCCGGCGGCAAGGGCCCGATTGGTCTGCCGTGCATCTGACTGGAGTTCAGCGAGAATCTGAGCATCTGTCCGGTCAATTTGCGTCACTTCAGTTCCCTTTCCGATATTTATTCGGTTCTGTTGAGCAACAAGCGTACCCATGCAAATCTGGTGTGTCAGTATCACTGTGAACCGGGGGACCATCAATGACCGTGCTCGACGACTATCAACTTGATGACCGCTACCGCAGTAGCGAAGGTCGCGTCTATCTGACGGGTATTCAGGCCCTGGCCCGGATACCGATCCAGCAACTGCTGGCCGACCGGGCCGCCGGCCTCAACACGGCTGTGTTCACCTCGGGCTACCCGGGCTCCCCGGTTGGTGGGTTCGACCTGGAGATGGCCCGTGTCGCCTCCCTGCTCCCCGACCTTCCCATCGTCAACCGTCCAGCTGTGAACGAGGAACTGGGTGCCACCGCTGTGATGGGTAGTCAGTTGGCCTCCGAACAGCCCGACTGTCGCTACGACGGGATCCTCGGCATCTGGTACGGGAAGGCCCCCGGTCTGGACCGTGCCGGTGATGCGCTGCGCCATGCAGTGTTCACCGGAACCTCCAGGCACGGGGGAGCCATAGCGATCGTGGGTGACGACCCGGTCGCCAAGAGTTCCACGCTGCCCAGCAGTTCCGATGCCACGTTCGTCGACCTGCACATGCCGATCCTCTACCCCGGCGACGTCCAGGAGACCCTTGACCTCGGCATGCACGCCGTGGCCCTCAGCCGGCTGACCGGTGTCTGGTCCGGACTCAAGATCGTCACCAACGTGGCTGACGGCACCTCTACGGTGGACCTCTCCCCCGACCGGGTGGTGACTGTGGTGCCGGATCTGGAGATCGACGGCCGACCCCATGTCCACCACCCCAGCGGGAACCTGATCACCCCCTACACCCTGGAGATGGAACGCGACTTCAGGGAGGTCCGCTCCGAGCTCGTCCGCAGATACACGGTAGCCAACCGCCTCAACAGGGTCACCGTGGACCCACCCGATGCATGGATCGGCCTCGTCTCGAGTGGGTTCACCTACCACGAACTGCTCCACGCACTCCGACGTATCGGCCTCACCACACCGGCCGAGATCGCTACGGCGGGCATCAGGATCATGCACATGCAGGTGCCTGTGCCGTTCGAACCCGTCAACGTGAGGAACTTCGCGCGTGGCCTCAGCGAGATAGTTGTGGTGGAGGAGAAGAACCCGACACTCGAGTGGCTTGTCAAGGACGCCCTCTACGGTGGGCCTGATCAACCACGGGTGGTTGGAAAGGCGCACCCCGACGGGCGGACCCTCATGCCCAGCTACGGGATCCTCGATGCCGACACCATCATGGGTGGCCTTCATGAACGCCTGTCGGCACGCATCGAAGGGATGCTTGCTCCACTACCCGATCCACCTCGCGAGCGGCTCTTGATACCTCTGGCTGACACCCGCCGGCCGTTCTTTTGCTCAGGTTGCCCGCACAACTGGGGAACCAAGGCCCCCGACGGGGCTCTGGTCGGAGCCGGAATCGGCTGCAGCGGGATGTCCATGCTGATGGACGAGAGCCGGGTCGGTGACAAGGCAGGCATCGCCGCAATGGGTAGCGAGGGGAGCCAGTGGATAGGAATGTCGCCGTTTGTGGAGCGTGACCACTTCACCCAGAACCTGGGCGACGGCACCTTCTTCCACTCGGGACAACTGGCCATCCAGGCTGCCGTTGGCGCCGGCGTATCCATGACCTACAAGCTGCTCTTCAACGGCACCGTCGCCATGACCGGTGGGCAGGAAACCCCCGACACGGTCGGCGTCCCCGAGATTGCCACCGTGCTCCTCGCCTTCGGGGTGCGACGGGTCCTGGTCACCACTGACGAGACGTCGCGTTACCACGGCATCGACCTGCCTGACGGCGTGGAGGTCTGGGACCGCACCAGGATCATCGAAGCCCAGGAACTGCTGGCTGGCATCAACGGTGTAACCGTATTGATTCATGATCAGGTCTGTGCCGCTCGAAAGAGGAGGTTCCGCAGACGAGGCCTGGCCGAAACACCGGATTTCAGGGTGGTCATCAACCACCGCATCTGCGAGGCCTGTGGTGACTGCGGACTGGTCAGCAACTGCCTGTCGCTGCACACCGTAGACACACCACTCGGTAGGAAGACCTCGGTCGACCAGTCATCGTGCAACATCGACGCCTCGTGCCTCGAGGGTGACTGTCCGGCATTCGTGACCGTGGCACTCAAGGGTGACGGCTCCAGCCGAGGCCCGGTGCTCGGTCCGGCCGGCGGCGACCTTCCCGATCCGGTCCCCGTGGCCGACGCCGACATCGTCGACGTCCGCCTGGCTGGGATCGGTGGCACGGGGGTGGTGACGGCCGCGCAGCTGCTCGGTACGGCAGCCATGCTTGACGGAATCGACGTGCGCGGCCTCGACCAGACCGGTCTTTCGCAAAAGGCCGGGCCTGTAGTGAGCGACCTGCGCCTTTCCCGAACCGTCGAAATGACGTCGAACCTTGTCGGCGAGGGCGAAGCCGATGTCATCGTGGCGTTCGACCTGTTGGTGGCGGCTGATTCCAAGGCACTTTCTGGTGCCACAGGTGACCACACCGTGGTAGTCGCATCGACGACCACAACCCCCACCGGAGCGATGATCGGCCACCCCGAACTGAGTGGCCCCGATGTCGACGACCTGACTGCCCGCGTGAACGACAACACCAGGGCCGACTCCAACCGGTTCGTGGACGCCGGGGCGATCACGTTGGGCCTTCTGGGAACCTCCGAGCAGGCCAACGTGTTCCTGCTTGGCGTAGCGGTCCAGTCGGGGGCCCTGCCCGTGGGCCCCACAGCAGTTGAACGGGCGATAACCCTGAACGGCGTGGCCGTCGAAGCCAACCTGACGGCGTTCCGTTGGGGACGGTCCTGGGTGGTTGATCCGACAGAGGTCGAGGCTGCGGCACTCCTCAACGTGGCCTCAGGACCTTTGATGGATGTGCCGGACCTTTCCGCCGGTCTTCACCAGAGGATCGCGACCCTTGTCGGTGACGGCGATCTGGGAGACCTGCTCGAACTGCTTGCAGCAGACCTGGTGGGTTTCTCGGGTGAACGCTGCGCCGGGGAGTTCCTTGATTCCATCGCATCGGTAAACGGGGCCGAACAACGGGTGTCGCCTGGCTCCACCCGCCTCACCGAGGCCGTTGCCCGTGGGCTCCACAAATTGACCGCATACAAGGACGAGTACGAGGTGGCCCGACTCCTTGTCGGGAACGAGGGCAGGGTCGATGCCGAGTCGCTGGGCGGCCCCGGCGCACGGGCAACCTGGCACCTCCACCCACCGCTCCTGGCTGCGATAGGCGTCGGCTCAAAGCTGCGCCTTCCTGCCGGGCCGGGTAGGCCCCTCATGACGTTGCTCCGGCACGGACGCCGTCTTCGCGGAACTCCCCTGGACCCCTTCGGACGAACCCGGGTGAGGCGCCTCGAGCGCCAGATGCTGGCGGACTACCGGGTGGCCATAGGCACCATGGTCGAGGCCCTGTCAGGCGAGAACCTCGACGCTGCCGTTGAGCTGGCATCATCGGCCATGCAGGTACGCGGCTTCGAGAAACTCAAGCTGCAGCGGGGTGAGGCCTTCCTGACAGACCTGGGAGAACGCCTGAGCACGTTCGCCTGACCCACAGGAGAGACAGGGACCATCGTGGCTTTAGACCGCCGAGCTGTCGAGTGGTAGACCTGCAGTTCCGGCACACATAGCGAGAGGTGGTTCCGACATGGCCAGTGAGCAGGCGAACGCAATCAAGGAACAGCTGAGGATGCTGTCTGAAGCGGTTGGTGGGGTCGAGACGGTCGAGGAGCAGCGGGCCCAGTTCGAGATGGCCGCAGCCATGATGACGGCACCACCCGAGGGGGTCACCTGGTCCGAGGTGGATGCCGGTGGCGTTCCGGCCATCTGGGCCGATGCCGAGGGTGGCTCCACTGAACACGTGGTCCAGTATGTGCACGGCGGCGGCTACAAGATCGGCTCGGCCGTCGGCTACCGCAACTTCACTGGCCAGTTGGCAAGGGCCGTGGGTTGCCGGGTGCTGAGCGTGGACTACCGACTGGCGCCTGAACACCCCCACCCGGCGGCTGTCAACGACAGCACCGCCGCCTACCGCTGGCTGCTGGATCAGGGATACTCCCCTGACCGGATTGCCATCTCGGGCGACTCGGCAGGTGGTGGCCTCACGTTGTCGACGCTTCTCAAGTTGCGTGATGAGGGCGTGGCCCTGCCAGCAGCGGGCGTGCCGATCTCACCATGGGTTGACCTTGAGGGACTCGGCGAATCGATGATCACGCGGGCCGACGTGGACGTTCTGGTCAGCCCAGAAGGCCTCAAGGAAGGCGCCGACGTCTTCCTCGCCGGCCAGGATGCACGTGATCCGCTGGCGGCTCCCCTCTACGGGGACTTCGCAGGCATCCCACCACTGCTCATCCAGGTTGGCGACGAGGAGACCCTGCTTGACGACTCCACGCGAATGGCCGAGGTTGCGGGTTCGGCAGGGGTTGACGTGAGCCTCGAGGTGTTCCCCGAGATGCAGCATGTCTTCCAACTATTCGTTGGCAACATGCCCGAAGCAGATGAGGCGTTGGCGAAGATCGCCGCCTGGCTGAGGCCCCGCCTGGGCCTGTAGGCGGCCGGCCGAAGCGATCGGTCAGACGGTTACGAGCGCTGCTGCAATGTCGATGACGGCCTGCTTGCCGTCACCGAAGAGCATGAGGGCGTTGTCGGCTGCGAACAGCGGGTTGGCGATACCGGCAAATCCCGGGCTGAGCGAACGCTTGATGACGACCACGGTGCGGGACTCGTCGACGTCCAGGATCGGCATGCCAGCTATGGGTGAACTGGGGTCATTGCGGGCCGCCGGGTTCACGACGTCGTTGGCTCCAATCACGATGGTCACGTCGGTCTCGGAGAAGGTGGGGTTGATCTGGTCCATGTCGAGGAGGTGCTCGTAGCCGATCTCTGCCTCGGCCAGGAGCACGTTCATGTGACCCGGCATGCGGCCCGCCACGGGGTGGATGCCAAACATCACCTCCTTGCCGGAGGCTTCGAGTGAGGTCATGAGGTCTCGTACGGCGTGTTGCGCCTGGGCGACGGCCAGGCCGTAGCCGGGAACGATGACGACCCGGTCGGCCACCTCCAGCAGCATTGCGACCTCTTCGGCCGACGTTGAGGTGACCCGGTCTCCGTAGACGTCGGAGTCGTCGCGGCCTCCGGCGGCTGCCGCCGGTGTCTCAGAGAAGATGACCTCGAAGATGGACCTGTTCATCGCCTTGCACATGATCTGGGTCAGGATCAGACCGCTGGCGCCAACGAGCGACCCGGCGATGATGAGAAGCGGGTTGTCGAGCACGAAGCCGGTTGTAGAGGCTGCGACGCCGGAGAAGGCGTTGAGGAGTGCGATGACGACAGGCATGTCGGCGCCGCCGATGGCGACGGTGCTGATGACGCCCAGGACGAGGCCGGCTGCGACGAGCGCCCACAGCCAGGCCCTCGTGCCTGGTTCCACGGCGACCATGACGACCAGCACCAAGGACACGATCAGCACGACGACCCGTACGAGGGGCAGGCCGGTGAAGCCCGACCACTTGAGCGATTCCTGCAGTTTGAAGAAGGCAATGACCGAACCGGTGAACGTGACGGCGCCGATGAGTGCCGTTGCAGCGGCGGCTATGGCGAGCTGGTTATCGGCCCTGCCGAGCTCGACGGCCTCTATGAACGAGGCGATCGCCACGAGGACCGATGCACCGCCTCCGAAGCCGTTGAAGAGTGCGACCAGCTCGGGCATGGATGTCATCTTGACCTTGACAGCCAGCAGGGCGCCCACGATCGAGCCGATCACCAGCGCCACGGCTAGGGCCAGGTAGGAGATAATGGCCTGGTCCAACATGGTGACGAGGACTGCCAGGAGCATTCCGCTCGCACCCATGAGATTGCCCCGGGGGGCGGTGCGTGGCCTGCCGAGTCCCTTGAGGCCCAGGATGAACAGGACGGCGGCTATCAGGTATCCGACCGAGATGATGTCGGGGGTGGTCATGGCCGGCGCTTCTTCCGCCCGGCGAACATGGTGAGCATGCGGTTGGTCACGAGGAAGCCGCCGACCACGTTGATGGTGGCGAGCGTGACGGCCACGAAACCGAGCGTTGTGGTGAGCATGGTGTGGTCTGAGCCGGCCGACACCAGTGCCCCGATAAGGGTGATGCCGGACACCGCGTTGGACCCGGACATGAGGGGGGTGTGGAGCATGGCAGGCACCTTGGTGATGAGTTCCAGGCCAAGGAACACGGCCAGCACGAACAGCGTGAGCGCTATGAGAAGGGTCACTGCGGTCCTCCGGCTTCGATGACCTGTGGGTGCACGACCTGACCACCGGTGGTGACGAGCATGGCGGCGATGATGTCGTCATCGGTGTCGAGGTTGATGGTTCCGTCGTCGGTCACAATCAGTTCGATCAGCTTGACGACGTTGTTGGCGAACATTCGTGATGCTGAGAAGGCCGAGCCGGAGGCCAGGTCGGTCGGGCCCAGAATGCTTACGCCGTTGTGGGCGACCTCCTCGTCGGCTCTGGTCAACTCACAGTTGCCCCCACGGATGGCGGCCAGGTCGATGATCATGGCACCCGACTTCATGGCGTCGACCATGGCCTCGGTGACGAGAATGGGGCTCCTTCTTCCCGGGATCTGGGCTGCGGTGATGACGATGTCGGCCTCGGCGAGGTGCGGGGTGAGTGCAGCCTGGGTGTGGGCTGCCGGGTCGACACCGTCCTCGGCTGGCGGGACGCTGATGGACTTGGCACCTACCGATCGGATCTGTTCGAGGGCCTCTTCGCGGATGTCAAAGCCCTCGACGACGGCGCCGAGGCGGCGTGCGGTGGCGATCGCCTGGAGGCCAGCGACACCTGCGCCCAACACAACCAGGCGGGCCGGTGGAATGGTGCCGGCCGCGGTGATCATGAGGGGCATCAGTTTGGGCAGGCGGTAGGCGGCGGTGAGGACTGCCTGGGTGCCGGCGACGGTGGCCGTCGAGGAGAGGACGTCCATGGACTGGGCTCTCGTACTGCGCGGCACCAGGTCCAGTGAGAAGGCGGTTGCACCCGTTGCGGCCACGGATGTAGCGGCCTCAGGGTTCCAGACGGGATCCAGGAGTCCGACTACGACGTGGTCTTCAGTGAACCCTGCGAGGGCGTCCGAGTCGGTCGGACCCTGGACGCTGACTACGAGGCCTTC
>JABHCN010000045.1 GCA_018673475.1 Actinomycetota bacterium | reverse complement strand
CTACACAGATCATCCATACCGGTACCAAGATCAACGTCATGGCCACCAATCTGGCCGTAATCCTCAACAGCCATCCTGATGCCGTTCTCATTGGGAATACCCAAGAAAGCCACATCGCCACTGATCGCATTCAAAGAACGAATCTGGATCGCCTCACCAGGACCAACCTCAACCATCCCCAAAGACCCATCACCCAGATGCTCACCAACCGTGGCCACCTCAACAGGAGCCGCAGTAGTCGCAGCAGCAGCAGGTGCCGCAGTTGTTGCAGCCCCAGCCGGAGCCGCAGTCGTAGCAGCCGGAGCCGCGGTCGTAGCAGCCGGAGCCGCACCATCATCGTCGCTGTCAGAACCGCAGGCTGACGCAATGAGCGCGAACCCCAGTACCAACGCGACAGTCAATCGCATATGTCTTGCCATTTCGGAATGTCCTCCATCCATGCCGGATACAAAGTCACACAGACTGGTGGTGTCTCGAGAGGCGTCCGGGGACGCCACAACGAAATCCGCGCGGGTGTGATGCGAGGCACTCTAGCGATGACATCCCGTAATGGGAAGAGCGAGCAGCAATTTGCCGCTATGTGGTAAGCGACCGACTGGCGGTACCGGGATCATCAGAGACCAGGCACTCCCGGTAATCCACCAACTACGGTGATTGCCCGCAGAGACCGCCGACATGGCAAGAGGCCGAATGCCCAACAAGCGCTTTCTGGACGCCGCCTATGACCTGGAGACCACCGAACAGGTACGCGCCTACTACGAGGCCTGGTCAGCCACCTACAACTCCGAGATTGGAGATCAGAACGACTACGCCCAGCCAAGCCGGTGCGCCGAGGCTCTGGCAGCCGCCATCAATCCCAATGGTGCCCGTGTCCTTGACGTCGGCTGCGGTAGCGGGCTCTCCGGGCTCGCCCTGCGGACAGTCGGGTTCCCTGAGATCGACGGCTGCGATCTCTCGCCGGCAATGTTGGAACTCGCCAGAAGGACGGGTGTCTACGACCACCTCTTTGAGGCCGACCTGAACAAGGGCCTGACTACGCCACATCGTGCCTACGACGCGGTGGCAGCTGTGGGCGTCTTCTCGTTCGGCCACCTGAAGGCCACCGTGCTACGTGACCTGCTGGCCGTTCTCAAGCCCGGCGGAGTCATGGTCGTGGGATTGAACGACCATTT
Source organism: Actinomycetota bacterium (assembly GCA_018673475.1). Taxonomy (GTDB): domain Bacteria; phylum Actinomycetota; class Acidimicrobiia; order Acidimicrobiales; family MedAcidi-G1; genus UBA3125. The sequence goes on along the minus strand of JABHCN010000045.1, from coordinate 2,262 downwards.
CTGGGACGAGGGCAGCCTGCCCGCCGAACTCGACTCGATCGAGGCCGACGGCGCGGCCGGTGTCGTGTTCCGAGAACATGGCGACCACCTTCCCGGTGCTGGCATAGAGGGTTGGGTGGTCGTGATGTGCAAACCGAACCCGACTGGCTGACCACTGCCCCCGATCGGTACAGCCGACTAACTCTGGGCGTGCTGCCAGCCGAAGCGCCCCTTGATGCAGAGATGACCGCTGGCGGTGGGGTGATCTACCGGTGATGTGACCTTCACTATGACGTTGTCCTGCACATGGAGTTCCAGGTTGCAGCCGACCCCGCAGAACGCACAGACGGTCGTGGTCACCTCCTGGGAGTCCTCGTCCCAGGTGCCCTCGGCACGCATGTCGAACTCCGTTCTGAAGACCAGGGCCCCGGTAGGGCACACGCCGATGCAGTTACCGCAGTAGACACACGCCGAGTCGGGTAGGGCCACATCGGACTCGGTCGAGATGTGGGCGGCAAAGCCCCGGCCGGCTGTGGCAATCGCATAGGTGTGCTGCGCATCGTCGCCACATGCCTCAACGCACTTGTAACAGAGGATGCAACGCTCGTAGTCGCGGACGTACAGGTCATCTTGCACCTTCGGCGGTTGGGCGACCGTGGCGATCTCATCACGATCTCCCATCCGATCTGGTCTCACGCCATAGTGATCCATCCACGCATGCACGGATGCGTCGGCACGATCCATCTCGACCGACGACGCCAACAATTCGTAGACCATCTTCCGGCTCGTACGAACCCGCTCAGAGTCGGTTGAGACGACCATCCCCGGCTCGACCGGGCGGGAACACGACGGAACCAGCACCCGCGATCCCTCGACCTCGACGACACACACACGGCACACGTTCACAGGCGTGAGGTTCGATGCCCAACAGAGCGTTGGCGTGTCAATGTCCTCGCGGCGGCAGGCATCCAGGATGGTCGACCCCTCAGGCACCTTCACGACGTTGCCGTCGATGGTCAACTCCACGAGGGAACGTGGATCTCCCACGTTGACCTCGTTCACGAGACACCACCCAACAGGCCCAGGTCGATGGCTGAACGGACGGCCCCTGACGCCGTCTGCCCAAGACCACAGATGGATGCATCGCGCATCACGGACCCGAGGTCATCCAGCAGGTCGCGCTCGTCCGGGAACGACCCTCCCCTGCCGAGTCGCACAAGAACCTCTTCCTGCCGTACGGTCCCCACACGACACGGCACGCACTGCCCACAGGACTCGTCCCTGAAGAACTCCGCTATCCGGCGCACGGTGTCGACGATGTCGTCGTCGTGGCCAAAGACCATCACCACACCTGAGCCCAGCGACAGGCCTGCCTCCCGGGTCGCTTCCAGGGTCAGGGGCAGGTCCAGCAGGTCAGGTCCGACAAACGAGCCGGCTGCACCCCCGAGCAGCACGGTGCGCAGCTGACTTCCCGCAACCATGCCACCCGCTGCTTCGATCACTCCGCCCAGGGTGATACCGAACTCGTGCTCGTAGGTCCCCGGCTGCATGACTCTCCCGCTCACACAGAAGAGGCGCGTCCCCGGTGACCTCTCGGTGCCGAGGGCAGCGTAGGCCCCACCACCGTCGAGAACGATCGGCAGAACGTTCACGAGGGTCTCGACGTTGTTGATTGCCGTCGGCTCGCCAAACAGCCCGTGGGTGGTGGGGAACGGAGGCTTGTTTCTGGGTTCACCCCTGAAGCCCTCAATGGAGTTGAACAAAGCCGTCTCCTCACCACAGATGTAGGCACCGGCACCCTTCCGCAACTCAATGTGAAACGGGCGCCCCGACCCGGCGACGTCTTCACCCAGCAGGCCGGCACCCCTGGCTGCGTCGATCGCTCCGGCAAGTCGGGCAGCGGCCACCGGGTACTCGCCGCGTACATAGACCCAGCCCTGTTCCGCTCCCACCGTGAGCCCGGCGATGGTCAGTGCCTCGACGACCGCGAACGGATCGCCCTCCATGATGGTCCGATCCTTGAACGTTCCCGGCTCGGACTCGTCGGCATTGCAGACGACGTGCTTCGGACGACCCACCTGGTCGGCAACCGCCTGCCACTTCACCCCTGTCGGGAAGGCGGCGCCACCCCGGCCGGAGAGACCCGAAGCCGTCAGTTCCCTGATCACCCCATCTGGACCCATGTCAATCGCCGCCTCAAGGGCCGCGTAGCCGCCGTGGGACCGATAGTCGTCGAGGCTCCCGGGATCCACGACACCTACACGGGTCAGGAGCCTGAGGTTG
>JABHCN010000005.1 GCA_018673475.1 Actinomycetota bacterium | reverse complement strand
CCCCCCCCTCCAATGCAGAACAGACACCACCACCTGACCACAGTCCTAGCAACCACCCTCCTGCTGACGGCTCTCGTTGCAGGAGCTACCTCGTGTGGAGGCGACGACGATGGCCAGACGCTCACCATCTACTCCGGCCGCAGCGAGAAGCTGGTCGGTCCCATCTTCGCCGAGTTCGAAGCAGTAACCGGAGTGACCCTCGACGTCCGCTACGGCTCCTCGAACGACCTGGCCCTGGCAATCTCAACAGAAGGCGACAAGACCCCCGCCGACGTGTTCCTCTCCAGGAGCCCAGGGCCTGCCGGCTACCTGGACGACCAGGGGATGCTGGCACCCATCGACACCAAGACCCTGGAACGGGTCGATCCAGGCGACCGCTCCCCCGACGGAACCTGGGTCGGCTTCGCAGGCCGCGCCCGTGTGCTCGTCTACAACATCGACGAGGTTGCCGAAGCCGACCTGCCCGGGTCCGTATTCGACCTGACAGGACCCGGCTACCAGAACCTGGTGGCAGTACCGGGCAGCAACTCCTCATTTCAGGACTGGTTCACGGTGTTCCGCCTACGCAACGGCGACGACATGGCCGTCAGGTGGCTGGACGACATGGTCGCCAACGGCGCCCGCTTCTACCCCAAGAACCGGGCGATCGTCGAAGCGGTAGGACGCAACGAGATCCGGTTCGGGCTGGTGAACCACTACTACAACCACCAGGAGGTGGCAGCCAACGGCGACGCCCAGCGCTCCGCCAACCACGGCTTCAACCAGGGCGACGACGGCGGCCTGATGATCATTGCCACCGCAGCAATCCTGGACCAGAGCGACGACAGGGAACTCGCCAACCGACTGCTCACCCACCTGCTGAGCGACTCACAACAGCGGTACCTGACCGACACCGTCTACGAATACCCGCTGGCCATCGGGGTCGACGCCGCCGAGACCCTGCCACCGGCACCGGCCGACACGGTTGGGGCCGTGCAGATAGCAGACGTGGCTGCCGAGTTCACCCGGACCATCGAGATCATCGAAGCCAGCGGGATCCTGGACCAGTGAGGTCAACCCGGTGAACGAGGAGGTCGCCCGACACCGGGCGGGTGCCGGGCGACCTCCTCGTTCGCTGATCTCAGCAAACCTCCTCATAGCCGTCCTGTTCGCCATCCCGGGCGGCTACGTCGTCTGGCGGACAGCCACAACAGGCGAGGGCCAACTCGCCACAATCGCCTCACGCTCAACTCTGGAGCCCCTGTGGAGGACCATCCAGCTCGGCTTTCTGGTCTCCGTGGCAGCCGCCCTGACCGGCACCGGCCTGGCGTGGCTCACGACCCGGACCGACCTGCCGATGCGACGCTTCTGGCGCATCGCCGTCCCCCTGCCCCTCGTCTACCCCAGCTTCGTGGGGGCCAGCGCACTGCAGTCCGGCCTCACGCCGGGTGGAATCGTCCACGACCTGGTCTCGGTAACCGGTGTCGGCCTGGACCTGAGACTCCACGGGCTCTTCGGTGCGTGGCTTGTGTTGACCCTCTTCACCTACCCGTACGTCTACCTGCCCGTCGCAGCACGCCTCTCGACACTGCCGACATCCCTTGAGGAAAATGCCAGACTTCTGGGCGACCGTCCAGTGCAGGTCTTCAGGAAGATCGTCCTGCCCCAGGCCAGTTCCTCAATAGCAGCGGGCTCGCTTCTGGTGTTTCTCTACACGGTCAGTGACTTCGGCGCAGTCCACCTGATGCGGTTCGAGACCCTCACACAGACCATCTTCAGGACCAGGTTGTTCGATCAGAACCGGTCGTTCACCCTTGCTCTGGTGCTCCTCGTCCTGGCCCTCGTCGTGGTGGCCGCGGAACGAACCGTCGCACGCAGAGGCAGCCGAACCCACGTGGTCGGCAGCCGGCCTGCACTCCCGATCCCCCTCGGCCCGTGGTCGGTACCGGCACTTGTGACCTGTTCACTTGTTGTCGGCCTGGCTCTCTTCTCACCCGCGTTGTCGCTCGCCGACTGGGGTCTCTCAGGTTGGACCCGCCAGCTACGCGGTGGCGCAGGCCTTCGCCTCGACCTTAACGATCTGGTGGGGCCAACCTGGAACACCGTATGGATCAGCGTCGTTGCCGCAACCCTCGCAATAGTCGCCGTCATGCCCGTCGCCTACCTGCTGACGCGCCACAACTCCAGGGTGGGCGGGCTGATAAACGGCGTGGTGGTCGCCGGCTTCGCCATCCCGGGACTGGTCGTCGCCCTCTCACTCATCTTCTGGACCCTTCATGCATCACCCTTCGACTTCCTCATCGGAACCCTCCCGGTGCTGGTGTTCGCCTACGTGGTCCACTTCGGGGCCCAGGCTGTTCGGACAGCCCAGGTGGCGGTGTCGACGGTTCCTCCGCGCATGGAGGATGCTGCGCGGCTTCTGGGGGCGGGTCGCCTGCGGCGCCTGCGGACAGTGGAACTCCCTTTGATGGCACCCGGCCTCGCAGCTGGCGGTGGCCTCGTGATGCTCTCGACCATGAAGGAACTCCCGGCGACCCTGCTCGTGTCGCCGATCGGGTTCAGAACCCTGGCCGTGGAGATCTGGAACACCTACGAGGCGGCATACCTTCCGGAGATGGCCCTCCTGGCCCTCGTGCTGGTGGCGATCAGCGCCCTGATGACCTGGATGCTCATCGTGCGGCGCGTCACCTATCTGGCCTGACCGGGTTCTCGGCCAGATCGCCGGGTGACGATTGATCGGGTCGGGTCAACCCGCGGTTACGAGGATGCGCTCAGCAGCGAAGACACCGACCCCGAGGTGGTTACCGTCGATCTCGATGGTGACCGTGCCGTCGGGTGATGCTGCGGTGACGGTTCCCCTCTTGCCCGGTATGAGGGCGGATTCCTCAAGGAAGTCCAGCATTCCCTCGGTGAACTCCAACTCCTCGGTGATGCGGCTGACGGTGAACCCCTCGCCGACCGCGACCTCGACAAGGTGCCGGGAATCGGGTTCCTCATATGAGCTTCCGGGTATGGGGTTTCCGTGCGGACAGGTGGTGGGCCGGCCCAGCAACTTGTCCAGCGCCGATTCCACGAGCGGCGAGATCACGTGCTCCCATTTTCCGGCCTCGTAATGGGCGTCGGTCCAGGAGAGGCCCAGCATGTCGGTGAGGAAGCGCTCGGCCAGACGGTGGCGTCTGACCACCGACACGGCAAGGTCCTGACCCTCGGCGGTGAGTGAGATCACCGTGCCATCGGTGGCGACCAGGCCCTCCTTCTCCATGCGCCTGATCATCTCCGAGACGGCCGGCCGGCTGATGTCGAGTCGATCCGCTATGCGGGCCTGGATCACGTTGAGGTCGTCTTCGGCGAGTTCGTAGATGGTTTCGCAGTACTCCTCGAAGGCCGGGTGGTACTCGGGTGTGCTGTATGCCATGGCCACCAGTGTAGGCGCATGTGAGGGATGCCTAACTGTGGTGGCGGGCCCGCCTCGCCAGCCGCCAAGTTGCTGGTACACACTCCTGCCATGACCCTCGACCCCCATACGCCGGTAATCGTGGGTGTCGCCCAGGTGACCGACCGATTCAGCGACCAGTCCGAGGCACGTTCTCCTCTGGACCTGATGGAAGACGCCCTCCGTTCCGCCGCCATCGACGCCGGTTCTCCGAGAGCAACCTCGCGCCTCGACCTGGTGGGTGTGGTGGGAGGAAGCTGGAACTACCCAGACCCCGGCCGACAGGTAGCCGACCGGGTGGGGTCTGACCCCACCACCACACTCGTCACATCATGGTCGGGCCACAGTCCACAGCTGCTGATAAACCACCTCGCAGCCCGGATTCAGGCAGGGCAACTGGACGCGGCTGTCGTCCTGGGCGGGGAGAACAACCGGAGCCGCCGGCTGGCACGGTCGCTCGGAGCGGAGCTGGAACGCGACTACGACACCACGCTGCCCGCAGCCGAGCCGTTCGGGGAGCCGCTCGTCATGGCCACAGACCATGAGGAGGAGCGGGGGGTGTCTGCCCCGATCACCATCTACCCGCTCCTGGACTCGGCTATACGCCACGCCATGGGCGAGACCATCTCCGAGCACCGCCGGCGGCTTGGACAACTCTGGGAGGGCTTCAACCAGGTAGCCGTTGACAACCCCCACGCCGCTGTACGTACACCGATGACGGCCGATGAGATAACCACCCCCACGGAGGCGAACCGCCTGGTGGGCGCCCCCTACACGATCGCCATGAACGCCCACAACAACGTGGACCAGGCCTCGGCGGTGCTTCTCATGTCAGTGGAGCGCGCCCTGGCCGCCGGCGTGCCGAGAGACCGGTGGGTGTTCCCGCTGGCGGGCAGCCACGGCCTCGACACCGAGTGGATCAGCGAGAGGTGGGAGTTGAACCGGGCACCGGTCCTTCGCCTGGCCGGTGAGCGGGTCCTCAAGGCAGCCGATACGGACATAGGCGACCTGACCCACATTGACCTCTACTCGTGCTTCCCGTCTGCCGTGCAGATCTCCTCGACAGAGCTGGGCATTGACCAGGACCGAGCCCTCACCGTCACAGGCGGGCTCACCTTCGCCGGTGCGCCCTACAACAACTACAGCGGACAGGCCATTGCCGCCATGGTGGGCTGTATACGCGAACAGCCTGGAGCGGGCCTCGTCCACGCCAACGGCGGGTACGTGACCAAGCACTCCTTCGGCGTCTACTCCGACCACCCGGGTGGCCACTTCCTGAACATCGATGTGGCTGACGAGGCCGCCTCACTTCCCATACGGCAGACCGACCCCGGTTTCTCGGGTGAGACAACAGTCGAGGCCTACTCGGTAATGCACGACAGAACCGGGCACCCGACACACGCCGTCGTATCCCTCCGCACCGATACCGCTGCACGCGTCTGGGGCACGACACGAGATGTTGACACCCTGGGTGCAATGCTCGTGGAGGAACACATAGGCAGGAGTGCCGAGTTGTCGCCTGACGGCACGGTCTCCACCTGATCCAACCCAGAAGAGGCCAACCAGTGCAGACACCAATCACCGAAATGTTCGACATCGAGTTCCCCCTGATGGCCTTCAGCCACTGCCGCGACGTGGTGGCTGCAGTGTCAAAGGCCGGAGGGCTCGGCGTGCTGGGAGCCGTGGGCCACAGCGACGAGGGCCTCGAGGTGGACCTTGCCTGGATCGAGGACGAGATAGGTGACCTCCCCTATGGCGTGGACCTGATCGTTCCGGCAAGGTACGCGGGCGACGCTGACGGCGGCTTCAGCATGGACGACATCTTCGCCCTCATCCCCGAAGAGCACCGCGACTTCCTGACAGACATGCTGGACCGGTACGGGGTTGCCACGCAGACCGACAACCTGCCAGATGGGTGGGCTGGACGCTCGGTGGACGCACCCTTTTCGGCCAACCGGGCCGCCCGACAGGTTGACATCGCCCTCGTCCATCGGCCCTCCCTGATGGCCAACGCCCTCGGGCCACCACCGCCTGACATGATCCAGCGCTGCCATGAGGCCGGGATGAAGGTTGCAGCCCTGGCTGGAACCCGGGCGCACGCCGAACGCAACGTCAACGCAGGTGCCGACATCATCATCGCCCAGGGCGCTGAAGCCGGCGGCCACACGGGCGAGATCGGCACGATGGTCCTCATCCCCGAGATCGTCGACGCCGTCACACCCGTACCCGTCCTGGGTGCCGGCGGCATCGGCCGGGGCAGGCAGATGGCAGCAGCGATGGCCCTCGGGGCTGCAGGCGTGTGGTGCGGCTCGGTCTGGCTCACCACCGAGGAGGCCGAGACCGACCCGACCGTCAAGAAGAAGATGCTTGAAGCCGGATCCAGCGACACGCTCCGTTCGCGCTCTCTCACAGGCAAACCGGCCCGGATGCTGCGCACCGCCTGGAGCGAGGAATGGGACAGGGAGGACACCCCGGACCCGCTCGGAATGCCCCTCCAGCCCATCCTCACGAACGAGGCCCAGCAGCACATCAACAGGGGCGCCCACGTGGAGGGGTCCGGTGCCGAAAAGTTGGCTACCTACTTCGTTGGTCAGATCGTGGGAACCATGAACAGATCGAGGCCGGCCGGCCAGGTGGTCATCGACATCATCGAGGAGTTCATCGAGGCCACCGAGAGCCTTACACGCCAGCTCGAGGTGTGAGCCGGCCGCCGTTTCAGATCAACTGCTAACCGATGTGGTCGAAGCCGATCAGACCTCCACCGTCGACCACGAGGGCCTGGCCTGTCATCCAGCCTGAAGCCTCAGAGGCCAGATACAGCGCTGCATTGGCGATGTCCTCCGGCTCGCCCAGGCGCTTCAGCGGATAGGCCTGGGCAACCTGATCGCCACGGCCCTCGTCCCACAGGGCCCTGGCAAAGTCGGTCTTGATGAGGCCGGGGCATACCGCGTTGACGCGCACACCCGGCGACATCTCAGCGGCCAACTGGCGGGTCAACTGCACGAGGGCCAACTTGGTTATGTCGTAGGTGCCGAGAATGGGGCTTGTGGCAAAGGCACCCACCGACGAAATGTTGATCACCTCACCCCCGTGTTCCTTCATCCACGAGTTCCAGCACAACTGCGTCCACACCAGTGGCGCCGTCAGGTTCACCTGAAAGGTCTTCTCCCAGCGGGGAATATCGGCGTCAATGACCGGACCGGCGTACGGGTTGGTCGCTGCATTGTTGACCAGGATGTCGACTGCGCCGAACGTGGACAGCGTCGCCGCCACAACCCGCTCGGCGTCCTCGGCCAACCCGACGTTGCCGGCCTCAAAGGCCAGGTCGCCACCGGTCTCCTCTGACAATTCGACCACCGCCGCCTCGCACGCATCGGCCTTGCGGCTGGTGATCATCACCTTTGCACCCGCCGCCGCCAGGATTTCGGCGATTGAACGCCCGATCCCCCGGGAACCACCGGTGACTATCGCTACCTTGCCGTCGACCCTGATGTCCATAGGTGGCGACCCTAGCCAGACTCCGAGACCGACCCGGCAGTCAGGGACGTCGAAAAGACGTCAGTTGACCCGACGCTCGTGGCCCTCCCAGAAGGGGTCGCGCAGCTCGCGCTTGAGAATCTTGCCGGTCGGATTCCTGGGAATCGCCTCGACAAAGTCGACCGACCTGGGACACTTGAACCCGGCCAGCCGCTCGCGAGCGAAGGCCAGGATGTCCTCTGCAGTAACGCCACTGTCGGGGACCGGAATCACCAGGGCCTTGCCGACCTCGCCCCACTTCTCGTCGGGTACCCCTATGACCGCTATGTCGAGCACACCCTCGTGACCCATGAGGGCGTTCTCGATCTCGGCCGGGTAGACGTTCTCGCCGCCGGAGATGATCATGTCCTTTACCCGGTCGTAGATGAACAGATAGCCGTCCTCCATGTAGGCGGCGTCGCCGGAGCGGAACCAGCCGTCCCCCGGGAGCGCTTTGGCCGACTCCTCGGGCATCTGCCAGTACCCGGACATGATCTGCCCTGACCGTATCCAGACCTCGCCGACCTCGCCGTCGGGCAGTCTGTCACCGGTGTCGGGGTCGATGATGTGGATCTCGGTACCGGCAATCGGCTTTCCAGCGGAGCGCAGGAGGTTCTGCCTTGGCCCACCCGGGTCGTGGTCCTCAGGCAGCAGCTGGGTGACGACCCCGGTCGTCTCGGTGAGGCCGTAGACCTGTGAGTACTCGCAGCCGAACATCTTCATGGAGTTGACCAGCACGTCCTCGGTGATGGGTGAGGCACCGTAGGCGATCGTCTGCATCGAGGAGAGATCGATTCCGTCGCTCGGAACCATGGAGAAGAAGGCCAGGACGGCCGGCACGAAGAAGGCATGCGAAATCTGCTCTGACTCGATGAGCTGGAGCCCTGCCACCGGATCGAACTCACGCACCAGAATCGAGGTGGCACCACTGCCCATGCCGAAGAAGGCCCAACCGCTACCCCCGATGTGGAACAGCGGCATCATGACCATGGTCCGTGCGTCGCCGGTCATCTCCCAGTCGACGTTGTTGAATGCCGCGTTGAAGTTGGAGTTGGTCAACTGGGCACCCTTGGGCATGCCCGTTGTTCCTGACGTGTAGAGCTGCATCGAGACGTCGTCGGGCTGGGCGTCATGGACGTCGCTCTCGACAGGGTGGGCGTTGCGCCACTCGTCGTAGGAGATGTGGGTCTCGTGGGAGCCGATGACCACAATGCGCCTGACGCTCTCCAGGTCGGCCTCGAACGCCGCCAGGTGCTCGACGAGGTCCTCATGGATGACCAGGACCGCAGCCTTGGAGTCGTTGACGATGTAGGCCATCTCGGGCGGCGCAAGACGCCAGTTGACGGCGACGGTCACGGCATTGATGAAGCTGCATCCAAACGCCAGCTCGAAGTACTCGGGGCCGTTCTTGTCGATGTACGCGATGCGGTCCGTCGGGCCCACACCGTCTGCCCGAAGGGCGTTGGCCACCTGCCCTGAGCGGTCCCTCATCTCGGACCAGGTGATGTGCTCGTCGCCGTAGATGATCATGTCGGCGTCGGGCTTCTCGGCCATGCCGGTCAGGATGATGTCTGAAATGCTTGAAAGCTCACGAATGTCCATGACCACGGAACATACACCCGGCCACCTACACGGTGGTGGGCCGGGCATGACGCCCGGTCCACCACCGACGCCAGAGACCTGCGACACTCGGACCCATGGCTGAGGACCCGGGAATCCGTCTGGTGCTGGAACCCGGCGACGAGTACAACCACGAACCCGACCCGGTGTCCAACTACAACGAGTCGATGTACTTCAACGTGGTCGACCACTCGACAGGCGTTGGTGGATGGTTCCGTCTGGGGAACCGGGTGAATGAGGGTTACGCCGAGATGTCATGTTGTGTCTACCTGCCGGATGGCCGTGTGGGCTTCATGTTCAAGCGACCACGAATCGATACCAACGAGGACTTCAATGCCGCCGGTATGCGCTTCGACGTTGAGGAACCCTTCGATCGACTACGGGTCCGCTACGAGGGATCGGTCTGCCTGTTGGACGATCCCGGCGAGATGGCCGAACCGAAGCTGGCGTTCTCAACCAACCCCATAGTGGACTGCAGCATCGACCTGGCATACCGGGGCATCTCTCCGATGCTGGGTGGACGGCCCGTTGATGCTGTCACCGGCGAGGAGCCTTCACAGGAGGTGACACAGTCGTTTGCCAAGGCCCACTACGAACAGCACATGGCTGCCACAGGGTTCATCCAGGTCGACGGTGAGCGCTTCGAGGTGGACGGCCTCGGCCTGCGCGACAAGTCCTGGGGAGCCCGCTACTGGCAGGCGATCTCCTGGTACCGCTGGCTGCCTCTGGTCTTCGACGAGGACTTCGCCATGGTCATCTCGCTCATCAGCAGTGACGGCGTGGCCACCCGACCCGGGGGCATGGTGCTCCACAATGACGTGTACCACGAGATAACCGACGTCTCGATCGACACCACCTGGGACGAGGCCTGGTACCAGACCGGGCTTGTCGCCACCGTCACCACCGCCGACCGCACCTACGAGGTAGTCGGCGACATCACGTCACTGATACCGCTGCGAAACCGCCGCACGACACCCGAAGGCGCCGAACTGCTGACGAGGATCACCGAGGGCCTGACCCGCTTCACCTGCGACGGCCACGTCGGCTGGGGCCTGTCCGAGTACCTGGACCAGATTCAGGACGACCTCCCGATGGGTGCCCTCCTGTAGGGTTTCACCGCCGTGTCATACGTAGTACCATTATTCGTATGACACTCCTGAGCGTCCGACTCGACGACGAGGTATCCGACGAGATCGACACCTGGTCCGACTACCTGGGTGTGTCGCGATCCGACCTGGTCCGCGACGCACTGCGCCGCCACCTGGTAACCCTCACAGGCGAACGCGACTCCGAGGCATGGGAAGAGCATCCGCTGGACGACAACGAACTCCAGCTCGCCGAGATCGCCGATCCCGGCCCCACCGAGGACTGGTCGGACTGGCACAATGCAACGGGGTGAGGTCTGGTTCACCGCGACGCCGGGCGGCGACCGCCCCGTGCTGGTGCTCACCCGAGATCCGGTTGCCGATCGAATCGGTCACGTGGTCGTGGCTCTCCTCACCAGGACGAGACGGGGCCTGATCTCAGAACTTCCCCTACGGGCCGACATCGACGGTCTTCCCACCGACTGCGTCGTCAACTTCGACAACATCCACACGATCGCACGGGACACGTTCAGGCGGCGTGTGACGACCCTCTCAGATGCCCGCATGAAACAGGCCTGCTGGACCCTCGAGGCCGCAGTGGGCTGCTGAGCAGGTACCCCTAGATCAGCTTCGAGACCGTGGCGCCGTCGAAGCGCTCCACGGACATGCCGGTCACACCGAAGCCGGCCATCGCCCCCTGAAAGTCAGCCATGTGCACCGAACCCATGTGGGCGCTGAGGGCCTCATCGCCGTCCCACTTCTCGAAGATCCTGACGAGCCCGGGCTGTACCGGATCGATGCTGAGCACGTAGTCGATGCAGCCCTCCTCGGCATGCGTTGCGGTCATCATCGGCACGATCGCCGCCACGGCGTCGTCGCTGCTGGCCGGGTCGATGTTGATGGTTCCTGCTATCACGATCATGGGAGGTCCCTGACTGGTCGGGCAATGGCTCGCCGGAGCGTAACGTCGGTCCCCGTGGAGCACAGCAGCGGACGGGGACGGAGATGACTGAGGGCCTCGTCACCGGCGACGACGGGATCGTGCGCTGCTGGTGGCCGGGAGACCACACCGACTACCTCGCCTACCACGACGACGAATGGGGTCGACCGACAACCGACGACACCCGACTCTTCGAGAAGATCTGCCTCGAGGGCTTCCAGGCCGGGCTGTCATGGCTGACGATCCTGCGCAAGCGCGAAGCGTTCAGGTCCGGATTCGCCGGCTTCGACCCGGTGACTGTCGCAGGGTTCGGCCCCGACGACGTGGAACGCCTGCTGGGCAATGCAGGCATCGTTCGCCACCGGGGCAAGATCGAGTCCACGATCAACAACGCCGCCCGGGCCCTGGAGGTGGCCGACGAGTTCGGTTCCCTGGCCGCCTACCTGTGGTCATGGGAGCCGACCGGTGAGCCCCGGACCCCCGGCGACCCGATCCCCGCCACCACTGCCGAGTCCACCACCCTCAGCCGCGACCTGAAGAGGAGGGGGTGGTCATTCGTGGGGCCCACCACCGCATACGCCTTCATGCAGGCAATGGGCATGGTCAACGACCACATGCCCGGGTGTGCCTTCCATGCCGTGGTGGAGACCGAACGCTCCACCATGGTTAGGCCAACCCTGTGAACCCCAGCATCCACAACGCAGGGCCCAACAACGCAGGCCTTCTCGATCGGCTGCCGCAGGGCTCGGACCCCGACGAGATCCTGGAGGGCTTTGTCGCATGGACCACTGATGCCGGGCTCACGCTGTACCCGGCCCAGGAGGAGGCCATCCTGGAACTGCTGGCCGGCAACCACGTGATCCTGGCCACCCCCACAGGTTCGGGGAAGTCCCTCGTCGCCACGGCCGCCCACGCCGCTGCCCTCTCCCGGGGTGAGCGCAGCGTCTACACGGCACCCATCAAGGCACTCGTCAGCGAGAAGTTCTTCGCGCTCGCCCGCGACTTCGGGTCCGACAACGTGGGCATGGTGACCGGCGACGCCTCTGTCAACCCGGGGGCGCCGATCATCGCCTGCACCGCCGAGATCCTTGCCCACAGGGCGCTGAGGGAAGGCAGCTCATGCGACGTGGGCCTCGTTGTCGCCGACGAGTTCCACTACTACGCCGACCCACAGCGCGGCTGGGCCTGGCAGGTGCCGCTGCTGGAGCTGACCGACACACAGTTCCTCCTCATGTCGGCGACCCTCGGCCCCACCACCAGGTTCGAAGACGACCTGACAGAGCGAACCGGCAGACCCACGGTGACGGTGGCCGGCTCGCAACGACCGGTTCCCCTCACCTTCGAGTACCGGGAGACCCCCCTGCACGAGTCCATCACCGAGCTGGTGGACTCGGACCGGGCACCGATCTACATCGTGCACTTCACCCAGAAGGCCGCTACAGACAAGGCGCAGGACCTCTGCAGTCTCGACGTGGTGACCAAGGAGGAGAAGGCCGAGATCCGCGAGGCGGTCGGTGGCTTCAGGTTCGACACACCCATCGGCAAGGACCTGCGCCGCTTCATCGGCCACGGAATCGGCCTGCACCACGCCGGCCTTCTCCCCCGCTACAGGCTGCTCATCGAGAAGCTGGCCCAGGCCGGCCTGCTCAAGTTGATCTGTGGAACGGACACGCTCGGGGTCGGGGTCAACGTGCCGATCCGCACCGTCCTGTTCACCCAACTCTGCAAGTACGACGGCTCCACCACCCGTTTGCTCTCCAACCGCGAGTTCGCACAGGTCGCGGGGCGTGCTGGTCGCCGGGGCTTTGACGACGAGGGGCACGTCTGGGCCCAGGCTCCCGTGCACTGGATCGAAAACCGCCGAGCCGAGGCCAAGGTGGCAGCCGACCCGTCCCGCAAGAAGAAACTGGTCAAGAAGAAGCCACCGGAGCGCGGCTACTCCCACTGGAACGAGGAGACGTTCGACAAGATGGTCGGCGGCGACCCCGAACCCCTGGACTCCAGCTTCGACGTCACCCACCAGATGGTCCTCAACGTGTTGTCCCGCCCAGGTGACGGCGGTGCCGACCTGCGATGGCTGCTCACCCACAACCACGAACCGCGGAAGCGCCAGCGACAACACATCCGTCGGGCAATCGGCGTGTACCGATCGCTGCGTGATGCCGGCATCGTCGAGGAACTGGACGAGCCAGACGACGAGGGCCGCCTGGTCCGAATCGGGGTGGACCTCCAGGATGACTTCGCCCTGCACCAGCCGCTGTCGCTGTTCGCCCTCGAGGTGATCCCCGAACTGGGCGACGAGGGGCCCGACCACACACCGGAACTACACGCCCTCGACCTGTTGTCGGTCGTCGAGTCGGTGCTGGAGAACCCCGGCGTAATCCTGGCTGCCCAGGTCAACCGCCTGAAGACCGAGCTGGTCAACAGGCTCAAGATGGAGGGCGTCGAGTACGAGGAACGCATGGAGCGCCTCAACGAGGTGCGGCCTCCCCGACCGCTGGCCGAGTTCCTCTACGGAACCTTCGACGTGTTCAGGTCACACCACCCATGGGTGGGCGACGAGAACGTCCAACCCAAGTCGGTGGCCCGCGAGATGTACGAGCTGGGCTTCAACTTCAGGCAGTACGTGGAGCACCACGGGCTGAAGCGCTCCGAGGGTGTGGTGCTCAGGTATCTGACCCAGGCCTACAAGGCAGTCGTCCAAAACGTTCCCGACGAGAACAAGACCGAGGAACTTCGCGACCTGGAGGCCTGGCTCGGCGAGACGGTACGCCAGGTCGACTCCAGCCTCATCGACGAGTGGGAGAAGTTGCGCAACCCGGACCCGGACGACACGGGACCCGTCGAGGGTGCCGAGCCCGAGCGCCCCGACGTGACCACGTCGGTGAGGGCCTTTCGGGTGATGGTAAGGAACGAGGTCTTCAGATGGGTGCATCTGCTCTCGCGTCGCAGCGGGGATGCCACCGACGTACTCGCCGAGGTACCTGCGGTAGGCGACACAGCTTGGAGCGCTGACTCCATAAGGGAGGCGATCAGCCCCTACTGGGAGGACCATTCGGTGATGCCCACCGACAGTCACGCCAGGGGCGGTGGTTTCTTCGTTCTCGACGACAGCGCCGCCGACATGTGGCAGGTCACACAGACGATCGCAGACCCTGAGGGTTTCAACGAGTGGGTGCTGGAGGGCCGGGTGGACCTGGCCGCATCACGTGAGGAGGGGCGAGCGGTTGTTCGGCTGGGTGCAATCCGGCGCCTGTGACCGCGGGTTCTAGAAGCTGCGCTCCACGACGAACCTGGCCAGGCCTCTGATCTCGGTGTCCACCTCGGCAGGGATCTCAAGTGCGTCCAGCGAGGCCAGGGCGGACTCCAGCCGATCTGCGGCCTCCGCCTCGGTTCGCTCCCTTCCGCCAGCGGCATCGATAATCCCCGTCGCCCGGGCTACATCGTCGTCGGAGAGGTCACCGGGCCTGTCGTAGATGGCGGCGAGGTCCTCGGCCCCACTCGAACCTCCGGTCAGGACGACGGCAACCGGCATGGACTTCTTGCGCTCCCTCAGGTCATTGCCGGCGGCCTTGCCGGTGACGGCCGGGTCGCCCCAGATTCCGAGGACGTCGTCGACGGCCTGGAAGGCCAGGCCCAACTCTCGCCCGAAGGAGTCGAGCGCATCAACGGTCGTCTGTGGCGCAGCGGCCAGCACGGCACCGATGGACGCCGCACAACCCAGCAGGGCGCCGGTCTTGTCGGCCTCCATGGCCAGGCAGTCGTCGAGGGACACGACCGGCAGGTCGTCAAATGCCATGTCGGCGGCCTGCCCGGCCAGCATCGCCGAGGTGGCCCCTGCCAGGCGTGCGGTGGCCGCCACGCGTTCAGGCGTGGGCTCCGCAAGCATCACCTGAAAGGCCAGGTTGTGGAGCGCATCGCCCGAGATGATGGCATCGTCGGTGCCGAAGGCCGCCCACACGGTGGCCCTGTGGCGCCTCTCGAGGTCGCCGTCGATGATGTCGTCGTGGATGAGAGAAAAGTTGTGTACCAGCTCCACGGCGACCGCCCCAGGGACGGCAACCTCGCCGGAGGCACCAACCGCCTCGGCCGACAGCACGGCCAGAGCGGGCCGGAGGCCCTTTCCGGCACCGGCGGTCGACGGTGAACCGTCTGCCTCGGCCCAACCCAGGTGGTAGCGGGCGGGCAGACCCAACTCGTCACAGAGGCCGTCGACGGCGGCGACCATGGCCGGCTCGACCAGCCGGCGTGCCCGCTCAAGGATCTCGGGGCCGCTCATCTCCCCCGTCGGTCCTGGAGGAAGGGGAACTCAGCGCGTATCTCTGCAACCCGTGACGGATCCACATCGGCGATGAGGATGGCCTCCTCGCCCGGTTCTGCGTCAGCCAGAACCTCGCCCAAAGGGTCGACGATGAGGCTGTCGCCCGAATAGGAGAACCGGGGATCGTCGCCGACGCGGTTCACCCCCACGACGTACGCCTGGTTCTCGATTGCCCTGGCGCGGAGGAGGGTCATCCAGTGTTCGCGACGGCTGGAGGGCCAGTTGGCGGGAACCAGGTAGAGGTCAGTCGTTGGGGCCAGGTCCCAGAAGGCCTCAGAGAAGCGCAGGTCGTAGCAGACGAAGAGGCTGACCCTCACCCCCTCGACGGTCACGGTCACCGGGTGGTCGCCGGGCCGGTAGTGGTCACGCTCTCCCGCATAGGTGAACGGGTACATCTTGTCGTAGTGGTGGAGCGTGCCGTCGGGGCCGGCGAGCAGGAACCGGTTCACCGGCATCGAGGCGGCATCATCGGCAACGGGCACCGAACCGGCGGTCCAGAGACCGTGTTCGCTGGCCTGCTCCAGGAGGAATCCGATGCTCGGTCCATCTGGTGGCTCGGCAATGCGATCGGCGGCCAGCGAGAACCCGACGGGGAACATCTCGGTCAGGACCACGAGATCGGCGCCGTCGGCGGCCGCTGCCGCTATGAGGCCGGTCAGGTGAGAGTGGTTGGCCTCGCGGTCCTCCCAGACCACGTCGTGCTGGACGGCTGCAACCCTCACGCTTCTGGCCTCATGGCTGGGATCCTGCCATGCCCGCAAGCCGCTCTGCCGCCTCGGCAAGCACCTCGGGCCTCTTGCAGAAGGCGAACCTGATGAGGTGCCTGCCGGCCTCCTCGTTGTCGTAGAACACGACGCTTGGCACCGCCACTACGCCACAGCGCTCCGGCAACGACATGCAGAACTCCACGCCGTCACCTGAGCCAAGGGGCCTGATATCGGCGGTGATGAAGTAGGTGCCCGCTGTCGGGAACACACCGAAACCCGCGCTTCGGAGACCTTCGCTGAGGAGGTCCCTCTTGGCCTGGAGGTCGTCGGCGAGGCCCCTGAAGTAGTCGTCACCAAGGCCGAGCGCTGTCACGAGTGCGTGCTGAAAGGGTCCGCCGTTCACGTAGGTGAGCGACTGCTTGGCCGTGAGTAGCGCCGACACCATGGCCTCTGGTCCGCTGGCCCAGCCGATCTTCCAGCCGGTGAATCCAAAGGACTTTCCCGCAGAGGAGATGGTGAGGGTTCGCTCGGCCATACCGGGGAGGGTCACCAGAGGCACGTGGCTTCCACCGTCGTAGATGAGGTGCTCATAGACCTCGTCGGTAACCACCAGCAGGTCGTGCTCGACGGCTACCCGTGCAATCTGCCCCAACTCGTCGGCGCTGAACACCTTGCCGGAAGGGTTGTGGGGGGTGTTCACGAGGATCAGGCGGGTACGTGGCCCGACGGCCGCCTCCAGTTCGGCGACGTCAAAGGAGAGGTCGGGCTCACGCAGCGCCACCACCCGACGGTGCCCGCCGGCCAGTGCCACCGAGGTGGCGTAGTGGTCGAAGTAGGGCTCAAACATGATGACCTCGTCACCGGGTTCGACGAGGGCCAGCATCGCTGCAGCTATTGCCTCAGAGGCACCGGCGGTTATGAGCACCTCGGCCTCAGGATCCACCTCGATGTCGTAGAAGCGCTTCTGGTGGTCGGCGACCGCCCGACGCAACGGCAGGATCCCGCGACCCGGGGGGTACTGGTTGTGGCCCGCCCGGATAGCTGCCACGGCGGCCTCAAGTACCTCCTGTGGGCCGTCGGAATCGGGGAACCCCTGCCCCAGGTTGATGGCACCGGTCCGGTCCGCCAAAGCGGACATCTCGGCAAAGACGGTTATGCCGAACTGGCGCAGCCTCTCGACGAGGAACTGCCGTGGTTCGTTCACAGTGCCGGCGCCTGTCGGGCTACGTACCCCAACCCGTCAGGCCGACTGGATTGCACGCCAGACCGTCTCGGGAGTCAGCGGCATGTCGATGTGTCTCACACCAAGGTGCGACACGGCGTCGACGACCGCGCTCTGAACCGCTGCGGTCGACCCGATGCTCCCCGATTCGCCAATTCCCTTGGCACCCAAAGGGTTTCGGGGCGACGGCGTCTGGGTGAACGTGCGCTCGTAACTCGGGACCTCCATAGCCGACACGGCCGAGTAGTCGGCAAGGTTCGTGGTCTGCGGGTTGCCGTCATCGTCGTAGCGGAACTCCTCCATGAGCGCCTGGGCCACGCCCTGCGCAAGGCCGCCGTGGATCTGGCCGGCCGCCAGCAACGGGTTCACGAGGGTGCCGGCATCATCGACGGCGACTATGCGGTCGACTGAGACATGGCCGGTCTCGGTGTCGACCTCGGCGACGACGATGTGGGTGCCGAACGGGAAGGTGGCGCCTGTCTGGGAGAAGTCTGAGACACCCGTGAGGACCTGATCTGAGGAACCTGCCAGGTCGACCCATGACCTGCCCACTGCCGGGGTACCTGCCACATGGAAGGTTCCCTCCTCGAGGACGATGTCGGCCACCGCCGCCTCGAGCTGGTCGGCTGCGGCCTGGCGGGCCACCTCGACAAGCTTCTCGGAGGCATCCGCCATTGCCGATCCCGCCAGCTGCACCGACCTGGACCCACCGGTGGTGTCCCCCGAGGGGACCACGTCGGTGTCTCCGTGGAAGACCTCTATCTGGTCCATCGGCACGCCAAGCCTGTCGGCGACCAGCATCGCCCAGGTGGTGACGTGCCCGGTGCCGATCGGTGTGGAACCGGTGATCGCCAGGAACGTGCCGTCGGGCCGCAGCCTGACCTCGCCGTACTCGCTTCCGCCGAAGCCCGTGATCTCGACGTAGGTGGCGACGCCTATACCCATCTGGTGGCGGTCACCGGCCTCACGACGGCGCTGCTGTTCGGCCCTCAGGGAGGCGTAGTCGGCGGCCTCGAGGGCGGCGTCGAGGGCGGCCTCGTACTCACCCGAGTCATAGGACGTTCCGGTGCGCGTGGTGAACGGGAAGGCATCGGCGGGAATCAGGTTGATGCGCCGCACCTCGGCCGGATCCATTCCGATCTCGGCGGCGAACATGTCGACGGCCCGTTCGATTGCGGCCGTGGCCTCCGGCCTTCCGGCACCCCGATAGGCACAGAGAGGGGCAGTCGTGGTCGCTACCGACTTCGCCGAGAACTCCACCTCTGGGATGTCGTACACACCGCAGGCCAACTGCCGCGTGAACTCCGGAAGGAACGGGCCCCACTTGGGGTAGGCGCCACAGTCCTGGAGCACCTCGAGTCGGTACGAGGTGATGCGGCCGTCGCGGGTTCCGCCCATGGTGACCCGCTGGTTCTGGGCCCGCCCGTGCACGTGCCCGATCAGGTTCTCGGTGCGACTCTCGGTCCAGCGCACAGGCCGACCTGTCAGGCGCGCCAGTTGGGCGACCATTATCTCCTCCTCTGAGACCATGCCCTTGGCGCCGAAACCACCGCCGATGTCCTTCACGTGAACCCTCACATCGGACTGCTCGAGGCCCATCGACCTGGCCACGTCGTCGCGGTAGTTGTGGCCGCCCTGGGAGCTGGCCCAGCAGGTGACCCGACCGTCCTCGAAGGTGGCCGCAGCGACACGGGGCTCTATCGACACCGCGGCAACGCGGCTGTTGACGATGTCGGCCTCGATGACGGCCTCGCAGGCCGAGAAGTCCACTGCCCCGGCAGACGGCAGCTCCCAGATCAGGTTGTGACCCAATTCGGGGAAGAGAACAGTGTCGCCCGCCAGTGCCTTGTTCAGGTCAACGACCGCTTCCAGGGGCTCGATGTCGGCCCAGATCACCTCGGCCGCATCGGCTGCCTGGTAAGGGGTTTCGGCCAGTACGACGGCCACAGGCTCGCCCACGAACCGAACCCGGTCACGGGCGAGGAACGGCCGCGCCATCTCGGACGGGTAGAAGCCCATGGGCGGTGGGCGGTCGTCAAGACCGATGTCGGCTGCCGTGTAGACGGCCACCACGCCGGGCATTGACCGGGCGTCGGCGACGTCAACGGAGAGAATCTCGCCATGGGCGGCGGTGGACCGCACGAAGTGGGCATGCACGGCACCGTCCAGGACCACGTTGCCGACGTAGCCACCCTGTCCCCGCAGCAGCGTGTCGTCCTCGCGCCGGAGAACAGCGTTGCCGAGTATCGAGGTTCCGGTCTGGTTCTGGTTCATCATCACTCCACTGGGTATCGGTCGACGAGGTTACGCGCAATCACCATCTTCTGGATCTCACTCGTTCCCTCGCCGATAATCATCAGGGGGGTGTCGCGGAAGTACCGCTCCACCGGGAACTCGGTCGTGTAGCCGACACCGCCGTGGATGCGCATGGCGTCGGTGGCGATCTCGAATGCAGCCTCGGACGCAAACAGCTTGGCCATCCCGGCCTCGACGTCGACGCGTTCCCCATTATCGGCGAGGCGGGCTGCGTCGTAGGTCAGCAGACGGGCCGCCTGCAACTTGGTGGCCATCTCGGCCAGCATGAACGAGATCGCCTGGTGCTGGACAATCGGCTTCCCGAAGGTCTCACGCTGTTGTGCGTATGCGATAGCTGCCTCGAATGCCGCCTGGGCAACGCCGACGGCGCGGGCGGCCACGTTGATGCGCCCCAGTTCGAGGGCTGAGAGGGCGTAGCCGCGGCCGTGACCGAGGCCATCGTCACCGCCGAGCAGGTTGACGTGCGGGACGCGATGGTCCACATAGGACATCTCGACCGTCTCGAGCCCCCTGTAGCCGAGCTTGTCGATCTTCTTTGAGACGGTGATGCCCTCAAAGGATTCGCCGGGGTCCTTCTCGACAATGAAGCAGGTGATGCGGTCGTCGGGGGTGCGGGCCAGCAGCATCACCAACGACGAGCGCATGCCGTTGGTAACCCACATCTTGGTTCCGTTGACTACCCACTCGTCGCCGTCACGCTCAGCCCGACAACGGATACCGCCGGTGTCGCTGCCGGCATCGGGTTCGGAGAGCGAGAAGGCAGCCCTGAAGTTGCCGTCACACATGCGGGGCAGGAACCGCTGGCGCTGGTCATCGGTACCGAAACGGCCGATCATGGTCACGGCGATCTTGTGGGTGTTGAGGATTCCCGCCAGCGACATGTAGCCGCGGGAGAGCTCCTCGATAATCCGCGTGTAGGTGGTGATGTCGAGGCCCAGGCCCCCGTACTCCTCGGGGATGGTCGCCCCGAAGAGCCCGAACTCACACATCTGGTCGAACATGGCCTGCGGGAACTCGTCGGCAGCCTCGAACTGCGCCACGTTGGGAACCACCTCGCGGTCGATCCATACCCTGATGGTTCCGACTATCTCGTCGGCCAGTTCCCGGTCAGTTGCCATGTTCGCCCTCCCTGGCGGCAGCACGCGAAGAGTACCTGTCAGCCCCGGACCCGAGCGCACCGCGCACGGTCGACCCGCTGCGGATCAGGCCTCTCCCGGATCCCGGTGCTGGGTGGCGGGCAGCAGGTAGTACCAGAAGTAGAAGCCCGCACCCTGCTCCTTCATCGCCACCCTTGCACGCTGGATGACGTCGCCGGCTGCAGTGTGGCCCACGAACCAGGTCTCGGCCTGACGGGCACCGGGAACGGCTTCGGTGAGGGACAGGGCTGCCTCCTCGTAGAAGTTCCGGACGTCTGCGGCGGCCTTTGTCGGATCTCCGGGAAGGCCGACCTCCTGCCAGCCCTCCCCATCGGCGATGCGGGCGAAGAGGCCCACCACCCCGGGTACCTCCTCGGCAGCCACGACCTTGCCGACGGTTGACCGGCCGTATGCCTCGGTGCTCCGCTTCCATGCGGGGAGCAGGCCCCTGGCCTCAGCCTCGGCGGGGTGCACGCCACCGGTGTCGGCAGGGGGGATCGTGCAGACGAGGGGAGCGTCCGAATCGTCGGTGATCTCCTCGGGGAAGTCGATGAGCACAGGCCCTACGGGCTCATCCAAAAGGGCGAATGCTGCGTCGATGACGCTTCTCTGGAGAGCCGGATCATCGGGTCGCCCCAGCGGGCGTCCCAGCGGAAACTCACAGTGGAGCGCACGAGGGGGCCTCGTGGTCTCAACCTGTTGGCGGATGAGCGAGAGCGCCACGGTGGCGATTCCGGATGCCTCCAGGACAGATGCGAGCGTACCCACGGTACGCGTGCACAGAGGTCAGACAGGGGTAAGCAGCACGACGTCAACGGCATCGTCCAACAGCACACGGGCGGCGGCGGGCCCGGTATCCAGCCGGATCGTCTCAAGTGTGTGGTCGATCTGGGCTCCCATGAAGGAGATGTGTACGTCTGCCACCGAACCGATCACGCCCTCGGTGGCCATCTCGTCGAGGCGGTCGATCGGCAGGACCACGTTCGGGTCGACGATCCAGCCGGTCCGGTCAAAGTTGGGGCTGTAGTGCGAGAGCACCAGATCTGTGCGGTCACGTGGCAGGACGGTGAATGACTGGTCGCCCGGATTCCAGTCGGGCTGGCCCTCAACCCTGAGGCCGGCTGTGGTCACGATGGCCACACGGCTCTCGGAGAGCGGCCGGGGTGAGGTCCATGGCGCCTCGTCGAAGGCGTAGCCCTCCAGATCTGCCAGCTCGTTCCGTATCAGCTCGTCGCCCATGGTCCCCGTCTCCTTGTTGCTGCGGCGAGTATCACAGGGTGCAGGGCCGGTTGGCGAGACCGGAGGTCTACGGCTCAAGAACCTGCAAGCCTGTGACCATGACGACGGCACCCTGGGGAAGCCAACTCCGACAGACCGACACCGCAATGGTGGCGAGTATCGACTCGCTTGCCACCAGGGCCGGGGTCGACATCATGAAGGCCGGCGGAAATGCCGTAGACGCGTCTATAGCCGTTAACGCCGTGCTGTCGGTGACCGCTCAACACATGTGCGGGCTGGGAGGAGACCTGTTCGCACTCGTCCACACCGACTCAGGCCCGCCTACCTGTCTGAATGCATCGGGACGTGCGGGCTCCGGCGCAGATCTGGACGGCATCCTCGCCGATGGGCTGACCTCCATGCCCCACCGCGGCGACATCCGGTCGGTTCCAGTTCCCGGTTGCGTGGACGGATGGTGGGCGCTCCACCAGCGGTTCGGGACCATGCCACTACCCGACATCCTGGATCGGGCCATCATCCTGGCCGAAGATGGCTTCTCTGCTTCACCCCTGCTGGCCACGGCGGCCACCGGGGTGCGACTTGTACCTGGCAGCCAGGACTTCGCCGAGCTCAGGGCAGCCGGAGACGTCGTAACCCGACCCGGTGTCGCCTCGGTGCTCCGTGCCTTCGGCAGCGGTGGCCGCGATGCCGTCTACAGGGGGCGGTTCGGTGATGAGTTGCTTGCCGTCGGCGATGGTGAGTACTCAATCGCCGACCTCGATTCCCTGAATGCCGACTGGGTGGACCCACTCGGTGTCGACGTCTGGGGACACCGGGTCTGGACGGTTCCACCCAACTCGCAGGGCTACCTTTCCCTGGCTGCCGCCCGGATAGCTGAGGGACTGGACCTTCCCCCCGAGGACGACCCACTGCGTGCACACCTTCTGGTTGAATCGGCACGCCAGG
Organism: Actinomycetota bacterium; assembly: GCA_018673475.1. Lineage (GTDB taxonomy): Bacteria > Actinomycetota > Acidimicrobiia > Acidimicrobiales > MedAcidi-G1 > UBA3125. Next base: position 38,967 of record JABHCN010000005.1, on the reverse strand, counting down.
CTGGCTTTGACCGACCCGACGTCCTGCATGAGCACGCCGACGGTTCTTGTCTCCTCGACGATGACCGGTTGGTTCCACGCCGCGAGGCGATCAGCCCGGAACGGGCGGCGGCCCTGGGCGATTCCTGGCACGAGGGCGACACCATGTACATGTGCGCAGTCGACGGCAAGGGCATGGCCGTCTCGCTCATCCAGTCCAATGCGGACGGCTTCGGCAGCCACGTGACGCTGCCGGGTCTGGGGATATTCCTCCACAACCGCGGTCTGGGCTTCAACGTGAACCCCGACCATCCAGCCAGTTACGGGCCCGGTAGGCGTCCACCCCACACGTTGGCTCCTGCGCTGGTCGCCCACCCTGACGGTCGTCTCCGGGCCGTTCTGGGAACGATGGGTGCCGATGCCCAGCCCCAGGTGGTTCTTCAGATGCTGGTGAGGCTGCTGGTCGACGGAGCCGACCCCGGACACGTGGTCGGTGGTGGCCGATGGGTACTGGTTGGCGGATCCGGATTTGGCACATGGGACGATGTCGAGTCCGTGGAGGTCGTGGTCGAAGAGCATGTACCCGCCGGCTGGGTGCGCGGTCTGGCTGACAGGGGCCACCGTGCACGGGTCGGAAGGGCCAACTTCGGCCACGCCCACTGCATCGAGGTCGTTGACGGTGGCCTTCGAGGTGCTGCCGATCCGCGCTCTCTCGTTGGCGAAGCTGCCGGCTTCTGATTCGTCCGAACCGGACAACAGCACCTGGTTCGGTGCATGATCATCGGGTGAGTACCGAAAGGAAGACCTATCGAACCTTCGTGGTCGAGCGCGAGTTGGCCGCCACCCGACAGGTTGCCTGGGACACCCTCCACGAGATGATCCTCACCGGCATCGACGCCTACGCAACAGACGGGGATCCTGCTCCCCACGGCCTGGGTGCGGTCCTCAAGTTCCACCTAGGTGGCCTCGACCTGACCGAGATCGTCATCTCCTTTGAACCGCCCTGGCGACGTGTCTACGAACTCTCGGGGGCTCCGGTGGCCCTCTACCAGGGCACCACGGCCTTCGTGGACCAGGGCGACACGTGCCTCATGTCCTGGTCGCTGGTGATCGATCCACTACCGGATGGTTCAGGGGATTCGTTCATCGCCGATGCGGAGAGGTTCATCACCGGGTTCGTCGACCGGCTCGAGATGGTGGTCAAATCCCGTAACTGACGTAGACCGGAGGAACCCTTGAGAATCGCCATCAACGCCTCAGCGGAACTGATGCACGCCGATGTGGGCCGCCTGAAGGAGCATGCAGCGGCTGCAGCCGAGGACGGCTTCTCAGGATGGTGGCTGGCCCAGACCGGCCTCATCGACGCCCTGACGGTCTTCCCAGCCGTGGCTGATGCTGCACCGGGAATCGAGTTCGGAACGGCGGTGATCCCCACCTTCCCGCGCCACCCCACGATGCTTGCCGGTCAGGCACTGACCACGCAGGCCGTGCTCGGTGACCGCAGCCTCGTGCTCGGGATCGGGCTCTCCCACAAGCCGGTGATCGAGGAGTATCTGGGCATGTCGTTTGACAAGCCCATCCGCCACCTCATCGACTACCTGGAGGTGCTGATGCCGATCCTCGCCGACGGACACGCCGACTACGACGGCGAGGCCTTCACGGCACACATCGAATCGGCCCGCCCAACCGACCGTGCCCCCTCTGTGATGGTTGCGGCCCTGGGAGAACAGGCACTGCGTGTCACCGGACGGCGCACCGACGGGACCATTCTCTGGATGGTCGGACCCCGCACCATCGAGAACCACATCCGACCACGGCTGACCGAAGCGGCCGCCGAGGCTGACCGGTCCGAACCGCGGATCGTGTGCAGCCTGCCCGTCTGCGTGACCGACGAGGCAGAGGCGGTGCGTGACGCCGCCTCACAGATCTTCTCGATCTACGGAGAGCTCCCGTCCTACCGGGCGATGCTCGACAGGGAGGGGGTCGAGCATCCCGGCGAGGTTGCCGTGATCGGCTCGGAAGCCGAGGTGACCGCCCAGATCGCCGATCTGGAGCAGGCCGGAACGACCGACTTCGCCGCCCTCGAGTTCGGTCGCTCAGCAGACGAGTTCGCCCGTACCAGGGCGCTCCTGAAGAGCCTCCTCTGAGCTGAAGGCCTGCCGCTGGCAGTCAGCCATCCAGCCGGTCGGCCTCCTCGATCTCCTCGCGGCTGACCCCCAGCAGGAAGAGGATGGCGTCCAGATAGGGGACGCTCACCGAGGCATCGGCGGCGGCACGAACTAGCGGCCTCGCGTTGAAGGCCACCCCCAGACCTGCAGCGTCGAGCATGTCAAGGTCGTTGGCACCGTCACCGACAGCAACGACCTGTTCCAGAGGAACCCCCTCGCGTTCGGCGATCTTCCTAAGCAGTTCTGCCTTGCCTGCCCGGTCCACGACCTCTCCCACAATGCGGCCCGTGAGGCGGCCGTCAACAACCTCCAGCTCATTGGCGTGGGCATGGCCGATATCCAGACGCTCCTGGAGACGCTCGACCACCTGTAGAAAACCGCCGCTCACGATCGCCGTCGTGTAGCCGAGGCGGTGGAGAGTCCGAAAGAACGTACGTGCACCGGGGGTGAGGCTCACCTTCTCGGCGATCTGATCGAGCAACCCGGCATCGGCTCCCGCCAGGAGGCCAACCCTACGTACCAGAGATTCCTCGAAGTCCATCTCACCTGCCATCGCCCGCTCGGTCAACTCGGAGACCTCATCACCTACGCCGGCCTCGTAGGCGACCAGATCAACCACTTCTTCGGTAACAAGCGTCGAGTCCACGTCGATGACGACGAGCCGCTGGGACCGTCTGGCCAGACCCTCCCGGGCAATAGCCACCTCGAAGGTGGGATGCTTCGAACAGGCCTTCAGAAGAACCGAACGCAGGCTCTCCGCCTCACCGCCCCTGACGAGCAACTCGTAGCTCCACACCGGATACCGGGAGAGCCGGACGATCCGCTCAATGTTTCCACCTGCGGCGGCGATGGTCTCAGCGACAACTCCGAGGTCACCGGGCCCCAGCCTCTCTCCGAGCACGGTGACCACGTGTCCGGAAGGCTTGGGGCCGGGTGACGCCTGCTCGACCACCTCGAAGTCGATCGTCACGTCACTCTCCCATCCATAGAGCAACAGTTCCTTCAGGAGGTCGCGGCCACCGGGAACCGTTACGACCAGACCGAGCGAGAGGCGTCCGCGGATGACGACCTGCTCGATGTCCTCCACCTCGGCACCTGCGGCGTCGAGCACGCTCAAGAGGCCGGAGGTGATCCCCGGGTGATCGCGCCCCGTCACCTGGACGAGGACCGATTCCCTGTGATCAGGGCCGTCGGTTGGCGTCGAGCCTCTCTCCGGTGCGATGACGGGTACCGGCGTACCGTCGGAGGTCGGAGATTCCTGCATGGTCTGACGATAGGACTACCCGCGCGAGTCGCGGCAGTGGTTTCCGGCTCGCCGATCCAGTCCAGAGCTGGCGCAGGCGGTTTGGGCCTAGCGACCGATGGGGTAGGCGGTCCGGTCGCAGATCGGTCTCAGGGCGAAGCTGGAGACCATTCGGGCCACCCCGGGGAGCTGTGCCAGATGTGTCCGGTGCAGCGCCTCGTAGTCGGCTACGTCGCTCACAACCAGGTGCACGAGGTAGTCAAAGTCGCCGGCCATGAGGTGGCAGCTCATTACCTCGGGGCGGTCGGCGACCGCCGCCTCGAACGCGTCCAGGGTGGCCTCGGCCTGGCCGACGAGCGTTATCTCGACGAACACGTCGGTACCCAGGCCCACTGCCGAGGGGTCGAGGAGAGCCACGTAACGGTCTATATAGCCGCCATCCTCAAGGCGTCGGACACGTCGCAGACATGCAGACGGTGAGAGATGGACAGCCTCTGCCAGGTCAACGTTTGCGATCCGACCATCCTGCTGGAGCAGATCCAGGATGGCACGATCCACACCATCTAGAGCCTTCTCTGCATGTTCCATGCCTTCAATGATACTTCTGCACAACTGCGTTGTGTCAACTCCTATTAATGCGCCCATCTCCACAATCCGGCAGCGCCCTGTTTCACCTAGCGTCTCCCCGATCAGGGGGCCCGACCGGTTGTCCCCATGCCACCCACACAGAGGGACAGTGCGATGGACATCGGAGTACCCGCAGAGATCAAGACCGCCGAGCGCCGCGTCAGCCTCACTCCCGGCGTCGTCGGCGAGTTGACCTCACGTGGCCACCACGTCGTCATCGAAAGCGATGCGGGCCTCGGCGCCGGATTCGGCGATGCCGAGTACAAAGAGGTTGGAGCGGCCATTGCCGGCAGCGCCGACGAGGTCTTCGACACGTCAGAGATGATCGTCAAGGTGAAGGAACCACAGGCGGTGGAGCGTGCACGCCTCAAGCCCCACCACACTCTCTTCACCTACCTGCACCTGGCAGCCGACCGACCCCAGACCGATGACCTGCTGGCCAGCGGCGCCACGTGCATCGCCTACGAGACCGTCACCGATGACGCCGGACGCCTGCCGCTGCTGGCGCCGATGTCGGCTATCGCCGGCCGCATGTCAATCCAGGCCGGGGCACACGCCCTCGAGGCCACCCAGGGTGGGGCCGGACTGCTGCTGGGCGGCGTTCCCGGTGTACGACCCGGGAAGGTCGTGGTCATCGGTGGAGGCGTAGTCGGCGAGAACGCTGCAGAGATGGCGATCGGCCTGGGCGCCGATGTGACAGTTCTGGACCGCAGTCCAGCCGTGCTGGACGGCCTCTCCAAACGATTCGGTGGCCGTGTGCGGACGGTCTACTCGACCAGCGCCGAACTGGAGGCCTCCGTCCTGGACGCCGACCTCGTCATCGGTGCCGTGCTGGTCAAGGGAGCCAAGGCCCCGCGGCTCGTTACCCGCGAGATGCTCTCACGCATGCGTGACGGATCGGTTCTCGTCGACGTCGCAGTCGACCAGGGTGGCTGCTTTGAGACCACCAGGGCCACCACCCACACCGACCCGACCTTCGTCGTCGACGGAATCGTCCACTACTGCGTCGCCAACATGCCCGGTGGCGTACCCCGTACCTCGACGGTGGCGCTGTCCAACGCCACGCTCCCGTTCACGCTTGCCCTGGCCGAGCAGGGAACCGATGCAGCCCTACGTGGCAACCCTCACCTGTTGAACGGCCTGAACGTCTGCGCCGGCGTTGTCACCGACAGGGCTGTCGCCGACACCTTCGACCTCGACTTCGTGGATCCCCTGGCTGCCCTGAACCTCCGCTAGCCCCACACGGACCTACCGGTGGGCAAACCACCGGTAGCGTCGACACATGGCCGATTCCCCAACCGACGTGCTCGTCGTAGGTGCTGGAATCGTCGGCCTGGCTACCGCCGACGCACTCCAACTGCGCCTTCCCGGAATCGGCGTCACCGTCCTCGAGAAGGAACTCGAGGTGGCTGCTCACCAGACGGGACACAACAGCGGGGTCCTGCACGCCGGCATCTACTACACGCCCGGCTCACGTAAGGCCGACCTGGCCGTCAGTGGCATCGAGAGCATGGTCGACTTCTGTGTCGACAACGCCATCCCCCACGACCGCTGCGGAAAGCTGGTTGTGGCAACCACGCCAGACGAGGCCCACCGATTGGAAATCCTGGCAGAGAGGGCAGGCGCCAACGGAGTAGCGGTGTCGCGTCTCTCACCGGAGGCAGCCCAGGAGTTGGAGCCGGATGTCGCATGCGTGGCCGCACTGCACGTGCCCTCAACCGGGAGGGCCGACTTCGTCGGTGTGGCGAACGAACTGGCGCGCCGGATCACCTCCCGGGGTGGATCCATCCGAACCGGCGTCGAATGCCGGCGGGCGGCAGTGGTCGACGGGAACTGGCTGGTCGACACGTCAGATGAGCCTGTGAGAGCCCGGTACCTGCTCGGCTGTGCAGGCCTGCACAGCGACAGGGTCGCCCGCAGGTCGGGTACCGACCCGGCCGCCCGGATCATCCCCTTCCGCGGCGAGTACCTCGACGTGACCGGCCCGTCGGCAGATCTCGTGAGGGGACTCATCTACCCGGTAGCCGACCCACGCCTCCCGTTCCTGGGCGTCCACCTGACGCGGGGACTCGACGGGCAGGTCCATGCAGGACCAAACGCCGTCCTCGCCCTCTCACGTGAGGGATACAGGTGGCGTGACGCCTCAGCCAGAGACCTCGCCGAATCGCTCTCGTGGCCAGGGTCGCTCCGCCTGGCCGGACGGTACTGGAGGGTCGGGTTGGCAGAGTCGGCCCGGTCCCTGAGCACACGGCGCTTCGCTGCGTCGGCGCAGGAGTTGGTGCCCGGGCTGGATCCGGCCGACTTCGCCCGGGCCACGTCAGGGGTGCGCGCCCAGGCCGTCGACGTTCGTGGAAACCTGCTCGACGACTTCCATCTGGTCGGTGGAGACATGTCCCTGCACGTGATCAACGCACCGTCACCCGCAGCCACCGCCGCCCTCGAGATCGGGAAGCTGGTGGCAGACCAGGTGGCTGTCGACCTTCCCCGCAGGGCCAGTTGAGGTTTCAGCCTGACCTGTAGCGCCGATTCCGGCGATTGGATAGCGTCCCGCCGCGAGTCGGCCTGTCCCGGGCCCGTGTCCGGGGCACGAACCATGAGGGACCAGATCAGGATGTCCGAACCAACACAGAACCAGCAGTACGACGCCGTCATAGTGGGTGCCGGCATCATCGGTGCCGCGGTCGCATTCGAGCTGGCCAAGAAGGGTTACAGGACCCTCAACGTGGACAAGCTGCCCACATCGGGTTACGGCTCGACGAGCAACTCGTGCGCAATCGTGAGGGCCCACTACTCAACCTACGACGGCGTGGCCATGGCCTATGAGGGTTTCGGCTACTGGAAGGACTGGTCCGGCTACCTGGACTCCGATGACGAGCGCGGTCACGCCATCTACATGCAGTCGGGCACGGTGCTGTTCATGCTCGAGGGTGGCCACCACGAGAAGGTGCTTCCGCTGTTCGACCAGGTGGGCGTTCCCTACGAGGTCTGGGACAACGCCACGATGGCCGAGCGTGTGCCCTTCTTCGAGCACGGAACCCACGGTGACCCGACACGCCCCGAGGACGACCGCTTCTGGGCCGAGCCCGAGGGTGAGCTTGTCGGAGGCCTCTACACCCCCGACTCGGGCTACGTGAGCGACCCCCAGCTGGCAACCCACAACCTGCAGCGGGCAGCCGAGGCCAAGGGTGGGACCTTCACATTCAAGGCCGAGGTGGCCGAGGTCCGCCAGGCCGACGGCCGGGTAACCGGTATCACGCTCACCGACGGAACCCAGATCGACACCCCCATTGTCGTGAACGTGGCCGGACCGCACTCGTTTGTCATCAACAAGATGGCGGGTGTCTACGACTCGATGAACATCAAGACCAGGGCACTGCGCCACGAGGTGCACCATGTTCCGTCACCGGCCGGCATCGACTTTGAGAGCGACGGCCTTCACACCTCTGACTCGGACCTGGCCATCTACGTGCGGCCCGAGTCGGGCAACAACATCCTGATCGGTTCCGAGGACCCGCCGTGTGATCCGCAGGTCTGGGTCGATGATCCCGACGACTACGACAACGTCGTGTCAGACGAGCAGTGGAACGCCCAGGTGCTCCGCCTGGCCCGGCGAATGCCGAGCCTCGGTGTACCGAATGAGAAGAAGGGCGTCGTGGACCTCTACGACGTGTCCGACGACTGGATCCCCATCTACGACCGCACCGACCTCGCCGGCTTCTACGTTGCAATCGGCTCCAGCGGCAACCAGTTCAAGAACGCCCCGGTGGCTGGTTACTGCATGGCCGAGCTGATCGATGCCGTCGAGAAGGGGCACGACCACGATGCCGACCCGCTGGTCGTCACCGGCCTGTTCACGGGCCTGGAAATGAACATGGGCTTCTACCGGCGGAACCGTGAGATCAACCCCAACTCATCCTTCTCGGTGAACGGCTGAGGCCGGTACCTGCTGAAATACCAGGTGGGGCCTGTTTACATGGTCTCCAGAAGTTGATACACTTCATATCAGGATTTCTTAGCGGCTAGCGCTGAGCATACCGAAACATGAGGTATCACGCATGGCAGGACAGGTAGACCAGACCCCCGAAGACACACCCGGGCCCCTCGAGATCTGGGGTCGCGACCTCACAGCCGAGGCCCGCGAAGGCAGCCTCGATCCAGTGATCGGCAGGGACGACGAGATCAGGCGGATCGTGCAGGTCCTCTCCCGCCGCCGCAAGAACAACCCCGTGCTCATCGGCCAGCCTGGCGTGGGCAAGACCGCCATCGCGGAGGGGCTCGCCTCACGCATAGTCGAAGGCGACGTCCCCGGCTCGCTGCGCGACCGTCGGGTGATCGCCCTGGACCTTCCGTCGCTTATCGCCGGAACCTCCCACCGCGGCGAGTTCGAGGAACGCCTCAAGGCCGTGCTGACAGAGATCGACGAGTCCGACGGGGAGATCATCACCTTCCTCGACGAGCTCCACACCGTCGTTGGCGCCGGTGCAGCAGAGGGTGCGATGGACGCCGGCAACATGCTCAAGCCGATGCTGGCCCGCGGCCGCCTCCGCATGATCGGGGCCACGACCCTCGACGAGTACCGCAGACACGTCGAATCCGACCCGGCCCTGGAGCGGCGTTTCCAGAAGGTCATGGTCGAACCACCAGACACCGATGAGACCATCGCCATCCTGCGCGGCCTCAAGGAGCGCTACGAGGTCCACCACGGTGTACGCATCCAGGACGGCGCCCTGATTGCAGCCTCAACCCTGTCGGACCGCTACATCACCGACCGCTTCCTTCCCGACAAGGCCATCGACCTGATGGACGAGGCGGCCAGCCAGCTGCGCATCGAGATCGACTCGGTTCCCACCGAGATCGACATAATCGACCGGCGCCACCGCCAGCTCGAGATCGAGCGGCTGGCTCTCTCCGAGGAATCAGACGACGAGTCAAGGGCACGCCTCGTAGTCCTCGACTCTGAGCTCGCCGACCTGGAGGAGGAGCTCTCGGGCCTACGGTCAAAGTGGCAGACCGAGAAGGCCGCGATCAACGACCTCCGTGCCCTCAAAGAGGAGTTGGAGGGCCTGGCTCAGGCGGTCGAGCGTGAACCCGACCTGGAGCAGGCGGCCGCACTCCGCTACGGGCGCATCCCTGAGTTGGAACAGCGGATTGCCGAAGCCGGCCTGATCCTCGCCGCCTGTCAGGGAGACGATCCCATGCTCCGCGAGGAGGTTCAGGCCGAGGACATCGCAAGGGTCGTCGGTGCCTGGACCGGCATCCCCACAACCAGGTTGCTGGCGACTGAGGCCGACCGCCTCGTGCACCTCGAAGGTGTGCTCTCAGAGCGTGTCATCGGTCAGAGCGAGGCCGTATCGGTGGTGTCCAATGCCCTTCGTCGGAGCAGGTCTGGCCTGTCCGACCCGGGTAGACCCCTTGGAAGCTTCCTCTTTCTGGGACCCACCGGCGTCGGGAAGACCGAGTTGGCCCGCACCCTCGCAGACTTCCTCTTCGACGACGAGCGCTCTCTCGTGCGGATCGACATGAGCGAGTACCTGGAACGGCATTCGGTCTCCCGGCTCATAGGCGCCCCTCCCGGCTACATAGGCCACGAGGACGGCGGACAGTTGACCGAGGCCGTGAGACGCCGCCCCTACTCGGTGCTGCTCCTCGACGAGGTGGAAAAGGCCCACCCAGACGTGTTCGACGTGCTGCTGGCACTCCTCGACGACGGCCGCCTCACCGACGGTCAGGGCCGCACCGTCGACTTCTCCAACACCGTGGTGATAATGACATCCAACCTGGTCGGAGATCCGCTGGACGTGTTCAAGCCCGAGTTCGTCAACCGGATCGACGAAATCGTTCGCTTCAACGAACTCCGGCCCGAGGACCTGCGCCTCATCGTGGACCGCCAGCTCGACATCCTGGCCGAACGGCTTGCCGAGCAGCGCATCACCCTGGCCGTGGACGAAGAGGCAAAGGACCTCCTGGCAGAGGAGGGCTTTGACCCGGCATTCGGAGCCCGGCCCCTGCGCCGGGTCATCCAGCGCCGGGTCGCAGACCCGCTGGCAATGCGCCTGCTCGACGGCGGCTACGACGAGGGTGACACCGTCTCGGTCGAGGTCTCCGAGGAGGACCTGGTGCTCAACTGACAGCCGGGGCTGCAGCCCGCCAGACCGATCAGGCCTCTACGACCCGGGTCTTGAACATCTTGTCGGTGACCCGCTGGTTCTCGCCATCCCAGAGAGGCCACAGGTAGTCGATCAGCGAGTAGACGTTCGCCACGCTGTTGATCAGGCCCGGTACGAGCCAACGGCCGAGGCCCCTGGCTCCGCCGGGGGCCTCACCATTCCCGATGTCAACGAGCCGTATACCCAACCTGCTCTTACCGGGGGTGGTTCCGGTGATGCCCTGGCGCCATCCGAACTTCCAGCCGGCCCAGACCATCACTCCCACGGCAGCAGCCACACCGATAGCAAAGAGAAGCCAGCCGACCCCGGACGAGTCGGAGCTGGTCTCCTGGTCGAGAGCAAAGGCAAGGCCGACGCCGAGCATCACGATCGGGATGATCGCCGCCAACGTGAAGACGAGGATGTCGATTATCACCGCCTTGGCTCGGCGCCACCATCCAGCGGGAACAAGGGAGCCCGGTTCGACTCCAGGCTCAGGGGGCGGGGCGGGGTTGAAGTCGGTCATCTCGAAAACTCCAGTCTTGTACGTGGTGCCATCGGCACCCGGTCAGAGGGAAGTCACTTCAACCGAGGATACGGGCCCTAACCGACTTCCAGTATCTCGCCGGCCAACTCAACCAGGTCCTGTTTCGAGTGACCTTCGTAGCGCTCCTCGGCGAGTTCCGCATAGGCCTCGCAGAGAGCATCACATGCAGGTCCCTGAATCAACTGGTCGGCCATCTCGAAGAGGATCCCGTCCTCCTTGGCGATGTGGGACGTGATCAACTCGACGAAATCCGAGGCCGCCGTCCTGAGGGCCGGCTCAGCATCACGGTCACCATCACGAGCCTGTCCGATCAGTCCTCCCATGGACCGCACCAGCGCCCGGCCCTGCTCGTGTTCGCCGAGCATCACCGCCACCGGGCCCGAGTCCAGCGACATGCCGCATGCCTCAAGCGCAGGAAACAGGAGGTTCTCCTCCTTGGCATGATGACAGACATCGGCGAAGAGTCGGAAGAAGGTGACACACCGGTCGACGGTGTCGATGCCTGGTGGCCCACCGGGAACCTCCACGGCGAGTACCCGATCCAGGGCGGCTGCCACAGCCAGGATGAGTTGGTGTTCTTCGCGCAGCAGGGCGGTGGGTGAAGGCGTCTGGTCGGTTACCACGTCCGGGTCAACCTAGGGCTGTCGCTACCTTGGCCACAACCTCTGCCACCTGTACCGTTCGGATCACCACGCCTCAAGGTGCACAGCTCAGAACCCTTGACAGGACGGGAGGACATCCATATAGTATAAACCGACCGGTCAGTCGGTCGGTGGACGAACGGAGCCCTCCTTGCTCACAGCCCAGACCCGGTCAGAGGCCACGGCAGCCAGGATCATCGCGGCCGCCAAGAGCCTGTTCGTCGCTCGCAACTACTCCGATGTCACCACCGACATGATCGCAGCGGCGGCCGAGATCACCAAGGGTGGCCTGTACCACCACTTCGCCAGCAAGGAGGACCTCTACCTGGCGATGATGCTGGGTGACTTCGAGGACAAGCGCCGCCTGTTCGAACAGGCTGTTGCCACACCCGGCACGTGTAGAGACCGTCTGGCCCAGCTCACCAGGGACTACCTCGAACTTCCCCACGAAGAGCGCGAGTTGACCCACCTGGTGCGACGCGACGTCAACACCTTTTCCGGGAAGGAACGCGACAGCCTCATCAGCGCATACCAGAAGGCCCTCCCGGCCCAGATCGAAACCATCATCAACGACGGGATCAGGGACGAAGAGGTGGCGGCCTGCGACGCCAGAATCCTGGCATGGTCCTTCGTGGCCCTCGTGGAGGTCGTAATCGGCCAGTACGCCGAGGTGACCCTCGGAAATACCGAAGCCCAACTCGAACACGTCCTCGGCCTCTTCTTTGGCGGGGTCTCGATCACACCCAAAGGCGAACCGGCATGAACCCGACCAGCACGACAGTCTTTGGCGAATGGCGTGGCAAATCCCTCGACGACGCACTCCTGGAGTGCCGCGACATGGTCGAATCCCCGGACTTCGAACCAGTGGCCCGCTGGCGTGAGTCCGGAGGCAAGGTGGTCGGTCACTTCCAGGTGGTCTTCCCAGAAGAAATCGTCCACGCAGCCGGGATGCTCCCCTTCAAGGTGCGCGGTGCCCCGGTAGAACCGAACCTGGCGGATTCACACTTCGGCTCCTACCTCTGTTCGATACTAAAGACCTCGCTCGAGCTTGCACTGGACCAGAAGGTCCAGCTGGACATGTTCGTATCCCATCCGATCTGCGACGCAGCACGCAACCTGGCAGCAATCTGGGGACGCAACTTCGACTACCCCTGCCAGATCCTGTACCTGCCACAAAACCCCAACTCGGCCGGAAGCATCGAATACCTGCGCCACGAATACGACAGGATGCGCAGGCTTGCCCAGGATGTCTCCGGCAGGGAGATCACAGACGACGACCTCCGCTGCTCTATCGCAGTCTTCAACGAAAACCGCCGTCTCATGCGCGACCTCTACGACATCAAGAGGGAAACCCCGTGGCTGATCGCCGCCGAGGACGCCTACGCCCTGGTGGCCCTGGCCGGGATGATTCCCCGCGAGGAACACAACGACCTACTGGCCACCCTGCTGCCCCTGGTGCGTGAGCGCACCACCAGGCCGGAGGACCGGATCCGCCTGGTGTTTGAGGGTGGCTTCTGCGAACAGCCACCATTCGATCTGATCCGGATGCTGGGGCGCACCTCGTACCTGGTCGACGACGACCTGCTCATCGGGCTCCGCTGGATCACCGACGACGTACCGACCGACGGTGACCCCCTGTTGAACCTGGCCGAGGCCTACATCGAACGCTCCTCCTACAGCCCGGTTCAGCACGACCTGCGCAAACCAAAAGAGAAGATGCTCATCGACCGGATCAACAAGGCCGAGGCGGATGCTGCAATCCTCGCGGCCGCCAAGATGTGTGAGCCGGGCCTCGAGGAACAGGTCGCCTACACGCACGCACTCGACGACGAGGAAATCGCCTACTTCGTAAGTGAGTTCGAAGAGAACATGAGTTCCTTCAGTCAACTCGAACTCCAGGTCGAGACCTTTGTCGAACACCTGTTGTTCGCATGACCAGGTACGCCACTCACCGGAGGTGGACATGACAACTGAACAGAGCGGGCAGGAACTGGTAGGACGGGGCAACCGCGAGGGTGCAGCCCTGTTCAAGGACTGGTTCACCGAACTGGACCAGACAGCAGCCAACGGCGGCCAGGCCGCATACGTCTTCGTAATGGGAAGCCTCAACGAGATCCTCAAGTCGTTTGACCTCCCCGTTGTGTTCCCCGAGATCAACTCACTTCAGACAGCCGTCCGTCGCGTCGCCCATGAGTACCTCGACGAGGCAGAGGACTACGGGTACTCACCGGACATCTGCGGCTACGTCAAGGCCGACGTGGCCGTGCAGTTACGCGGCGGTCAGCATCCGATGGGCCAGATACCGCCACCCAGCCTCACGGTGCTCACGAACGCATGCAACACCTACATCAAGTGGGCCGAGATCTGGGAGCGCATGTACGAAACGCCCACCTTCACGATCGACATTCCCGGCACCCGCCAGGCAGGTGGTCAGACCTGGCAGGGAGACGCCGACTTCGAAGCCGACCGCAGGTACATCGAGGTCCAGTTGACCGAGTTGATCAGCCTCTGCGAGGAGGTAACCGGCAGGAAGTTCGACATCGACAGGTTCCGTGAGGTCCTGGGACACGCCAACACGATGAGCCGCTGCTGGAGTCGGATACTGGAGCTCAACAGCGCCAGGCCTGCCCTCTTCAACGCCGTCACCGATGGCACCATCTTCCTCGGGGTTGCCAACGGCTTCAGGGGAACGGAGACAGGCGCCCGCTACTTCGAACGTCTCGTAGAGGAGATGGAGTACAAGGCCGCCAACGGAATCGGCCAGACGATCGAGGAGAAGTATCGGCTGTTGTTCGTAGGTGTGCCCTGCTACCCGATCTTCCGCCGATTCAACGAACTGTTCAGTGAGTGGGATGCCACCTTCGTCAACTCGACATACCTCTGGTTCGCGTCGGGCGGAACCAACCGTGGCTTTGAATACGACCTCGCCGACCCGTTGGCCAGCCTCGCCGAGGGAACGCTGGTCTCGGTCCGCGATGCCATGGACTCCATGTTCCACCAGAACGAGATCCTCGCCGACATGATCACCGACTTCGACGCCGACGGGGTCATCTACCACCCGATCAAGAGCTGTCGAACCGTCTCCACCGGACTGGCAGACGGGCGCCGATACCTGACAGAGCAGATCGACATCCCGACCCTGTTCATCGAGTCCGACATGATGGATCGCCGGGTGGTCTCAGAGGCACAGATGAAGAACCGGATCGACGCCTTCTTCGAAGGCCTCGAATCGCGCAGACAACATTCCCTGGCCGGAACCTGAATGTGAGGTAACCGCAATGTCATATGCAGCAGGAGTCGACGTCGGCTCAACCCAGACAAAAGCCATCATCATCGATGAGGACCGCCAGATCGTGGGTAGGGCCCTCCTCGACACAGGCGCCAACGTGATCCAGGCAGCGGAATCCTCCTATACGGTCGCCCTCAAGGAGGGCGGCATCGACGAAGAGGAGGTCGATTACGTCATCGGAACCGGATACGGCCGCTTCCGGGTCACGTTCGGCAACAGCCAGGTCACCGAGATCAGCTGTCATGGCCGGGGGGCGGTGCACCTGTTCCCCGAGACCAGGACGGTTGTCGACATGGGCGGCCAGGACACCAAGGCCATCTCGGTCAACGCCAAGGGCGAGATCACAGACTTCTGCATGAACGACAAGTGCGCCGCGGGAACGGGTCGGTTCCTAGGTGCCGCGGCCGCAGCCCTCGACATTCCCCTCGACGATCTCGGACCCGTATCCCTACAGAGCACGAAGGCGATCAAGATAAGTACCACCTGCACGGTCTTTGCCGAATCCGAGGTACTTGCATGGATCGGCAAGGGCAAGAAGATCGAGGACATCCTCTGGGGGGTCCACAGTTCGATTGCCTCCCGTTCGGTTGCACTGATGCGGCGCGTCGGCCTCGACGATCAGATCACGTTCACCGGTGGCGTTTCACGCAATGAGGGGATGGTGAAGGCACTCGAAGAGCGCCTCGGCACCTCTCTCAACATCAGCGACGACTGCCACTACATGGGAGCGGTGGGCGCTGCCATGTTCGCCATGGACCACGTGCTGACCGGGCGAACCCCCGTAGGCAGCGGTGCAGGGGTGGCATCATGACGAACACGGCCGGGATCGACGTCGGATCCACCTACACCAAAGCCGTCATCCTGGCCCAGGACGGGACGATCCTGGGAAGGGCGATGGGACCCACCGGATTCCAACTTCGCCAGGTGGCACGCACGATCTACGACCTGGCGCTCGAGGATGCAGGGCTGGACGAAACTGACATCGCCTACGTGATCGCCACAGGAGCAGGTCGCCACCAGGTCGACTTCAAGGACCTGCACGTGACAGACCTGACCGCATGTGCCCGTGGTTCCATCTTCTTGTTCCCCGGTACCCGCACCATCCTGGACGTGGGCGGACAGACGATGAAGGCGAGTCGGGTCGACGAATCGGCGAAGGTCATCTCGTTCCGGCTGAACGACAAGTGCGCCGCCGGCACGGGCGCCTTCCTGGAGAAGACCGCCCGCTACATGGGCTACGAGACGACCGAAATCGGTGCCCTGATGACCACCTCGAAGGGTTCGGTACCGATCTCGGGGGTATGCGCCGTCTTCGCTGAGTCCGAGGTGATCAACCACCTCTCGTTGGGAACGGCGCCGGCGGACATCATGCAGGGCGCTATCGAGTCGCTGACAAACCGGTCCGTACAGTTGATGAAGCGGGTACGGGCCGAACCGGAATTCACCCTCATCGGTGGAATCCTACGGTTCGAGACCATGAGCAGGCTGGTGAGCGACATACTCGACTCCGAGGTGAACGTCCCCGATGCCGACATGGTCCAACATGTTCAGGCTCTCGGCTGTGCCCTCCTCGGACATCGACGGCTCGAGAAGATCGGGGCCAGGGGCGACGTGCCGGCCACGGCGGGAATGCAGGCATGAAGGAGACAGAGGTCTCCGAGCCCGTCTACTGCTCGGAGGGCATCAGGGTGCTCCGGGCCCATGACCTCGAGGCCAAAGGCTGGGAGCAACGAACGGTCGGTGACCGCACCCGGATCGAGGAACTCAGAGGTCTCTACTCGGCCCTCGGGTTCGAAACAGCCACGACCGAACTGGACCCTTCCACCTTCGGTGAGGCCTGCACCACCTGCGCCGTCTCAGCCTGTTCCGGGTACGTGGCACTGTTCACCAGGGCAGGGAAGAGAGACGGCTGATACCTGCCCCGAGGGCCCGGGAAAGGAACCTCAGCAGTTCCGCCACTGCGGCGGGCGCTTCTCCATGAAGGCCCTGATGCCCTCGACGCCGTCGTGGGTAGGTAGCAACTCCTCCACGTAGAGGCGCTCAGCCTCGTCCAGCCTCTCACCAACCTCGACCTGTCGCTGACCCCTCACTGCCCGCGTCGCCAGCCGGAGCGAATGGGCCGACCGGGGAACGAAGTGTGTGTCAACGAAGGTGTCGACCGCTTCATCCAGGCCACCCTCAGGCACAACCAAGCTGACTATCCCCAGCCGGAGGCCGTCGTCAGCGGTGAGGCTTCGACCGGTCAGGAGCACATCCTCGGCCACCCGGGTCGACAACAGAGCGGTGGCTGCCGGCGCCAAGACCCCGAGTTGAATCTCAGGGCTGGCAAGGGTCGCACCGTCTTCTGCGATCACGATGCCACACGCCAGGACCAGCTCCAGGCCACCTCCGAGGCAACTGCCCTGGACCCCGGCGACCGTGGGATAGGGGAAGCCGACAAGGTCACGAATGACCCCACCAAAGGCAGCCAGCATCTCGGGTGCCGTCTCGGGGAGGTGCTCTTCGACACTGGCTCCGAAGCAGAAGTGCCTGCCAGCTCCACGGATCACCAGGACCTTGCCGTCTGCGGAGTCCGCTGCCTTCTGGATGGCAGGGCGGAGTTGTCCGCAGAGCGCAATGTCGATCACGTTCCCCGGGGCCCTGTCGAGCGTGATCGTGTGGACCGCTCCGTCGGCCGAGACGTCGTGGTGAATCCAGGTGTCGCTCATGAACCCGTCTTGTACTGGGGTGAGACGGCCCTGACGAGGTCGTCACCCCACATCTCCCCGGCAGCGAGGCGCTGACGCAGACCTATGAAGTCGACCTCCCGGCCGACCTCGCGTGACCCGCGGTGGAACGCCTGGAAGCCGGCCCGGGCCTCGGTCATCATGTTTAGCGACAGCCAGGCCCGGTTGCTCTCACGGTTCTTGTCCCAGTACTCGAGCTTCTTCTTCCGGAGCGACTCGATTGTCTTGAGAGTGCAGTCCGGCATCGTGTAGAGCAACTTGGTCACGACGGTGTCGATGCCCTCGTCGAGCAACTCGAAGTCGACGATTCCGGACTTCAGCAGTGCCTTGCCGGCTGCCAGGTCGTCACCCTGCTTCGACTCTCCGTGGACGATCCTGCCCCACTCGTCGAGGTAGCGGTCGGTGACGACCAGCGGGTTGGGAACAAACTCTCCGTCCACCCTGAGTACCGGGAAGATGTCGTTGACGAGACCCAGCCTCAGCGCCTGGTGGGCGCTCCACGGATCACAGAGAACACAGCTGGCCATCGCCTCACTCCAGCCCACATACAGGTCAAGAAAGTCGGTGGACCCACCGTCGGGCGCCGAGCCGTGCTTGGGACCGGCCTGGCCGAACCTGGCCAGGTCGGCAGCCAGGGTGAAGTCACACGCCATCCCGATCTCCTGCCCACCACCGATCCTCATACCGTTGACACGGTTGATGACCGGCTTGTCACACGACAGGATCGCCGAGACCATGTCGTTGAAGAGGCGCATGTACTGGCGGTACTCGTTCGGTTGACCCGCGTAGTACTCGGAGTACTCCTCGGTGTTGCCGCCGGTGCAGAACGCCCGATCGCCGACACCGGTAAAGACCACGGCAACCGCTGCGCGGTCCACCGATGCCCGGCGGAAGGCCAGGATCAGGTCCTTGACCGACTCCGTCGTATAGGAATTGAGTTGGTCGGGATTGTCGAGGGTGATCCAGACCGTGTGGAGGCCCTCGACCATCGATCCGCCGTTGTCAAACACCGGCCGCTGCTCGTAGAGGATCTCGGTGAATTCCCTGTTGGGATCCAGGTCATGGCTTACAAAGTCCATTGCATTGCACCTTTCATCTGATTGGGGTCGTTTCTCATGGGACGAGGATCGTCCGCCGGGGGTCGCTCCGGCCGTGCGCAGCGGCCAGGACTGATTCGAGGTCGCCCATAGGAACCTTCCGGGTGAAGGGGAGCAGATCCACCCTTCCCGAGGTGACCAGATCGATGGCCTCAGGGTAGAGCTCTGGCGGACAGCCCCAGCTGCCAAATGCCGTGGCGTCAAATGCCATCAGGTTCGACAACCTGATGGAAACCTTCTCCCGCGTGAATCCAACCACTGCGAGTGTGGCGGCGGGACCGAGCAGGCCAAAGGCCGTCTCCTGCCCGGGCGGCGTGCCAGAGCACTCAAAGACCTTCCAGCCGGTGGGCGCCACACCAGACGACCTCGCATGCTCCCGAACCCTGTCACGTACATCCCGTGGTGAAAGACCCCGTGCGTTGACCGTTGCAGCCGCCCCGTGGGCGAGGAGGGGTTCAAGGTGGGCATCTTCTATGTCCACAGCCACGACCGTTGCGCCAGATGCCGCTGCGATCTGCACCGCGTAGGTCCCGACACCACCTGTTCCGACCACGACAACGAAGTCACCCCCGGCGACCCCGGCCCGACGTACCGCCTGGAGCGGCGTCGTAACCGCATCGGCCACCACTGAGAGGTCGGCCAGGTCATATCCGTCGGGCAGACCCTCGCAGGCGAAGATTCCTGTGGCCGGGACGGTCACGTGGGTGGCAAATCCCCCGTCCATGTCGTTGCCGGGCATCTTCTGGTCGCTGCAGACGTTTCCCCGACCGACTGAACACATGTCGCAGGATCCACAGGGAATGACGGCAGCCACCAGGACATCCCTGCCGATCCAGTCACGGGCTCCCTCCCCCGCCTCCAGGACGCGGCCGCTGATCTCGTGGCCGAGCACGAGGGGCAGGTCGGCGCGGGTTCTGACAGACCCGTCCAGGAACCCCAGGTCGGTATGGCAAACGCCACACCCGGCGACCTGGATCAGGACCTCGCCGTCTCCCGGCTGCCTGGCGGCGCCATCGAACCTCTCGAGGGGCCGACCCGCCTCGACCATCCGCCACGAGTACCGGTCGGTACGGGCCTCCATCATTCTTCCTCCCGAGATCGTCTAGCCATCGTCTGCCACCAGGTCACGTAGAGCCCTACCTACGAAGACCGGGATCATCCACTTCCGGTAGCGCGAACCCGTATCGGTGTTGTCCTGAGGGCGGACAGGGCCCGAGGCGATGTCGGCTGCCTGCACGATCACCTCTTCGGTCAGCCGCTGGCCGATGAGGAACTCCTCGGCCTCTGTGGCCCGTACCGGAGCCGGCGTTACCGCCCCTATGACGATGCGCACCTCGAGGCAGATCCCATCCGGGTCAAACCGGCCGGCGGCGGCCACACCCAGGAGGGGGAAGTCGATCGATCCACGCCTGCGGAGTTTCCGGTAGGTGGCCCGTCCGCCGTCGGACGGAATCAGGAGCTCGACAAGAATCTCGTCAGCAGCCATCGTGTGACAGTCGATTCCGTCATCCCCGTACAGGTCCCCGACGGGAACCAGCCTCTCTCCCCGTGTGCTCATGAGCCGTACCGAACCACCTAGTGCGATGGCCACGGGTGCCAGGTCCGATGAGTTGATCGCCCAGCATCGATCACCTTGTGGGGCCACCCAACAGGTCTCGCCACCGTCCTTCAGGCAGTGGCCGCTCGCCTCTCTCCAGGTCTCCGGCATGTCGATGTAGTTGCATCGGGTGTCGAGGCAGAGGTTCCCGCCGACCGTCGCCGTGTTGCGGATCTGGGGAGAGGCGATGCTCGCAGCAGCGGTCGCCACGGCCGACGGAACCACCTCAGAGGTCGCAAGGTCAGCCAGGAGCGTCGAAGCGCCGATGACACAGTTACCCGCTGCATCGACGCGAACGCCTCTCATTTCGTCGACCCCGGACAGGGAGACGAGCGTGGTCGGAACGGCCTGTCGGCGTTTCATCTTGGGAAACAGGTCGGTACCGCCACCTACGATCAACGACGATCGCCCGGGGTCGGAGAGCAGCCTGGCCGCCTCATCGACCGATGCCGGGGCGACGAACTCGAAGTTCGGGAGCCGCATGGTCATGGGGCTACAAACCCCTCAGGCGGTTCGACCCGCACGGGTGTTCCGAAGTCGAAATCCGGTACTGATTCCGGACCGAACCTGCCACTCCCGCCACGGGCAAGGTCGCGTAGGGCAGCCACGACCCTGTCCGGGGTGATCGGCACCTCGTCGATGTAGACGCCGAGGGCATCGTGGACGGCGTTGGCGACAGCAGGCACCACCGGGAGGAGAGGACCCTGTCCGACCTCCTTGGCACCGAACGGGCCCTCAGGGTCAACCGACTCAACGATGATGGACTCAACTGGTGGCATCTCGAGGATGGTGGGGATCTTGTAGTCGAGCAGGCTGGGCCCCCTGTGCAGGCCACCGCGGAAGGCCTGCTCCTCGAGCAGTGCCTCGCCCAGGCCCATGTAGACACCGCCCTCGATCTGGCCTTCGACCAGCAGGCTGTTGATCGCCCTGCCCACATCGTGAGCCAGCCAGACCCTCTCCACGACAACCATGCCGGTATCTGCATCACACCTGACCTGGGCGACACATGCCGAATAGCTGTAGGCGGGAGAGATGCCGACGCCCGATCCCTTGTAGGGACCGGCCAGTTCGGGTGCCCGGTAACTGCCGGACTCGATCAGGGGCCCTTCGGTAGCTATGGCCATGCGAACCGCCTCGGACCAGTCAGGGCCGGCGGCCGGGTCTCCGGCCACTGACACCCGGCCGTCGGCGAGGACCAGGTCCGATGGGTTGGCCTCAAGCTTCTCGGCCACGGCCCGGACCACGCGGTCCCGGACCTTCCCGGCCGCTTCCACCGCGGCATTCCCAGCCATGAAGGTCACCCGGCTGGAATAACTCCCGAGATCCACCGGTGTCAGATCGGTGTCGGCTGTCACCATTGCCAGATCCGATGGCTGGAGGCCGAGCATTTCAGCCACCACGGTCGCCAACATCGTCGTCGACCCCTGACCGACGTCGGTGGCCATTGAGTAGACCGTCACGCCGCCTCCCCTGTCCACCTTCACCTGGACCTCGGACTGGGGCATGTCGTTCCAGTAGATGGGTAGGCCCGCTCCCGACATGTAGGCACCAACCGCTAGGCCCAGGCCCTGGCCGTGTGGAAGCCGACCGTGCCTCGCTGTGAAGTCGGATGCCCCGGCCACCTTGGCAATGCAGTCGCGGAGGCCGCAGCTGGTGATGCGCAGGTGGTTGACCGTCGACGAGTCAGGCTCCACGGCGTTCACCAGCCGAATGCCGACGGGATCCATGTCCAGATCCTCCGCGGCCCTGTCCAACTGGCACTCGACGGCAAACCTGGGCTGCGGTGTGCCGTGGCCCCTCTTGGGCCCACACGCAGGCTTGTTGGTGAAGACCCGTACGCCCTCGAAGCGGTAGTTGGGGATCTGGTAGGTGGTGGTCTGGAGGGCACCGGTGTAGTAGAGGGAGACGATCCCGTAGCTGCTGTAGGCACCCCCGTCGAGGAACGACCTGAAGTGCATGGCGGTGATGCGACCGTCGGATGCAAAGCCCGTTCTCACCCACATGAGCACCGGGTGGCGTCCCCTGTGGGCGTAGAAGACCTCCTCCCTGCTGAGGTTGATGCGGACAGGTCGCCCGGTGAGGATCGACAGTTTCGCTGCGACGAACTCGTGGGAGAACGGTTCGGTCTTCCCACCGAACCCACCCCCATTCGGCGTTGCCACCACCCTGATACGACCGGCGGGGAGCTCCAGCACCCTCTCGAGGGAGCGGTGCAGGTAGTGGGGAACCTGGGTGGACGACCACAGCGTGAGCTTCCCGGAAGCGTCGTACGAGGCCAGGACGCAGTGGGTCTCCAGTGCTGCGTGGGTGTTCCCGCTGTAGTGGAACACGTCCTCACGGATATGGTCGGCGACACCGAATCCCTCATCGACGTCACCGAACTCGAGCGCCACCGACCTGTGGACGTTCCGGCCGGATCCCTCACCATGGATGAGCGGGCGGTCCTCTGACAGGCCCTGTTCCAGGTCCACCACCTCTGCGAGGGGCTCGTAGTCCACCTCGATCAGCGAGAGCGCCCTCTCGGCGATTTCGGCGTTGTCGGCGGCCACGGCGGCCACGGGATCTCCCACGTAGCGCACCCGGTCCACTGCCAGGGCGTTCTCGTCCTGGCTGACCGGGAGGATGCCGTAGGTAATGGGCAGGTCCGAGCCGGTGATGACCGCCCTCACGCCGTCGAGGGCCTCGGCCCGGCTGGTGTCAATGCCGACAATGAGGGCATGCGGGTGCGTGCTGAGCAGTTGTCGTCCGACCAGCGTGCCGGGCAGGGTCAGATCGTCTGCGAAGCGGGTTGCGCCCGTCACCTGCTCCATGGAGTCGACGCGGGGAAGGGCGCGCCCCAGAACGTTGTGGCCGGTTCCCATCAGTCCTGAGCCCCAGCGGCTGCCTCAACCGCCTCGATGATCTTGTTGTAGCCGGTGCAGCGGCAGAGGTTGCCGGCGAGGGCCTGCCTGATGTCGTCCGGTCCAGGGGCCTGGACCTCGTCGAGGAGAGCCCGTGCCGTGAGCAGCATGGCGGGTGTGCAGTAGCCGCACTGGGCGGCACCCTTTTCCGAAAAGGCCGTCTGGAGGGGGTGGGGGATCCCGTCCTCTGCCATGCCCTCAATGGTCGTGATGGTTCGTCCAGCAACCTGTACAGCCAGCACCAGACAGGCCAGCACGGGCCGACCATCCAGCAACACGGTGCAGGCTCCACATTCGCCCAGGTCGCAACCGTGCTTGGTCCCAACCATCGCCATGTCCTCGCGCAGTACCTCAAGGAGGGTGCGGTGGTCAGCAGTCAGGATCCTGTGTTCCACACCATTGACCTGGAGGGAAAGGACCTGTTCTGTCATCAGCTGCCCGTGACCCCGGAGACGGAAGACCGACGGATGAGCGCCGTACCCTCGGCAAGGCGGCGGGCTGTTCGATGGAAAACGGCCCGGTCGACCGTCCAGTCGCTTCCGTCAGGCGTTACATCAACCTGGACCGGCATGACACCGCAGGGATGCCCGATCCGGATCTCGCCATCTCTCTGCTGGCCGGCAACACCGTGGACCGTCGTGCCGGGGATGCATGCCGCCACCCCGGTGCATGCAGCCAGGGTCCCCGGGTAGGCCTTGTGGGGAACCGCTGGGCGACCTCCCACCACCCGGGCAATCAGGTCGACCTGGTCGCTGCCAACCGGGCCGCCCGTGGTGTAGTTGGTGTAGTCGGCCGATGGGGACACGACCGCTGGAACCGGAGTCAGGCCGTCGGTTGCGATTCCGAGCAGTTCGGCTGCCGCCTTCTTCACCGCTTCAATGGCCGCCATCTGCCCCTCGCTGAAGTCCTCTGGCCCTTCGGTTCCAGCCATTCCCACATCGGCTGCGGTGAAGAATACCGTGAGGTTGGCCAGGTCCATAATCGTGGCCCGGATGGGACCGATGGCCGTGTCGAGTACGTCAACCTCTCTGCCCGTAGGTAGGAGTGACCCGGTGATGCCACCGGCGGTCTGACCGAAGTCGAGGGCGATCGGGGCACCGGTTCCGGGCACGCCGTGTACGACATGGTTGCCTTCGACCGCGGCGACACCGTCGATCACCGGAACCTCGGCGACAAGAACCCTTCCGGTGTTGGTGTTGTGTATCCGCACACTCGTGACGGGCGCCACAGGGGTCACGAGCCCCTCGTCCACGGCGTAGGCCCCGACCGCTGCTGAGATGTTCCCGCAGTTGATGTCGAAGTCGACCACGGGCTGGGCGACGCTCACCTGGGCGAAGGTGTAGTCAAGGTCGGCATCGGACCTTGTCGGGGGATCGATTATGGCGAGCTTGCTGGTCAAGAGGTCGGCACCCCCGAGGCCATCCACCTGACGAGGGTCAGGGCTGCCGAAGAGGGACAGAATCGCTGCATCCCGCCCACCATGATCCTCAGGGAGCACGCTTCCGGTCAGGAAGACCGCCTTGCTCGTTCCACCCCTCATCAGGACAAAGGGAAGACGGATCTGCTCCCCTGTGCTGCCAGTCAGCGGACCAGAATCTGGACCGTGCACGCCGCACCCTCGATTCCGACGGCCTTGCCTCCCCGACAGTGGGCCACGCCCACCCTGGCTCCCTCGATCTGGCGATCACCAACCTCGCCACGCAGTTGCCGTACCACCTCGACGACCTGGGCCACACCCGTACCGCCAAGGGGATGGCCCTTACCGATCAACCCCCCACTCGGGTTGATCGGAAGCCTGCCGCTGATGTCGGCCTCGCCGCGCTCCACGGCCGCCGGATAACTTCCCTGCTCGAACAGCCCGAGGCCCTCTACCCGTAGAACCTCGGCGATGCTGAAGCAGTCGTGGACCTCTGCCAGGTCGACGTCACCGGGTCCGATGCCGGCCCTCTCGTAGGCATCTTGCGCTGTAGCCCAGGTGAGCGGTTCGAACGTCATCGATACCGGTTCCACGTCGACCGAGCCGGACCGCAGGGCCGATGCCGCCAGTCGAACTGCCCTGTCTCCGCCGTACTTCCGGAGTGCCCTGTCGCTCATGACGATCACCGCTGCCGCCCCGTCGGTAACCGGTGAGCAGTCATGGAGGTTGAGCGGATCGGCGATCGGCCGCGATTCCAGCACGTCCTCAATGGTGATCGGCGTCTTGAAGTGGGCCAGGGGGTTGCGCGCCGCATTGGCCTTGTTCTTGACGGGGATCAGTGCGAGCTGCTCACGGGTCATCCCGAACTCCTCCATGTAGCGGCGTGCCCGCATTGCGTACACGCCGGGCATGGTGGCCCCGACGGCCGCCTCCGGATCGCTCGGATCCGGCGTCAGCGCCCCTTTGAAACTGGAGGTGAGGTGTTCGGTGCCGATCGCTGCAACTACGTCGTGCTCCCCCGCCCGAATGGCGAGCGATGCCTCCCGGATGGCGGTTGCTCCGCTGCTGCAGGCGTTCTCGACGTTGGTGAGCGGGAGGCCCGCTAGGCCGACCTCAGCAAGGATCCGCTGGCCTGTGACCATCCCCTGAAACACGTGTCCGCAGTAGGCAGCCTCAACGGCCCGGGCATCGATGCCGGCATCGGCAACGGCCTCCAGCAGGGCCTCGGCCCCCAGGTCGGCGGCATCGCTGTCGGGGTGTCTGCCGAATCGGGTCATCCCGACCCCGAGGATGTGGACGTCAGTCACCTTCGACCTCGCATGGTTGGAACCTGTAGCCGGTGAGTGGATTTCCCTCGTCATCCTCTCCGAACGGTTCAAGGGAGAGGGCCAGCGACATGCCGATCCTCATGTCCTCGAAGTCGCACCCGGTTATCTGACC
The DNA here is from genome assembly GCA_018673475.1 of Actinomycetota bacterium. Taxonomy (GTDB): domain Bacteria; phylum Actinomycetota; class Acidimicrobiia; order Acidimicrobiales; family MedAcidi-G1; genus UBA3125. The sequence continues at coordinate 13,151 of JABHCN010000005.1, read as the reverse complement.
CATGATGCGGACACCTTCGCTGAAGTCCACGTAGCCCAGTGCGTAGGGGACCTCGAACTCTGGCGTCGACTGCCTCACGATCGAAAAGGTGTAGAGGGTTCCGGTGGTCGAGAACCGAATCGTCTCCAGGTCTCTTCCCATGCACCCGGCACAGGCTTCCCGAACCGGAAAGAAGTGGGCGCCACAGGAGCCGCACCGGCTACCGAGCAGGTGGCCGGCCCCGTCGGGACATACCTCCAGTTCGTTCGGTCGAAATGAGGTCTGTGTTTCCGCTCCAGTCAACGTTCCTCCTCTGTCTGGTCTGAAGGCTGGCGCCGGGCAGGAACAGCCGTCCGGCCGTTCGGTCGCCCATCTGTACACCTGAGTGTCCTCCCCTCTGGACAGTTCCGTCAATGAGGTGACTGCCTCATTTGTCTGATCCATCGGCGCTACCAGCCTGGTCGAGATCTGGGGTGACACCGTGCCCAGGTAGCTGGTCCTCACCAGGCCATGTGGTGTGTTCGCATCAGAAAAATGAGGCAAGGGCAGGATTGTCATGGGTGGCCAACGCTGGGACCCTCTACATGGAGCGTCCGACCGGTCGGACGGCCAGTTCTGGATGGGAGGTGCCGTGGAACACGAGGAACAGCCCGACGAAAAGAGGGACAGGTACCTCCACGACTGGAACCTGACCGGAGAGGGCGACCTGCAGCGACCCACCACCGTGGAGATCGACGACGAGACCCTCCGCGACGGCCTGCAGAGCCCATCGGTACGGCAACCCAGCCTGGGCGAAAAGTTGGAGATCCTCGGTCGCATGGGGGAACTCGGTATCCACGCCGCCAACATCGGCTACCCGGGGGCGAGCGCCACGATGCTCAACCACGTCATCGCACTCGCCGAGGCCACAGGCGGTACCGACCTGGCGATCCAGCCGAACTGCGCCGGTCGCACCCATGCCGCTGACATCCTTCCGATCAGCGAGGCCCAGCAGCGCTCCGGCGTCGCCATAGAAGCCGCCCTCTTTCTCGGCTCCAGCCCCATCCGCCAATACGTGGAGGGCTGGGACCTGGACTTCCTGATCCGGACAACGGTGGAGGGAGTGACCCTTGCCCGCCGTGAGGACCTTCAGGTCATGTACGTCACCGAGGACACCACGCGGGCACGGCCCGAAGCCCTACGAGCCGTCTACACCGCCGCCATCGAGGCGGGAGCCCGTCGAATCTGTCTGGCCGACACGGTTGGCCATGCCACGCCATGGGGGGTGAGGGCACTCGTCAAGTTCGCCAGACAGATCGTGGCCGACAGCGGCGAAGACGTGAAGATCGACTGGCACGGTCACCGGGACCGGAACCTCTCGGTAATCAACTCCCTGGCTGCCCTGTCAGCCGGCGCAAGCCGGGTCCACACCTGCGGCCTCGGTATCGGTGAGCGGGTTGGCAACACCCCGACCGACACCCTCCTCGTGAACCTCAAGCTCCTGGGCTGGCTGGACAACGACCTCCATTCCCTACCCGCCTACTGCGACACGATCTCAAGGGCGACCGACACGCCGATCCCCGAGAACTGCCCTGCCATCGGCCAGAACGCCTTCCAGACCAGCACCGGCGTTCACGCCGCAGCCGTGCTCAAGGCCATGCGGACCGGCGACACCTGGCTGGCCAACCGCATCTACAGCGGAGTCCCGGCCGACGAGTTGGGACGCGAACAGGAAATCACGGTCGGTCCTATGAGCGGGAAGGCAAACGCCGTGGCATGGCTCACGAGGCACGGCCAGTCCTGTGACGAACCATCCGTCGACAAGGTGCTGGCTGCCGCCAAGGCCTCCGACCACGTCCTTTCCGAGACCGAGATTCTGGGGCTCTTGAGCGAGGTCGGCGCACCATGAGCATCGACACGACCGCCGATGTCGCAGCGGACCCGAAAGATGAGAGTGAGATCAGGTCAGGCGTGCTCCTCTCTGGCAACGAGGCCGTGGCCCGCGGGGCGGTAGAGGCCGGGGTACTGGTCGCCGCCGGCTATCCGGGAACGCCGAGCACCGAGATCCTGGAATCCATTGCGGACCGCGATGACATCGACGTCCGCTGGTCACCCAACGAGAAGGTGGCACTGGACGTGGCCCTCGGCGCATCGCTGGGCGGGGTCAGGGCACTGGTCACAATGAAGCACGTCGGCCTCAACGTGGCTTCGGACACCTTCATGACCACCGCATACACGGGGGTCGGGGCGGGCCTCGTAATCGTGACAGCCGACGATCCGGGCATGCACAGCTCGCAGAACGAACAGGACAGCCGGGCGTTCGCCCGCATGGCGGGGGTACCCCTGCTCGAGCCTGCTGACAGTTCCGAGGCCCGCGACTTCACGGCGCTGGCCTTCGCCATTTCCGAGGAGTTCGACACGCCCGTTCTCATCCGGACAACCACCCGCGTATCACACAACCGGGGCCTGGTTGATCTGGGCCCCAGAACCGAACACCCTGTAACCGGCTTCACCAGCAATCCAACCAAGTACGTGATGATTCCCGGCTTCGCCCGGCAGCGACGGCCCGAGATGCTGAAGCGACTCGAGTTGCTCAGCGACTACGTCGAGGCCAGCCCCCTGACCGTCGAGTCAGGTGGCAACACCGGAATCGGGGTGGTCACGTCGGGCATCGCCCACCACTACGTCAGGGAGGTACTTCCCGACACCAGGATCCTCAAGTTGGGCATGAGCTACCCGATACCGACTGAGCGCATCCGCTCCTTCGCCGAATCGGTGGACCGCCTCTTCGTGGTCGAGGAACTGGACCCACACCTGGAGCATGACCTGATGGCCGCAGGCATAACCGTGGAGGGAAAGGCCTTCTTCCCTCAGGTTGGAGAGTTGAGCCCCGATGCCGTCCGACGCGGTTTCGTCGCTGCAGGCATCCTGCCCCCGGTACCCACTGTCGAGCCGGCTCCACCGACGGTCACCAGACCACCGCTGATGTGCCCCGGATGCCCACACACGCCACCATTTCTGGCCCTGAGGCGACTTGGCGCAGTCGTAACCGGCGACATCGGCTGCTACACGCTTGCGGCCCTTGAGCCACTGTCGTCCATGGACACCTGCGTGGCCATGGGAAGCAGCATCGGCATGGCCGTCGGGATGGCCGCATCCGGTGGAGCGGGAGGGCCCGTAGTCGCGACTATCGGCGACTCGACATTCCTGCACGGAGGAATACAGGGCCTGATTGACGCGGTCTACAGCCAGGCAGACATCACCGTCCTCATCCTGGACAACGGAACCGTCGCCATGACCGGCGGTCAGGAACACCCCGGAACCGGCATCACGCTCCAGGGAGCCGAGACGACACCGGTGGACCTGGTCGCACTGTGCGCGGCGCTGGGCGTCCGGGACGTGAAGGTGATCGATCCATACGATCTGGCCGCCACCTTCAGCGCCCTGGAGGGTGCGACCACGAGCCCCGGCCCATCGGTGGTAATCACCAACCGTCCCTGCGTAGAGGCACCCACCAAGGTCAGGGACAGGCCCTACGAGGTTCTGGCGGAGGCCTGTACGGCATGCCAGGCCTGCATGACCGCCGGCTGCCCGTCGATCGTCTGGAGCGACGAGACCTTCGAGGGCAGGCGAAAGGTCGTGATAGACCCGGTCACGTGTACCGGCTGCACGCTGTGCGCACAGATCTGCCCACCTCTCGCAATCATTCCGATTCCCGATCCGGTACCTGAGGTGCCAGAGCATGTCTAACAAGTCAAGGGGCCTGCTGCTGGCCGGTGTCGGCGGCCAGGGTGTGATCCTGGCCGGGATGATCGTGGCCGACGCACTGGTCCGGGCCGGCCACGACGTCAAGCAGAGCGAAGTCCACGGCATGGCCCAGCGGGGCGGCTCCGTCTTCAGCCACATCCGCTGGGGATCCAGCGTCGACAGCCCCCTCGTTCCGCTCGGGAGTGCCGATGTGCTGGCAGCGTTCGAATGGGCCGAAGCCCTGCGCTGGGTCGAATACGTGCGCGAAGGCGGGGCCGTGGTAGCCGACCTGCGCAGGATCGTCCCTCCCGGTGCCTGCACTGACAGAAGATCCTGGTCCACCCTCTACCCGGGCATCGATACCGACCTCCTGAGCAGCCGTACCCTCAAGAGTCGCCTGGTCGACGCCTCCTCGACCGCCGCCGAACTCGGCAACATCAGGGCCGCCAACAGCGTGATCCTGGGCTCGGTGGCCGCATTCATGGACATCGAACACAACCACTGGGAGGCTGCGATAGAGCACCTGGTGCCAAGGGGCACCGAGGAGGTGAACCTGGCTGCATTCCGGGCCGGCTGCGACGTTGCAGAGGCGTCCGTACAGCGGAGGCCACCCGACCCGGTGGGCTTCCCGGGTCCCCACCAGATCGACATCAGACACGACTGGTGCAAGGGCTGTGACATCTGCTCCCGGGTGTGCCCCGAATACTGCCTTGAGGTGGACATCGACGGGGCGCTTGCAATCGTTGACGCAGAGTCCTGCACCGGTTGCCGGCTGTGTGAGATGTTGTGCCCCGACTTCGCCATAGCGATCAGTCCTCCACGCGATACGGCCTCCCTGAAAGAGCCCGTGTCCCTGACCGGTGAACAGCTATGAGCGGGGCGAAGCTGGTCCAGGGCAACGAGGCCTGCGTCCGAGGGGCACTGGCAGCCGGATGCAACTTCTACGCGGGCTACCCCATCACACCCTCATCGGAGATCGCCGAGATCATGGTCCGGCGCCTGCCTGACGCCGGCGGCGTGTTCATCCAGATGGAGGATGAGATCGCCTCGCTCGCAACCGTCATCGGAGCCTCCCTGGCCGGATCAAAGGCGATGACGGCCACCAGCGGCCCGGGTTTCTCCCTGATGCAGGAACACATCGGATTCGCCACAATGGCCGAGGTCCCGTGCGTGATCGTTGACGTGATGAGGGGTGGCCCCAGCACGGGACTCCCCACATCACCCTCCCAGGGCGACATCATGCAGGCACGCTGGGGTACCCACGGCGACCATCCCGCAATCGTGTTGGCCCCCTCATCGGTAGGTGAGGTCTTTGACCTTACGGTGAAGGCCTTCAATCTGGCCGAGCGCTTCCGCACCCCCGTCATCCTCATCTACGACGAGATCATCGGACATACCCGAGAGAGCGTCGTGTTGCCGGACCGGGTGGACATCGTCGACCGGTCGCGGCCCAACGGCAACCCATCCACCTACCAACCCAAGGCTCCGGCCGCCAACGGTGTACCCCCCATGGTGGCCTTCGGAGACGGCTACCGGTTCCATGTGACCGGGCTGACCCACAATGAACACGGCTTTCCAACCACCGACCCGGGAGACACCGAGGCCCTCATAACCCGGATCCATGACAAGGTCTACGACCATCAAGACGAGATCAGCGCCGTCGAGGAATTCATGCTGGACGATGCCGAAGTGGCCATCTTCGCCTACGGGATCGTAGGGCGGTCCGCCCGGGAGGCGGTCCTGAGGGCCCGCCGGGCCGGCATGAAGGTCGGCCTGATCCGCCCACTCACGCTCTGGCCCTTCCCCTACGCGCAGGTCGCCGATGTGGCAGCCGGTATCGACACGCTGCTCGTTGCCGAGATGAACCTTGGTCAGCTCATCGGCGAGGTGGAACGGGCGGTGGCCGGCACGACCGAGGTCATCGGCCACCTGCGTGCAGACGGTGAACCGATCACACCGGCCGACCTCATCGCCGCGCTGCCCGACCCTGCAGGAGCCAGAACGTGACCGATGTGAGGGACCATCTCCGTGAGTGGGCGATGCCGCATGTCCTGTGTCCCGGATGTGCCCACGGCATCGTATTGAGGTCGTTCCTGGAGGCCGTGGACCAACAGGGGATAGACCCCGACAAGCTTGCAATGGTCGCCGGCATCGGCTGCAGCAGTCGCCTGGTCGGCTACGTGGACTTCTGCACCCTGCATGGGACGCATGGAAGGGCACCCGCCTTTGCCACCGGCCTGAAGTTGGCCCGCCCCGACCTGGAGGTCGTCGTGATAACCGGCGATGGAGACGGCCTGGCCATCGGCGGCAATCACCTGATCCACGCAGCCCGCAGGAACATAGACATAACCGTCCTACTGCTCAACAACTCGATCTACGGGATGACCGGCGGCCAGGCTGCCCCTACAACCCCCGCCGGGGCGGTGGCCTCCACCACGCCAGCCGGAAACAGCGAACCCGACTTCGATGCCTGCCGGTTGCTCCTCGGTGCCGGAGCATCCTTTGTGGCCCGGGTGCTGGCCGCCACACCTATGGAGATGACCAAGGTCATGGTCGAAGGCATGAAACACCGTGGCTTCTCGTTCATTGAGGTGATCAGCGACTGCCCCGAGTACTACGGGCGCTACAACAAGGTCGGCGGTGGCGCTGACATGCTCACCTGGATGGCCGGCCGCGACCAGAACGTGACCGGCCCCCTGTCCTCCAAAAAGTTCGTCAACCACGTACCCTCCTCAATCCCACCGCCGGGAATCACAACGGGGATCCTCCACTGTGAGGAGCGACCCGTATTCGCCGGAATCCGCGGAGACGACTGCAATGGGTCGTAGCGAGTTCCGTATCGCCGGCGCCGGTGGCCAGGGGGTGGTCACGGCCGGCCGGATCCTGGCAGAGGCAGCGATCCTGTCCGGATCCGAGGCCATCCACAGCCAGGTCTACGGACCCCAGTCCCGTGGGGGCGCCAGTCGCTCCGATGTGGTAATCGCCACCGAGCAGATCGGCTATCCGTTGGCCGAACAGATCGACCTCCTCGTGGCCCTCAGCGGCGAGGCCTGCTCCAGGTACCACCCCGAACTGATGGAACACGGCCGCCTGGTGGCCGACAGCCGTTGTGCCCCGACCAGCCTGGGTGTCAGAGACCACCAGTTCCCGATCGTCGACACCGCCCGTTCCATCAGCGGCGGTCACCTGGTCAGTGGGGTTGTGGCCCTGGGGGTACTTCAGGCCCTAACCGGAGCGGTAGAGGCAGATGCCTTGGATCGGGCAGTGGCCGACAGGGTCCCGTCCCGACATCTGGACATGAACCTGAAGGCACTGCGGGCCGGTGCCCGACTCGTCACGGGCGGCGTGGGATGACCAGCCCTCCAACCACCAGGGATCACATCCGCCAGGTTGCCGCAGCCCTGTTCAACCAGAGGGGGTTCAACGGCACCAGCATGGCAGACCTTGCAGCCGCGGTGGGCGTCACCAAGTCCAGCCTCTACCACCACTTCCCCTCCAAGCAGTCCCTGCTCTCTGAGATCATCGACCTGACGGTGAACCGGGTCACCCCCCTGCTGCGTGAGGTGGCCGAATCCGACCTACCGGTGGTGGAACGGCTCCACCGGGCGATCCACCAACACACCCTCGAGGGGATTCGCGACCAGGATGCCCAGGCCTGTTTCATGGAGGAGGGTCGGTATCTGGCACCGGAATTCATGGCCGCCCATGTAGCGCGGCGCGACCGCTACGAGTTCATCTTCAGGAACATGTTCGAGGAGGGAATCGCATCGGGCGACTTCCTGGACCGGGACATCAGCCTCACCGTGAAGGCGGTGCTGGGCATGTGCAACTCGGCGGTTCGCTGGTACCAGCCGGACGGCGACCTGACCCCCGACGAGATCGCCACCCAGTTCGCCGACCTCGCTGTCCGTGGAGTCACCAGTGGACCCGAGACAACCATGGGTGGGGCGGGATGAGAATGGGTGGGCCCCTTGAGAACATCACCGTGCTGGACCTCTCACAGGGAGCAGCCGGGCCGACCTGTTCGATGTACCTGGGCGACCTGGGTGCCGATGTCATCAAGGTGGAACCACCGGGAGGCGAATGGGGACGGGGCCTGGGTCCGCCGTTCGTCGAGGGCGTTGCCGCCGCCTTCCTCGGAATGAACCGCAACAAACGCAGCATCGTCGTCGATCTGAAGAAGCCGGACGGACCCGAAGTCATCCTCCGGCTGGCCGAGCGCTGCGACATTGCTCTTGAGAGCTTCCGCCCCGGCGTGGCTGACAGGCTCGGCACCGGCTACGAGGCGATGGCGGCACGCAATCCACGCCTCATCTACGCGGCCATCTCTGCCTTTGGCCAGACCGGCCCCTGGCGGGACCGGCCCGGAGTCGACGGCGTGGCACAGGCAATGGGCGGGATCATGAGCGTCACCGGAACCGCCGATGGTCCACCGGTGAAGGTCGGCGTACCCGCAGCCGACATGGCCGGGGGTGTGTTCGCATCGCAGTCAATCCTGGCGGCCCTGTTCTCGCGGGAGAGGACCGGTCAGGGACAACGGGTCGACGTGTCCCTTCTGGACTCCCTCCTCACCTACCAGGTCATCCCCCTCTCCATGTTCCTGGCCGACGGACAGGCCCCCACGCGGCTGGGTAGTGCCGCACCGTACGCGGCGCCGAATGAGGCGTTCGCCACCAGCGACGGCCAGCTGATGGTCGCTGCCTATACGCCGACCCGGTGGCCAGCCCTCTGTCGAGCACTGGGCCAACCGGAGCTGGCGACAGATCCGCGCTTTGACACCAACGAGAAGCGCGTCCGGGCAAGGCCGGAACTTCGCGATGTCCTGGAACCGCTGTTTCGCACCAGGACCACCGCCGAGTGGACCGTCGCTCTTGACGACGTCGATGTCATCTGCGGCCCACTCCTCACATACCCGGAACTGGTGGCTGAGGAACACGTTTCCCAGGGGGACTCGTTGGTCACCGTGCAACACCCTGCTGTGGGAGATGTCCGTGCCCCGGTGTTCCCCGGTCGACTCTCGCAGACACCGTGTGATTTCACAGGACCACCGCCCCCGATCCCCGGTGAACACACAGAGGCGATCCTGGCCGAGAACGGCTTCGCAGAATCCGAGGTCTCAGAACTGCTCCGAAACGGGGTATTGGGCGATAGCCACGAAAACGAACCAGTCCAGAAGAGGAGACAACGGTGACCGACGACCAGGCAACTGTTGATGAAGGTGAAACGGTGCTCTACGAGAGAGACGGTGCGGTCGGGATCCTCACCCTGAACCGACCAGAAGCCCTCAACTCGATGACCGTGGCGATGCTGGAGACGATGTCCCACATCCTCGACGACGTCGAGGCCGACCCGGAAACGCGGGTGCTCATCGTGACCGGGGCAGGAGAGAAGGCCTTCTGCGTTGGTGCCGACCTCAAGAGTCGGGGCAGAGAGTTCGAGGCCGGCCTGATCCATGATCCACTGGGCATCCTCGTACGAGACGTGTTCGGTCGTCTGGAGGACCTCCACCTGCCGGTCATCATCGCTATCCGCGGCTACGCCCTGGGCGGAGGTCTGGAACTGGCCCTTGCCGGCGACATCCGGGTGGCGACTGAGGGGGCCCGCCTGGGATTCCCCGAAGCCAAGGTGGGAAGCCTGCCCGGTGCCGGTGGAACACAGCGGGCCACCCGGCTGATAGGACCCGCCTTCACCAAGGAACTCATGTTCACCGCCGACCATGTCAGCGCCACAGATGCCCTGCGCATGGGCCTCGTCAACCGCGTGGTGCCTGACGGTGATCTCATGGAGGAGGCGATGACGCTGGCCGCACGGATCGCCGGTCGCGCCCCACTCTCCCACGATCGGGTAAAGGCACTCGTCAACCGGGCCAGCGAGACCGACCTCGAAACCGGCCTGGAACTGGAGGCGACGAGCCATGCCGTTCTGCGTGCCAGCGAGGACCGGGATGAGGGGATCCAGGCCTTCATAGAGAAGCGACCACCCGAGTTCAAGGGACGTTGATACCGACCAGGAGGTAACAGTCATGGGTGTTTTGGACAGGGTTGCAATAGTCACAGGCTCGGGTCAGGGCATCGGTGAGGGCATCGCAAGGGTGCTCGCCGCAGCCGGGGCGAAGATCGTGCTGAACGACCTCGGCCCGGAGAAGATCGACGCTGTGGCAGCCGACCTCGTGGCTGCCGGACTAGAGGCCACCGGCCATACCGCCAACGTCGCTACTGCCGAGGGTGCCGAGAGCCTCGTGGATGCCGCACTCGACACGTACGGCCGGGTCGACATCCTCGTGAACAACGTCGGCATCGCCAGGGACGGCTACCTGGCGAAGATGAAGGAGGAGGACTGGGACGCAGTGATAGAGGTGAACCTGAAGTCGCAGTTCCTGTGCTGCCGGGCGGTGGCCCCCCACATGATGGAACAGGAATCAGGTCGGATCGTGAACATCACGTCACGTGCATGGCTGGGTGGACCCGGACAGACCAACTATGCGGCCTCCAAGGGAGCCGTCGTGAGCCTGACCCGCTCACTCGCCCTGGAGATGGCCCGCTACGGGATTACCGCCAACTGCATCGCCCCTGCACTCGTCGACACATCTCTGTTCCGGGGGCTCAAGGAGGATGTACAGGAGCGCCTGATTAAGACCATTCCGGCCCGACGCATAGGCACGCCCGAGGACATCGGCAACGCTGCACTGTTCCTGGCATCCGACGAGTCCTCCTACGTGACCGGCCAGACGCTCTACGTGTGTGGCGGTCGGAGTCTGGGAGCCGGATGAGGGTGGGTGCGGCACCGTGGGTATGAACCTCGCCGAGCGCATCCTTGCCCGCGCTGCCGGACGGGACCAGGTGGCCGCCGGGGAGTTCGTCATGGCCGAGGTCGACCTGGCCCTCCTGCACGACATCTTCGCCGCACAGGTGTTCGACCTGCTCCGCGAGGTCGGCGTGGACAGGGTGTCGGATCCAGATCGGACCGTGGTAGTCATCGACCACCTGGTACCAGCCCCTTCGACCGCTGCTGCGGAACTCCACCAGAAGATCCGGGAGCACGTCGCAAGGCTCGGTATCGGAGCCTTCTACGACGCCGGCCGCGGAATCTGCCACCAACTGCTTCCCGAACAGGGCCACATCCGACCGGGTGAGCTGGTCGTGGGAACCGACTCCCACACGACCACCTACGGGGCCCTCGGTGCCGGAGGAACGGGCATCGGTACCTCCGACATGGTCTACGCACTGGCGACGGGGAGGCTCTGGTTCCGGGTACCGGAGACCATCCGCTTCGAGATGACCGGCCAACTGATGTCCGGTGTCTCCTGGAAGGACGTGATCCTGCACCTGGCTGGCCGATTCGGGTCGGACGGTGCCCAGTACCGGGCGATGGAGTTTGCCGGCCCGGCGGTGGCTGGAGCCGACATGTCCAGCCGACTCACCGTCTCCAACATGGCGCTCGAGATGGGGGCCAAGTTTGGCCTGTTCGCAGCCGACGAGGTCACCGACGCCTACCTGCGGGACCACGGAGGTGCAGGCACCGAACCCTTCCAGCCGGACCCTGACGCCACCTACGAGGCCGTCCACGAAATTGCGCTCTCCGACCTCGAGCCACAGGTTGCACTTCCCCACGAGGTCGACAGGGTCAGCCCGGTAGTCGAGGTCGAGGGCATCACCATCAATCAGGCCTTCATCGGTTCCTGCACGAACGGGCGGATCGAGGACCTGCGGGCCGCAGCCGAGGTCCTGGCCGGGAAACACATTGCTGACGGGGTTCGCCTGCTGGTTGCCCCCGCATCACAGGCCGTCCTGGGTGAGGCACTGGAGACGGGGGTTGCAGCATCGCTCGTGGAGGCTGGTGCCTCGATTCTGGCGCCGGGTTGCGGTCCGTGCTTCGGTGGCCACGGGGGGTTGCTGGCACCCGGTGAGCGCTGCATCGGTACCCACAACCGAAACTTCATCGGACGCATGGGTAGTGCCCAGGCCGAGATCTACCTGGCCTCCCCCGCCACGGTGGCGGCATCGGCCCTGACCGGGCACATCACCGACCCCAGGCACCTGGAGGCACCCGATGGCCGATGACATCCTGAAGGGTCGAGCCTGGAGGCTCGACCATGACATCAGCACCGACGTGTTGTCACCGGGTGCCTATGCCGTCGACCCGGTCGAGGTCAGGAAGCTCCACGTGCTGGAGTCCGTCGTCCCGGAGTTCGCCTCCGAGGTGAGGCCCGGCGACATGATCGTGGCGGGCCGCAACTTCGGTTGTGGTTCCAGCCGGGAGACTGCTGCCGAGAACCTCAGGGCGCTGGGGGTGACCTGCATTGTCGCCGAGTCCCTGTCGCGGCTGTTCATGCGCAACGCCATCGCGGTGGGACTTCCTGCACTCGTGTGCCGCGACGCCCACGCTGCATTCACTCAGGGTGACGAAATTCAGGTCCACCCTGGAGAGGGCCGGATCATCAACGTCTCCAGCGGGCTGGAACTCGAGGCCGATCCACTGCCCGAGGAAATGTGCAGGATCCTGGCAGCCGGTGGGATCCTCGCCATGTTGAAGGGTCAGGGAGTGGCCTGACATTCCCCCCGCCGACGTTGACTGGAACCGAGCCCCAACCTACATTCGGTCCCGTCTATGACCAGCGTGACTGCCATCGAGCCGCGAGTTGCTGGCATTCTCGCGGACCTGCTCGACGTGCTCGGCCGGACCGGCGATGCAATGCTCGCAATCGACGGTGAGTTCAGCATCATCGCCTGGAACGGGGCGGCGACCGAACTGCTGGGCTACTCCCCCGACGAGGTACTGGGCCGGCCCTGTCATGAGGTCCTCTGCTGGCGGGACCGCTGCGGCAATGCCGTGTGCGACGGTCGCTGCCCGGCGGCGGCCGTCGGTGAGCCAGACGAGGTGATCGAGACCAGAGAGGTACTTGGCCATTCTGCTGGCGGCGGAACCCTGTGGTTGAGTGCCTCGACGATCACCCCACCAGCCGAACTTCGGGAGCAGTGCCGTCTGGTTCACCTGGTGAGGGAGGTGGCAGTTCCCCTCGAGTTGGAACGCGTGATCGTTGAGAGGCTGAGGAACTGGAGCCCCGCCACAGGTGTTGAAGACGGGCGCCTGGACGTGCTCACAAACCGTGAGCGGGAGGTGTTGAACCTTCTCACCGAGGGGCTGAACGGTGCCGCCATTGCCGAGAGGCTGGTCCTCTCACCGGCGACCGTCCGGAACCACATCCAACACATCCTGGCCCGCCTGGATGTGCACAGCCGGGCGGAGGCCGTGGCCCTGGCCCTACGCCGCGACTAGGCCCGGTTCAACAGGGCCAACTACTCGATGCGCATACCTGACAGGGCACGGGCGATCACCAGTTGCTGGATCTGCTCGGTGCCCTCGAAGATGTCGTAGATCTTGGAATCACGGTGCCAACGTTCCACAGGGTGGTCGGTTACGTAACCGGCACCACCCAGTATCTGCAT
>JABHCN010000044.1 GCA_018673475.1 Actinomycetota bacterium | reverse complement strand
AGGCTCATGGCCGCAGTCTCGCAGCACCGGTCACCGTCCCCACCCTCGGGCCGCACCCGAAACCGGCCGACCTAGATTGGCTGCATGATCCTCGAGACCGCCGGCCGGCTGGGCGTTCTGGCCCACGAGGGCGGCTGGGACGAGATCCTGCTCGTTGCCCTACCCATGTGCGTACTTGCCGGCCTGCTCTGGATGGCCGACCGTCGGGCCCGCCGTCTCGGAAGAACCCGACAGGACGACACAGGGACCGATCAGCCCGGTTCCGAGTAGCTGACCTCGGCACCCAGAGACGCCAGGTTCCCGACGAGGTCCTGGTAGCCACGCTCAACGTGGTGGGCGTCGCCGATGAGCGTCTCACCGTCGGCGACAAGGCCGGCAATCACGAGGGCCGCACCGGCACGAATATCAGGCGCACGCACCGGAGCACCCGACAACGACGCCACCCCCCTGATGACGGCGTGGTGACCCTCGGCGCGAATGTCGGCACCCATGCGGACCAACTCGTCGATGTAGCGAAAGCGCCCACCGAACACGTTCTCGGTGACGATCCCCACACCGTCGGCGCCAGCCAGCAGCGTCACGAGCAGCGGCTGGTAGTCGGTGGCCACACCCGGATACGGAAGCGTGGCAACGTCTATGGAGCGTGGCCGACCCGACGCCTTCACGGACACACCGGTTGCCGTGGACGAAATGTGCAGACCCATCTCGCCCAACTTGGAGAGGAACATCTCCATATGCTCGGACCTGGCACCCACGACATCGACCTCTCCACCCGCCATCCCGACGGCAGCCATGTAGGTGGCGGCCTCGATCCGGTCTGGCACCACCGTGTGCTCAACCGCCGTGAGGGAGTCGACGCCCTCAACAGTGATCGCGGAGCTACCGGCGCCGTCCACCCTTGCCCCCATGGCGTTCAAGAAAGCAGCCATATCGGCTATCTCCGGCTCCCGGGCGGCATTGTCGATCACGGTTGTCCCATGGGCCAGTACCGCCGCCATGAGGAGGTTCTCGGTTGCGCCCACGCTCGGATAGGGCAACAGCACGGTTGCACCAACCAGACGATCCGCCCTGCCCTCGATGTAACCGTGGCTGGTGGTGAACGTGGCACCCAGCTCCTCGAGGCCCCGAAGGTGCATGTCGATCGGACGGTGTCCGAAGTCGTCTCCACCGGGAACCGAGACCCGAGCCGTACCGAAACGACCCAACAGAGGCCCCAGCACCACAATCGAGGCACGCATCCGCTCAACCAACTCATAGGGCGCCTCAGGGGTGACCGTCTCGGGCACGTCCAGGGCCAACACGCTGCCCTCCTGGGACACCCCCACACCCATCTGCTCCAACAGTTCACCCATCCAGCGAACATCGGCGATGCGGGGAACATCGCGAAGGGTGAACCGACCCGGGGCCAGAAGGGACGCCGCCATCAACTTGAGCGCCGAGTTCTTGGCGCCCGACACCCGCACCGTTCCAGAGAGCGGACCGGACTGCCCGACACGTATGAGGGTGGACCCGGCGACGGGGCTAGCAGCATTCACCACATAAGTATGCTGCGCCCCCGACCGGACCGGAAGGCAACCCCTATCAACAAGCCTGCTCACAACCTCGTGGTGGAGCACCTCGTGGACGACGCCGGGCTGGTCGACCTGCGCACAGCGCGCGACGACATGGTCGGCGAGACGGACCTGGGTGACGACCGGTTCGGCCTGGGCGACGGGCCATTTGACCACTACGAACGCACGCTCGAGGTCCGGACCGACGACGACACCCACCAGGTAACCGAGCGATTCAGCTACAAGATGGCCATGCCGGTCTGGTGGATCGCCTTCTGGTGGCCCATGCGACACGCCCTGCGTGGACGAACCAACCCTTGGTGGGCCCCACCCGACCGGCTTGACGCACGCGCCGCCAGGGTGCTCAGCCTGCTCGCCCTCATCCAGATCGTCGACGGCTACCTCGGAACCGTCATAACCCAGACAATCACGTTCGCAGCCGACGAGTTCGGCCGCGGCGACACCGCCCAGGGCCTCACCCTGGCCCTCGTACGCCTCGGGATCGTCGTTGCCCTGGCCGTGGTGGCCCTCGCCGACCGGAAGGGGCGACGCAGCCTTCTCATGGGCGCCGCCGCCATAGCCGTCGTGACGACCGCCCTGGGTGCCGCCTCGCCCGGGCTCTGGTTCCTCGGCAGCACCCAGATGGTCGCCCGGGGCCTGACAATGGGAATGGGCATCCTGATCGGGGTCTTCGCCGCCGAAGAACTCCCCCGCGGCTCACGTGCCTACGGGGTCTCCATCCTGGCCCTGGCTGCCGCCCTGGGAGCCGGCATGGCCGTCTGGGTGCTGCCCGTAGCGGACCTGCACGAACGCGGGTGGCGGGTCATCTACCTGGTGCCGCTCCTGGCGCTCCCCGGGCTCGTGGCTGTGGCACGCCGACTACCCGAGTCGAAGCGCTTTTCCGCCAACAGGCCGGCCCCGGACCACGCCGACCCTCTCAGGCCTGCCAGCCGGACGTTGGAGCACCGACGGCTCCTGTTGCTGGCCGTGACCGCCTTCCTGCTGCTGATCTTCGCGGCTCCCGCAAGCCAGTTCCAAAACGACTTCCTCAAGGACCACCGCGGCTACAGCGCCTCGGGAATAGCCCTGTTCACACTGCTCACCTCCACACCGGCAGGCATCGGGATATTTGCCGCCGGGCGCCTGGCTGACACCCGCGGCCGCAGAGGGGTTGGCGCCATCGGCCTCGTAGGTGGAACCATCTTCGTGGTTGCCGGCTACTACCTCTCAGGCGGCCTGATGTGGGCCGGCCACCTGGTCGGCGTCGTAATCGGCTCGCTTACCGTGGCCCTCGGGGTCTACGGCCCTGAGTTGTTCTCCACCACGCACAGGGCACGTGCCAACGGAATCATCGTGACCCTCGGCGTCCTCGGCAGCGCCACAGGACTCATCCTGGTGGGTGCCCTGGTCGACCGCCTCGACAACTACGGGCACGCCCTGGCCATCGTCGGAATTGGCCCGATCCTCGCCGCCGTACTGGTGATGGCCCGGTTCCCCGAGACGGCACGGGTCGAGTTGGAGACGCTCAACCCCGACGACGCACCCATTCCAGACGCGCCACCGCCCGGCTAGAGACCGGCAATCCATCCCTCCACAGCGTCACACACCGCATCCTCGGCGTTCCTGAGGTCGTGGCGCCTCCCTGGGATCCAGACCGTGGCAACCGGGCCGGAAATAGCCGGGAGGTGCTCGGCGAACTCCTCGGGTGAGCCGAACTCGTCGCGGTCACCGGACACGAACAGACAGGGAACCCCGATGTCTGGAAAGTGGTCGACCCTCATGTTCTCGGGCTTACGGGCCGGGTGCAGCGGATAGCAGATGAGCACCAGGCCCGCTGCGGGAAGGCCGCCGGCGACAGCCATCGAACAGATCCGGCCGCCCATGCTGCGCCCGCCCAGCACCAGGGCACCGGAGTCAACTCCCATGCCTGATGCCATGGCGTCCACCCCTACACGCACCTCGTCGACCAACTTCGCTGCCCTGTCCGGAAACGGCCGCCCAGCAATCCGGTAGGCGAAGTCCATCCGCTCGACCGGCAACGGTGAAAGGCGTTCCTCAAGGGCAACCAGGCCCACCTGATT
>JABHCN010000043.1 GCA_018673475.1 Actinomycetota bacterium | reverse complement strand
CGGCAACAGTCGCTGGCGGCGGGTCGACTGGTTCGGTGCTGCTCGGTGGCGGCCCGATCGTGTCAGACATCACCAACGACCAGACCTATGAGGGCGCCTGCTTCGTCGCAGGATGACCCCCTGACAACAACCGAAAACTGATGGAAAGAGGGGGTGGCTGAGAGGCCACCCCCTCGGACCATCGACCTGACCCAACCGACCAGACAGAAACGATCCCATGCTCGAAGTTGCAAACCTCGAGGTTGTCTACAACGAGGTGGTTCTGGTCCTGCGGGGCCTGTCCATTGAGGTTGGCGACGGTCAGATCGTGGCCCTGCTGGGTGCCAACGGCGCCGGCAAGACCACAACCACCCGGGCCATCTCAGGCCTGCTCGACGTTCACGACGGAGAGATCACCAAGGGTTCGGTCACCTTTGATGGCGAGCGCATCGACGGGAAGGAACCGTCCGCGATCGTGCGCTCCGGGCTCACCCAGGTCCTCGAGGGCCGGCGGGTGTTCGCCGAGTTGACGGTCGATGAGAACCTGATAACCGGTGGCATAACGAACACCGACAGGGCCTCGATAGCTGAAGCCCACGAGCGGGTCATGACCATGTTCCCGGTACTGGCCGACCGCCGGAAGGCCACCGCCGGCTACCTGTCCGGTGGCGAACAGCAGATGCTCGCCATCGGCCGGGCCCTGATGGTCAACCCCAAGCTCCTGATCCTGGATGAGCCGTCGCTGGGGCTGGCCCCCAAGCTGGTGGCCCAGATCCGCGACATCATCGTCGACATCAACAATGCCGGTACCAGCGTCCTCCTGATCGAGCAGAACGCTGTCATGGCGCTCTCAATCGCCGACTACGGATACATCATGGAGACCGGAAAGGTCGTGATGGATGGACCGGCCGCCAAGTTGCTCGGCGACGAGGACGTCCAGGAGTTCTACCTCGGCCTCCATGGAGACGAGGGTGAGCGGAAGTCATTCAGAGACATCAAGCACTACAAGCGACGCAAGCGGTGGTTGTCATGAACGAAGCAGCACCTGTCCTTCAAGTTGACGACATCAGCCTCTCGTTCAAGGGCGTGAAGGCCATCACCAACGTGTCCTTCGACGTGGCCGACGGTGAGCTGTTTGCCATCATCGGGCCAAACGGTGCCGGCAAGACCTCGATCTTCAACTCGATCAGCCAGGTGTACCGGCCCCAGGAGGGTGACATCAGCTGGAAGGGTGAGAGCATCATGGGCTCCCGCCCTGACCGGGTGGCCGAGTTGGGCATCGCCCGGACCTTCCAGAATATCGAGTTGTTCCCGCACATGACGGTCCTCGAGAACATCCTCCTGGGACGCCATGTGAGAATGGAGAGGTCGTGGTTGGCCGGTTCGTTGTGGTTCGGTGCGGCCCGACGCGAGGAGATGGAGCATCGCCTGGCGGTCGAGGACCTCATCGACTTCCTCGAGATCGAGGAGTGGCGCAAGCACCCGGTGGCTCTCCTGCCCTACGGGTTCCAGAAGCGCGTCGAGTTGGGGCGCGCTCTCGCGATGCAGCCCGAACTGCTGCTGCTTGATGAACCGGTTGCGGGTATGAACTTGGAGGAGACCGAGGACATGGCCCGGTTCATCCTCGACATCCGTCAGGAACTCGGTATCTCGATGATCCTCGTCGAACACGACATGGGCCTCGTGATGGACATCGCCGATCGTGTGATGGTGCTGGACTTCGGCGAGATGATCGCGACCGGTCCACCCTCCGAGGTTCAGCGCGATCCCGCCGTGATTGCCGCCTACCTGGGCGACGAGGTAGGCTTCGCAGCAGCAGTTGGCTGAGGGTCGGCCCAATGGTGGCTGATTCGGACCGTTTCGGCGAGTTGGCATCTGAGCGCGTCGGCGCTGAGGTCAAGGGCGTCGACCTCGACCTGTTCCGCCTCTCGTTTGCACTCTCGCGTACGGCTACGAGGTTCGTGCGGCGCGTCGAGTCCACCGTGCACAGGCCGGCTGGCCTGACCTGGGCCGGATTCCGGGTTCTCTTCACGGTCTGGGCCTGCGGAAGCATGGAGTCCCACCAGATCGCGCACCTGTCGGGCCTGTCGAGGGCCTCGGTCTCGAGCGCGGTCAACACCCTCGAGCGCGACGGCATGGTCGCCAGGTCACGTGAGAGCACCGACCGGCGCCTTGTGACCGTGTCGCTGACAGGCCGGGGGAGCGACACGGTCAGCGAGGCATATGCGGCCCAGCACCGGCAGGAGGAAGCCCTCTTCGCAGGGCTGGAGGTAGAAGAGGTTGCGGCACTCACCAGAATGCTCGAGCGGGCTCTGGCCACACCATGGCCGGCCGAAGAGGTGTGATCAGGTCCTGATCCGCTCGCTGCCAGGGTCGTAGAACGGTCGGTATGACGCTGTGGCCGACACCCTGGTGCCGTTGACGTCGAGTTCAAAGTTGGCGGCGATGACCTCGTCACGGGGGGTGCCGCGCTCGTGTGAGACGTAGCCCATTCCGAGGGCGGCACCGACCGTGTGGCCGTACATGCCAGAGGTGGTCCGGCCGACCAGAACGCCGTCGCGCAGGATCGGCTCGTCGTGGTACAGGAGTGGTTCGGGGTCATCGAGCCGGAACTGCACCAGCCGCCTTGTCAGGCCCTCGTCCCTCTGGGCCAGCAGAGCCTCGCGCCCGATGAAACCGCCGGGCTTGTCCCAGTCAACCCCCCACGAGAGACCGGCCTCGAGCGGGGTGTCCTCGTCGGCGATGTCGTCGCCCCAGTGGCGGTAGGCCTTCTCCATCCGTAGTGAGTTCATGGCGTGCATGCCCGCCGGCACCAGCCCGATGGGTTGTCCTGTCTCCCACACCTGGTCAAACACCCCGAGTGAGAACTCGGTGGGTATGTACAGTTCCCATCCCAGTTCACCCATGTACGTGCGTCGGACCGCCGTGACCCGGGCGTATGCAAGGTCGATCTCCTGGATTGTCCCGAACGGAAATGACTCGTTGCCCAGGTCGGCGTCGGTGAGGGGACTGAGCACGCTGCGGCTCTCGGGGCCGAAGATGCCTAGTACCGAGTAGCCCGAGGTCACGTCTGACACGGTGAGCCTGGCACCGTCTTGTGTGTTCCGGCTGATCCAGTCGGCGTCACGTACCTGTGTGGAAAAGGCGGTGACTACAAGGAACCTCTCGTCGTCAAGACGGTTCACGGTGAGGTCCGCCTCGATGCCACCACGCTCGTTCAGCCATGTCGTGTAGACCGAGGTGCCCGGCTCTACGTCGATGTCTGCCGAGGAGATGCGGTTCAGCACCGTCGCTGCCTCGGGGCCCTGCACCAGGAGCTTGGCGAGCGACGACTGGTCGAACATGGCGACACCCTCCCTGCAGGCACGGTGTTCGGCGGCCGAGTGGTCGAACCAGTTCTGTCGGCCGTAGGAGTACTCGTAGACAGGTTTCACGCCAGCCGGAGCGAACCAGTTGGGTCGCTCCCATCCGCCTGCCTCGCCGTGGCAGGCACCCAGGTCGGCCAGGCGGTCGTGGAACGGTGAGCGTCTCACCCCGCGTGCCGTTTCGACCTGACGGAACGGCCAGTGCATTGCATACAGGAGCCCCAGGGCCTCGACGGAGCGGTCGTGCAGGTAGCGGCGGTTTGTCTGGAATCCCTGCATCCGTCTGATGTCGACATCCCACAGGTCCATCGGAGGGTGGCCGTTGACCATCCAGTCCGCCAGAACCTTGCCGGCGCCACCGGCTGACTGGATTCCGACGGAGTTGAACCCGGTTGCAACGAAGTGGTTTGCGAGATCCGGTGTCTCGCCGAGCAGGTAGCGGTCGTCTGGCGTGAATGCCTCGGGACCGTTGAAGAAGAGTCGAATACCGATCTCACCGAGCACAGGTACCCGCTGACATGCACGTTCGTAGACGGGTGCCAGGTGGTCCCAGTCCTCGTCCAACTGCATGAAGGGTCGGTCTGTCGGTGGGCCGCCCGCTCCGAAGGGCTTGGCCACCGGTTCAAAGGCTCCGACCAGGAGGCGTCCGGCGTCCTCCTTGACGTAGATGCAGTTGTCTGTGTCGCGGAGTGTGGGCAGGCCTGTGGGGAGGTCGGGGATTGGTTCGGTCACCAGGTAGAAGTGCTCGCAGGCGTGAAGGGGAATGTTCACCCCGGCCTGCCTGCCCAACTCGTGGGACCACATGCCGGCGCAGGTCACGACGTACTCGGACTCGATCGGACCCTGGTCGGTTTCAACCCCGACCGCCCGGCCGTTCTGCGTCAGGATCCGTTCGACGGAGATGCCCTCGATGACCGTGGCCCCGCGCTCCCTTGCCACTGCGGCAAGGGCCATGGTCGTCTCGACAGGTGAGGCCTGCGCGTCGCCCGGGATCCAGATCCCTCCCAGTACCCCTGTGGGGTCCATGAGTGGCCAGCGCTCGACGAGTCGGTCCACGTCCACAACCTCCACCTCGACCCCGAAGCTCCTGGCCATTCCTGCACCGCGCACCAGTTCTTCCATGCGGCCGGGGTTGTCTGCGAGGCTCACGGATCCGACAGGCCGGAAACCGGTGGGGTGGCCCATCTCGTTCTCGAGACGGTCGTAGAGGTCGGCTGTGTATGCGGCGAGCCTGGTCATGTTGTGGGTTGCCCGCAGCCGACCTACCAGGCCTGCGGCATGCCAGGTCGTGCCGCTGGTGAGGGTGTGTCGTTCAAGAAGGACCACATCGGTCCAGCCCAGTTCGGTGAGGTGGTAGGCGACACTGGCGCCGACGATTCCACCTCCGACCACGACTACCTGCGCACGTGAGGGAATGACCTTCGCCATCTTGATCCGCTCTCGATCCTGTAGGCGGGGCAGCGTGAAACGCCGACCCCTTGCGGTTAGCAAACTTAGCGCTTATGTTACTGTCTATAACTCCAGTGACTCCGGTCACCCTCCCTGGGAGAGTGGGGAACGATGTCGTTCTGGTCGCAGGAGTGTAGGCCCGCGCCGACCGGCGCGAAATAGGCCGTAAGGAGGGGGAGATGAACCGACAGCGTGACATGGCGCAACGCCACCTGTTGCCCCACTTCACCAAGGGAGCCGCCTGGCGTGATGCCTCCCTGCCGATCATCGAGCGCGGCGACGGTTGCTACCTGTGGGACACTGACGGCAACCGGTATCTCGACGGGCTGGCTGGTCTGTTCTGTGTGAACATCGGACACGGCCGCACCGACCTTGCAACCGCAGCCGCCAAGCAGATGGAGACCCTCGCCTACTCGACCAACTGGGGTACGGCGCATCCACCGGCGATCGAGGCCGCCTCAATGATCGCCGAGGTGGCCCCCGGTGACCTGAGCGAGGTGTTCTTCGTGAGTTCAGGTTCTGAGGCCGTCGAGTCGGCCCTCAAGTTCGCACGTAACTACCACCTGGCCCGCGGCGACGTCGACCGGTACAAGGTGATCTCACGGAACTGGGCCTACCACGGCACCACCCTCGGCGCCCTCGCCGTCACCGGCATCCCCAAGTTCCGCGACCCCTATCTCCCCATGCTCTGGGACGGCGTTCGCCACGTCGCCAACACCAACCAGTGCACCTCACCTCAGGGCACGCCGGTAGCCGACCTCTCGTGTGTGACGGCGATCGAGGAGATGATCCTGGCCGAAGGACCTGAAACGGTCGCAATGGTCATTGCCGAGCCCGTACAGAACGGCGGCGGTGCGCTGGTGCCTCCGGACGGGTACTGGCAGGAACTGCGTCGCATCTGTGACCGGTACGGCGTTCTCCTGTGCGCCGACGAGGTGATCTGCTCATTCGGCCGGTTCGGCCACTGGTTCGCCAGCGAGCGCTTCGGCGTGGTGCCCGACATGATCACCTTCGCCAAGGGCGTCACCTCGGCCTACCAGCCACTCGGCGGCATGGTCGTCCGAGGGCCACTGGTCGACGAGGTGTTCGACTCCGAAATGGGCTCCTACGTGCATGGCTCCACCTTCGGTGGGCATCCGGTGGCGACCGCTGTTGCGGTCGCCAACATTTCGGCAATGCGGGCCGACGGCATCATGGCGCACGTTCTCGACCATGAGGGCTACTTCGCCGATCGTCTCAGCGACCTCATTGACGGCCATCCGTGTGTACGTGAGGTGCGGGGTACCGGCTTTTTTTATGCCGTTGATATCTGTCAGGACCGCGATTCCGGCACTGACCTCAGCGCAAGCCAGGAATCAGCACTCCAGGGCGGGGTTCTCGGAGGGTTCGTACGTGAACAGAAGATGACCATTCGGCCCGATGACCGCGGATACACGGGCCTCACGATCTCGCCACCCCTCGTCGCTGACACCGAGGTGATCGACGACCTGACAGAGAGGGTCGACAGGGTGCTCACCCGTGTCGACACCTGGCTGGGCGAGAACCAATGAACGACAGATCGCGTCCGAACGGGCACGTAACAAAGGAGAAGAACATGAAAAGGCTGATTGCAGTCCTGATGTTGTTTGGCCTCGTAGCCGCCGCATGTGGCAGCGACGAGGCTGATGATGCCGTTCCGGCAGCCACCACGGCTGCCACTGCGGCTTCGGCT
>JABHCN010000042.1 GCA_018673475.1 Actinomycetota bacterium | reverse complement strand
CTCTACGAGGGCTTGGGTGGTGCGGTTCGTGGCGCGAAATGGCCGGTCGCCGCTATCCAGGTGGTTGTAAGGCTACTGAGGCCGTTCCTCAGGCATGCAGGAGGTACCCCGATGGGGTTGGAACGCGGTCGGGCCGCCGGCGCTGAGCCAGGCGCTGGCGGATCTGGCATTGAACCAGTCCAGGGCAACTCCGCTCTCAGCGGTGGGCGACCTCAGGCGACGCTGGAACAGGTCGTGCCGGTTGGAGGCATTCGTCTATGTGGGATCGTCGGCTCTGGCACGGAGCCCGGCCAGGAGTGCCCCCCATGACCTCGTCGGCGGCGTCCTTTGGTGTCCCGCTCAGCCGGGTGATGACGTCCGACTGCGTGAATATCGTTCCGAGCTGGCCGACAACATGGGCGACAGCGACGGTGTCGATCGGGGCGATGCTGAAGTGGGTGAGGTGTCGCTCGTGGCCGGCGGCGATGCGCAGGGAGGCCAACAGTCGGTGTGCATCCGAACCGTCGAGGTCCTCAAGCCTCAACGTCGCGCCCTGGGGAAACCGGCTGTTCCGGTCGTCGCCATTTCCTACGCCCATCAGGGCATCCTGCCCCCGGGCATACGGAAGACCTCGATCCGGTGATCCTCGGGAAGCAGGAGCACCGCCGCCTCTGTGACCGTCTGGACCGTGATCTGGTACACCTCTTCGTACCGGTCGGTAAGGGTCGCCGAGTCCTCTCCGCCGCTGCGGCCCCATGCCACCAGGCGTTCAAGGAGATCACCGTTCGTCACGAAGTCGAGGTCGGTCAGCACCGTGGCCCTGGCACGCTCGAACTCGTCCGGATCCGGACCGGACACAGCCAGGTCCGCCATCTCGGCCAGGGTCCTGGCATGAAGTTCGCCGATGCCCTCGGGGTTGCCGTCGACGCTCACGAACACCTCAGCCAGGGGAAGCGGGTGCTCAGCCAGGTCGATGAACACCTGACCACCTCCGTAGGACAGGCCCATCTCCTCCCGGAGTGTCGTGAATAGGCGTGACTGCAGGATCCTCTCGAGCACCCTCGAAGCGGCCAGCATCTCCTCGGTCGGCTGCAACTCCGTCACTACCAGGAGCTCGAAGCCTGCCGATGCCTCGTTGGCTCCGGCACTTACCGTCCGCGTGACGACGCCAGCTGGAGGTTCGGGCGCGAGAGCGGCCCAGGTGTCTGAAGGCCCCGCCGGAAGGGTGCCCACGTACCGGTCTGCCAGGCTCCCCACGGTATTCTCATCGGTGTCGCCGACGACTGCGATAACGAGGTCGTCGACTTCGCCAAGGCGACTCTCGAACAGTGCAAGTGCACCTCCAGGCCAGAATTCCCTGGTCTGGGCGTCATCGGGGTACGGCCTGAAGTAGGCGTCACCCCCGTACCTGGCGTCAGCCAACTGGACCGACGAGGCCGCGTAGGGGTCGGCCTCGGCTGAGCGCTGTTCGCTGGCAATCGCCTCCAGGGCCTCGCCAAAGGCCGGTTTGTCAACGCGAGGCGCAGTGATCCTGAGGTGGAGCAGCGCAAACAGGTCCTCCAGGTCGGTGCTGCGGGCCGAGCCCATGAACCCCTCGGTGGTCTCGTCGATCATGGAGGCCAGCCAGACTCCCTCCGACTGCTGGAACGCCTCGACCTCCAGGGCACTCAGGTCCGCTACCCCGCTCCGGTCGACCGCCCCGGTTGCCTTGTCGACCAGGGCCGAACTGCCCGGTGTCAGCAACGTCCAGCCGCCCTGGGACTCGGCCCAGAGGTCGACCTGGCCCTCGGAGATGTCGGACCTGATGAAGATGACCTTCGCCCCGTTCCCGTACACGTACTCGACCGCTCCATGAGCCGGAATCCGGTTCACGGCGACCGGGTCCACGGCCGCCGGCGACTCCATGAGGAACTCGACAGTGCCTGTCGGAGCCGCCGTCTCGGTGCTCGTCGTGCCTGTCAGGCCGTTGTCGACGGCGGCCTCCAACTCGGCAGGGGACGGCAGGTCTGCGGGATCGTGGCCGACCACGAGCACCAACGGGGCCGCCTGTTCGAACGTGGTGGCGAAGTACGAAGACAGTTCATCGGCCGTGATCGACATCAGAACCCCGATCTGACGGTCGTGCCGGGCCGTCGCCTCGCCTATGTCGGCTCCGAAGAGGAAGTGCTCCACGTAGGCGGCTGCAAACGTGTGGTCCTGCCGCGTGGCCTCCATGGCCAGGGCCTGGTCCAGGGCGTTGGCGAACGCCGCCTTGTTTCTCTCAACAGCCTCAGGTGCGAAACCACGGCCGGCAAGCCCCCGTAGCTCCACCAGCATGGCTGTAACCGATGCGGCTTCGTCCTCCGCCGCGTAGTTGAAGCCCATGAACCTCAACTCGTCGGTGTAGGTGAAGTTCACGGCAAAGGGTCTAACCACGGGGAGGGTCCCGGCCGCAATCTGTTCGTCCAGGTGAGACTGTACGAGGGTCGAAACAAGGCTGTCCAGAAGGGAGCTGCGCTCGCCCCCAGGTGTGCCGGCCTCCCGGTTGGGCAGGCTGTAGTCGATCGACACGAAGGGGCTGGGTGCATCCGGGTGCACCACCACCTCGGCTACCACCCCGGTGATCAGCCCAGCCTGTCGGGCCCGGGGCTCGGGGCTGTCCGACCTTGCGACGTTGTCGCTGAAGCGGTCGGTGATCTCACGTTCCATGCGGTCCACCGGCAGGTCCCCGACGGCGATCACGGCCATCAGGTCGGGCCGGTACCAGCGGTCGTAGAAGCGGACCAGGTCCACCGGATCGGTAGCCAGGATCGCCCCCTCGGTGCCGATCGGGTCGCAGCCCTCGTACACGGATCCCTCTGTGTAGACCTCGTCGAAGCGGGTGGCGATGAGGCCCTGGGCGGTCTCGGTGGTCCGGTACTCCTCGAGCACCACACCCCGTTCGCTGACAACGGCGTCCGGTTCCAGGGTGGCCGCGGTGGCCCACTGGTCCAGCACGTCAAACGCCACCTCGACGTGTTCGGGGCTGTCCAGCGACACCGTCAACCCGTACACGGTCGCCTCGCAACTCGTGTAGGCGTTCACGTCGGCGCCGACCTGCATGCCGAGGGTCTGGAGGGCCTCGTCCAGGTCGTTGCCCGGGTAGTCGGTGGTGCCGTTGAAGAGCATGTGCTCGAGGAAGTGTGCGACTCCCGAACCCGTCATCTCCTGTTCGAGGGAGCCTGCGGCGACCACCAAACGCAACTCCAGGCTGGCACCGGGTGCATCGTTGGAGCGCAGGTAGTAGGTGAGTCCGTTGTCGAGCCGCCCGATGGTGACCGCAGGGTCCACCGGCAGGGTGGCGATTTCGGGTCTATCTGCTGCAGCGGTCGTCGGCCCGCCGCTGACAGACGTGTCGGCCGGCTGGGATTCGCCGGCGCAGGCGGCGAGCAGCACGAGGAGCAGGGCCGCGGTAGCGAACCTCACTGACTGCCCCTGGACCTGAGGGCCTTCTTGTCGACCTTTCCCACGGCAAGCATCGGGAACCCATCCACGATGTGGAACTCCTTCGGCACCTTGTACCTGGCAAGGCTCCCAAGGCAGTGCGCCAGCAGGTCATCCGCGTCCGTGTCACCCGGTGCCACGACGAATGCATGGCCGACCTCGTCAAAGAGCGGGTCTGGAACCGACACCACGGCAGCCATCTGCACGGATGGGTGCTCCTCGAGGCACAGCTCCACCTCCCTTGGGTAGACGTTGTAGCCGCCGGACTTGAACATCTCAGAAAGCCTTCCGACAATCGAGATGTTGCCGTCGGAGCGCAGAACGGCCAGGTCGCCGGTGTGCAGCCAGCCCTCGTCGTCGATGGTTTCGGCGGTGGCCTCTGGGCGATTCCAGTACCCGGCCATCATCCAGTCGCCTCTGACCCGGATCTCACCGGGCTCACCTGTCGCGGCCTCTCGACCATCGTCTGTGACGATCCGGTACTCGTGGCCCGGAATCGGTGCGCCGACGGTCGTGGTCAGCACCTCAATGTCGGAGCCCTCGAGGGTGCACATCACCCCGCCGGTGGTCTCGGTCATCCCGTAGCCCGTGGTGCAGCGGTCGGCGCCCGTAGCGAGGAGCAGGCGTTCCAGGACGGGCGCAGGCATGGCGGCACCACCCCAGGCGATCTGTTCGATGCTCGACAGGTCGGCCGACCCGAAGTCGTCGTGGGCGACACACATCTGGAAGATGGTCGGCACGCCACCCCAGACCCGGACCTTCTCGGCCTCGACGAGGGCGAGCATGGCGCCGGCGTTGAAGCGCTCCTGGAACACGATGGGCCCACCGCCGATCATCTTGCGACAACAGATGTCGCTCACCGAACCGACGTGGTTGATCGGCAGGTTGCAGATGATCTTCCCCCCAGCGGCCCCCCTGGCGGTAGATCCGGTCACGCCGCAGTAGCAGACTCCCCGGTGGGTCAACAGGGCACCCTTGGGCCGTCCGGTGCTGCCTGAGGTGTAGACGATGAAGGCGGGGTCCAGCGGCTCCACCGCCTCTCGCCGATCGGCGAGGACCTCAGCGTCCACCGACTTCCCCAGGTCAATGAAGGCGCTCCAGCCGGGGCCGTCAACGGCTATCGCCCGTTCCACATCGTCAACCTCTGCGACGAGGCGCTGCACAGGGCTCTCGGCACCCGGTACCGTGCCGTCAAAGACGATGCGGGGACCCGCGTCCGCTACCACGTAGAGCAACTCGTCCCACGTGTACCCGGGGTTCAGACCCTGCCAGATGATGCCAACGCTGGTCGCCGCCAGGAAGTGGACGAAGAAGTCCAGGCGGCTGTCAGCCAGGTACGCGACCCGGTCACCCCTCTCCAACCCGGCGCCAATGAGTGCCCGGGCGACGAGGTCCACCTCGCGGCGGGTGTCGGACCAGGTCAGCCGTCGCCCGGTGAGCGTTGGGCCACCGTCGATCAGGAACTCGGCGTCCGGTGCCAGGGCGACCCAGTGGTCGATGTACGCGTCGATCCGGTCGAGTACCGGAGCGACCAGATCACCCTCAGGAGGTGTAT
>JABHCN010000041.1 GCA_018673475.1 Actinomycetota bacterium | reverse complement strand
CTGGTGGGCGCGGAGGGACTTGAACCCCCGACCCCCTCCTTGTAAGGGAGGTGCTCTAGCCAGCTGAGCTACGCGCCCGGGAGCGGACACCCTACCGGTGGGCACTCCCGTTGACGGGCCAACTCAGAAGCCCTGTCGGGCCTCCAACAGGGCATCTGCAAGAGCCGGGCCGGCGCCTGCAACAGGTGTGCGGCGGGCATCGGAGTCGAGAACGCAGAGGTCTCTTCCTTGCGCATCGGCAACGACAACACCGGCCTCCTCACATATCAGCGCGGCCGCCAGGTAGTCCCAGACACCGTGGGCGTCGGGCGAGCAGTCCACGTAACCGTCGACTCGGCCGTCGGCCACGGCACACAGGTCGAGGGCAGCCGACCCGAAGGCCCTGAACTGCCCCCATCCCAGGTTTTTTGGCGGTAGCCCCGAGATGGCGACGAGCGAATCCTCGAGGGGTGGAGCCGACTCGCGCTTGATCTCGATTCCGTCACGGCGAGCACCCCATCCCCTGACAGCGTCGTAGCGGCACCCCGTCACGAGGTCGGCGACGACAGCAACCCAGGGGCCCTCATCATCGACGGCGCAGAGGCACGTCGAGTACCACGGAATTGCCCGCGAGGCGTTTGTTGAGCCGTCGAGGGGATCGACGACGACCGTGGGTCCCGGGCCCGAAGTGAGTCCGGACTCCTCGCTGAGCACGCCATAGCCGAGCGGGTCCAACAGTTCATGAACGGCACGGTCGGCAACCACGTCACTTGCGTACTGATCCGGCCGGTCTCCTGACAGACCCCAGTCCTCGTGTGAGGTGAAGGCCGCAACGACGGCGTCGGCAGCATCATGCAGATCGCTCAGGACTACTGACGCGTCAGTTTCGATATCCCCATGTTCACCCACACCACCGGTCTAGCACCCCGTGGGGCGCCTTCCCCCGGTACCCCCTAGCCTGTCCCCTCTACCCAGTTACAGATTCTCGCCGGACCGTGAGGAGCGCAGGTGGCAGTAGTCGACATCGCCGGGTTCATAGCCGACCTGAAGGACCATGCCGCAGAGCACGGCTTTCACGTCCACGATGAGCGGCATTTCGTCGAGACCTACTCGATGCGTCAGGCATTCGAGGTCGACCTGCACCCGGAGGCAGCCTGTGGCGGGCCGCTCGACCTGCACCTCTCGCTTGACCTCGAGCCACGCACCCTGATGGCCTTCGAGGACGAGGTCATGTCCATACCGGACGATGCCGACCCGAGCGACGACCTGGTGATCCAGCTCATGTTCACCTGGGCGCTCCCACCCCTTGATCAGGGCCCCGACCTGCTGGTCCTGGCAACCGAACTGGCCGGAATCGGAGGTCCCGACCTGCCCATCGAGGTCTCGGCGGTGGACTCGTTCGCCGCCGTAACCGATGCCCCACAGCGTTCCCTGGGGGTGACAGCCAGGCTGGAGATGCCCCTGGCTGCACTGTTTCGCGGCGACAACAGCACCTCGATGTGTGACGCGCTCGACTGTTCCCGACAGATCAGCGAGTACCTCCTCGACAGGGCGCCTGCCTGGCTGGGCGAGGCGTAGGTGCTCTCTGCGGCCAGGCCACTCCATGCCTCGGCCATCGCCGCCGCTCTGCTGGTCACATCTGCATGTAGCACCGCTGTCGACACCGCCCCGGCACCGACCACCACCACCGCCCCGGCACGGACCACCACCGCCCCGGCACGGACCACCACCACCACTGTCGACGGCGCCGAGCAGACCACCTCCCAGAGGCCGCCCCCTACATCCACCCCTTCATCTTCATCCAACAGCGTCCCGCCGCCACTGGCCGACCTCTCCCCCGAACAGGCCCTGCTGGCCACCTGGGTCCTCAACGTCGATGACATCCCCGCAGCAGTCATCTCAGACGGTTCAGCTGGTCCAGCGGACGTCCAGTCGGTCGAACTGGTCGAGGTTGACGGCGCCACCTACGTGTACGTGCAGGCCAGCGGCATACCCAGCTACGAGACCACGATCAGCCAGGACCACCTCGACTTCCTCAACGGCAGGCCCCGACAGGCCCACGACTTCGCGACTGGTTCGACGCTGGTGGGCCTCGAGGACCAGGTCTCCTTTGGCGAGGACATCGGCTACCGCAGCACCGGCTGCACGGATGTTCCCGGATCCGGCTACGGATACTGGCCGCCGGGCCCCGCCTGTCCCACCGACCAGAGCTGGCAGGCCTGGTTCCCCGTCGAACCGGCCGCAGCCGACACGCCAGCGACAACAGGTCTCGGAGCGATCGGCCTATGGGTCAACGGCACGGCGGTCTTCAACTGGAGCGATGGCCAGTCATGGCGCCAGGAACGCACCTGGTGGAATCTGGCGCCTGCCGCAGAGGCCTACGACCTCGATATCTGCCCCGGCCATTCGGCGATGGGCACCTACCACCACCACTCCAACCCGACATGCCTGGCCGACCAACTTGGCTACGACTGGTACCACTCCCCCATCTACGGGTTCGCAGCCGATGGGGCGCCGATATCAGGACCATGGGTCTCGGACAACACCCTCGCCCGCTCCTCCTGGCGGGTACGTGACTACGCCAACCCCGACTCACCCACCGGCTGCGGCACTCCCGGTAGGAGAACCTGTCTGCTGGTGGACCAGACGGACCCGTCGCTCGGGACGGTCGCGACGAGCCTTCCCGGGCCCGACGTCGGCACCACGGTCACCTCACAGTCGGGCAACACGTTTGTCGCCGACGCCGGCTGGTTCCAACAGGACTGGTACTACGACGCCTCGCTGAATGACGCCAGCCCAGTGGCCCTCGACGAGCACAACGGCCATGTCGGTCAACTCCCTGGATTCGCCGAACCGCGCTACCACTACCACGTGACGCAGAAGCGCCAGCCTGACGGTTCGCTCGTCGACGTGTTCCCCTACTACGTGGGACCCGCCTACTGGGGTGAACTACACCAGAAC
The DNA here is from genome assembly GCA_018673475.1 of Actinomycetota bacterium. Lineage (GTDB taxonomy): Bacteria > Actinomycetota > Acidimicrobiia > Acidimicrobiales > MedAcidi-G1 > UBA3125. Next base: position 3,148 of record JABHCN010000041.1, on the reverse strand, counting down.
GCACTGACAAACCAGGGTGGAGGCGGTGGCGGCGGAGCGGGCGCGGGTGGACCGGGTGCAGGTACTCCCGGGCAGCAGCCACCACAGGGCGGAGACAAAGCAGCACCTCCCGGCAGCAACCTCCAGGCAGCCGCAGATGCACTTGGAGTGACCGTTCAGGCCCTCCAGGATTCCCTCGGCCCACCTCCGCCCGACCTGGAGCGTGCAGCCGAGATCCTGGGGGTATCGGTCGACTACCTGGCATCGCTGCTTCCTCAGCCGCCTCGACCCTGACACCCGCCTAGCCCTCGAAGGCCGACCCGTGCAATGCTCACCGGGTCGCCCGATAGGCCCACATCGGCTGGAGCGGGGCCGACACGGGGACCCGAGGAGCCGGCATGCCATTTCCAGTGGAGGAGACCGACCGACTGTTGTCGACTACCCGGTCCGTTCGGCGCCGCCTCGACCTTGAGCGTCCGGTTCCTGAAGAGCTGATACTGGACTGCATCGACATTGCCGAACAGGCACCCACCGGCGGCAACCAGCCGAGCAGGCGCTGGCTCGTCATCCGTGACCCGAAGGTGAAGGCCCAACTGGCAGATCTCTACCGCGAGGCTGGTGGGACCTGGCTGTCAGAACGGGCAACTGCCCTCGCCGGTAGCGGCGACCCGAGGGAACCTGCGGCCCGCTCGGGCGGCTATCTGGCCGACCACCTGCACGAGGTGCCAGCCCTCGTGCTGGCCACCATCTACGGCGAGCACGACGGCAGCGGAAGGCCCGGGCTGTTCGACTCGGTTCTTCAGGCAGCCTGGAGCTTCTGCCTTGCAGCCCGGTCCCGCGGCATCGGTACCGCATGGACCACCCTCCACCTCGGTGCGGCCGACAGGGTCGCAGACCTCCTGGAGATCCCCGACGGTGTCACCCAGGTGGTCCTGTTGCCGGTCGCCTACACGATCGGTGACGACTTCTCGGTTGTCGACCGCCGCCCGGCCAGGGACATCACCTGGTTCGACAGGTGGGGCCGCACGCTCGAACGGCCGGTCGACGGCCGGTCCCCCCTGTTCGCAGACGGCGCCGGCGTCACAGTCGAGGTCGATATAGCCGCCAAGTCAGCGGACATCTGGCCAATGGTCTCCGACATCAACCTGCCAGCCCGGTTCAGCGACGAATTCCAGGGGGCCGAATGGCTCGACGACGAGCCCGCTGTCGGTGCCAGGTTCACCGGCCGCAACAAACGCGACGACCTGGGCGAGTGGGAGATCACCTGCACACTCGTCGCCTACGAGCCTGAGCGGGTATTCGCCTGGAATCCCGGCGATCCCGAGAACCCTGCAGCCCAGTGGCGCTTCGAGGTCACGCCCCTTCTCGGAGGCACACGGCTGCGATTCTCAATGGTCCTAGGCCCTGGCCCCTCCGGCCTGACAGCCGCTATAGAGGCAATGCCCGACAAAGAGGCTGCGATCATCGCCAGCCGCCAAAAGGGCCAGGCCGCCAACATGCGCCGCACCATCGAGGGAATCCGCGACCTCGCCGAGTCACAGACCACCTGACACTTCCGAAACCCCTGAAAGGACCCCCATGACCACCCTCGGACTATCGGCAGACGAACTGCTGTCCACCACCCGTTCCGTGCGGAAGCGCATCGACTTCGACCGGCCCGTTGAACAGGCACTCATTGAGGAGTGCCTGGAGTTCGCAGTACAGGCACCCAGCGGCTCGAATCGGCAGGGTTGGCGCTTCCTCGTAGTAACCGACGATGACAAGAAAGCGGCCCTCGGGGACCTCTACCGGCGTGGCTGGGAGGCCTACTCCACGATGGGTACGAGCGCCGGTGCCCTTGCTGACACCCTCGAGGGAGCGCATGCGGCCCAGATGACACGGGTGCTGGGGTCGGCCTCGTACCTTGCCGAGAACATGCACCGGGTCCCCGCGATGCTTATTCCGTGTCTTCCCGGTCGCGTCGACAAGGCACCCGGGATGGGGGCCTCATCCATGCTGGCATCGATAGTCCCCAGCACCTGGAGCTTCATGCTGGCTGCACGCGAACGTGGCCTCGGAACCTGCTGGACCACCATCCACCTCATGTTTGAGGAGGAGGCCGCGGCTGTCCTGGACATCCCCTATGAGAAGGTGACCCAGATCGCCCTCATCACCGTCGGCCACACGATCGGAACCGACTTCAAGCCGGCCACCCGGCCACCCGCCTCCACCGTCACAGACTGGAATACCTGGACGGCCTGACCGGGGCGATTTCCCCTGCCCGAGTGTCCCCGACCGACAGCCCTCCCAGACGTATGCTCCGGCCATGCGCGCACACAGAGCAATCCTCGGCCTCGGAATACTGGTCCTCCTGGCAGCCGGGTGCGGAAGCAGCGATGACTCCACTCCCGTAACCGTCACACCTACGACGGCTCCAGACGCCTACGCCACCACGGTCCCGGCCGTAACCACAACGCAGGCCTCCTTCTCCACGACAACGGCGGCTGCCGCAACGGCCACCCCACCCGTTCCCACCACGCTGCCGGCAACCACCACGACCCCACCCGACACTGGCCCACGTACCGTCACCGTCGAGGCCGGCGACTCGCTCTCCCAGATAGCCAAGGACAACGGCATGTCCCTCGATGACCTGGCTGCGATCAACGCCATCTGCGACACCAACCAGCTCTTCGTCGGTCAGGTGCTCCTTCTCTCCGCCGAAGAGACCGGCGACCCCGATGCCGAGCCCAGCGAACGCACCGTCACGGTCCAGTCGGGTGACTCCCTGTCCAAGATCGCAAAGCGCCACGACACCACCGTCGAGGCTCTGATGGCCGACAACGACATCGACGATCCCAACACCATCTTCGTGGGCCAGGAGCTGACGGTCGCCTCAGATGCTCCTGCCACACCCACCGAGGACCCCTGCGGCTGAACCACCCTCTTCCGATCGGTCCGACCCCGCTGATCGCCCGATGGACCGCCTAGCCTCGTCGCCATGGGGATGGAGCTAGGCCAAGACACAGGACCGCTCCCAGAGGAGCTCACGGCCGACGAATTGTGGCGTACCTCCCCGGATGCCCTTCTCGTCGTGGCACAGGGCGGCGTGATCCTGGCAGCCAACATGGCCGCCCGGAACCTGTTCGGTTACGAGCCAGGCTCGCTTGTCGATATGACCGTCGACGACCTG
>JABHCN010000040.1 GCA_018673475.1 Actinomycetota bacterium | reverse complement strand
TGCGCATCCCAATGTGAGGTCTTTGGCTGATCTGGGCTCTGAGGGGATCACGATCAATGTGTTTGGTGGTGGAACGTTTGCTGATGTGTTTGTGGCTGAGGGCATCTGGTCTGCTGACCAGGTTGATCCTTCCTATGACGGTTCGCCTGCCCGGTTTGTTTCTGATCAGACGATTGCCCAGCAGGGGTTTGCTTCTGCTGAGCCGTATCAGTACGAGCATGTGATTGAGGAGTACGGCAAGGCTGTGGCCTTCGAGTTGCTTCACGATGCCGGTTTCCAGGTGTATTCCCAGACTGTTGGTATCCGTCCCGATGACCTTGAGTCGTTGCGTGGCTGTCTGGAGTTGATTGTTCCTGTGATTCAGCAGTCTGTTGTGGACTATGACGCTGCTCCTGAGCGGGCCAACGCGATGATTGTTGATGCTGTAACCCAGTTTGAGGATTTCTGGGTGTATGACATGGATCTGGCAGCGTTCTCGGTTCAGGCTCAAAGAGATCTGGGTCTGGTCGGTAACGGACCTGACGGCATTGTCGGCAACATGGACGAGGCTCGTGTCCAGACTGTGATCGACAAGATCGCTGCTGCGGGCATGGACTTCGAAGCCGGGTTGTCTGTTGGTGACATCGTGACCAACGAGTTCATCGACACATCAATCAGCTTCCCCGAATACGGTCCCAACTACATGGCCTTCGACGCCAATGGCGATGGTGTCATCACCATCGGCGTGGCTGCTGCAGGGCCTGCTGATGACGGCTCCTACTACCAGGCGGTAGTTGATGCCGCTATCAGGTTGTCTGCCGAGAACGGCTTCGAGGATCCGATCGTGGTCGACAAGATCGAGGCGGCGAACGCCGCCACGGAGTTGTCGAACCTGGCTGAGCAGGGTGTCGACATCATCATCGTGGGAGCGAGCGAGATCGCCGAGCCGCTTCCGGACCTGACCGAGCAGTACTCCGACATCTTCTGGTACTGCAACTGTGGTGCAGGGTTCGAGTCCCTCCCGGGTCTGGCCCAGAGCCTCGATGACAGCTCCGAGATCAGCTACTCAGCCGGGTACGCGTCGGGCCTCCTGCTCCAGGAGCGGGGATCAGCGGTCGCCTACTTCATCGGCTGCTGTGACCTGAACTTCGAGATGGAGGCACTGGCGGGCTTCGAGATGGGTCTTGCGGCGGTTGACCCGTCGTTCACCGTGACCTACGTACCGACAGGTGGCTACCCGTACGACTTCGACAACGTGCCCAACGCCACCGAGGCATTCAACACGGCTCTCGGCGAGGGCGTCGGTGTTGTCTACCCGTACCTGGGTGGCGCACACGAGGCGATAGTCCAGTTGGCCAACGAGAACGGTGTGGCGACACTCAGCGCCGGTCCGTCCGATGTGTGCACCCGTGAGGGTGACCTGACATGGGACATCGCCGTGAGGTTCGACGGTGGCGACTACGTGGCCGCGATCTTCCCGCAGATCTTCAGCGGGGCTGTGACCGAGGGTCAGACCAAGGTGTTCAGGGTGGGCGTTGACCCCGAACCGGGAGCGGTCATCTGCAACGCCACCGCTGACCAGCAGGCCGCAATGGATGCCGTCTATGCAGAGATCGCCGACGGCGCCTTCGCAGCAGAGTTCGGTGCGATCAAGGCTGAGGCTTACGGCTACTGAACGAATTGAGCGAGGCTGACAACGGCCTCTTGGGTGGGGGTCCTGTTGCGTCAGGGCCCCCACCGGCCGTTTGCACACGCCTGTTGAGCAAGCGCTTCGGGGCGGTTGCCGCGTGCGACGCGGTTGACATAGAGATCCACAGGGGTGAGATACACGGGATCCTGGGGGAAAACGGGGCGGGCAAGTCCACCCTGATGAAGATGCTGATCGGCCTGGTCGTGCCCGACTCGGGTTCGATCCTCGTCGACGGTGCATCCGTGAGGATCACCGACCCCGTGGCAGCTGCATCCCTTGGAATCGGGATGGTGCACCAGCACTTCAGCCTGGTCGAAGCGCTCACCGTCTGGGAAAACGTGGCATTGGGTGACACCGGTCGGCTGAGTCGGTCCGGTGTCAGGGATGCCGTCGGCGATCTGAGTGATCGCTACGGGCTCAGGATTGACCCGGATGCGTTGGTTGCCGACCTCCCGGTCGGGCTCCGCCAGCGGGTCGAGATCCTGAAATGCCTGCGGCGCGAACCCGAGATCCTGATCTTCGACGAGCCGACCTCGGTTCTCACGCCGGAGGAGTCAGACGACCTGTTTCGCTCCCTGCGTGGCGTCGTCGAACAGGAGGGCCGATCGGTTGCGCTCGTCAGCCACAAACTGACCGAGATGCTTGACGTCACCGACCGGGTCACCATCATGAGGAACGGCTCGGTCGTTGAGCGATTCGTTACTACCGAGGTGGATGCGGGCATGCTGGCCACGGCGATGGTCGGGCGTGATGTTCGACTTCGGAGCGCACAGGAGATGTCCCAATCCGATACCCGTGAACGGGTAGTGGCTGATGGCGGCGGGTCCCTCCCTGTTCTGGAGTTCCGCAATGTCGAGGTCAGGGAATCTGGTGGATCGCTGGAACTGGACGATCTCACCTTCAGCCTGGGCACAGGCGAGATCCTGGGCATGGCGGGGGTGGAGGGAAACGGACAGAGGGTCATTGCCGACCTGCTCTCGGGCCTACGAAACAGGTCAGGCGGGGAGATTCTGGTCAACGGGTCTGTGGTGGATGTGAGCCAACCGGGAAGCGCCATGGATGCGGGCATAGCGGTAATCCCAGAGGACCGGCACGACTCGGGAATCGTGCTGGAGATGACGGTCGCCGAGAATCTCATGCTGTCTGATCCGTCCGGAATGTCATCTCACGGTGTCATCGACGGGCTCCGACGGGAGAAAATGGCCGCTGACCTGATCGAGCGCTTCGCCATAATGTGCACCGGACCGGATGCGCCGATGTGGACCCTCTCCGGTGGGAACCAGCAACGGGTGGTGCTGGCACGTGAGATAGCCGCCGAGCCGACAGTGCTGGTGGCAGCACAGCCCACGAGGGGTCTCGATGTTGGAGCGATTGAGTACATGACCGACCAGTTGAGGCAGGCGGCCGGATCCGGCGTCGGCATTCTGCTCATTTCCAGTGAACTGGACGAGATACTGGAACTGGCTGACCGGATCCTCGTCATCTACCGGGGCCAGGTGACGGGGGAGATGACCCGTTCCGAGGCGACCCGGGAGAAAATCGGTCGTCTCATGGGTGGTGACATCCTGTGAGCACCCGGACCACCAGCAATGCCAGGAGTCGGTTGGTCGAGGTAGTGGCCCTGTATCTGGGTTGTGGCCTGGCCGCCCTCGTCATCTCAGGCATCATCGTTGAAGCGGTCGGAGCCGACTGGTCCACCGTTGGTGGGGCGCTCCTCGACGGCAGCGTCCGCAAGCCGGGGCGATGGGGTGGCACGATCGGCGTCACGGTGCCGTTGGCGATGGTCGCGATCGGAACGATTGTCAGCACCAAGGTCGGCCTGGTGAACATCGGCCAGGAGGGGCAACTGCTGGTGGGGGCCGCACTCGCCACGTTCGCCAGCACCCGAGTTCCCGGACCGGGACCTGTTGTTCTCGTCATCATCCTGCTTGCCGGTGTCGCGGGTGGTGCCATATGGTCCGGCCTAGCGGGTGGCTTGCGTTACTGGCGCAAGGTCCCCGAGGTGTTGACGACACTTCTCCTGGTCTCGGTGGCGTCAAATCTCGTCGGCTATGGCCTCAAGAAGCCGTGGTTGCTCCTTGACGCGGAGGCCAAGCGGGGGAACCGGAACCTGGTCAGCGAGCAACTGCCACCTGATACCCGCATGCCCAGGATCACCCTGTTCGGCAACGAGTTCACCATTAGCGCCTTCTTGGCAATCGCCGTGATTCTCCTCGTCGGGTGGATGTTGAGTCGGACCCTGTGGGGCTACCGGTTGACGGTCGTGGGGCACAACCGGCGGGTCGCCAGGAGGTTCGGGATTAGCGAATCGGTTCAGGGAATGGTCGCCATGCTGGCATCGGGTGGGTTCGCCGGCCTAGCTGGAGCCCTCATGCTGACCGGTGGCGACTTTGCCAACTACCGGTTGGTCTCGGGGTTCTCGGTGAGCATCGGTTGGGTGGGCCTCCTGGTGGCGCTCGTGGCCAACAACCGTGCGCTGGCCGTGATCCCGGTGGCCTTCGTATTCGCCAGCCTGCGGACCGGGTCGGGTTTCCTGGCCTCGACCGGTATCGAACGCCGTGTCACCGACGTCGTCCAGGGCCTCATCGTCCTGGCCCTCCTGCTCCCCCCTGCGATCATGTTCATCCGGGAACGTCGCCGTGCTCTGGCGGCAGCAGGGAGCAGGGTCTGATGGGAGGCCTCCTCTCCGCCGTCTGGGACGTTGGAACGACCGAAACCGCCTACACGGCGGCAGCCAGGTTCGCTGTCGTGCTGGCGTTTGCCGCTACCGGTGAATGGGTGGCCGAACGGGCCGGAACCCTGAACATCTCGGTGGAGGCGATGATCCTGGCCGGGGCGTTCGCCGCCGCCATGGGTTACCACACAACCGGTTCGGTTGCGGTGGGCCTCCTCGCCGGAACGGTTGCAGGTGCCGCGGTGGCATCTGTACAGGCCGAGATGAGCCACCGCCTGACTGCGGACCAGTTTGTCGTTGGTCTGACCCTCAACATCCTGGTTCTCGGCATCGTCGGCTTCCTGGGCTCGGAGTGGGACCCGTCCACCCGGACGGCATCCGTGGTCGAGGTGCCTGTGCTGGCTGATATCCCGCTCGTTGGTCCCGCCCTCTTCGGACAGCCCTGGCCCTTCTACCTCATATACCTCGTCGTCCCGGTGTTCGCCTGGCTGGTGCACCGGACTCGCTGGGGCCTGGAGATCCGTTCCGTGGGTGAGAACCCGCAGGCGGCTGACGTGAGTGGAATCGACGTGAACCGTCGCCGTCGTCAGGCGATCTACCTTGGTGGCCTCAG
>JABHCN010000039.1 GCA_018673475.1 Actinomycetota bacterium | reverse complement strand
GGTTGCACCCGTTGCGGCCACGGATGTAGCGGCCTCAGGGTTCCAGACGGGATCCAGGAGTCCGACTACGACGTGGTCTTCAGTGAACCCTGCGAGGGCGTCCGAGTCGGTCGGACCCTGGACGCTGACTACGAGGCCTTCGCTGCCGATCGTGGCGGCCCTGTCGGGGGCGATCGTGGCACCGGCTGACCCATAGTCGGCATCGTCCATTCCGGCCGCCGAACCAGCACCGGATTCGACCACCACGTCGTGACCTGCGGCGACAAGAACCTTGGCGGCCTCGGGAGAAATTGCGACACGGCGTTCACCGACACCCCGCTCACGCGTTACTGCGATCCGCACGCCACACCTCTCGACTTACTGGCCCCGTTGTCGTCATCGACCCGCCGTGAACGGGCACCGCGACCCTATCGGTGGAGCGCCCATTTCGGCATGGGACAAGAGGACCCTGTTCGGCTGGCATCTGGGTCCGTGTATCCGGCTAGCGTCAGCGCGGAGATAGCCGTGCAACCGGAGGTGAGAGCCATGCCGTCAATGTCGGATCTGAGCATCATGGTGTTCCCATGGGGGGTCGAGAGCCCCTCAATGGACGAGACCGTCGAACTCGTCAAGTTGGCCGAGGACCTGGGCTTCTACTCGGCCACGCTGCCGACGCACATGACGATGTCGCCGTCGTGGCTCTTTGAGACGTTCCCTAACCAAGATATTTTGGACGGTCTGGTGATGGCGCCGATCCTGGCTGCCGCTACTGACACGATTCGGATTGGCTTCAACTCGATCCTTCCTCCCCTGCTGCCCCCCTACCAGTGGGCCAAGTACCTCTCGACTCTTGATGTGGTGTCTGACGGCCGCCTCATCGTGGGTATGGCAATGGGCTGGTGGGAGGAGGACTTCACATCTGTCGGTGTTGATCGCCGTAAGCGGGGGCGCCTCTTTGACGAGCAGTTGGAGGCCATTACCCGCCTGTGGACCGAGGACCGGGTGACCTTCGACGGTGAGCACTACCAGTTGGATGACATTCCCCTCGTTCCCAAGCCGATACAAGAGCCGCACCCACCGATCTGGATAGGTGGCGGTGTGAAGTCGATTGAGCGGGCCGCACGCTACGGCGAGTGCCTCCTGGCCTTTTGGCCCGACGAGGAAGTGGCACGCGATACATGGTTGCCGGGGTTGGCTGCCGCCGGCGAAAAGTTTGGTACAGACCCGAAGCTGGCGGCGTTCACGTTCGCCTACGTGGCCGACGACCAGGCAGATCTGGACTCCTACGGTGACAAGTTGCAGACAGCCGTGGCCTTCGATGACCCCTCGACAGACCCCACGAAGGTGACCATCTCCGGCTCGCCCGAGGCGTGCGCCGAGCGCATCAGGGCACTGCACGATGCAGGGGTGTGGCACTTTGTCATCGAGTTCCAGTTCCACGGGCTTGAGACCATCGACTTCGCCAAGAGGCAGATGGAGAAGTTCGCCGAAGAGGTGGGTCCCCTTCTAGAGGGATAGGTCCCGCACCGTGCCTGAGACCACGCCCTATTGGTGGCTCAGCGCCGGGGTTCCGACGAGCCCTCCTGCAGTGCCCCTGCCGGGCGAGGCTGACGTGGTCGTGGTCGGAGCGGGCCTCACGGGCCTTTCAGCCGCCAGGACGCTTGCCATGTCGGGCCGGTCGGTTCTGGCACTTGATGCCTCCGCTCCCGGCATTCGTGCCAGCTCGTGCAACGGCGGGATGATCGGTGGCGGCCACCAACTCGACATCGACGAGATCGCAGCGAAATTCGGCGGCGGCATGGTCGAGGGCATCCTGCGGGAGACCCACCTGGACGCCAACGCCTTCATCAAGGCGCTCATCTCCGACGAGCAGATCGACTGCGACCTGGCTGTCACCGGGCGCTTCCGTGGCCTCTGGTCAAGACGGGAGTACGACGCAGCCGGACGGGAGTTGGACCGGCTGAAGAAGATCGTTCCAGTTGAGGCCGAAATGGTTCCACGGGAACGCCAGCACGCAGAGGTGGCTACCGACATCTACGCCGGCGGAACTGTGCTTCCCCTTCACGGCGGCCTGAACCCGGCGAAGTACGTGGCGGGGGTCATGGAAGCCGCTCGGAGCCGGGGCGCCGTGGTTCAGGGTGACACGCCCGTACTCGACGTCTCCCGCAACGGGAGCGGCTTCGTCGTGGAGACCAGCCGTGGGTCGCTTCGCGCTGGTCACGTGCTCGTGGCAACCAACGGGTACACCCCGGCTGCACTTGGCTTCGCAAGGCGGCGCATCGTGCCGGTACCCAGCTTCCTCGTGGCTACCGAACCGCTCGGAGGGGGCGTCGTGGGGGGCCTGTTCCCAAACGGCCGCATGGTTGCCGAGTCGCGTAACCGGCACTGCTACTACCGACCATCACCTGACGGGCAGCGCCTGGTGTTCGGCGGTCGTGCAGCCATGACGCCTGTGCCGGAGGGGTTCGCCACGTCGCAGCTGAGGCGTCTCATCAACTCGATATTTCCCCAGTTGGGCGAGGTCGCCTTCAGCCACAGTTGGAACGCCCGCACCGGCTTCGCGTTCGACTTCACACCACACGTGGGGTGCTATGACGGAATCTGGTACGCCATGGGCTATTCGGGTAGCGGCAACTCAATGGCCCCCTACCTGGGCCACAAGGCCGCCCT
>JABHCN010000038.1 GCA_018673475.1 Actinomycetota bacterium | reverse complement strand
GGCACGGTCGATGCGGATGACATCGGCCCCCATGTCCGAGAGCATCATCCCGCAGAACGGACCCGGCCCGATTCCGGCGAGTTCCACCACCCGGACACCGTCAAGAGCCCCCATCGGTGCCTCCCATTCCCGTACCACCAGATACTCCGGCCCCGACCGCCAGACAATGGGTCGAGATTGCCCCGATCAGTTGAGGCCATGCGCCCGGCGGCAGATCGTGGCCCCAGCCCTCGATCAACACCAAGTCGGCACCCGGCACGATCGCTGCCGTCCTCTCGCCGCCGCTCATGGGCAACAGCGTGTCGGCGGTTCCGTGGACCACGCGTGTAGGCACCCTCATCGCGCCAAGTGCCTCCTCACGGCTGCCTGCACCGGCTGCAAACTGGCGGTCGAAGGCACCGGGTGGCTGGACGGAACGGGCGGCGTACCGGGCGAACGTTGCCAGGGCGTGGTCGTCATCGTGCCATTCGGGGCTCGCCCAGAGGCGACGGTCGGCGAGGTCCTTGGCGGCACGCTCCTCGGGCATGTCGGGAGCGGGTGCCACCAGGGCGGCCAGCACCTCACCGGAGGGTCTTCCGAAATCGGGGTTTCCCGTGTTGGAACCCATCGAGACGAGACTGTGGGCCCGGTCCGGGTGCTCTATGGCGAAGGTCTGGGCGATCATCCCCCCGAGGGAGAACCCCACAATGTGTGCACGCTCGACGTCCAGGTGGTCGAGCAGCCCAACCGCGTCGTCGGCCATGTCGGAAAGGGTGTACGACACCCCGTCATCGAGCATCGTGGAAAGCCCGCTGTCACGGTGGTCGTAGCGCACGACCCTGAAGCCGGTGGCGGCCAGACCCTCACAGAAGCCCTCCTCCCACAACAACAGCTGGCTGCCCAGACCGTGCATCAACAGGATCGTGGGGGCATCGACATCACCGAACGACTCGAAGCAGAGGTCTATTCCGGTGGGCAGTTCGGCGGTGCTCATAGGGCCATCATCGGATGCCAGTGACCGTCGGGCAAACCGGGCGGGCCTTCGGTGCACACACGGCGGGTACCGTCACCGGTGTGACGACCATCCACGACCGCCGGTTCGCCGAACTGGACACGTCGACCCTCTACTCGATCATGCAGCTGCGGGCGGTCGTGTTCGTGGTCGAACAGGACATCGTCTACACCGATCCTGACGGGCGCGACTCCGAGGACGGCACCCGACACGTGTTCGTCGATGAACCGGGCGGAGGCATCTCCACATACCTGCGGCTCCTCGCCGAGGCCGACGGAAGCCACCGGATCGGCAGGGTCGTCACCGATCAGGCGCACCGCGGTCAGGGCCTCGCCGGGAAGCTCATCGAACACGTACACAGGTCGACATCGGGGCGCATAACCCTCCACGCCCAGGTCCACCTCGAGGCCTGGTACCGGTCTCTGGGCTACGAGCGGACCGGGCCCGACTTCGACGACGAGGGGCTACCCCACGTACCGATGGAGCGGCTGCCCGGCTGACCGCGGCAACCGGACGCGGGACCTCAGGCCCAGCCCAACTCCTCGAGGCGGTGGTCGTCTATCCCAAAGTGGTGGGCCACCTCGTGCACGACGGTCACACCAATCTGGTGACGGAGTTCGGTCAGGTCCCGACAGATCCCACACAAGGTGAGGCGGTAGAGGGTTATCCGATCCGGCAGGACCGCACCTCCTCCCCCGTAGCCCTCCCTGCCGGTGAGGGGAACGCCCTCATAGAGGCCGATCAGGTTGGTCGGATCACCCCTGTCCTCGACCAGGACCGCCACGTTGTCCATGAGGGCACCCAACTCCGGGGGGAGTGAGTCCAGCGCCTCGGCCACGAGGGCCTCGAAGGTCTCCACGTCGACGGACTGCATTCCCGGAATCGTAGGGGTGTCGATCCGCCCAGAAGACCAGAGACCCCCGGGGAAGGCCGTCACCTGCCGTGGGTAGGGTGCGACCATGTCCTCACCCGTGTCGGAACCCGGCATGCTCAGCGACGAACCCGGAACATCAGCGGCCGCCGACGCCCTGCTTCACGGCCTCAACGAGGCACAGGCCGACGCTGTCACCAGTGACGCCGTTCCCCTCGCCATCCACGCCGGAGCAGGCTCGGGCAAGACGCGGGTGCTCACCCGCCGCATCGCCTGGCGCTCCCTCACCGGCCGCAGCGACCCCCGGCGCGTTCTGGCCCTCACCTTCACCCGCAAGGCCGCCGCCGAACTGAGATCCCGGCTACGCATCCTGGGCCTCCGAGACCAGGTTGCGGCCGGAACCTTCCACTCGGTCGCCTACGCGCAGCTGCGGATCTGGTGGAGCGACAACGACATTGCCGAACCGCAGCTGCTCGACCGAAAGTTCGGCATGGTCACCTCGCTCCTGCCGCGCGACAAGCGCGCTACCGACACCCTCGACGTGGTCGGAGAGATCGAATGGGCCAAGGCCCGACGGGTGACTCCCGAGAGATACACCGCTGCAGCCGAGGAGGCCGGCCGGAACCCACCGTTGCCACTCACGGTCCTGGCCGGGATCTTCAAGGACTACGAGGACCTCAAGTCCCAGAGGGGAATGGTCGACTTCGACGACCTGCTCGATGGCTGCAGGCGTGCCCTCACCGGCGACGGCCGGAGGTCCAAGCTGTTCGCCGATGCACAGAGGTGGCGCTTCCGGCACCTCTACGTCGACGAGTTCCAGGACGTCAACCCCCTCCAGTTCTCCCTGCTGGATGCCTGGCTGGGTGGCCGAAACGACCTCTGCGTGGTGGGCGATCCCGACCAGGCCATCTACGGCTGGAACGGTGCCGACGCCGACCACCTGCGCCGCTTCAGCACCCACTTCCGCGACGGCACGGTTCTGGAGTTGCGTCAGAACTACCGCAGCACTCCACAGGTCCTGCGTACCGCCGCCGCCGCCCTGTCGAACCGTGACCCCATGGAGGCAAACAAGCCGAGTGGTCCCAACCCCACAATCACCACCCACCCCGACGCCAGGCAGGAGGCCGAGGCAATCGCCCGCAGGGTCAGGGACTCGCGTGGAGCCGACCGGCCCTGGTCACAACAGGCCGTGCTCGTGCGCACCAACGCCCAGGCCGAGGTGGTTGCCACGGCCCTCGGGAACGTCGACATTCCCGTCCGGACACGTTCCGGAAGCGCCCTCCTCGACCGGGCCGACGTGAAGGTCGCCCTGGGTTCCCTGACGAGGAGGAACGGATCCCTCGCCGAGCAGTTGGGCGACCTCCGTTCCGATGCCGGTTCAGACACCCCAGACCAGTCAGACAGCCCCCGCGATGCCGAGCGGGAGGCCGCCTTCGCCGAACTCCGACGCCTTATCGACGAGTTCCTGGCCCTCAACCCACGCGGAACCCCCGATGATTTCAACACCTGGGCCCGCACCAACGCCGGTACCGGAGTCGATGTCTCCTCCGACGCCGTAGAGGTCTCCACCTTCCACGGGGCCAAGGGCCTCGAGTGGCCCATCGTGCACATCGCCGGCCTCGAGAAGGGGCTTGTGCCCATCGCCCATGCCCGCGACCCGAAGTCCCTCGCCGAGGAGCGGCGCCTTCTCTACGTGGCACTGAGCCGCGCCGAGGAGGCACTGCACCTCACCTGGGCGGCCGAACGCACCTTCGGCACCCGTACATCCAAGAGGTCGCCGTCGCCCTGGCTCGACGACCTCCGGGCCGCCATTGACGGCCTCGACAGGCCCCTGAACAGCCGCGACCAGGGCCGTCAGGCGAGGGCTGCACGCTCACGGACCCGTCGCCCGGCACTACCCGACAACCCCGACGTGGCAGCGGTCAAGTCCTGGCGTCTGGCAACCGCCAGGGCAGCCAACGTGCCGGCCTTCGTGGTGTTCACCGACGCCACGCTCGAGGCCCTCCTGGAGCTACGACCCACCACCCCGGCCGAGTTGCTGGCCGTTCCCGGGATCGGACCCGTCAAGGTCGACCGCTACGGTGACGCGCTGCTCGAGGTCCTGGCTGGCCTGGACTGAACCGGCCTACCCGTCCAGCTCTGCAATGAGCCTCTTTGGAGCGGTCAGCCTCCAGGCCTCCTCGACGACACCGGCTACCTCGTCCCAGTCGAGGTCAACATCGAGGCGCAGCCCGACCCAGCCACGCGGGCCCAGGTAGGGCGGGACGAAGAAGCGGTCGGGCTCCTGTTCCACAAGCTCGTCCTGGACCCCTGGCGCAGCCTTGAACCAGATCGTGGGCCTGCCGTCGGCCTGATGCTCATGCAGGTTTGCGAAGGCCCGCCGGCCGACTATGCCAAATGTCGGCATCCCGTGGTTGACGCGTTCCTCGACTCCCGGCAGCGCCAGACACACCCCACGCAGGCCTTCCAGGATCATGTCGTCGGAGGGGGCCCGCGATGGATGCGCCACGGTCGGGGAGGCTCAGCCCAGGTGGAAGTCGGCGACTACCGGGGCGTGGTCGCTGGGCTTTTCGCCCTTGCGCTCGTTGCGGTCGATCAGGACGAAGTCGAGGGCCTCGGCGGCGGGTGGCGAGGCCAGGACCAGGTCGATGCGCATCCCCTGCCTCTTGTAGAAGGCGCCAGCCCGGTAGTCCCACCACGAGTACAGGCCGGCGTCGTCGAAGCGCTCCCGGAACACGTCGACCAGTCCGAGGCCGGTAAGGCGGTCGATGGCCTCACGCTCAGGTCCGGTCACGTGGGTTGAGCCCTCGAACGCCGCCGGGCTCCAGACGTCGCGGTCGTCGGGGGCCACGTTGAAGTCGCCCACCACGACTACCCGGTCGGCTACCGGGTCGGTGTTGGCGACAAGGTCGTCGTAGAGGCGACCCAGCCAGTCCAGCTTGTAGTGGTAGTGGTCGTGGTCGACCTCGCGGCCGTTGGGCACGTAACAGCATGCAACCCGCACTCCCCCACAGGTGGCCCAGAGGATGCGGGCGTCAGGATCGGGGTCGTCCCTACCGTCGGCGAACCCGGCACGGACGTCATCGAGGCCGACCCGCGAGATGATGGCCACGCCGTTCCAGCGTCCCTCGCCGTGGTGCGCCGACTCGTAGCCGAGCGCCGCGAAGGCAGCGTGCGGGAACGCCTCGTCGGTCATCTTGGTCTCCTGGATGCACAGCACGTCGGGCTGAACGGCCCTGATCCATGCCTCAACCCTTCCGAGCCGGGCCTTCAGGGAGTTGACGTTCCAGGTGACGATTCTCATCAGGACCGACGGTACCGCCTCTCCGGGCCGGCTCAGGACAGCGCCAGCCCGACGGCAGCGGACAGTTCGGCGATCGCCGCTGCCGGATCGCCAACCTTGATCGTCGTCATGCCCATCGCACGGGCCGGCTTCAGGTTCACGCCAAGGTCGTCGAGGAACACGCATTCCGGAGCCTCGACCCCGAGGCGTCCACAGGCGATCTCGTAGAAGCGCTGCTCGGGCTTGCGGCAACCGACCACGCTCGATTCCACGACCACGTCGAACATGTCGACCACCTCAGCGAAGTCCGGAGCCATGTCACCGTCGGCCATGGGCTCGACGTTGTTGGTGAGCAGCGCCGTGGGAAACCCCGCTGAGCAGCGGCGCAGGGCCTCGACCATGGTGGGCCTCAGGTCGCCGCGCAGGCCGGCGAGGACCCGCCCGGCATCGACCGTCAGGCCCAGTGCCGCAGCCTCAGCCTCGAAGAGGCGACAGAACTCGTCTGTCCCGACCTCTCTTCTCTCGAAGGCCGCCCATGCATTGGTGTCGGGGTTCGTGGAGTTGAGGCGCCTGATCGTGTCCGGGGGCAGGCCGGCCTCGGCCTCATATGAGGCGAACGCCTCAAAGGGGCTGGTGGTCAACACACCGCCGAAGTCGAAGAGGACCGCCTTGATCACGGCGGCGATCGTAGGGCCGATGGCGGCCTGGGACGACCACGGGCGCCGGGCAGCCGCGCCGATAGCCTCAGCCGCCATGAGCGCCCAGTTCATCTTCACCATGCGCAAGGTCGGCCGGTTCCACCCGCCGGACCGCGACGTCCTCAAAGACATCACCCTGGCCTTCTACCCGGGAGCCAAGATCGGCGTGCTTGGCTCCAACGGTGCCGGAAAGTCCACCCTTCTTCGAATCATGGCGGGACTGGACGACGGCTTCACCGGAGAGGCCCGCCTGACGGACGGGTTCACCGTCGGCCTGCTCGAACAGGAACCGACTCTCGACGAGTCCATGGACGTCCAGGGAAACGTGATGGAGGCCGTCGGCGAGGTGGCCGGCCTGCTGGCCCGCTACGAGGAGGTCCTGGCCGGCTGGGGAGAACCCGACGCCGACTTCGAGAAGTTGGGAGAGGACCAGGCCGCCCTGGAAAAGCGCATCGAGGCCGCCGGCGCATGGGACCTGCAGCGCAACATCGAGATCGCAATGGATGCCCTGCGCCTGCCACCCGGTGATGCCGACGTGACGACCCTGTCGGGCGGCGAGCGCCGACGCGTGGCGCTGTGTCGCCTGCTGCTCTCACGGCCCGACCTGTTGTTGCTTGACGAGCCCACCAACCACCTCGACGCCGAGTCCGTGGCATGGCTCGAGCGCACGCTGCGCGACTACGCCGGCACCGTCGTCGCCATCACACACGACCGGTACTTCCTCGACAACGTGGCCGGCTGGATCCTGGAGCTGGACCACGGCCGGGGTATCCCCTATGAGGGCAACTACTCCGGTTGGCTGGAACAGAAGCGGGCACGTCTGGACGCCGAGGCGAAGACCGACTCGGCACGTCGGCGCACGCTGGACCGCGAGTTGGAATGGGTTCGCATGGCACCCAGGGCCCGCCAGGCCAAGGGCAAGGCCAGGCTGGCCGCCTACGACCGCCTCGTGGCAGAAGCCGCTGCGGGCGATCAGCGCGACAGGGAACTCCAGATCCAGATTCCCGCCAACCAACGCCTCGGCGACCAGGTGGTCGAGGTGGACCGCCTCTCCAAGGGATTCGGCGACCACCTGCTGATAGACGACCTCTCCTTCTCCTTGCCGCCGGCGGGCATCGTGGGCGTGATCGGCGGAAACGGGGCCGGCAAGACCACGCTGTTCCGGATGCTGGTGGCAGCAGCCGAGGGCAACGCCGACGGACCGACCGCCGCCGACTCCGGCGAGGTCCGCATCGGTTCGACGGTCGAGATCGGCTACGTGGACCAGTCACGTGCCTCCCTGGACCCCGAACGCACCGTGTACCAGGAGATCACCGACGACAAGGAGTTCCTGCAGGTCGGAAAGCGCGAGGTGAACGGCAGGGCCTACGTGGCGTCGTTCAACTTCAAGGGATCAGACCAGCAGAAGCTGGTGGGTGACCTCTCCGGCGGAGAACGCAACCGCGTCCACCTGGCCAAGGTGCTCAAGAGTGGGGCCAACCTGCTGCTCCTTGATGAGCCCACCAACGACCTCGACGTCGACACCCTGCGGGCACTCGAGGCCGGCCTCGACGCCTTCGCCGGCTGTGCCGTCATCATCAGCCACGACCGCTGGTTCCTCGACCGCGTGGCCACCCACGTGCTTGCCTT
>JABHCN010000001.1 GCA_018673475.1 Actinomycetota bacterium | reverse complement strand
GCGCATACCTGACAGGGCACGGGCGATCACCAGTTGCTGGATCTGCTCGGTGCCCTCGAAGATGTCGTAGATCTTGGAATCACGGTGCCAACGTTCCACAGGGTGGTCGGTTACGTAACCGGCACCACCCAGTATCTGCATGGCACGCTCCGTTGTCCAGACAGCCACCCGGCCGGCCTTCAACTTGGCCTTGGAACCCTCGGCCTCAATGAAACCACCCTGCCTGGCCAGCCACGCCGCCCTCCATACGAGAAGCCGGGCCGCGTCGATCTCGGTGGCCATGTCGGCCAGCATGAACGCGATTGCCTGATTCTGGATTATCGGCCGACCGAACTGCACCCGCTCCCTGGCGTAGTCACGGGAGTACTCGAATGCCGCTCTAGCCACCCCTACCGCCTGGGCGCCGACCGACGGCCTGGTGGACTCGAACGTCTGCATGGCCGCCTGTGAGTTGCCGGGCTTGCCCTCCCTGACCCGCGCCAGGCGAGCATCGAGCTTTTCCCTACCTCCCAGCAGACAGGTCCCGGGCACCCTCACATCGTCGAGGATGACCTCGGCGGTGTGGCTGGCCCTGATGCCGTGCTTGGAGAACTTCTGGCCCTGGGAGAGACCCTTCGTGCCGGGAGGAACAACGAAGGAGGCGTGGCCACGGCTCCTCAACTCGGGATCGACCACCGCTACGACGACGTGCACATCGGCGATACCACCGTTGCTTATCCAGGTCTTGACCCCGTTGAGCACCCACTCGTCGCTGGCCTCGTCGTAGACGGCCCGGGTTCGTATGGCAGACACGTCCGAACCGGCATCCGGCTCCGATGCAGCGAAGGCGCCCAGTTTGACATCGTCAGCACTGCCGTAGCACTGCGGCACCCACTCCATTACCTGTTCCTGAGTTCCGGCGGCGGCGATTCCGGCGGCGGCCAGGCCCGAACCCATGATGGCCATTCCGATTCCGGCATCGCCCCAGAAGAGTTCCTCGATGGCCACGATCAGGTTCAGCCCGGTGTCGTCGTTGTACATACCGTCGGCAAGGAACTCCCAGCCATAGAGGCCGATCTTGGCTGCCTCCTCGATGATGGGCCAAGGAACCTCCTCGCGGCGGTCCCACTCCTCGGCTGCCGGGCGGACCACGTCAACGGCAAACTCGTGCACCCAGTCCCGCAACTGGATCTGGTCGTCGTTCAGTTCAAGGGAGAAGTCGGCCATTCCGGAATCCTCGCAGGTAGGAGATCACTTGTCCCGTGACGCTACCGACCGGTAACTGGCGCTTCCTCACCGGCCTGCCGCTCCACCAGCAATATCGCGGACGCCGCCAGGAGGGCACCAACCAGATAGGGAGCACCAGTTGCCACCCTGCCGAACAGGACGCCGGCGCCAAGGGGTCCCAAGATCCGTCCAAGGGCACCGGCGCTCTGCTGGAGCCCCAGGGCAGCTCCCCTGGCATCTGCTCCGACGGTTTCAACCGTTGCTGCCGACAGCGTCGGGCCGAACATGCCCTGGCCCAGGACCAGCAGCAGCAGGGCAACCGTCAGGCCCACCCATGCCCCACCGAGTGCCAGCACGAGCATGCCGAGGCTCACGAGGAAGAGAGACACCCGTAGAGCCCCGCTCGTACCGAGGCGATCGTTCGCAGGCCCCACCAACCTCGTATGCACCACAACCATCACCAGGCCGATCGAGGCGAACAACCCGTAGATGGACGGGTCGTCCAGTTGCGGGAACCGTCGGTCCACCAACATGGCGAAGGTTGACTCGAAACCAGCAAAACCGGCCATCCCCACGAACGCCATAAGAGCCAGCCGCCTCATTGCATGTCCGGCACCGCCCAGAGCGGCAAGGGGGCCAAGGCGATCAGAACCGGGCGACGCCCCGGCTACCGAGCCGGACGGCAGGCGCACAATGGCCACAAGAGCGTTCACACCAGCCAGACCCGCAGCAACGTAGAACGGCAGCTCCCGGCTTCCGAGTGCAGCCAGGGAACCGACGAGAGGGCCGATCACGAAGCCGAGGCCGAATGCGGCCGCCAGCAGGCCCAGCAGGCGTGGTCGGTCGGCAGGCTCGGCAAGATCAGCCACCGCTGCCTGACCGACCGCATACGACGAACCCGAAGCACCGTCCAGCGCCCGCCCGAGGAACAGGACCCACAGTGCTCCCGCCAGACCCGTTACGAGGCTCCCGGCAGCCGAACCGAAGAGGGCGACGATCAGCACCGGCTTGCGACCCACCCGATCTGACAGACGACCCCAGAGCGGAGCGGCAGCCATCTGGAACGCCGAGAACGTGGCCAACACGGCGGTGGCAACCGCCGGTGATGCTCCATAGTCCTCGGCGTACAGGGGAAGCACCGGGATCACGATTCCGAAGCCGACCAGGTCGAGGGCAACCGTCGTCCAGACAACCCAGAATCCCCTTGGCCGCCTCTGTCGACAGTCAGAGCGCGTCCCCACGGCGGCACAGGCTACCGGCCCGCCAGCCAGGCACCAGTGGGTACCACATACGGTCTGCAGGAGCACCGGGGCACACCGCTAGCCTCGGACCGCCATGACTGACCAAACCACAGGTAGGACCCCCGTTCCCGACAAGCCCACCCTCGAGGGCCTTGAGAGCCGCTGGGGCGCCACGTGGGAGGAACACGGCACCTACCGGTTCGACCGCACGAAGACCCGCGACGAGGTCTTCTCCATCGACACACCGCCACCCACGGTCAGCGGGTCCCTCCACGTGGGCCACGTCTTCTCCTACACGCACACCGACACGGTCGCCCGCTACCAGCGCATGCGCGGCAGCGAGGTCTTCTACCCGATGGGCTGGGACGACAACGGTCTCCCAACCGAGCGCCGGGTCCAGAACTACTACGGAGTCCGCTGCGATCCGTCACTCCCCCACGACCCGACCTTTGAGGCACCAGCCGATGCCGGCGACCCGAAGGCCATCAAGAAGCGCCGCGAAATCAACATCGGCCGCCGCAACTTCGTGGACCTCTGCCACCGCCTCACAACCGAGGACGAACAGGCCTTCGAGGCTCTCTGGCGCCACCTGGGCCTGTCGGTCGACTGGTCACAGACCTACGCCACGATCGACGAGCGCAGCCAGCGGCTGGCACAGCGTGCCTTTCTCGGGAACCTGGCCCGCGGCGAGGCCTACCAGATGGAGGCGCCATCGCTCTGGGACGTCACGTTCCGCACAGCCGTCGCCCAGGCCGAACTAGAGGACCGCGACCGGCCAGGCGCCTACCACCGACTGGTATTCCACGCCGCCGACGGCACAGACCTTCAGATAGCCACAACCCGTCCGGAACTGCTGGTCTCATGTGTTGCGCTCGTCGCCCACCCCGATGACGAGCGCTACAAGCCGATGTTCGGCCATTCCGTCACGACACCGGTATTCGAGGTAGAGGTGCCTGTGCTCGCACACGAACTGGCCGACCCCGAAAAGGGAACGGGCATCGCCATGATCTGCACGTTCGGTGACACCACAGACGTGACCTGGTGGCGTGAGCTGGACCTGCCGGTGAGAGCGGTCATCGACAGATCAGGGCGCTTCACCCAGGAGGCCCCGACCTGCGTCAGGACCGAGGCGGGACTGGCCGCATACGAACGGCTGGCCGGGAAGACCGTCTTCTCGGCCCAGGAGGAGATGGTCTCAATCCTTGGGGAGACCGGAGAGGTCGTCGGCGAGCCTGAACCGATCACCCACCCTGTCAAGTTCTTCGAAAAGGGTGACAAGCCGCTCGAGATAGTGACAAGCCGGCAGTGGTACATCACCAACGGCGGTCGCAATCCCGACCTGCAGGCCGCACTCATTGCCCGTGGCGACGAGATGACCTGGCATCCGCCCTACATGCAGGCCCGCTACACCAACTGGATCGAAGGTCTCAACGGAGACTGGCTGATCAGCCGGCAACGCTTCTTCGGGGTGCCTCTTCCACTCTGGTACGCCCTCGACGACACCGGCGAACCCATCTACGACGACCCGATCACTCCCGATCCCGGTGACCTCCCAATCGACCCGTCCAGCGACACCGCTCCCGGGTACTCCGAGGACCAGCGAGGGACCCCCGGCGGCTTCATGGGCGACCCCGACGTCATGGACACCTGGGCCACATCGTCGCTCTCGCCCCAGATCGCCTGCGGCTGGGACGGCGACGACGACCTCTTCGCACGCACCTACCCGATGGACATGCGGCCCCAGGCCCACGACATCATCCGAACCTGGCTGTTCTCGACCGCCGTCCGGTCACACCTTGAGGAGGACGCCGCCCCCTGGCGCCACTGCGCCCTGAGCGGCTGGGTGCTGGATCCGGACCGCAAGAAGATGTCCAAGTCCAAGGGAAACGTGGTCACCCCGATGGGCATGCTCGAGCAGTACGGCTCCGATGCAGTGCGCTACTGGGCTGCCAGCGGACGCCCAGGCACCGACACCGCCTTCGACGACGGCAAGATGAAGATCGGGCGACGTCTGGCAATCAAGATCCTCAACGCCAGCCGGTTCGTTCTGGGCTTCGGCGCCGACTCGGACCAGACCGGCAGCATCGACACCACAGCAGTCACCAACCCACTCGACCGGGCAATGCTGGCCAGCCTCGCCAACCTGGTCGACGAGGCGACCTCGGCCTTCGACCGCTTCGACTACGCCCGGTCCCTGGAGCGCACCGAAACCTTCTTCTGGTCCTTCACCGACGACTATGTGGAGCTGGTGAAGAGCCGTGCCTACGAGGGCGACGAGGCCGGTGCCGCATCAGCCCGAAACGCCCTACGAATGGCCCTCTCCACGATGCTGCGCCTGTTCGCTCCGGTCCTGCCGTTCGTGACCGAAGAGGTCTGGTCATGGTGGCAGGAGGACTCCATTCATCGGCAGGCATGGCCCGATGCCGACGAGATCCGTTCCGCCGCGGGCGACGGCGATCCGGCTGTGGCCGAGGTGGCGGCCACCACCCTCGCAGAACTTCGCAGGCACAAGACCAACGCCAAGCGATCGCTTGTCACCCCGGTTGTAGCCGCCACGATCACCGACACGCCCGACAGGTTGAACCTGCTCCGACCGGTACTCGCCGACGTGGCAGCGGCCGCACGCGCAGAGCACATCGACCTTTCAGAAGGCGAGGCACTGTCCTCCCAGGTTGAACTGGAAGCAGCGCCCGAGTAGCTCCGGTCGGGTGGCCCGCTGCCAGACTGGCACCATGCACACTCCGACATTCGAACACCTTCTGATCGCCTCCGACGGTCACACAGCCACGCTTACCCTGAACCGCCCCGACAGCCTGAACTCGCTCACCAACGAGGTCATGGCCGAGATCATCGCCGCAGCCGACTGGTTCGACCACCAGCCGGACCTCAGGGTTGTCGTGGTTGAGGGCAACGGCCGCGCGTTCTGCGCCGGCTTCAACGTGAACGAGTTCAGAGACGACATGCCACAGTCCCCGGCTGGCGGCCGCATTCCAGCCGACACGGGTCGCCTCATGGCTGATGCCCTGGAACGCATGGCCCCGGTGCTCATCGCCAGGCTCCACGGCCACGTGGTCGGTGGCGGCCTCGTGCTGGCAGCTGCATGCGACCTCCGCGTTGCTGCCGATGACGTCAACTTCTTCATACCCGAGGTTGACCTGGGCATACCGCTGGCGTGGGGAGGCATACCCAGGCTGGTGCGCGAGATCGGCCCGGCTCTCACTAAGGAACTCGTGATGACATGCCGGCCCTTCACGGCTGCCGAGGCGAAGGCCGCCGGCTTCGTGAACCGTGTGGTTCCGGTAGCGGAACTGGATGCAGCGGTCGAGGAACTTACCGAGGAGGTTGCCTCCCGGCCGCGTCTGGCAGTGCTGGCAACCAAGGCCCACGTCAACGCCGTCACCAGCCAGATGGTCGGCACCAGCCGGGCCTGGTCCGACGGTGACGGTCTCGGCGCCGCTCTGCGCGATCCCGAGGCGAGGGCCGCCCAGGCCGCCTATCTCGAGAAGATCAATACCAGACGGTCCTGACGAACTGGGCAGTCACCATGACCATCGCTGATCACATCTTCGTCAACGCCACCTTCAGGACGCTCGACCCGACCAACCCCTCCGCCGAGGCACTCGCCTCGTGGCAGGGCCGCATCCTTGCCATCGGTGACCGACACGACGTAGAGGCACTGACCGGCCCGGGCACCGCCACCGTCGACCTGGGTGGGACGACCGTACTGCCGGGCTTCATAGAGACCCACATGCACCCACTCCTTGCCGGGGTGCAGATGACAGCACCCCAGATTGGCACACCTCCCTGCAGGTCCGTAGCCGAGGTGGTGGATGCGCTGCGGGGCTGGGCTTCGACGACCCCACCCGGCGAGGTGATCCAGGCATGGGGATACGACGACAGCCTCATCGACGACAACCGCCACCTGACACTCCACGACCTGGATGAGGCCAGCACGGTCCATCCCATCCTCGTGCGCCACATCTCCGGGCACCTCTCGTACGCCAACTCGGCGATGCTCGCCAGGGCCGGGGTGGACGATTCCGTCGAGGATCCGCCCGGTGGCGCGTTCATACGTGATGCCGGGGGCCACCTCACCGGCGAGATGCACGAGACCGCCAACTTCAACGTGGCCTCGTCCATCCCACCGGCTACCGGTGCCGAGCTGGTTGCAGGGGCCAGGGCCATCTCAGACCGCTGCCTGGAGCGCGGTGTCACCAGCACCACGGATGCCGCGGTCATGTACCCCACCATGTACAGCGCCTATCAGCAGGCAATCGAGTCCGGCGCCTTCCGCATCCGGGCCCGTCTCTTCCCTATCTGGCAGGCAGCCGAGGCGATCCCGTTCCGTACCGGCCTCGGTGGTGACCGGCTCTCGCTCGGCGCCATGAAGTTCATCAGCGACGGGTCAATCCAGGGCTACACGGCATGCCTGTGCAAGGGCTACTACGACCGTCCCGACGTCATGGGAACCGAGGTGATCGCAGCAGCCGAGCTCACCGAGCTGGTAACAGATGCGCACCAGAAGGGATGGCAGGTCGCAATTCACACCAACGGCGACCAGGCGATCGACAACGCCCTCGATGCTGTCGAGGCGGCACTGGACGACACACCCAGGGCCGACCACCGTCACCGTCTGGAGCATGTGCAGATGGCCCGCGAGGACCAACTGGAGCGCATGGCCCGGCTCGGCGTTCTGGCATCCGTGTTCGCAAACCACGTCTGGTACTGGGGTGACCGCCACCGCGACCGCTTCCTCGGCCCGGAGCGGGCAGAGCGCATCGACCCGCTGGCCAGTTTTGCAGCACACGGAATTCCACATGCACTGCACTGCGACGCTCCGGTCACCCCCATCGACCCGCTTTTCAGCCTCTGGACCGCTGTGACCCGAACCACACGCGACGGCGCTGTGCTGGGCCCCGCACAGCGAGCCAGCGTGGAGGCGGCCGTAGCCGGATATACCAGCTCAGCCGCCTACCTGAACATGGAGGAACGCGATAAGGGAACCCTGGAGGCTGGCAAGCTTGCGGATCTGGTGGTGCTGGGTGAGGACCCCTTTGAGGTGGAACCGGATGCCATCAGGGACATCGACGTCCTGGCGACGGTGGTCGGTGGATCGGTCGAGTTCTCGGCCTGAGCCCTCAGCAGTTGATCTGGTCGCCGGGTCTGTCGGGTGCCGGCCGGTGCAGCACTCCGCCGGTCAGGGTTACCACAGCCACCTCGCCGTCTGCGGTCCCCTCACCGTCGAGGATCATGCTGAAGGCCCCGTCCCCGGGTGGGGGAAACACCAGGGTCACCGGAGCTGGCGACGCCAAGTTTGCCAAAGTACCACCACCGGGCGTGCAGCGCAGTACCTCGCCATCCCATACGACGGGAACGTGAACGACCTTGGGGACGCCGTCACCTCCGACCGTGATCACGAACGCGGCACCGCCATACTCGACAAGCTGCTCTGACAGTTCCTCGGTGTTGACCGGATGGCTCATGGCCGAACCCTAACCGGATCCCGACACGCAGGGAGAGCCGACTTCGACTCTTGGCAATACCCGATTTTGCGGTATATTTCCGTGTATGCACACGTTCAAGATGGGAGAAGCAGCGCATCTGCTGGGTGTAAGCCCCGATACAATCAGGCGCTGGGTTGATGCCGGCCGGCTGGGCGCCAAGCGGACAGACGGCGGTCACCGCCTCGTTGACGGCCCCGACCTGGCCCGCCTGGCACAAGAGCTGGCCGACGAGCCAGACGATGATGGGAGGGTCCTCTCCGCTCGGAACAGGTTCACGGGCCTTGTCACGAGGGTCCTGAAGGATGATGTGATGGCACAGGTTGAGATTCAGGCCGGGCCCCACCGTGTCGTCTCGCTGATCTCAGCCGAGGCGGTCGACGATCTGGGTCTTGAGCCCGGCGTGCTGGCCGTTGCCGTCGTCAAGGCCACCAACGTGGTCGTGGAACGACCCCGGTGAGGGGTCTGCTCCTGGCTGTCCTAATGGCATCGACCCTCTCGTGTGGGGGACCTGGAGACGACGACCTCACCGTATTTGCCGCCTCCTCGCTGACCGACGTGCTCCCCGACCTGGCAGAGGCATTCCAGGAGCAGACCGGAACCACCATCACGACCGTGTTCGGTGGCTCGAACCACCTGGCTGCCCAACTGAACGACGGTGCCGCCGCCGACGTGTTCCTGACCGCCGACGTCCGACTACTTGAACAGGTGACAACGGTGAACCGGTCGGTCAGCTTCGCCTCCAACCGGCTTGTCGTGGCCGTGCCAGAAGGCAACCCGGCCGGGGTTTCCAGCCTCGCCGACCTGTCCCGTCCCGACCTGCGTGTGGTCGTCTGCGACGAGGCCGTGCCCTGTGGTGCCAGCACCTCCGAGATGGGCGTGACGATCGAGGCCGACTCCAGGGAGATCAGCGTCCGGGCCGTGCTCTCCAGACTCGCAATGGGAGAGGCCGATGTAGGTGTGGTCTATGCAACCGACGTGACAGCAGAACCGGGGGTCGAACCTGCCTGGAACCAGTTGGAGTCCTGCCCCTGCGTGACCTACACAGCAGGCGCCAGGACCTACTGGGCCCTGCCGTTCCTTACGTTTTTGGCATCTCCTCCCGCTCAGGAGATCCTCGCCGGGCATGGCTTCTCCACGAGGACACCTGGCTGATGCGCGCCCCACGCCCGGTCCTGGCCGTTGCCGCCATTGCCATCGCCTACGTAGCCCTACCTGTCCTGGGGCTTCTCCAGCGCATGCCGTGGTCCTCGATGGGCGACCTCCTGGCCCGTGAGAGCATCACCAGACCCCTGCTCCTGTCGCTACTCGTGAGCGGAATCGCCGCACTGGTGGTCGTCATCCTGGGAACCCCGCTGGCCTGGACCCTGGCCAGGGTCGAGATTCCCGGCCGTCGCATCATCCGTGCCCTCGTGCTCCTTCCGATGGTCCTACCGCCGGTCGTAGGCGGCACTGCCCTGCTCTTCGCCCTGGGTCGACGGGGCCTCGTCGGCCAGTGGCTGGACCGGTGGTTCGGACTGACCCTGCCGTTCACCACAGCCGGGGCGGTCGTGGCAGCCGTCTTCGTCGCACTGCCGTTCTACGTGATCGCCGTCGAAGGGGCCCTCGAGTCGGGCTCAGACGAACTGGAACAGATGGCCGGCACCCTTGGAGCCGAGCCGATGAGGGTGCTACGCCGGATCACGCTTCCCCGACTCCTTCCCGCCATGGGAGCCGGGATGGCCCTGGCCTGGGCCCGTGCACTCGGCGAGTTCGGTGCGACCATCACCTTCGCAGGCAACCTGCCGGGTCGCACCCAGACGCTCCCCCTCGCCACCTTTCTGGCACTGGAATCAGACACGGAGGAAGCCCTGGCTCTCAGCCTCGTAATGCTGATCGTGTCGCTTGCGGTACTCATCCCGATGCGCGACCGGTGGCTACCCGGCCGCCGACCAGAGCGATGAGCGCCATCCACCTTGCCGGAACGGCACGTGCAGGCGACCTGGAACTGGATGTGGAACTGAGCGTCGCAACAGGTGAAACCGTTGCACTGCTCGGCCCGAACGGCGCCGGAAAGACCAGCCTGCTACGTGTTCTCACTGGTCTGCTACCCCTCACCGGCGGACACCTGGACCTGTCCGGCAGAGCCACGGATGCACCCGGTCAAGGCGTGTTCGTCGAGTCACACAGGCGTTCGATCGGTTGGGTGCCCCAGGACCGCCTCCTGTTCCCGCACCTCACGGTGAGACAAAACGTGGGCTTCAGCCCTCACTCCACGCCTGAGCTGGTCGAGCACCTGATCGGCTCCCTTGACCTCACCAGCCTGGCCGACAAGTTGCCGACAGCATGCTCCGGAGGCCAGGCCCAGCGGGTGGCAGTTGCCAGAGCGCTGGCAGCCGAGCCTCAGGTGCTCCTGTTGGACGAGCCGTCCACTGCCCTGGACATCGACTCCCAGCACCTGATCGCCGACCTGCTCAGGGGCGGAGACGAACGAGCCACCCTGCTGGTCACCCACGACCCGGTTGAGGCGGCCACCACAGCCGACCGGATCGTCATACTCGAGAACGGCCACGTAACCCATTCGGGCAGCCCGGTGGAGGTACGAACAAGACCCCGAACCCGTTACGCGGCCTCCCTGGCCGGGCTGAACACGATTGCCGCTGTAGCCACCGGCAGAACGGCAACGACGGCCGACGGCACCATCGTGGTGCTCGGCGAACCGGCGACAGGACCGGTCCACCTCGTCGTACCACCCGTAGCCGTTGCCCTCCACCACAGCGTCCCCGACGGCAGCCCCCGCAATGTCTGGGAGGCAACGGTCACCGAACTGCAACCAGCCTTTGACCGGGTGCGTGTCGTGCTGGACGGTCCCCTGCCGATCGTGGCCGAGGTGACCCCGGCAGCCGTCGATGTCCTGGGTCTGGTTCCGGGTGCCGGAATCTGGGCAGCAGTCAAGGCCACCGAGATCACCGTCCATCCGGCGTAACCTCAGATCCCATGACAGTAGACACCACGCCAGACGCCGCCCTTGCTCGGTTCCGGCTCGACGACAGGGTCGTCATCGTCACCGGAGCCAGCTCGGGCCTCGGGGAACGCTTCGCCAGGGTCCTGGCCGGAGTTGGCGCCAGGGTCGTCCTGGCAGCACGTCGGGCCGAGCGACTCGAGGCCCTTGCCTCCGACCTGCCGGACGCGCTTGTCGTGGCAGCCGACGTGGCTGACCCCGACGGGCCCCAGCACCTCATCGACACGACGATCAGCCACTACGGCCGACTCGACGTGCTCGTCAACAACGCCGGAATCTCACGCGTGCTACCAGCAGTTGATGACGACATCGAAGGCTTCCGCCACGAAATCGAGGTTGACCTGATCGCCCCCTATGAACTGGCCCGTCGGGCCGCACGCTGGTGGATAGCCAACGACCATCCTGGTGTCGTGGTGAACCTGGGATCGGTACTGGGCGAGGGCTCCGGCGGCAGGCTGCGCCTCCCCGGATACGCAGCCGCCAAGGGAGGCCTCCACAACCTGACCAGGGAGTTGGCGACCCAGTGGGCTCGAAAGGGAATCCGGGTGAACGCCCTGGCCCCGGCATGGTTCGAGACCGAGATGAACAGCGACACGATGTTCCATGACGACGCCGGCATCGCCTACGTGGAGTCCGGAACCCCGATGGGTAGGGGCGGAATGGCCCACGAACTGGACGGCGCACTGCTGCTGCTGGCCTCCGACGCAGGCTCCTACATGACGGGGCACGTGCTATTGGTCGACGGCGGCTGGACTTCTGTCTGACTATCTCTTCACCGCCTAGGCCATCGCCGGGCTCCGCTCGCTCGCAAAGTGCGCTCGCTCGTCGAAACCCGACACTGGCCTTCCCACGACCGGGGGAAGTCACCAACCCCCTCTCGGTTTTGCCAGGGTCGCCACCCGTCCACGCTCTGCTGGCCTCCAGAGAGAACCTCCGAGCGACGTGCGTTGTCGGTACCGCCCTGTGGCCTCCCGAAGACTGCTGACACCGCTGGTGTCAGATGGCCAGTGTCGGGTGCGGACCGTCGAGCTCGCCTCGACGGCCGTACCCGGCGATGGCCTACCGGATGAAGGGCTCCTAGGTAGACGATGGACTGAGACCGAGTGCCTCCTGGAGAAAAGCCAACTGCACCAACAGGAGGTTCTCCGCCACCTCAGGCTGCGGGGTCATATGTGTCACCCCGGAGAGTGGCAGCACCCGGTGGGGCCGACCGGCCTCCAGCAGAGCCCGGGAGAGTTGCAGTGTGTGGGCCGCCACCACGTTGTCGTCGGCCAGGCCGTGGATGAGCAGCAGCGGCCGGGTCAGCAACGCCGCCTCGGCACAGAGGTCCGTCAACTCGTAGGCCCTGGGATTGACCTCGGGGTGCCCCAGGTAGCGCTCGGTGTAGTGCGTGTCGTAGAGGCGCCAGTCGGTCACCGGTGCACCCGCCACAGCTGCGTGGAACACGTCGGGCCGTCGCAGGACCGCCACTGCCGCCAGGTAGCCGCCGAACGACCACCCCCTGATCGCAACCCTGGACAGGTCGAGCCGGTCATCGTCGGCTGCGAGGGCCTCCAGGGCATCCACCTGATCGTCGAGCACCGGTCCGGCCAGGTCACCGGAAACAGCCCGCTCCCACACCGGACCGCGACCCGGCGTGCCCCGCCCGTCAGCGACCACCACAGCGAAACCCCTGTCGGCGAACCACTGTGAGGTCAGAAACTGGGAACGGGCCCGCTGCACCCGCTGGGCGTGTGGACCGCCGTACGGATCCACCAGCACCGGAAGGGGCGAACCGTCGTGATCGCTGGGAAACAACACGGCTGACCTGACGTCACGCTCCCCGACCACGTGGAAGTCAGGGGTCGGTGTCACGAGTGGCTGTTCGGCCAGCGAGGACACCAGATGACCGGAGACCTCCAGTGAGATCCCATCCAGATCGGACCGCGACACGGCCAGGGTGCCACCGCCTTCAACGGCTGAACACACCCCACCACCGCCAGAGATGACCTCAACCGAACCGCCACGTTCCACCCGGATGACATCCACGTCGACCGGATCAGTTGAGGCTGAGACCAGCACCCCGTAGTCGTGAATGCCCTGAACCGACCGGATCTGGAGGCCATCGGGCGACAGTGGTTCCCCGTCTACGACCAGGCGGCGCGTGCCTCCACGGTCCTCGACGGTGAGGAGTGACCCCTCCCACCAGCGGGGGGATCCCGGAACAAGCTCCACCCAGTTGTCATCGGTGACCCTGTAGTACTCGGTGACCACGCCCGTTACCTGGTCCACGGTGAGAACCGCAAGAGTGCGCTGGTCGCGTGTCTGCACAGTGAGCGTCAGGGGTTCGCCGGCAACCCAGCGAACTCCGGCCAGGTACTCGAAGTCCCCCCCGGGACCCCCGCCCCAGTCAACATCGGTTGTGGTGCCGTCCAGAGCTACCAGGGCAAGGACCACCTCGGCGTTGGTGGTGCCAGCCGAGGGATAGCGGATGGGCCGTGGCCTCGAACCGGGTTCCACCGGCGACGCGATCCACCACTCCTCAACCCCGACTGTGTCGACGCGCGCCGCCAGAATCTGCTCACCATCAGGTGACCACCAGTGTCCGCGGTTACGTCCCATCTCCTCGGCAGCCACGAACTCGGCTGACCCCCACGAAACAGTCTCGGTTGCTCCGCCAACCAGACGGTGGTCACCGGCAGGTCCGGTGATCCGAATGCCCCTGCCGGATACGTAGGCGACCGACATTCCGTCGGGTGAGATACGCGGATCGAACGCGTCGCCTGATGACGACATCTCGACCACCCGGCCATCACCGGTCAGGTCTGCAAGGAATACCCGTCCGTCGAGCACAAAGCAGGCACGTTCAAGGTCCGGAAGGGCGTCGTAGGCGACTATCCCGGAGCCCACCTCACGCGCCCGTTCACGACGCTCCCTCTCTGCAGTTGGAACGACGCTCTGGCCCTCTGAGAGAAGGTCCGCCGGATCGGCCACGAGGCACTCCCCGCCGGTTGCCGGATCCAACGACCAGAGGCAGTTGACGGGGTCGTCGCCGGCACCCGAGCGGAGGAACAGAACCCGGTTGCCGTCCTCGGCAACCGAGACGCTTCGCGGCTGACCACAGGTGAACCGTCGGGTCCGTGCCGACTGCCGCGGAAAGGAGTCAGCCACCGGAGTCCGCAGCCACCGGCTCCAGCCTTGCCGTGAAGTGCCTCAACCAGGGGGCCTGTTCGACAATGCGGTATCCACCGATGGATCCGGCCCTGGCGGCCACGTCGAGCACCACCTCGGCCACGTAGTCGATGTGGCTCTGTGTGTACATCCGCCGCGGAATGGCCAGGCGAACCAACTCCATCGCCGCCGGATCCTCGGTGCCATCCTCGTGAGGCACGCCGAACGCCAGCGACCCCAACTCGACCCCGCGGACACCACCTTCGCGGTAGAACTCGACTGCCAACGAGTGGGCCGGATACTCATGCGGTGGGATGTGAGCCAACAGCGCCCTGGCGTCGACAAAGACAGCGTGACCACCTGGGGGCTGCACGATCGGAACTCCCCCGGCAGCCACCTTCTCGGCCAGGTACTCCACTGACCGGGTCCGGTAGCGCAGGTAGTCCTCGTCCAGCACCTCAACGAGGCCCTGTGCAATGGCCTCCAGGTCGTAGCCAGCAAGGCCTCCATAGGTGGGAAAGCCCTCAGTCAGGATCAGGAGGTTTCGGCACTCGACGGCAACCCGGTCGTCGTTGAGCGCCAGGAAGCCCCCGATGTTTGCCAGGCCGTCCTTCTTGGCAGACATCGTGCACCCGTCGGCAAGCGAGAACATCTCCTGGGCGATCTCCTTGGGTGTCTTGTCGGCGTAGCCATCCTCTCGTGTCTTTATGAACCAGGCATTCTCGGCGAACCGGCAGGCATCCAGGAAGAAGGGAACGGAGTACTCGTCACACACCTCACGCACAGCCCGCAGGTTCGCCATGGACACCGGTTGGCCTCCTCCGGCGTTGTTGGTAACCGTCACCATCACGATCGGAACCCGGTCACCATCGGCCTCCAACGACGAGCGGAGTGCAGCGATGTCCATGTTTCCCTTGAACGGCGCCACCAGAGCCGGATCGTTCCCCTCGGCGGCGACCAGGTCCCTGGCCTCGGCTCCCCTGTACTCCACGTTTGCCCGGGTGGTGTCGAAGTGGCTGTTGTTGACGACCACCTGGCCCTCGTCGACCAGCACCGAGAAGAGGATCTTCTCTGCGGCCCGACCCTGGTGGGTGGGTATCACCTCGCTGAACCCGGTCAGGTCGCGTACCACCTCCTCAAACCGGAAAAAGGAGCGACTACCGGCATAGGACTCGTCGCCGAGCATCATCCCGGCCCACTGCTTCGTGGACATCGCTCCCGTGCCCGAGTCGGTGAGCAGGTCGATGACTACCTCTTCGGCACGCAGGCCGAAGAGGTTGTAGTCGGCACGCCTCAGGGCCTCCTCACGGACCTCCCTGGACGGCATCGAGATCGCCTGAACGGTGTGAACCCTGAAGGGTTCGATGATCGGTCGCTCACCCACTACTGGTCTCCCCGGTATTGCCCCACCGATGCGAACGGTACAGGGTCGGGTTGGATCCGGAACACGGAGTGAGCCAGAATCCAGCCATGCAACTTGGACTGGTCTGGGGTTACTGGGGTGCGAGGCCACCATCTGATCTGGTGTCGTTGACCCAGGAGGCGGAGAGGCTCGGATACGACACGGTGTGGAGCGCCGAGTCGTGGGGTTCGGATGCCTTTTCGCCCCTCGTCTACCTGGCCGCCCACACCGAACGCATCAGGTTGGGCACCGGCATTATCCAAATGGCTGCCAGAACACCGACCGCCACGGCTATGCACGCTGTCACCCTGGACCACCTCTCCAACGGCAGGCTGATCCTGGGCCTCGGTGTATCGGGACCACAGGTGGTCGAAGGCTGGTACGGCCAACCCTCGAATCGACCCCTGGCCCGCACCCGCGAGTACGTCGAGGTGCTGCGTGCGGCGTTCGCCCGCGAGGGCCACCTCTCCTATGACGGGGAGTTCTACCAGCACCCCTACACGGACGAGGGTTCCCAGGGCCTGGGCAAGCCGCTCAAGATCATGACGCACCCACTCCGATCCGACATCCCGATCTTCATCGGTGCCGAAGGCCCGAAGAACGTGACCCAGACCTGTGCGATCGCCGACGGTTGGCTACCGCTCTACTACTCCCCCTACCGGCCAGAGGTCTATGCGGACGACATCGCCGGGCGGTCCGACGACTTCGAGATCGCCGTCTACGTGACGCTCCAGGTGACCGACGACGTCGAGGCGGGCCTGATCCCGGTTAAGACCAGCATCGCCCTGTACATAGGTGGCATGGGGGCCAAGGGCCAGAACTACCACACCCGCCTGATGGCCAGAATGGGCTTCGAGGACGAGGCCCACCGCATCCAGGATCTGTTCCTGTCGGGGAGGCGTGAGGAGGCTGTGGCAGCGGTTCCAACCGAATTCGCCGACGAGATCAGCCTTGTCGGGCCACCTGAGCGGATCCGTGACCGCCTGCAGGCATGGGAGGACAGCCCGGTCACGATGCTCAACGTCTCCACCCGTAGCCCCGACGACCTTCGTCAGGTCGCGGAGATCGTCCTGGGCTGACCCGATCCCGCTGACCCGACCACCCACGGTTGACTAGCGTGCGCGCCATGTCGGGCAGCGATGAGGTCAAGGTTCGTGCGGCGGTGAGCCGTGGAGTCGGCATGGCCACGTCGATAGAGGAACTCGTCCTCTCAGCCCCCGGCGTCGACGAGGTGCGCGTTGCCATCGACGCCTGCGCCGTCTGCCACTCAGACCTCATGTTCCTCGACGGTGGCTGGTCAACCGACTTTCCGGTGGTTCTGGGCCACGAGGCTGCCGGCCGTGTCCTGGACCTGGGCGAAGGGGTGGACAATGTCTCCGTCGGCGACCGGGTTGTCGTATCGCTGATCCGCGCGTGTGGCACCTGCCGTGCCTGCCGCCGTGGCCATGACGTGGCATGTACGGGCGACCTCGCCCTCCGCAACCGGAGTCCGCTGTCGGATCTCAACGGTGAACCGGTGACCCATGGCCTGGGAACTGCCGCATTCGCCGAGCAGGTTGTTGTCCACCGCTCCCAGGTGGCGGCCTTCCCAGACAGCGTGCCGTTCGAAGCGGCGGCCCTCCTCGGGTGCGGGGTCCTCACGGGCGTGGGGGCCGTCACCAACACCGCCCGTGTCGGTGAGGGAGATTCCGTTGTCGTCATCGGATGTGGAGGGGTTGGCCTGAGCGTTGTACAGGGGGCAAGGCTGGCTGGTGCAGATCCGATAATCGCCGTCGACCCCCTGGTGTCCAAACAGGAGGCGGCACTGAAGTTCGGTGCCACCCATGCCTCCGGCCCGGACGACACCGCCGAAAGGCTGACCGGAGCAACCGGAGGCCGGCTGGCGGACCACGTATTCGTGACAACGGCGGCACCGGGGGCCTTTGCCGGTGCAGCCAGCCTGCTCGACCGGATGGGGTCCCTTGTGCTCGTGGGTATTCCAGCCGAGGGCTTGACCGTCGACATTGATCCCGGCGTGCTGGCCGTTGCCAACCAGAAGATCCTCGGTTCCAAGATGGGAACCGCCCGCCTGGCTATCGACGTGCCCCGCCTGGTCGACCAGTACCTTGCCGGGCTGCTTGACCTGGACGGAATGGTCACGTCGAGACACTCCCTCGATGACATAGACACCGCCTTCGCCGAAGCCCGGAGCGGCGAGGTGATCCGGACGGTCGTGGTCTTTGACAACGCTGACCCGGTTGCAGAGGAGGCCCTGTGAGAATCGTCGAGGTGGAGACCTTCGTTGTCGGCAACCCACCGCCACGCCACGGCGGCCGCTACTTCATCTTCGTCACCGTTACCACCGATGGTGGGGTGAAGGGCGTTGGTGAGGCCTACGTGGCCACGGTCGCTCCCCACATCGTCGCAGACATGATCGAGGATGTCGCCAACCGCTTCCTCGTTGGCGAGAACCCCTTCAACGTGGAGTCCTTCTGGCGCCGCGCTCTGGGAAGCGGCTACTCCCTGCGACCCGATCCGACACTGTGCGGGGTGATAAGCGCACTGGAAATTGCCTGCTGGGACATCATCGGAAAGGAGACGGGGCGACCGGTCTACGACCTTCTGGGTGGACGGGTACATGAGGGCCTGCGCTCCTACACCTACCTCTACCCGAGGGGCGAGGATGCCTACGCCCCCAAGGACGGACCGAACCTGTACACCGATCCCGTTCTGGCGGCAGAGCAGGCTGTCCGGGAGGTGGAGCGGGGCTTCACCGCCGTGAAGTTCGACCCGGCCGGCCCCTACACGGTGTTCGACGGCCGTCAACCTTCGCTGGAGCGCCTCGCCCTGTCAGAGCGGTACACGGCGGCCATCAGGGATGCTGTCGGCGACCGGGCCGACCTCCTGTTCGGTACCCACGGACAGTTCACGCCGTCCGGGGCGTTGCGCCTGGCTCGACGCCTGGAGGCCTACGACCCGCTCTGGTTTGAGGAACCCGTCCCACCAGATGATGTCGAAGGCATGGCACGGGTGGCCACCGGAACCACGATCCCCGTCGCCACCGGAGAACGGCTTACGACCGCAGGCGAGTTCGCCACCGTCCTCCGTGCCGGCGCGGCTTCGATCCTGCAACCCAACCTGGGCAGGAGTGGCGGCATCCTGCAGGGAAAGAAGATCGCCTCGATAGCCGAGGTGCACCAGGCGCTGCTGGCGCCGCACTGCTACTGCGGGCCGGTGGTTGCCGCTGCGAACATCGCACTCGCGGCCTGCTCGCCCAACTTCCTGATCCTGGAATCCATAGACGACTGGAGCGGCTTCCACGCCGACCTGTTGGAGACCCCCATCAGGTGGGAGGAAGGAATGGTGATCCCGTCCGGTGAGCCCGGGCTGGGCGTGGTGCTGAACGAGGACGTTGCGAGGGCCAACCCCTATGAGGGAGCTGAACTCCACCTGACACCGGCCCTGGAACCGCAGCCGGCCTCGGAGGGCCTTTCCCCATGAATGCTCGTAGGGGACGACTCAGCAGCCGGTCACGCACACGCGATGTCGCCGCCAACCAACCACCTTTCGAGCAACCCAGGATGCGTCTGGATCCGATACGGGCCGTCTCAGACGACGAGCTGGAGTCGATCCACCAGGCATCCCTCCGGGTCCTGTCCGAAACCGGTATCGACTTCCTCGATGAGACCGCCCGCCGGCAGTTGGCCGAAGCTGGTGCCGACGTCGACGGAGACCGGGTCCGCTTCGACCCTGACCTGATCCTGAGCCTGGTCAAAACGGCTCCGGCAGAGTTCACCCTCCACGGGGTGCGCCCGGAGCGGAACCTGACAATGGGCGGAAACTTCATTACCAATACCTCTGTGGCCAGCCCACCGTTCGTGACCGGCCTGGGCCGGGACCGACGCGACGGGAACCGCGATGACTACCGCAGCCTGATCAAACTGGGCCAGGTTCTCAACATCATCCACACCTCAGCCGGCTACCCGGTGGAACCAATGGACCTGCACCCCTCGGTCCGGCACCTCCACGCAACCCACGACATGCTCACGCTCTCCGACAAGCCACCGTTCGTCTACAGCCTCAGCAGGCAGCGCAACCTCGACGCGATAGAGATGACCCGCATCGCACGGGGCATCGACGAGAACACAATCGACGAGCAGGCGTCGATCATCTCGGTGATCAACGCAAGCACACCGCTGCGCTACGACACCGTCATGCTCCACGGGATCCAGGAGATGTCGGCCAGAAACCAGG
Organism: Actinomycetota bacterium; assembly: GCA_018673475.1. Lineage (GTDB taxonomy): Bacteria > Actinomycetota > Acidimicrobiia > Acidimicrobiales > MedAcidi-G1 > UBA3125. Next base: position 12,108 of record JABHCN010000001.1, on the reverse strand, counting down.
TGATCGTGATAACGCCGTTTACCCTGGCCGGTGCGATGGCACCGATAACCGTTGCCGGTGCGCTGGTTCTCCAGAATGCCGAGGCCCTGGCCGGAATCGCCTACACCCAGGTCGTGAGGCCCGGGGCGCCGGTTATCTACGGAGGCTTCACCTCCAATGTGGACATGCGCTCAGGGGCCCCCGCATTCGGCACCCCCGAATACTGGCAGGCGTGCCTCATCGGTGGACAGTTGGCCCGGCGATACGGCCTCCCCTACAGGTCCTCAAACGTGAACGCCTCCAACAGCGTCGACGCCCAGGCCGCCTACGAGAGCGTCTTCTCCCTCTGGGGATCGATCATGGGAGGCGTGAACCTGCTCCTGCACGGAGCCGGCTGGCTGGAAGGAGGCCTCTTGACCTCGTACGAGAAGATGGTGATCGATGCCGACAACCTGAACATGGTCGCAGCAATGCTGAAGCCGGTCACGGTCGACGACGCCTCGCTGGCCATTGAGGCCATAGCCGAGGTGGGTCCCGCCGGACACTTCTTTGGCACCTCCCACACCCAGGAGCGCTACACCACCGAACACTTCGCTCCAATGGTCTCTGACTGGCGCAACTTCGAGAGCTGGGACGAAGGCGGCCGGGTAGAGGCCCACCAGCGGGCTACGAAACTGGCCCAAGAACTCATCGACGCCCACAAGGAACCTCCGATGAACACCGCGGTCAGAGCCGAACTGGACGAATTCCTGGCCCGCCGGGTAGCCGACGGCGGCGTGGAGACCGACTACTGAGCAATACGAATCCCCGAGGAGCCAGATAGATGAAGCAGCAGACACAGGTGGTGGTAATCGGTGGCGGTGTCGTCGGTTGCAGCGTGTTGTACCACCTCACCGAGGCCGGCTGGACCGACGTCGTTCTCGTGGAGCGAAGGGAGCTCACCGCGGGATCCACGTGGCATGCGGCAGGTGGCATGCACACCATCAACGGCGACCCGAACGTGGCTGCCCTGCAGCGCTACACGATCCAGCTCTACAAGGACCTGGAGGAAAGGTCGGGCCAGCCGTGTGGCATCCACCTGACCGGCGAGCTGATGCTGGCAGAAACCGAGGAGCGAATGGACTGGCTCCGCATGGTCCATGCCCGCAGTCGCTACCTGGGAATGGACACCGAGCTGATCTCGGTGTCCGAAGCCAAGGAACACCTCCCCTACATGGAAGAGGAGTTCTTCGTGGGTGCCATGTTCGACCCGGTGGGCGGGCACGTGGACCCCTCCGGAGTCACCCACGCCTACGCGGCATGTGCCCGCATGGCCGGCGCCGAGATCTACCGGAACACCTGGGCAGAAGACATCGTCCAGCGCGCCGACGGAACCTGGGACGTGGTCACCGAGAAGGGCACCATCAACGCCGAACACATCGTGAACTGCGGCGGCCTGTGGGCCCGCGAGGTCGGACGCATGTGCGGAATCGAGTTGCCGATCCTTGCAATGGAGCACCAGTACCTGTTGACCGAGGAGATCCCCGAGTTGAAGTCCTGGCTGGATGCCACCGACGGGCACGGCCGCGGCGCCGTCGACTTCGGCGGCGAGATCTACACCAGGGCCGAAGCCGGCGGCCTCCTGCTCGGCACCTACGAGCAGGCTGGCGTTCCCTGGCAGACGAAGGAGACGCCATGGGACTTCGGTTCCCAACTGCTCACCCCGGACCTGGACAGGATCGCGCCTTCGCTCGAAGTTGGATTCGCCCACTTCCCGATATTCAACGAGGTCGGAATCAAGCAGGTCATCAACGGTCCGTTCACGTTCGCCTCTGACGGCAACCCGCTGATCGGACCCATCCGTGGCCAGCAAGGCCACTGGGTGGCCTGTGGCGTGATGGCCGGACTCAGCCAGGGCGGCGGTGTGGGACTGGCCGTGGCCAACTGGATGACCACGGGCGACCCGGGCTTTGACGTCTGGGGCATGGACGTGGCCCGCTACGGAGACTGGACCACCCCCGCATACACACGGGCAAAGGTTCAGGAGAACTACAGTCGACGATTCCGCATCTCCTTCCCCAACGAGGAACTCCCAGCGGGTCGCCCACTCTTCACGTCACCGATCCACGGACGCCTAACCGATGCAAACGCCGTCTGGGGTGCCTACTACGGCCTGGAGACGGCCATGTGGTTCCAGAGGCCCGGACAGGACCCGGTAGAGGACGTCACCTTTCGACGCTCCAACGCCTTTGAGGTGGTAGCTGATGAGGTCCGAGCCGTCCGCGAGGGCGTCGGCATGATCGAGACCACCGGTTTTGCCAAGCACGAGTTCACAGGCTCGGCGGCACGGACCTTCCTGGACAGGGTCATGGCCAACCGCATTCCAGCCGAGGGTCGCATGGCCCTGACCCCGATGCTGAACCATCAGGGAATGCTTATCGGCGACTTCACCGTTGCAGCACTTCCCACGGAACTCGGAGACGACGAACGGTTCCTGGTACTCGGGTCGGGCATCGCCGACGGCTACCACGAGCGCTGGTTCAGAGACCACCTGACCGACTTCGGCGACGGTGTCACCTACAGGTCACGGGGCAACGAACTTACAGGCCTCTCCATAGCGGGACCATCATCCCGGGCCCTGCTGGCATCGGTCGCCGAGGAGGACGTGTCCGGCGATGCCTTCCGGTTCCTCGACATCTGCCCGATGTCACTCGCAATGGTCCCGGCCCTCGTGGGACGCATCACATTCACAGGCGACCTGGGCTACGAGATCTGGGTACCTGCATCCCTCCAGGCCCGCCTATTCGACATGCTCACGGAGGCCGGGGCGGAACACGGCATCCGCCTGTTCGGCCTGAACGCCCTCAACAGCATGCGGTTCGACAAGAACTTCGGCGGCTGGGCCACCGAGTACCGCCCCATCTACACACCATGGGAGGCACGCATGGGCAGGTTCGTGAAGCTCGACAAGGGTGACTTCATCGGCCGGGAGGCGGCCGCCGCCTCACACGCTGCCGGCCCCGACCGTCTGTTGACGGCCTTCACAGTCGACGTCGACGACGCCGACGTAATAGGTAACGAACCCATCTGGCACAACGGCGAGGTCGTCGGCTGGGTCACCTCGGGCGGCTACGCACACTGGTCCAGAGCCTCCTGTGCCCTTGGCTACGTGCCTACCCACCTGGCGGACGCGGACGACGACTTCGAGATTGAGGTGGTAGGGGTGAGAAGACCAGCCAACCGCATTGCCGAACCGCTATTCGATCCCACCGGCTCGAGAATGCGCAGCTAGGAGAAGCGGGAAGACCATGGGAGCACCCGGAACGAGACCAGAGGACCCGAACGACCCGCTCGTGCAGCGCGCAGCGACCATCGGCAACCGCATAGTCATGGGACCCGGAGAGCCCGCCATCTCCGAGTGGGCAGCCGCCGGGCTGCAACTCCCTGACCTGAACGAGATGCAGCGCTACCGCCTGAAACGGATCCAGGAACGTCTGGCGGTTGAGGACGTGGCAGGCGTGCTCCTCTTCGATCCGCTCAACCAGATGTATGCCACCAACTCGCCGAACATGCAGATGTGGTTCACCCACAACCACGCCCGCTGGGCATTCGTTGCCACAGATGGCCCACTCATCCTGTTCGACTACCAGGCCTGTGAGTTCCTGTCAGCCCACAATCCCCTGATCGATGAGGTCAGGCCAACCACAACCTTCACCTACTTTCCAGCCGGTACCCGTGTCGACGAGCGTGCTGCGAAGTTCGCAGCCGAGATCGCCGACCTGGTACGCACCCACGGTGGCGGCAACAACAGGTTGGCCATCGACGTGATCCCACCTGCCGGCTCCTCGGCTCTCGTGGCAGAGGGCCTGGTGCTCACCGACGGGATGGCGGTGATGGAGAGAGCGCGGGCAGTCAAGGGGCCTGACGAGATCGCCGCCATGCGGTGTTCCATCGAAGCCACGCGGATCTCGTGCCTGAAGATGTTCGATGCAATGGAACCCGGCATGACCGAACAGGCGCTGTGGGCCGTTCTCTGGGCGGAGATGCTGGCGCGGGGCGGCGAGTGGATGGAATGCCGCCTGCTGGTGTCGGGGCCACGTACCAACCCATGGTTCCAGGAGTGCAGCAGTCGTGTAATCGAGAACGGCGACTTCGTCGCCTTCGACACAGACCTGATCGGTGCCTACGGAATGATGACCGACATCTCCCGCACATGGATATGTGGTGAGGCAGCACCGACGGCGCAGCAGCGACACGTTCACGAACTGGCCGTTGAACAGGTCACCCGCAACATCGACCTGCTTACACCCGGTCGCACCTTCCACGAACTGGCACACGAGGCGTGGATGCCGCCTGTCGACGAGTACCGGCACTACTCCTGTCTCTACCACGGGGTCGGCCAGTGCGATGAATGGCCGGATATCAAGTTCCCCGAGGACTGGGACGCAGGCGGCTACGACGGCGTGCTCGAGGCCGGAATGGTCCTGACCGTCGAGTCCTACGTGGGCCCCTACGCCGGTGGTCAGGGGATCAAGTTGGAGAACCAGGTTCTCGTCACCGACGACGGGCCCGAGAACCTCTCCCCCTGGTCACTGGACCTGGATTCGTTCCACACCCTCTGACCCGGCCGACTCGGGTTCCCGACATGCCTACCGGTACCCTCGTGCGGTCCGTTCAACCATGCTGGAGAACCAATGAGCAAGTTGTGTGAAGGTCGCGTCGCCATAGTCACCGGTGCAGGGCGTGGCATCGGGAGAGAACACGCCCTGATGCTGGCTGAGCAGGGTGCAAAGGTCGTCGTAAACGACCTGGGAGGCGACGAAGCCGGTGGTGGCGCAGACCTGACCCCGGCCCAGGAGGTCGTGAACGACATCGAGGCCATGGGCGGTGAGGCCGTGGTCAACGGTTGCAACGTGGCCGACTTCGCCGCTGCCGGCGAGATGGTGCAGCAGGCAGTCGACACCTGGGGTCGCCTCGACATCGTGATCAACAACGCCGGCATCCTGCGGGACCGGATGGTGTTCTCCATGTCCGAAGACGATTGGGACTCGGTTATCGCGGTACACCTGAAGGGCACCTTCGCTCCCAGCCACCATGCCGCCACCTACTGGCGCAACCACGTAAAGGGCGGCGGTGAGCCGTTCGGCCGCATCATCAACACAGCATCACCCTCGGGCATCTACGGCAACGTGGGCCAGACCAACTACGGGGCAGCCAAGGCGGGAATCGCCGGGTTCTCGGTCATCGCCGCCCAGGAACTGGTCCGCTACGGCGTCACGGTCAACTGCCTGGCACCAACCGCCCTCTCGAGGCTCACAGAGTCCCTCATGGGCGGATCCGAGAACATCTCCGACTCGGCCAAGGAGGCAATGTCACCCCGGTGGATCGCACTCATCGCAACCTGGCTGTGCAGCGAGGAGGCCCAGAACGTCACCGGCCGTGTGTTTGACATCCGCGGCAAGCACCTCGGCATCGCCGAGGGCTGGCACCTGGGGCCCACAGCCGAACAGCCAGACGAGCCCGGCGATCTGGGCTCGGTCGTCGAGGACCTCATGAAGGCTGCGCGGCTGAACGCCGACATGTCGGGTGGAGACCATGAGGGTCCTGGCTTTCCCTCCCAGAGCCTCTAGGTCGCAACCTCAACTTCAACCCTTCCGACACGGTCTGGGACGTCGCCGGGCAGCGCTCGCTCGCAGACTGCGCTCGCTCGTCGCCACCCGACACCGTCCTCTCCGGCCTCACGGCTGACATCCCCGCACGAATAGCGACCCAGAGCAACTCCCACGCCTCAGGTCAAACCGGTGGGGCGTTCAACGCTCTGCTGATCCCCGGGGGGGGTCAGTGGCCCTTGAAGGCTGCCTGGCGCTTTTCGATCCAGGCCAGGCCTGCCTCACGGATGTCACTGGTTGCGAAGTTGACGCTCTGGGCCAGGCCCTCAGCCTCCAACGCCTGCCCCATGGAGACGTCAACACCCTGGTTCAAGAGCGCCTTGCTCATGGAGAGAGCCAGAGGCGGGCCAGCTGCTATTCGTGACACGACGTCTTCCACGTGTGCGTCCAGTTCCCCGTCGGGAAGCACACGGTTGACAAGGCCGATCCGATCGGCCTCCTCTGCATCTATGACCTCTGCAAGCAGGGCCAGTTCCTTGGCCCGGTGCAGCCCCACCCTGCGAGGCAGCAGCCACGAACCGCCGAAATCGAGGGACAGCCCCCTCCGAGCGAAGATCTCCGAGAACCTGGCCTGGTCGGAGGCGTAAACCAGGTCACAGCCGAGGGCGATATTGAGGCCGGCGCCGGCCGCGACACCTCGCACCTTGGCCACCACCGGATGCTGCACATCGTGCAGAGCCATGGCGGCCTCCTTGATACGGCGCATGTTCCGGAGTGGAACAACGGGTGTGTCACCAGAGAGTCGGTCAGCCTGCCCGGACACGTCGGCCCCAGAACAGAAGTTTCCAGCGGCACCGGTGACCACGACCACCCGAATGGTGTCGTCCTCGTTGACGGCCCGGCAGATGCGGCCAAAGTCCACAAACATCTGCGAGGTCATGGCGTTCATGACCTCTGGCCGGTTGACGGTCACCGTCAGAACGGCCCCATCCCGGTCAACGAGCAGGTCGTCGGTACCGTCGATCATGGCGGGACCCTAGCCCCGACCTGTACAGCGACCCGCAGGCGGCCGAAGTGTCATCAGGCCGCGCAATGTCAGACTGTTGCGACCTCGACATCGTCGTAGGTCTTGTTCCGGCGAAACTCGGTAAGAATCTTCTTTGAGGTCACCGCAAGGACGGCCCCGGCGAACATCGTCAAGAAGGCCCCGGCACCGGTAACCACCTTCAGGTCGGAGACCCTCGCAAGGCTTGCAATCCAGATGATTCCGATTAGCGCCAGACCACCGCCTACTCCTGCCACGGCAGCGCTCCATCTCCATCGACGCTGCTCATCCAGGCCCAACAGGCCGGACGCCGGCACCGTAAGGGCAGCGCCGATGACCGAGACCACGATGGCAAGTTTTGACAGGCCGCCACCATCGTCGCTGAAGCCATCGGTAGTCACCTTGGCTGACTTGCGGAACTTGTTCCGGAGTGAGGTGAGCTTGCTGGTGTTGGTGGCTGCCAGTGCAGGGTTCACCTCGGCTTCGGCACGGAGAATCTCCATCTGCTCCAGAACCTCGGGCGGGAGCTCAAGTCCAGGGCGCTCGTCAAAGGTCCAGCCTGAGTAACCGCCGACAACTACCAGAATGACGACAACTATCCCAGTGGCCATACGACCCCATCCCACAATCCGATCCAGAGGACGGAACGCCGAGTAGGGGGCTGTCTGCAGGGCCAGGAGAGACCCGACGAGCATCACGGCACCAGCCAGCACGGCCAGCAGCACGCCGGGGCCGTGGCTATAGACCTCAACCTCCATATGGGGCGAGAGCACCAGGTAGGTGATCGATGCGACCAGCACGCACGCAGAGGCAATCACCATGGCGTCGGCACCAAACCAACGTGAGCCGGACCGGATAGAAACGGCCACGACAATGCCAATAACAAGTGCGGAAAGAATCTGCGTGTCCAGGAAGATGTCGGAGTCACCGCCGCCAATGCTCCCCAAGATCAGCCACCGCATGAGGACCCCGGACAGAACACCGGTTGCCAGGGAAATCTTCTGGTCATGACGCCGACCCACAAGCATGTAGACGACCGCCGCAGCCGCCAGCGCAACGACGCCTCTTGCATCCAGCAGGCTTGTGACCGGTGACACGACCAGGCCAACCAGCGCTATCGCCAGACCGGCGCCAAGGGTATTCCAGGTGGTCCTGGTGGCATCAAGCAGGTTTGAGCGATCAAGGGCGGCAATTGCACCGGCGGCGACTATCGCCACGACTACCGCCAGAATCTCAGCCGCCAACCCCACAGGCGTCTCAAACCAGTAGCCGAGGACACTGGCTGTGAAGGCCCAGACACCGACAGCACGCCAGTGGACCGGCACCGACGTCTTTGCCAGCCCGAGAATCAGGGCCAGGACCGCTGGAATGGCAATCGCCTCTATTGCCACTGCCCAAACCGACTGTGCCTCGGATCCAGCAAGGTTGGCGAGCGTTACGTAGCCATCGAACTGAGCGAAGATCGGAAATGCGAGCATCGCGGCGAAGGCTCCCACGGCAGCTGCTACCAGGCCGCCAGGCCCACGAAGACGCCCGATCCCGCCAGTCCAGAAGAGACATGACCCGGCTGCCATGATCGCGAAGAAGCCCATGAACAGCACGACAATGCCCGCCCAACTACCTCCTGAAGCCTGATAGCCGTTGAACGACTGGCCAGCCAGGTCGATATCTACAGCCCGCGAGTGGCTTGAGAGCAGGCCGGCATCGCTGCCCCAGGTCATCAGGGTGGACACGACGGCGACCACGCCCCCAAGACCGACGATGGCCATACCGATGCGTTCCCGCCCGGACGGAACGACCTCGTGCTCGATGTGAAGGGCCTTGCTGGCCTTTTGATCCTCGGTCTCGGCAGCCTCAATTTTTCGGAGAAGTGCCTCTGGATCACGACGTTGGCTCATGGCCTCCCTCACCCGGGTCAGGAGATTGGCACCACCCTCCTCAGGCTGAGACAGGCGATCAAGCACAACGGCAACAGTCCACAGGGCGAGGCCGGAGGAGATGCCAAGTCCCACGTCGAGGTTCTGAACGGCCCGGAACACAAGGAGCCCAAGCCCCGAGGCGCCCATGATTGCAGCAATGCCGACCATGGCGATAGCCAGCATGAGGGTCTGGTTGAGTCCGGCCATGATCGACGGCTTGGCCAGCGGCAGCTGAACATCGGTCAGCACGCGAAGTTCGGTCGCCCCATAGGCCCTGCTGGCCTCCACCACATCCTCTGGAACATGTCTGATTCCCAGATTCACCATTCGTACCAGGGGCGGAAGTGCGTAGATCATGGTCACCATGGTGGCCGGGACGACGCCGATGCTGAAGAAGAACACAAACGGCACCATGTAGACAAAGGTGTGCACCGTCTGCATGGCATCCAATATCGGTCTGACCACATTCCACGCCGAATCCACCCGAGCGCATAGAACTCCTAGTGGTATCCCGATGAGAGCGCAGAGCCCAACGGCTACGAGCACCATGCCAATGGTGCGCATGGTCTCCAGCCAGTACAGGGAGCCGAGAAGGCCGCACATGACCAGACCTGCTCCCGCCATGATGCCGACCTTGGGTGTGCGAACCAGGGAACCCAGAACAACCGTGAAGATGACGACCAGATACCAGGGGATGACCAGCAGGAAGTCGTTGACAATGTTTTCGAGCAGAAAGTCGAAAGGCCACCTGACACCGTTGAGCAACCACTCAGCGTTGAGGTCAAGCCAGTCGACCATCTGATCGAACCAGTAACCGACGGGCAACTGGAACTGGTCGAGGACCTTGGTGTCGGACAGCCCGATGTTGTCCACGCGACCTTTCCAGTCGCCGGTCTCTGCAGCGAAGATCCAGGTGGTAAAGCTCACAGGAACACCTCCCTCTCGAAGCCGTCCACCAACTGCTCCACACGGCCCATCTCCTCCATAATCTCCTGCGGTTCTAGCTCACCCACGAGAAGTCCCGCATCGTCCACCACCGCGATCGGGATGCCCCGCCCGGCCGCCGCGTAGTTCTCGTTGAACCGCGCCGCAGGACTGGTCGTGTCGAAGTCGGTTCGCAGAACCGAGGCCAGATCGGTGGAACCGCCGGCGAGAGCCGTCGCTGCATCGGTCTTGGTCAGCATTCCGGTTGGTCGACCGTCGGTGCCACATACAAATCCACCCCGACGTTCCCCCAGTGCGCCCAGGCACTCGGCGAGGGTCAGGTTTGTGTCGAGGATGACCGCCGGATGCATGATCTTCTCGACGTCGATGACGCGACCCTGATCAACGTCCTGCACGAACTCTGCCACGTAGCCGTCGGCCGGCTCGGTGAGGATCTCCTCGGGGGTGCCGATCTGAACGACCTTTCCGTCGCGCAGAATGCACACCCTGTTCCCGATACGTAGCGCCTCGTTGAGGTCGTGTGTGATGAAGAGAATCGTCTTGTGGAGCTTTGACTGGATGGCCATCAACTCATCCTGCATCTGTCGCCGAATGAGCGGATCAAGGGCGCTGAACGCCTCATCCATCAAGAGGATGTCCGGGTCGGTGCAGAGTGCCCTGGCGAGGCCGACCCGCTGCTGCATTCCACCTGAGAGCTCCCTTGGTGAGTTGAAGGCGTACGCCTCAAGACCAACCATGGCCAGCGCCTCGATGGCTGCCTCGTGACGATCGTCCTTCTCGACGCCCTGAACCTTCAGGCCGTATGCCGTGTTGTCGATCACGTTGCGATGAGGGAAGAGCGCGAAGTGCTGAAACACCATGGAGAGCTTCTCGCGACGGAAGGCCTGCAGCGCAGCCCCTCTCAGCTGCTGGACATCGGTCCCCTCCACGATGACCCGACCATGAGTCACATCGTGAAGCTTGTTCACTGTTCGAATGGCCGTTGACTTGCCGGAGCCAGACAACCCCATGACCACGAAGATCTCACCCCGGTTGACTGAGAACGAGATGTCCCGCATGCCGACCACGTGCCCGGTCTGGTGCTGCACCTCGTCCTTTTCGACTCCAGCTGAACAGAGCTCAAAGGCCCGGCCCCGCGGGTTCGGGCCGAAGATCTTGTAGACGTTCTCAAGTACAATGATCGGCTCTTCGTCCGACATTCGATCCCCCCTGATGATGTGGCTTCCGCCTATTGCCTCTCGTAGTTACGAGCCGATACGTCCATCGTGGGCCAGAAGTTAGCACGGCGGATTTGACCGTTCCACAGGTCTGGCCGATGGCCCAAGACCTGATAACGGTGGTAGGCCGGGCCCTATGGGCCCGGCCTACCACACCGGTTCTCCACCCCCCATTCAGGGGGTGGAGAACCGGGTCAACTATTCAACTGAATCAGCCAGCCGCCTCGGCGATCCAGCCGGCCACGATGTCGGCGTTGTCGGCCATCCAACTGGAAGCCAACTCGACGATGTGTGCTTCTGAACCGTCACCATCGGTCTGATCGACCTGCAGGAACGAAAGGTCCAGAATGGACGGCTTGACCAACGGCAGCAACCTCCGCATGAACGGGTTGGCATCCAGCGTCGACGTGTTCGCCGATACCTGAATGTCAGCAGCCGACCAGCCCAGCTGACATGGCTGCGTGCACATGTCGGCACCGAAGGCAGTAAAGCCACCTTCCTGCTGGTGGTTCTCGCCACCTTCCTTGCCCAGCGGGTTCGAATCATCAAGCACCGCTTCAACGGACAACCAGAGGACGTTGTCCCCAGGCACCAGAACCGTCAGGTAAGAAGCCGGCGACCAGGTGTAGATAATCCCCGGGTCACCGTTGTTCACGCGGTTCACCATCTCAGCAAACATTGCGTCGTAGTCAGCCTTGGTTTCCACCAGGTTGTCCCACGGCTCAGTGCCGTTACCGAAAGCGATCTGGTTCTCGATGATGTCGTCACAGGTCCACGACTCAGGGCAACCAAGGATCTCGCCCTTGCCGTCGCCATCGGTGTCGAGCTGCAGGTACAGATCCGGATCACGGTTGATCTGATCAATGGTTGAGATGTTGTTGGCCTCAGCCCAGGTCTTGGTGACAAGGAAGCCCTGCACACCAGAGTCCTGGAACAGACCAGGCACGGCCTCCACGTGATCACCAACGATCGAACCATCGGACAACTCGTTCTCGTACCACGAGAAGTGACCCGGGTACCAGCTGTTGGCCCACAGGTCACAAGTGCCCTCAGCCATCGCCGTGTAGGCGTTGGACGGGCCCAACTCGATCAGAGAAGGATCAGTGACCGAGTAACCAGCCTGCTGGAGAATTTGGCGCACCATCTCAGACTGGATGTAAGCAGAAGCCCAGTTCGCACGGCACATCGTCAACTCCACACCCGTACCCGGCAGCGCAGCACCGGCTGCGATGTCGCCTACCTGGGTTGCTCCCAGGGGTGCGTACTCGTAGACGACGTTGGCTGTTGAGGCCTCGTAGTCGGCGGTGTCGATGTTTTGGATGACTGTGATCTTCGATGACGAACAGTCGCCGTAGGCGTCACAGGCCATTGTTCCGATCAGACCCGAGTAGCCGGTGACACCGTTGAGGTGTTCG
>JABHCN010000037.1 GCA_018673475.1 Actinomycetota bacterium | reverse complement strand
TGGACGTTGCCGGCCTGGCGGCCATCGACGTTGGTTCGAGCACCGGTGGGTTCACCGACTGTCTGCTTGCGGGCGGTGCCGAGTCGGTGGTGGCCCTCGATGTTGGCAGGGGGCAGCTCCACGAGAGCCTCCGTGGCGACCCACGTGTTGCCGTTCACGAGCGCACCAACGTCAGGTCGGTTGATCTTGAGGTACTGGGGGCGCCGTTTGACCTGCTGGTTGCTGACCTCTCGTTCATCTCGCTGCGGACCGTCATGGCCGACCTGTTCACCCTGGTTGGTGATGATGCGCCGATGCTCCTCCTCGTGAAGCCCCAGTTCGAGGCCGGAAAGCCCGAGGTGGACCGTGGCAGCGGGGTCATCCGGGATCCTGAGGTCTGGTTGAGGGTGCTTATCGAGGTCGAACGGTCGATTCGCGGCCACGGAGCCGCCATCATGGAGGGTATGGCCTCTCCGATTACAGGCGCCGACGGCAACGTCGAGTTCGTGGTGCACGTGGTGCGGGGGGACGCCCCGGCGTTTGATCCGGCGGCTCTGGTTGCCGAGGCCGTGGACCTCACAGGTGGGGGAGGTGCCTGATGGCGGTCGTGGGCCTGGTCGTGCACGAGGACCGTGAGGCTGCAGTCGAACAGGCCGACGTGTTGGCCGCGCGTCTGGTCGATGAGGGTCACGAGATCCGCCGCTCGGGCGACGACGGCTTCGGTATCGGTGGTTCAGGTGACCTGGACCTGGTGGTGAGCCTCGGGGGCGATGGTTCCATCCTGCGTGCGGTGGGCCTGCTCGACGGCGCGGCGGTGCCGGTGCTGGGTGTCAACTTCGGCCACCTCGGCTACCTGACCGCAGTTGAGCCCGAGGATGCCGTCGATGCCGTGGCGAGGACCCTTGCCGGTGACCACGGGATCGAGGAGCGCATGATGCTGCGCGTGGAGCTGCAGAGGGCCGACGGCTCGAGTGTCGCCGTCGACTACGCCCTCAACGAGGTCGTGGTCGAGCGCACCGCCGCCAGCCAGACAGTCCGGCTGGGTGTGTCGCTGGACGGCGACTTCTTCACCTCGTATGCGGCCGACGGAATGGTCGTGGCCACGCCCACCGGATCGACGGCGTACGCCTTTTCGGCCCGTGGGCCGATCGTGGATGCCCTGCACCGTTCCATCCAGGTGACACCGGTGTCGCCGCACATGCTCTTTGACCGGACGCTCGTGTTGAACCCCTCGAGCGAGGTATGCCTCGAGGTGCTGGGCGAGCGTTCGGCTACCGGGACCGTCGATGGTCGGGTGCTCGGTGACCTTGAGCCGGGTGACCGGGTGGTGTGCACGGCTGCTGATCGTGTGGCTCAACTGGTCACGTTCGGCAAGCGTGACTTTGAGCAGTTGCTCAAGACCAAGTTCGGCCTCGAGGACCGCTAGGGCCTGATCTGTCGATTGCATCTGGCCCGCCCCTGCCGGGTGGTCACCCAACCTTGTCGCAGGTGCGTGCGAGGATGCTCCCCATGTTGCTTGAGATGCGCGTTGCCGACCTGGGGGTGATCGAGGAGGTCACCATCTCGTTCGGTCCCGGGTTGACCGCTGTCACCGGCGAGACCGGTGCCGGCAAGACGCTCATCGTGGGTGCCATCGAGTTGCTGCTGGGCGGCCGTGCCGACCCGTCCATCGTGCGGCCCGGAGCCGACGAGGCAGTGGTCGAGGGCCGTTTCTTGTCCGGCGAGGACGAGGTGCTCGTTCGTCGGGTTGTGCCACGCGATGGCCGCAGCCGCGCCTACCTCGACGGCCAACTGGCCACTGCGGCGGCCCTTGCCGAGTTGGGCTCGTGCCTTGTCGACCTGCACGGTCAGCACGCCCATCAGAACCTGCTTGCCGGGCCGGCCCAGAGGGCGGCACTGGACCGCTTCGGCGGCGTCGACCTGGCTCCATTGCACGAGGCTGTCGAGGCCATCGCCGCCATTGACATCGAACTCGAGTCGGTGGGCGGAGACGAACGGGTGAGGGCACGAGAGATCGACCTGCTCCGCTACCAGGTGGCCGAACTCGACAGTGCGGCCATCGAGGACCCCGACGAATACGACCGCCTCGCCGCTGAGGCGGCGCTTCTGGCCGATGCAGGTGCCCACCGTGAGGCTGCCGGGGCAGCTCTTGCTCTCCTCGATGGTGACGGCCCGGTGTCTGAGGCGCTGGCCGCCTCACTCGGTCACCTGGTCGAGCGCCCACCGTTTTCCGACCTGGCCGACAGGCTGGCAGGAATGGGGGCCGACCTGGCCGACCTGTCGGCATCGCTGCGTGTCCTTGCCGAGACAGTCGAGGAGGATCCAGCGCGTCTCAACGAGGTGGGGGAGCGTAGGAGCCTGCTGGCCGAGTTGCGTCGCAAGTACGGCAACAGCCTGGTCGAGGTCATGGACTACCACCGCGAGGCAGCCGAACGCCTTGGTGGCCTGTTGGACCACGATGCCAGGGCAGCGGTGCTCGATGCCGAGCGGGTCGCCGCCGAGGCCGCCCGTGTGGCGGCTGCCGGTGTGGTGCGCGACGCCAGACGCCGTGCCGCTCCCGATCTGGCTGCACGGATCGAGTCGCATCTGCGTGATCTGGCCATGCCGACGGCATCCATTGGCGTCTCCGTCGACGGCGAGGCCGGCGACGACGTGGTGATCCTTCTGGCCGCCAACTCCGGGGCGGCACTGCTGCCTCTCTCCAAGGTGGCATCGGGCGGCGAGTTGGCGAGGGCCATGCTGGCGGTGCGGCGGGTGCTCACCGCATCGCCCCCCACCCAGGTGTTCGACGAGGTAGATGCCGGAATCGGTGGCGAGGTGGCCCACGCCGTTGGTGCCTCGCTGGCCGAGTTGGCCAGCCACAGCCAGGTGCTGGTGGTGACCCACCTTGCCCAGGTGGCCGCCTACGCCCATAGCCAGGTCATGGTCACGAAGCACGATGACGGGGAGATGACCGTGGCCACGGCCACCGTGTTGGGTGACGACGAACGGGTCGTTGAACTGTCACGGATGCTCTCGGGTTCTCCCGAGAGCGGAACCGCGCAGGACCACGCCGTCGAGTTGCTGGCAGCGGCCTCGGCTTCACGCGACGCGTGACCGACGACCGCTGCTTCTTCCGGACCTGCCACGCGTACCCCTTGGCTCGCGGATAGATTGGGTCCCCGTGACGAAACACATCTTTGTGACGGGCGGCGTCGCAAGTTCGCTCGGTAAGGGCCTAACCGCCGCATCCCTCGGTCGCCTCCTCAAACAGCGTGGTCTCCGGGTCGTCATCCAGAAGTTGGATCCGTACATCAACGTTGATCCGGGCACGTTGAACCCGTTTGAGCACGGCGAGGTGTTCGTGACCGACGACGGCGGCGAGACCGACCTTGACCTCGGTCACTACGAGCGCTTCATCGACGAGAACCTCACCCGCGATTCCAACGCCACCTCCGGGTCCATCTACTCGGCGGTCATTGCCGCTGAGCGCAGGGGCGAATACCTGGGGCGCACCGTTCAGGTGATTCCCCACATCACCGACGAGATCCAACGCCGCATCAGGATGCTCACGGGCGAGTCCGTCGACGTTGTCATCACCGAGGTCGGTGGCACGGTCGGCGACATCGAGATCCTGCCGTTCCTCGAGGCCATCAGGCAGTTCCGTCTCGATGCCGGCGACGCCAACGTCTGCTACGTGCACGTGACCCTGGTGCCCTACATCGCACCCTCGGGTGAGCACAAGACCAAGCCCACCCAGCACTCGGTGGCGGAACTGCGCAGTGCCGGCATCCAGCCCCACGCCATCGTGTGCCGCAGCGACGAGCCCATAAGCGATGACCTGGAACGCAAGATTTCGCGGCTCTCGAACGTTCCGTTCGAGGGTGTTGTCAACGCCCCCGATGCCGGCAGCCTCTATGAGATCCCCCTGGTGCTCCACGACGAGGGGCTCGACGACTACCTCTGTGGTGTTCTCGGAATCGACGTCGGTCCTCCAGACCTCACCGACTGGAAGGCGCTGAACCAGCGGGTGGCCGATGCCACCACACCGGTGCGAATCGGTCTCATCGGCAAGTACGTGAGCCTTGTCGACGCCTACCTGTCGGTTGTCGAGTCGCTCAACCACGCAGGCATCCACCACGGTGCCGATATCGAGATCGACTGGATCCAGGCCGAGGACGTCGAGGGCCTGCTGGCCGAGAACCGGCTGCGCGACCTCGATGGCATCGTGATCCCCGGCGGTTTCGGCGAGAGGGGCATCGAGGGCAAGATCGCCGCTGCCGGCTTTGCCCGCGAGAACGACATCCCCTGCCTGGGCCTCTGTCTCGGCCTGCAGTGCATGGCCGTCGAGTTCGCCCGCAACGCCCTGGGCCTCGAGGGTGCACACTCCAGCGAGTTCCAGCCGGGTACGCCCCACCCTGTGATCGACCTCATGGAGTCGCAGCGTGATGTGACCGACCTTGGTGGCACCATGCGCCTTGGTGCCTATGTGGCGCAGTTGAGGCCCGGTTCCAGGGTGGCTGAGATCTACGGCGAAGAGGTCGTGTCCGAGAGGCACCGCCACCGCTACGAGTTCAACCCCCGTTACCGCGAGCGCTTTGACGGCACCGGTTTTGTCTGCTCGGGTGAGTCTCCCGATGGGCGTCTCGTCGAGTTCGTCGAGCTCGACGATCACCCGTTCTGGATTGGCACGCAGGCCCATCCAGAGTTCAAGAGCCGTCCCGATCGTCCAGCTCCGCTCTTCAGGGCGTTTGTCGGAGCTGCGATGAGCAGGGCCGAGGGTCGTAACCCGCAGCTTCTGCAGTTGGACGAGGTCGACGTCGGATCAGCCGGCTGACCGTGGGCCTCCGGGGCCTCGTGGGTCGGCTCCCGCATCTGGCCCTGCGTTTCTTTGGTTCGCTGAGACCCGGCGGGCCGTCGGCAGTCGACGAACTGTGGGCCGAGTCGTATCTGGTGCCAGGTGAGGTTGACCTGTGGCGTCGCCTGTCGAACCCCGATCGACGGCACCTGGTGAAGGTGGCGCGCAATGTGGTTGGTGTGTTGGGCGACGATGAGCGACCGGTGGTTGCTGCGGCGCTGTTGCACGACGTGGGCAAGTTGGGTTGCGGGTTGGGAACCATGGGCCGGGTTGTGGCGACGCTGGTTATTGCCGGCACTTCGCGTTCGAGGCTTGAGGCCTGGGCCGGGGGCCGGGGTTTCACCGGTCGGGTCGGCCGCTACTTCTGCCACCCGGAGTCGGGTGCGGTGCTGCTGGAGGAGGCTGGGAGCGACTCGTTCACGGTGGCCTGGGCCCGTGAACACCAGAATCCGTCTGGTTCCTGGAGTGTCGATGCGGGGCTGGCCGAGGTGCTGGCCGGCGCCGACAGGTAGTCAGGCGGGAAGCCTGCTGGTCAGGCTGGTAGCAGGCCCATGTTGGTCTTGGCGCGGCCAACCGTTGCCGATGCGACATGGCGGGCCTTGCCTGCTCCTACTGCCAGCAGCCGGGTGGTTTCGGCGGGGTCGGCTGCAAGTTCGTTGTAGCGCTCCTGAATGGGGCGGAGCATCTCGATGAGGGCCTCGGCGGTTGCGGCCTTGAGGTCGCCGTAGCGTTCGATGCCCTCGGCTGCCTGCTGGGGCGTCTGGCCGGTTGATGCACCCAGGATGG
Organism: Actinomycetota bacterium; assembly: GCA_018673475.1. Classification (GTDB taxonomy): domain Bacteria; phylum Actinomycetota; class Acidimicrobiia; order Acidimicrobiales; family MedAcidi-G1; genus UBA3125. The sequence goes on along the minus strand of JABHCN010000037.1, from coordinate 4,819 downwards.
AGAGGAGGTTCGAGACGCCGGGTTTTTCGGCCGGGTCGAAGCGGACCTCGTTGTCGCTGTCGGTAACCGAGCGCTTGACCTTCTTTTCGATGACGGCGGGGTCGTCGAGGACGCGGATGGTGCCCTGGGGGCTCTCGTCGGACTTGGACATCTTGGCGGTGGGGTTCTGGAGGTCCATGACCCTGGCTCCGGTGGGTGGGACAACCGCCTCTGGAACCACGAATGTCTCGCCGAAGCGGTGGTTGAAGCGGATGGCGATGTCTCGGGTGAGCTCGACGTGCTGTCGCTGGTCTTCGCCTACGGGAACCTGGTTGGTGTCGTAGAGGAGGATGTCGGAGGACTGCAGGGCCGGGTACGTGAAGAGCCCGCCGGATACGAAGGAGGCGCTCTCCGACTTGTCCTTGAACTGGGTCATGCGGCGGAGTTCGCCGAAGGCGGCGGTGCACTCCATGATCCAGGCGCATTCGGTGTGTTCGTGTACGTGGCTCTGCACGAACACGGTGCTGCGTTCGGGGTCGAGGCCCACGGCGAACAGAACCTGGGCCAGCGAGAGGGTGTCGGCTCGAAGGGCCTCGGGGTCGTGGGGGACCGTGAGGGCGTGGAGGTCGACGACGCAGTAGACGGACTCGGCCTGGTCCTGGAGGGCGACCCAGTTGTTGAGCGCTCCCAGCAGGTTTCCGAGGTGGACGTCGCCGGTGGGCTTGATGCCCGAGAAGACCCTTGCCATGGCCGGTCAGGGTACCGGTGTGGGGAGGGGGTGGTTGGGACCGTTCAGCCGAAGCAGCCGGCGGCGTCCTGGTTGTTGAAGATGTACTCCATGAGGTCGGCTGTACCGGTGCCGAACTGGGAGTTGATCTCGGCGTTGCCCTGCAGGGCACGGATGTACTCGCTGTGCAGGCCGCTGCAGTCGGGGATGGAGGCCATGTTGTCGAGGTAGGCCTTGTAGTCCCAGCCGTACTTGTTCATCCAGTAGGGGGACCGGGTGGTGGTGGTTATCGGGGCCGGTGCACGGGTGGTGGGGGGTGCCTCGGACTCGCTGTTCCAGAGGAACTGGCTGCCGATGGCTATGGCGATGAGCCCGGCGAATGCGAAGGCCAGGAACTGGATGACAGGTCGGGGGATGCTGCCGCTGCTGGGAATGGCCATCAGACGAGGCTACAGCGGCCAACAGATCGGCGAAGTCAGGCGGCGGTGTCCGTCGTGTGGTGGGGGCCACGGCGTAGGGTCTGGCCTGTGAGCGTCACGGTTTCGACCCCGGTCTACGAGGGCCCCTTTGACCTGTTGTTGAACCTCATCCTGCGCGAGGAGGTTGAGCTCTACGAGGTCTCGTTGTCGTCGATTGTCGACGCCTACCTGGCCGAGTTGGAGAACCTGGGTGCATGTGACCTCGAGGTCACCACCGAGTTCCTGCTCATCGCTGCGATCCTGTTGGAGCTCAAGACCCGGCGCCTGTTGCCGACCGACGACCGGTTCGACGTTGACGACGAGTTCGGTCTCTGGGAGGAACGCGACCTGCTGCTGGCACGCCTGCTGGAGTGCAAGACCTTCAAGGATGCGGCCATCCAGCTACGTCGCCTGGCTGCCGATGCGTCGCTGTCGTGGCCGAGGCGTGCAGGTCTGGAGGACGCCTTCCTGCACCTTGCGCCCGATCTCCTGGCGGGGGTGTCGCCTGTTGACCTGCGCGACGCCGGCCGGAGGGCGCTTGCCCCCAAGCCGGTTTTCCACATCGACACGGAGCACATCGCCCCCATCCGGGTGAGTGTGGCCGATGCGGTGCGTGACATGGTCGCCGAGATCCCCCACGAGGGCACCGTCACGTTCAAGAGCCTCACGGTGGGCATGACCGACCGCATCGCCATCGTGGTGCGGTTCCTGGCTGTGCTTGAGTTGTTCAAGCAGGGCCTTGTCGAGATCGACCAGGTTGACACCTTCGGCGACATCCACGTGAGTTGGCTGACCGGAGCCGACCTGGCCGACATTGACCTGATCGACGTCTACGAGGGCTGATCCGGTGGGTGACGAGGCGGTGATCGGCGAAGACGACGACATCAGGCGGGCCATTGAGGCCATCTTGATGGTGTCGATCGACCCGGTCGCGCCGAACCTGTTGGCGCAGTTGATGGAGATGCCCACAAGGAAGGTAGAGGCCATCTGTTCGTCCCTGGCCGATGAGTACGAGGCCGAGGGGCGGGGTTTCGTGCTGCTCAGGGTTGGTGGCGGCTACCGCTTCCAGAGCCATCCGGCCCAGGCTGCATGGGTTGAGCGTTTCGTGTTGGAGGGCCAGCACAGCCGCCTTACGTCGGCGGCCCTGGAGACTCTTGCGATCGTGGCCTACAAGCAGCCGATCTCACGCAACCAGGTGTCGGCCATCCGGGGCGTCGACGTGGACACGGTGATTCGCACTCTCCAGCAGCGCGGCTACATAGAGGTGGTCTCGACAGATCCGGGTCCCGGTAACGCCCTCATGTTCGGCACCTCCCAGGGGTTTCTTGAGAGCATGGGCATCGACAAGGTGTCTGACCTGCCGTCGCTGGGTGACTTCGTGCCGGGCCCTGAGCTTGTTGAGGCCCTCGAGCGGGGTCTGCTGGCCGAACCCGATGTGGTTGAGTTGGAGGCAGAGGTCGGTGGCGAGGCTGAAGGCGGGTCCGACGCCGAGGTTCCTGTCGACGACCGTACGTAGTCGTGACAGAACACGAAGGGCCCGTCAGCCAGGAGCCGGCCGAGGAGGTACGCCTCCAGAAGGTGCTTGCCCGTGTCGGCTTTGGCAGTCGCCGAAAGTGCGATGACCTGATCGCAGCTGGGCGGGTGACCGTGAACGGTGAGGTGGCGGTGCTGGGTCGACGGGTTGATCCCGAGTCGGCGCTGGTGGCGGTGGATGGTGCGCCGATTGGGGTGCGTCCGGGTCTTGTCTACTACCTGTTGAACAAGCCGGCTGGTGTGGTGACGACCGCTGACGATCCGCAGGGTCGCCCCATCGTTGTCGACCTGGTGCCCGATGAGCCAAGGGTGTTTCCGGTTGGGCGCCTCGATGCCGACACCGAGGGTCTGTTGCTTCTCACCAACGACGGTGAGTTGGCACATCGCCTGACCCATCCGTCCTACGGGGTCGAAAAGGAGTATGTGGCCGAGGTCGACGGTGAGCCGAGTCGGGCTGCGCTGCGCTCGTTGCGGGAGGGCGTGGAGCTCGACGACGGCATGACGGCCGAGGCCAGGGCCTCGCTGATGGATCCTTCGGTCGTGAAGCTGACCATCCACGAGGGCCGCAACCGCCAGGTGCGTCGTATGTGTGAGGCAGTGGGCCATCCGGTGGTGCGTCTGGTTCGCACGCGTGTGGGCCCCATCGCCGACAGGTCCCTGGCGCCGGGTTCGTTTCGTGAGCTGACCGTCGAGGAACTGCGCTCCCTGGAGCAGGCGGTGGCCGACAAACCGGGCCGATAGCCGGTGGGGCTACCGGTAGCATCGACGGCCATGGCAACCCATCTGTCCCCAGCCGCGGCGCGGCCCTACCTGTTGAGAGCCCGGTCGTGAGCGGGCGTGCGACCGTTGTGGGCGTGGGCCTCATCGGTGGTTCGATCGGCCTGGCGCTCCGTGAGCGTGGCTGGCATGTGAGCGGTGTCGACAGTGACGAGGCTCGTCTGGCGACGGCACTTGAGATGGGTGTGGTCGACTCTGCTGGCTGGGATCCGGCTGCCGAGGTCACGTTCGTGGCCACGCCCGTAGCCCACATCGCCGATGCGGTTCGTGAGGCGCTTGCTGCCTCACCGTCGGGGCTTGTTACCGATGTGGGCAGCGTGAAGGTTCCAGTGGTCTCTGGCGTCGACGATCCGCGGTTCGTGGGCGGTCACCCGATGGCCGGTTCCGAACAGGACGGCCTCGAGGGCGCGGCCGCTGACATGTTCGTTGACACCAACTGGGTTCTCACCCCCGGTGACGCCACCGACGATGCCTCGTTTGCACGGGTGCGCACGACGGTTGCCTCCCTCGGTGCCGAGGTGGTGACCCTGTCGCCTGATCGACATGACGCCCTGGTTGCGCTGGTGTCGCATGTGCCGCACCTGACCGCTGCGACCCTCATGGGCCTTGCAGCCGCACGTTCCGAGGAGCACTACGCCGTGTTGCGGCTGGCGGCCGGGGGTTTTCGTGACATGACGCGGGTGGCTGCGGGGCATCCGGGTATCTGGCCCGACATCTGCGCCGAGAACAGCCACGCCATTGCCGAGGTGCTCGACGACCTGATTGCAGCTCTTGGGGTGGTCCGCCGTGAGGTGGTCGACTCGGACCGTGACGGTCTGTTGGACCGCCTCGAGACCGCTCGGGCTGCCCGGGTGAGCCTGCCGACGGGTGCGCCGCGGCCGTCTGAGCTGGCTGAGGTGCGGGTGCCCATTCCGGATCGCCATGGCGAGCTCGCCGCCATCGCCACGCTGGCAACCGAGTTGGACGTGAACATCTACGACCTGGAGATCGCCCACTCGGCCGAGGGCGACCGGGGTGTGGTGCTGTTGATTGTCGAGACCGGCCTTGTCGAGCGCCTCAAGGGCGGGCTCATGGCCAAGGGCTACCGGCCCACATCGGGTCCGTTGACGTGACCTTCTTCGCCGTTGCACCCGGCGGGCCGCTCACCGGCCGCCTCTCGGTGCCCGGTGACAAGTCCATCTCACACCGGGTGGTGATGCTGGCGGCCCTGGCCGACGGAACATCTGAGATCACCGGCCTCAGCGACGGCGCCGATGTGGCCCACACGCTGTCGATCGTGGGGGCCCTGGGTGCGGGGGTGGAGGTGGTCGACGGGGTGGTGTCGATCACCGGTGGCGACCTGGGA
>JABHCN010000036.1 GCA_018673475.1 Actinomycetota bacterium | reverse complement strand
CCGGACTCGCCCTGTTCCTCGAACAGCACGCCCACGGAGCGACCCTCGCGGCCGGTCACCAGCACGTCGAGATCCAGGTGTCGGAGGCTCCGGCGCTGGGCCACGGCTGCACCCACCTCGCTCTTTCCGGCTCCCATGAGGCCCACCAGCGCAAGGTGGGGCCCACCGGGGCCGTTGTGGTCGGTTGCCATCACGACAGGCTACTGATGCAGACCCTCCGGCTCGGGCGAATACCGCTTCAGGCGATCGAGACAACCAGAACCGCCGCGGCCCCCATCCACGGACCAAAGGCCAGCGTCTGAGACCACCCATGCCTGCGGAGACGACCGGGTACCTGCCACACCAGGGCGAACAGGCAGGCGAGCACCAGCGCCGTGAGGACCGCTGTGGGAAACCCGCTTCCCGCAGCGAAGCCGATCTGCCATCCCAGGGGGACGGCCAACTTCACGTCGCCACCACCGAGGCCCGATGGGGCAAGCAACCGGACCGTGAACAGGAGGCCGCCGTACATGAGAGCGCCGACGCAGGCCCACAGCAGGCTCCCGGGGCGCCCACCTGAGACGGCAGCTGCTGCGTCGAGGACCACGAGACCCGCCAGGAGGGTGGCGACCATCGGGTCCGGCAGGTGCCGGTTGCGCAGGTCCACGACCGACAGGGCCACGATCCAGACCGTCATCCATGCCAGGGCCACGGCCTGGGCCGGATCCACGGGGGCTACAGGGGTTCAGGCGGCTGCGCGGGCGGCCAACTCGGCCCGTGCAGCCTGTTCCATTGCCGCAACCGGTGCCTCCCCACCCGTCCAGTGGGTGAAGGCCAGCGCAGCCTGGAAGATGAGCATCGAGAGGCCTCCGTGGGCCTCGATCCCGCGTTCGCGGAGTGCCACCACCCATGGTGTGGCAAGGGGGTGGTAGATGAGGTCGACGGCGACCTGGCCCGGTTTCAAGAGGTCGGGATCGACAGGCATGGCCGAATCGCCCTCACCCATACCCACCGGTGTCGCGTTGACAATCAGGTCGGCACCAGCCACCGCATCGGTGTCGGCTACCCGCCCGACCCCGTCGGCGAGGCCGGCAGCCACCTCTGCCCTGGCTGGTGTCCGGTTGACCACCGCCACGTCTGATGCCCCGGCGACAGCCAGGGCGTGCACGACGGCCCTGGCTGCACCACCCGCACCGAGAACGACGGCCCTGCGACCTGCGGGGTCAAAGCCGGAATCGTGGGCGAGACCGTCGATGAAGCCACCGCCATCGGTGTTGTGGCCCACGAGGCGGTCTCCGTCGAGGACCACGCAGTTCACGGCATCAAGCCTTCGGGCCACGTTGCCCAGGTCGTCGACTGCTGCGGCAACGGCCGCCTTGTGCGGCATGGTTACCGACAGGCCCACGAGGCCCTCGCTGCGGGCCCAGTCGAGCGCCCGTGCGGTGTCTCCCTCGGCCACCTCGTGTGCGATGAACGTCCAGTCCAGGTCGACTGCAGCGAACGCCGCGTTCATGATCGCCGGAGACAGCGAGTGCGCGACCGGTGAGCCGATGACCGCCGCCATGCGGGTGCGGGCCTCTGGTGTGTCAGCCACAGCCAAGATCCTTTTCTACACATACGCGCCGTGCAGCCTCGAACTCGTCGGCCGTCTCGGCAAACGTGTGGGCTCCCACGACGTCGTTCTCGTCGGTGCGCACGTAGTAGAGCCAGGGACCGTCGACAGGGGCCAGGGCGGCCTCGAGAGACGCCCGGCCGGGGCCAGCGATAGGTGTTGGCGGCAGGCCGGCTACGACCCTCGTGTTCCACAGGGACTCGGTGGCCAGGTCCTCATCTGTGAGGGGCTCACCGGCGGTCTTGGCCACGGCGTAGCGGGTGCTGGCGTCGATTCCGAGCGTCCAGCCCAGGTTCAGCCTGTTGTGGATTACCCGGCTGATCTTGGCCCGGTCGCCGTCGAGCAGGGCCTCCTCCTCGATGAGGGAGGCCAGGATGACGGCGTCGTACGGGGTGAGGCCCAGTTCCACCGAGCGCTGTTCAAGGTCGAGTTCCCTCACGACCGCAAGGAACTGGTTGTGCATGCGGATCAGCAGGCCCAACTCGTCGGTGATCGTGGCATCGTCGAGCTGGTAGGTGTCGGGGAACAACAGGCCCTCGACGAGCAGGAACGGCAGTTCTCCGGGGTAGTGCTCCCAGATGAGGCGGTCGCTGGAGAGGGCAGCACGCATCTGGGCCTCGTCGAAGGTCGGCATTCTGCGGACCACACGGTTCACCATCTGGTTCAGGGTCAGGCCCTCGGGGATCGTGATGCGGACGACCTCTTCGGGGAGGGGGCCCTCTTCGAGAAGCGCAACGGTGTCCTCAAAGGAGAGGTGCTCCTGGAGCACGTAGTTGCCCGCCTGGAACGAGTACTCGGTGCCGGCCTGGCAGTCGATGAGCCACTGCAGTCCAGAGGGGCACCGCATCCACTGACGGAACATCGCAGGGTGGTCGATCACGCCGGAGTCGCCAAGTGCCACCGCAACGTCGTTGGTCGACCAACCCTCCTGGATGGTCAACTCGACATCGTCGCCGGGTGGTGCGCTGGGTCGAAGCTGGTTGTCGACCCAGCCGCGGAACCCGCTGAAGGCGACGGCCGCTCCGAGCAGCACCACGGCGGCCACTCCTCCCCATCTGGGAATGGGCCCCAGCAGTGGTCGGTGGCGTACCCAGGTGACGTCCGGGCTGGGCTCGTCGGACGGGTGGGGGCGCGTCGTGACGATGGCCTCGTCGGGTTCCTGGCCTGGATGGTCGGCCTCCCATGCGGGCACCTGCTCGACGGGTCGGGTCTCGGCGAACTCGGGTTCGGAGTGGAGGTCGAGGTGGTCGCTGTCGGTCCCGTCAGGTGCGTCGGGGGTTACAGGGGTGTCGTCGCTCACGTGGACTGCTCCCCTGCCCGGCCCTCGAGCCATGCCTGGAGCATCACCGAGGCGGCCACCTTGTCGACGACCTTGCGGCGATCCTCTCCGCGCATGTCCTGTTCGCGGAGTTGCCGGTCGGCGGTGACCGTGGTGAGGCGCTCGTCGTGGGTCTGGACCGGCACGGTCAGCCGTGCTGCCAACTGGTCGGCTTCGGCGATCATGGTCCTGGCCATTGGGCCGATTGAGCCGTCAAGTGAGTAGGGCACGCCGACCACCACGACCTCTGCCTCCCATTCGGCGACGAGGGCTGCCACTGCGCGGTGCTCACCCTCCCTGTCGCCGGTGCGTGCCAGAACCTCGATGGGCATTGCCAGACGGCCGTCGCTGTCGCTGACGGCCACGCCGATCCGCTTCGTTCCCAGGTCGAGGCCGATCGCCCGCACGACTTCGCCGCGGGCCTAGCCGGCCAGGGCTGCTGCCCGTGCCTGTTCGAGTGCCTCGGCAAGGTTCTCGGGGGACCTGCCTCCAACGACGGTGAGGTCTGGGCTCGGGCGTCCGCCACCGTCGATCGTCTTGGCGGCATCGGCTACGAGCGCACCGGCATCGAGGCCACTGTCGGGGGCTACGGCTGCGACCAGGGCTGCTCCACCTCCGTCGGGTGATGTGCCGAGCACTACGGCTCGTACGCCGTCACGGTCGCGCACTGCGGCTGCCAGGTCGCGGAGGCCATCGCGGTCTATGCCGTCGACCATGGTCACGACGATGCCGTTGTCGGCCGATGCGGCGAGTTCGTCGGCGCGTCCCAGGGCCAGCTCGCGTCTGGCGCCCGCCAACTCGGAGCGCACGGCCTTGGCCTCGGCCAGGCGTCGGGTGATGCCGTCGATGAGGTCATCGACGGGCACGCCCACCAGGTCAGCGGCTTCAGCCAGGGATGTCTCGGCCCCACGGAGCCGATCAATGGGTGCGGTTCCGGTGATGGCCTCGAGGCGGCGGATGTTGGAGCCGATTGAACCCTCTGTGGTGATCTTCACGGGCCCGATGTCACCAAGTGCTGACACATGGGTTCCCCCGCAGAGTTCAACCGAGTTGGGGCCGGCCTCGAGCACGCGTACCCGGTCTCCGTACTTGTCGCCGAAGAAGGCAATGGCGCCGAGGGCCTCGGCCTCTTCGCGGCTGGTCTCGAAGTTGCGGCAGTCGTGGTTGGAGAGGATCTCGGCGTTTGTGAGGTTCTCGACGGCCGTCACCTGTTCGGCGGTCATGGCCTCGAAGTGGCTGAAGTCGAAGCGCAGGTGGTCGGG
>JABHCN010000035.1 GCA_018673475.1 Actinomycetota bacterium | reverse complement strand
GCGGCCAGCAATGCCACCAGCCTCGTTCACCATGTCCCAATACGCAGTCTGGGCATCAACAATCTGAATCACCAACGGAGCAAACACACCAGACAGATCCGCAATAGCACCAACACGAATCACATCCTCAGTCACACCAAAGTCATAGGCAATCGGCGGGGCTGCGTAGGCGCCGTCACCGATGTCGTCGTAGGTGATGCTGAATGCGGTACCGAAGTAGCTGGCGTTCAGGGCCGCCAGGGTGCCATCGTCCTTCATGGACTGGAGCGCGGCGTTGAAGGGAGCAACCAGGTCGCTGCCCTCGGTGAAGGCCCAGCCCAGCGGATCTGAGGTGAGGACCTCGTCGATCATTGACACCTGGTCGGCGTTCTCTCCCTGATAGCCCTGACCGGCAACGTCGTCCATGATCACGGCGCACACGTCGCCGGAGATCAGTGCCTGCACGGCAAAGGCGAATGACTCGAAGGCCACGATTCGGGCCTCACCGACCACGTCCACCGAGAGGTCGTAGTTGGTAGTACCGGTCATCGAACCGACGTTGCAGTCGGAGGCCTCGAGGTCGGCACGCGAGCCGATCTCTGCGTTGTCCTTTTGGATCAGGATCTTCTGGTCGGTACTTATGAAGCTGATCGAGAAGTCCACGACCTTGTCGCGTTCCTCGGTGATCGTGATGCCACCACCGGCCATGTCAAACTGGCCCTCACCGGTGGCGATGATCGTGCCGTCCCACACGAACTCCTGGAAACTCGGAACGCAGTTGATCCGGGCACAGACCTCGTCCATGGCGTCGTAATCCCAACCCATAGCCACACCGGTGTCAGCCGGGATGTAGGCGAATGGCAGGTAGGCGTTGTCAACTGCGATCGTGATGACGCGGCCACCCAGGTCGGGCAATACCACAGCCCTCTCACCCGGGGTGGTGGGTACTGATATGGCGCCGGACACGATTTTGGCCTTGAGGTCTTCAAGTTCGCCGACGATGTCGTCGATGAAGCCACCGGCGGTGGAGTAGCCGACGCCGTCGACGGACAGGTCAAAGGATTGACCTCCGGCAACGAAGTTGCCCTCAGCGACCGCCTTGATGGTGTTGAACACCGCCACGTCAACCCGCTTGAGCATCGAGGTGAGGATGTACTCACGCACAGCCTCGTCAGCAGTCGTGTACTGGTCCTGATCGACACCGATAGCCCAGACCTTTGAGCCGGACTCCTCAGAGAACGACTTGGCAGCCTCAAAGAGGCCGGCACCGGAACCACCGGCGGCGTGGTAGACGATGTCAGCACCCTTCTCGAACATAGCCAGAGCAATCTCACGTCCGCGGTCAGGAGCATTGAATCCCGAGAAGTCAGGCGGCTCGCTGATGTACTCGGAGAGCACGTTCGCGTCCGGGTTCGTGGCAGTCACACCGGCGATGAAACCGGCCTCGAACTTACCGATCAGGTCAATCGATACGCCACCAATGAAACCGATTGTGTCGGACTCCGTCTTGAGACCCGCTGCAGCACCGACGAGGAAGGAACCCTCATGCTCGGCAAAGCCCAGCGAGGCAACGTTGGGTGCCTCGACCCAACCGTCGATGATCCCAAACTTGGTGTCGGGGTACTCGGCGGCAACCTCGGTCATCGTGTCGGCGAACAGGAAGCCGACACCGACCACCAGGTCACTTTCGTCGGCCTGAAGCCGGAGCAGTTCAGCACGGTTTGAGCCGTCGCTATTGGGAGATGCATCCGAGATTGACGCACCTAGTTCGTTCTGGCCACGCTCAAGGCCAATGTAGGCGGAGTCGTTGAAGCCTCCGTCACCACGGCCACCAATGTCGAACACCAGACCAACGGTTACGGCCTCGGCCGGTGTTGGTGCTGGTGCGGCGGTTGTGGCCGCTGCGGCCGGTGCGGCCGTTGTGGCGGCCGGCTTAGCCTCTCCTGTATCGCTTCCACAGGCCGAGAAGACCAGGGCGGACCCCAGTACAACGGCGAGCAGTTTTTGCGTTCGCTTGCTCATTTACCCTCCGAAGGATTGTTGCTTCGCTTAGACCGCGAGGGCATAGGTGCCGTACCGCGGAGGGTGAACGCTAGCGCGAAGGTTCCTGTGACGCACGCCTAGGAGAGGTGGCGGGTTGCCCGGCCCTGTCATCTGCCGTCGAGAACGGCCGACAGGGCCAAAAAGCGGGGCAGGGGAAGGCTGGAATCAGCTGTTGCGTCCCACGTTCGGCTTGCGCCCGTGGTTGGCCTTCTTGCGCCTTGCGTTGGCGCGTTGCTTTGAGGTGTGCTTCGACATGAACACGAGGCTACCGGGTCAACCGTCGGGGTCCGCAGGATCGGCCGTAGCCTGCTGGTCCGGTCTGGTCAGCAGGCCGTATGTCGAGTGGCCATTTCCGACTCAATGTCGGTGGCCGGTGCCTCCGGGAGATGTAGTGGAGAGATTTGGTTTCGTAGGACTGCCGAATGCGGGCAAGTCGTCGTTGTACAACGCCCTGGCCGGCGGTGGGGCACTTGCTGCCCCGTACGCGTTTGCCACGACCGACCCGAACATCGGGGTGGCCCGTGTGCCTGATGGGCGCCTGGGTCGGCTCGCCGAGATGAGCAGGTCCCAGAAGGTGGTTCCGGCGACCGTTCAGTTTGCTGACATCGGTGGCCTTGTGGAGGGTGCTGCCCAGGGAGAGGGCCTCGGCAACAAGTTCCTTGCCGGGATACGCGAGGTTGACGCCATCGTCTTTGTTCTGCGGGCATTCCGTGACGGTGACGTTCCCGGCGATTCCGACCCGGTTGCCAATCTGGGGATCGTCGAGGTGGAGTTGGCGCTGTCCGACCTCGACACCGCTGAACGGCAGTTGGACAAGCTGCAGCGGGCCTCCAAGGGCGACCCGTCGATGAAGCCCACGGTTGCTGCCCTTGCTGATGCAGTCGATCTGCTGGGCGCCGGGGTTCCCCTCTACCGGGGAAACCTCTCAGATGATGCCCGCGCCGAGCTCCAGCAGTTCTTCTTGCTCACCAACAAGCCGGTTCTGGCAATCGTGAACCTCGACGAGGAACAGGTGGCTGAACCCGACCAGGTACTGGCGCCTGTTGCAGAGCAGTTAGAGGGTGCCGACGTGATCGGCATGTGCGTGCAGCTCGAGGCCGAGGCGGCGCTGTTGGACGAGGCTGATCGGGTCGAGATGCTCGACGGTCTCGGTCTCGGCGAGGGAGCGCTACCCAGGTTTGTCCAGGCGGCGTACCACCAGCTCGGCCTACGGACCTTCTTCACCACGGGTGAAAAGGAGAGCCGTGCATGGACGTTCCGTGCCGGGTCGTCTGCACCCGAGTGTGCCGGGCGCATTCACACCGATTTCCAGCGCGGGTTCATCCGGGCCGAGACGATCAGGTGGGACACGCTACTCGAGCAGGGTTCCTGGACCGTGGCCCGCGAGGCCGGGCTGGTCAGGAGCGAGGGCAAGGACTACCACCCGGTCGACGGAGACGTCATGGAGTTCCGCTTCAACGTCTGAGTCCCGGTGGATGCTCAGTACATGATGGTGCGGGTCAGGTGGTGTGGCCGAAGGGTGGGGAAGGCGGCGTGGTAGACGCTCCACAGGCGGTAGTCGACCTGTGGGATGACCACCTGCCTGTCTGCAGGCCGGATTGCGTTGATCGCATCTGTAAGCAGTGCTGTGGCGTAGATGGTGTGGGCCCGGATCTCGATCTCCTCGGCGGAGTCCCTGGGGATGAGGTCCTGTGTGGCGATTCGGTGCTCCAGTTCGTCGGTGTAACCGAGGACCTCCATTGCGTTGAGGGCAACCGGCAGGATGTAGTCGGCAAATGCGCTCATGTTGTCGAGGTCACGGATTGACAGGGTCCCGGTTCCCGAGAGGGCCACGTGCAGCGACCAGAGGCAGAGCTGGCCCAACTTGTAGAAGATGACCGGCTTGTCGTTGTAGGTGCTCGTGTCGGCGAACCTCGGGAACTCGCTCGTGAGCCTCTCCAGCAGGCCGTTCCCGTCGGCGTAGGCGGCGGGTTCACAGGATCGGACGAAGTTGTGGAAACGGCCGTCGTATCTGTCGACCAGGACCCTTCCGATCTCGTTGAGTATCTGTGCGCGCTCAGCGAGCATCGGCATCTCGATGCTGCCCTCGAAGATCACAGCCAGGTCGGCTGCCGTGACCTCGGCGAGGAACCCGCCATCGAAGATGGCCGTGCCGCCACGGTGTGCGAGGTGGATCCTGGCGAACATCGCCTCGGCATCGGCCCAGGTGCCTCCGTCGTAGTCGGCCTCGAACCGCTCACCGGACTCGAAGTCCGTGTAGGCGAAGTTGAGCGACGAGGTCAACAGGGTCGCATCGATGATGGTGTCGGGGTCTGGCCCGAAGTTGAAGGGCCCCTCCACTGATCCGTCGGGTGGGGCGAACTCCTCGTAGGCCATCCAGCGCGCCACCCGGTCGACCGCCTCCGCAGACGTTCGAACATGCCTGGATGATTCGACCACCGGCAGCACCGATTGGAGTACCGGCATGTCCCAGGCGCTGATTCGAGGCATCAGTTTCTCTCCTTGTGTTCTGGTTCTGTCGAAGCGTCCCGAGGGCCGGGTCCGTTGTCCGGCGTCGCTGTCAGTATTGTCGGGCCGGGAGTCTGTCTAGCCCGGGAGCGACGAACTATGGCGGTTGGGAGGGTCGGATCCGGTGGCCACGTTCTGGTGGTCGGATCCACGATGATCGACCTGGTTGCGTACACGCAGCGGGTCCCGGAGGCAGGCGAGACCATCGTGGGCGACCGGTTCCAGATGGGTTTTGGTGGGAAGGGGGCCAACCAGGCGGTGATGGCGGCCCTGGCCGGTTCCCGGGTCACGATGGTCAACGCCGTGGGTGAGGATTCCTACGGGGAGATGACCGTGTCGAACCTCGGCTCCTACGGGGTCGACACCGAACATGTCCATGTCGTACCCGGGGAGAGCGGCGTCGCCCCCATCTGGGTGGAGCCCGATGGAACCAACCGGATCATCATCGTTCCCGGTGCCAACAACGGGCTGACCGCCGAGATGGCTACCGACGCCGTCGCCTCATATGCCGACCTGTCTGTGGTGGTAGGCCAGCTTGAGGTTCCCCAGGCAGCCACCGCTGCGGGCTTTACCGAGGCCCGCTCCCGGGGGGTGCTGACCGTCCTCAACCCGGCGCCCGCAGCTGACCTTGAGGCCGGCCTGTTGGCTGTGACCGACTGGCTCATTCCCAACGAGGTCGAGTTTGGGCTGCTGGCCGACGGCGCCGAGCCTGACGATGCCTCTCTCATGGCATTTGCGGAGCGGACCGGAACCCGACTGCTCGTAACGCTGGGCGGCGAGGGTGTGGCCGTGGTCCGTGTCGACGGCTCCGTTTCGAGGATTGCGGCCAACATGGTGGAGGCGGTCGACACCACAGGAGCCGGTGACGCGTTCGTGGGTTCGTTCGTGGCAGGCCTCGCAGCCGGCCTCGACGAGACTGCCTCCATCAGGCTGGGGATGACATGTGCCGGTGAGAGCGTCACCCGCCCCGGCACGCAGACCTCATTTCCCTCCCGCGGTCGGTGTGTGGAGATCATGGCCGCCTGCTCCTGAGCCACGCCCACTGCATCTACGCTTGACCCATGTCATGGTTGGTCTGTGGAGATCGTGTGATGGCCAGCCTTGAGCTGGCCGGGTCCCGATCAGAGCGTCGTCGTGGCCTGCTGGGTCGCGACGGCATCGATGGTGCGATCCTCCTGAAGCCGGCCAGGCGGGTGCACACCGTGGGCATGAGGTTCCCGATAGACGTGGCACATCTTGACTCCGACATGAGGGTGCTTCACACGACGACAATGAACCGTCATCGCATAGGGCGCCACATCAGGGGAGCGCGCTCAATTGTCGAGGCCGAGTCTGGTTCCTTTGAGAGGTGGGGCCTCAAGGTGGGCGATGAGTTGACGGTGCGGGAGTGAGCACGTTGTCCGGGGCCGGGCTGCTCGTTCTCGTTGCCACCCCAATCGGAAACCTCGGTGATCTCTCCCAGAGGGCGGTCGAGGTCTTGTCCGCCGCTGATCTCATTGCCTGCGAGGACACCCGCCGCACGGGCCTACTCCTGAGCCACGCTGGAATCACGGGGTCGAGCCTGTTGCGGGTCGACCAGCACACCGAGGAGGCGGCTGCCGGCAAGGTCATCAGGCGGCTGTCCGAGGGGGCATCCGTGGCGGTCGTGACCGATGCAGGGACACCGGGTATCTCTGATCCCGGCGAACGGCTGGTACGGAGGGTGCTCGACGCCGGCTTTGAGGTGTCGGTGGTGCCCGGGCCGTCTGCGCCGGTTGCGGCACTCGTCATGAGCGGTCTTCCGACCACACGATGGTGCATGGAGGGTTTCCTGCCACGTAGCGGCGCAGCCCGCACCGGGAGGCTTGCCGAGCTGGCGGTCGAGGAGCGCACGATCGTGCTGTTCGAATCGCCCCGCCGTCTGGCGGCAACCCTTGCCGACCTGGCCGGCGCCTTTGGTGCAGAGCGTCCGGTTGCCGTTGCCCGCGAGGTCACCAAGCTCCACGAGGAGGTCTGGAGGGGGACCCTCGCTGGGGCCTCCACTTGGGCAGCGACACCGGTGAAGGGCGAGATCGTCCTGGTAGTTGGTGGTGCCGCTCCCACAGCCGGTGCCGACGACGACCGTATTCGTGTTCTGCTGGCCGAGGCCAGGGGCACCGGTGCCTCGACACGCGACGCAGCCGACGAGGTCGCCAGACGGCTGGGCGTATCGCGTAGGCGCGCCTACAGGCTGGCCCTGGAGATACCGGCCTCATAGACACGTGCTCCGGCGAATGGGCCCAGCGGTAGCCTCGGAGGCCATGTCCACCCCAATCCTCGTCGCCGTTGCCTGGCCCTACGCATCAGGCTCACGCCATCTGGGCCACCTCGCCGGCGCCTACCTTCCTGCCGACGTGTTCGCCCGCTACCAGCGCCTGGCCGGAAACCGGGTGCTGATGGTCTCAGGCTCAGATGTGCACGGAACCCCCATAACGGTTCGTGCCGACGCCGAGGGGGTAACCCCTGCCGACATAGTCGACCGTTACCACGCTGAGTTCGTGAGTGACTGGGACCGTCTAGGTATCAGCTGGGACCTCTACACCTCCACCGGCACACAGAACCACGCCGAGGTGACCCACGACATCTTCCTGCGGCTTCTCCAGAACGGGCACATCGACAAGAGGTCGAGCGAGCAGTACTTCGACCTCGAGGCCGACCGGTTTCTGCCCGACCGCTACATCGAGGGCACCTGCCCCCACTGCGACTATTCCGAGGCCAGGGGAGACCAGTGCGAGGACTGTGGGCGCACCCTCGACCCGGAGGAGCTGATCGATCCCCGCTCCAAGATCACGGGCAGCGAACCCATACTGCGCCAGACCGAGCACTTCTTCCTTCGGCTGTCCGACTTCGAGTCGGACCTCAGCGAGTGGCTGGATGCCCGTGAGGGCTGGCGTCCGCACGTCCTCAACTTCTCGAAGGGCTGGATCGACGACGGCCTGCAGGACCGGGCCATCACCCGCGACCTGGAATGGGGTGTCGATGTTCCCGTCGACGACCTGGGTCCCGGCAAGCGGATCTACGTCTGGTTCGAGGCCGTCATCGGTTATCTGTCGGCCTCCAAGGAGTGGGCCGCCAGCCGGGGAGAACCTGATGCATGGCGCGAGTGGTGGGAGAACGACGACGCACGGTCGGTCTACTTCATCGGCAAGGACAACATCCCGTTCCACACGATCATCTGGCCCGGCATGCTGCTCGGCTACGGAGGTCTCAGCCTGCCGACCGACGTGCCGGCCAACAACTACGTCACGTTCAGCGGGGGCAAGGCTTCTGCAAGCCGTGGCGTGGGCCTCACAATTGGTGAGGGGCTAGCGATGTTCGAGGCCGATGCAATCAGGTACGCCCTTGCTGCGTCGTTCCCCGAGCAAAGCGACACGGACCTGTCTGTGGAGGAGATCGCCCGGCGGGTGAACGAGGAGTTGGTTGCCACGTGGGGGAACCTGGTGAACCGGGTGCTCTCCATGGTGCACCGGACCTGCGGTGGCGAGGTGCCGTCAGCCGACGGCCGCTCAGAAGATGACCTTGCCGTGTTGGCTGCCGTCGACGAGGCCATCGAGCGTGTCGGCGAACAGATCGACCGGGTGGAGTTGAGGGCAGGCATACGGACCGGCATCGAGGCTGCAGCCGCCGTGAACGTGTACCTGAACGCCACCGAGCCGTGGAAGTTGGCCAAGAGCGATCCTGAGCGGGCCGGCGTGGTGCTCGGCACGGCGCTTGCAGCAGTCGCCGGTGTGAGGGTCGCCCTGTCTCCGTACCTTCCGTTCTCAACCGTCCTCCTCGACGGGGTGTTCGGCGAGGTCGCCGGATGGGCCAGGGTGGAACCGGTTCCGGGAACACCCGTTGACAAGCCGACACCGATGTTTGCCAAGGTGGACCTGGCCGAGTTGATGGGCGTCGAACCCGGTGGCGAAGGTTGAGTTCCGGGGATCAGGCTGCCGTAGAGGGCAGTTGGTTCGACAACCACTGCCACCTGGGTAGCGACGCCGAGGAGGCTCTGGAGCGGGCCCGCAGTGCCGGGGTCGTGGGCTTTGTCAACGTCGGAACCGACCTTGACAACAGCCGTGCCGCCATCTCTGTGGCCAGGTCCCATCCAGACGTGTGGGCTACCGCCGGGGTCCATCCACACGAGGCCAGCCACGGAATGAGGGGAATAGAGGACCTGCTCGACGATGACGTGGTCGTGGCAATTGGTGAGACCGGGCTCGACCACCACTATGACCATTCTCCGAGACGGGCACAGGCCGACGTGTTCGCTGCACATGTCGCTCTCGCAAACGAACGTGAGATGCCGATCGTGATCCACACCCGCGAGGCGTGGGAGGAGACCTTCGCCCTGCTGGATACAGAGGGTGTTCCAGAGCGCATGGTGTTCCACTGCTTCACCGGAGGGCCCCAGGAGGCGACTGCATGTGTCGAGCGCGGGGCAATGCTCTCATTCAGCGGAATCGTCACCTTTGCGACGGCCGACGACATTCGTGAGGCTGCGGCCCAGAGTCCACTCGGGCAGGTCATGGTCGAGACGGACTCGCCCTACCTGACACCGGTGCCCCACAGGGGGAAACCCAATGAGCCTGCCAACGTGGCCCTGGTTGGTGCTGCGGTCGCTGCGGCCATGGGGATCGACTCCGGCGAGGTGGCGATGGCTACATCCGAGAACGCCTGGCGCTTCTACGGACTCGGGGAAGCCTCGGGTGGTCGGTGAGATCACCTCGCGCCTGACGTGGTCGGGTGCCCACTGCCACAGCTCGGCAAGTTGCGAATCGGGCGGAAATTTCGTAACTTCCGGGGGTCGCCCTGTGGCTGCGCGCGTTCCTTCACGAAACGGAGGGTCGCCGCTGGGGTGTTGTCCGAGACAGGAGCAGAGGGAAGTTGGCTGAGTTCACCGTCGAGCGGTGGCGTGTGGTTGTAGTGGCGCTCGCCACTGTTGCCGCGCTGCCCCTGTTCGTCATGGAGAATCCTGATTCGACCGGATCGCTGACCGGCGTCGCAGATGCCTCCAACTCGGTGGAGTTGGCCCTGTCGGTGCCGATCGTGGTCGTAGATGCTGCTGTCGGCACTGCAGCATCCGACTGGACAACGCCCACCTCGCCTGCAGATGTCGCCAATCTGGCGGACCGTGCCGAGGCGTGGCATGTCGCCCGTTCAAACCTTCCGACGGTCAACAGGCTGGCTGAGGCTGCACGAAAGTACGAGGCCGAGGCGATTGCTCTGGCTCAGGAGATCGTCGCGGTGGAGTTCGCCGAGCGGGAGGCACTCGACACCATCCTGGCTTCCAAGCAGAAAGAGGCCGACCGGCAGGCAGAGCGGGCGAGGCTGCGTGAAGAGGAAGACAACCGGAGGGCAACGGCAATCAGCACCCCCGGCCCGACGACGACAATTCCATGGGACACGAGGCCCGCTGACGGAGGCCCTTCTGATGAGCAGTGGGAGGCGCTCCGGTACTGCGAGGCCACGGGCGACTACACGGCGGTCAACCCCACCGGCCGCTACCGCGGCGCCTACCAGTTCAGTACCACGACCTGGGACTGGATCGCCGGCCTCTACCACGAGCGCCTGGTAGGTGTCGATCCTGCGGCTGCCGCACCTGCAGACCAGGACGCCATGGCCCACTCGCTCTACCACCTGCGTGGTCGTGGCCAGTGGCCGGTGTGCGGCCGCTACCTGCCGTAATCTCGCCCGGGTGACCCTCACCCGGACCCAGGTCCGGTCGCTGCTGGACCGCCACGGCATAAGTCCCAAGCGCTCGCTCGGGCAGAACTTTGTCGTTGAGCCCAACACCGTCCGGCGAATAGCCGAGTTGGCCGAGGTCGGCGAGGGCGACAGGGTTGTCGAGATCGGGCCCGGGGTCGGGTCGCTGACACTTGCATTGTTGGAGGCGGGGGCATCTGTTGTCGCCATCGAGGTCGATGACGTCCTGGTGGACGTGCTGGCCGAGGTGACCGCCGGCCATCAGCCCGACCGGATTCGGATAGTTCATGGCGATGCGATGGACACCGACTGGGACGATCTGCTCGGGGCGGGTCCGTGGAAGCTGGTTGCGAACCTTCCGTACAACATCTCAGTTCCCCTGATCTGTGACCTCCTCGACGGTGTTCCAGCTATCGGTGAGATGGTCGTGATGGTGCAGCGGGAGGTGGCCGACCGCCTGGTCGCCGGTCCCGGGGACGACGCGTACGGCCTCCCTTCGGTAAAGGTCGCGTACCACGCTGAGGCCCGCGTGCTGGGCAGGGTGCCACCGTCGGTGTTCCTGCCGAGACCCAGGGTTGACTCCGCCCTTGTGGGGCTTCGGCGCCTGTCGGAGCCGGCCACCGACGTCGACCGGGAGGTCCTGTTCCAGGTCGTTCGTGCCGGATTTGGTCAGCGTCGCAAGATGCTGCGGCGATCCCTCAGGGGGATCCTCGACGAGGCGGCGATCGTCGGGTCAGGGGTGGACCCGACGGCGCGCGCCGAGGAACTGGGTCTCGATCAGTGGGCGTCCATGGCCTCTCGGGTTGTCGGGGACGGGTCGTGAACACCGTCCTGACGGCTCCGGCCAAGTTGACCCTCTCGCTCCGCATCACGGGACTACGCGGCGACGGATATCACCTCATCGATGCTGAGATGGTCAGCCTTGATCTGGCTGACTGCCTCACGATCGGACCGGGCGACGGGTTGGAGATGTCTGGCGCGGATGGTGGCCTCGGTGTGCCGTCCGGCGACGACAACCTTGTCAGGCGGGCGCTGTCACTTGCCGGCAGGGAGGCCCATGTGGTGGTCGAGAAGAATATTCCCGCCGGAGCAGGCCTCGGTGGAGGTTCGTCAGATGCGGCGGCGATCCTGCGTTGGGCGGGGGTCTCGGATCTGGTCGCAGCGTCCGGAATCGGCGCCGACGTGGCCTTCTGCCTAGTTGGGGGGCGTGCCCGGGTCTCCGGGATCGGCGAGGTTGTCGAGCCGCTGCCGTTCGAGGACAGGGTCTACTCGCTGTTGATTCCACCTATTGGTTGCCCGACGGGGGCCGTCTACCAGCGGTGGGACGACATGGGTGGGCCCTCTGGTGCGGTCGGAAACGACCTGGAGCCGGCCGTGCTGGACCTGATTCCGGAGATGGCCCGCTGGCGCGACCGCCTCGGAGGCGCGACGGGTCAACAGCCGAGGCTGGCCGGAAGTGGAGGTACCTGGTTCGTGGAGGGCGAGTATCCGGGTGATGGGCGACAGGTAGTTCGGACGGTTCCGCCCAGCGTGCCACCAGTCTGAGACCGGGCTACTTGCCTCTCATCCGCTTGGCGCGGGTGCGCTTGAGCATCTTGCGATGCTTCTTCTTGCGCATGCGCTTGCGGCGCTTCTTGATAAGAGATCCCATGACGGCCCGCAGGGTACCGCGCCCGGAGTGGGTAGCGGTCAGTTCGCGGGGATGCCACCTGCCACTACGCTCTGTGCGGTACTGACGGCACCCCGGTGTGCGCCAGTGGCCGGTAGTTCAACTGGCAGAACGCCTGACTTTGGATCAGGAGGTTGCAGGTTCGAGACCTGCCCGGCCAGCCAGCCCGCCCCCGGGTGATCGCTACTCGAGGGTGGCGTACTGGGTTGCCTCGCCGGTGCCCCCGCCCCTGACCTGCTCGGCGGCCTCAGACAGGTCGGCCAGAAACTCGTCGACCGCCTTGGCGTTGCCGGCACTCACCGTCATGTGCAGGCTCGGCGGTGGCCCCTGGCGGTCAAGGTGCCAGCCGCGGTCGGCCATGGCCTCGCCCAGGGCGAACAGGTCGATTCCTCTGGCCCTGTCGGTGATCTCTGGTTCGGCGGACATGGCCAGCAGGTGGTGTACCGGATTGCCGAGAATCCTCAGCCCCTCGATGGCCCGGACACCTTCGCGGATTGCGTCGGCCGTTTCGAGGGTGGTGCGAACCAGGCGCCGGTAGCCGTCGACGCCCAGGTACTGCAGCACCGCCCATGCGGCGGCCATTGGCAGCCCCGAGCGGGTGCCCTGCATGTTGGGGGTTATGTAGCGGCCGGCCAGCCAACCGTCGAAGTCGAAGGTCTGGTAGCGGCGTAGCTCGCGGGAGCGGTGGAGGATCACCGAGACGCCCTTGGGGGCATAGCCCAACTTGTGCAGGTCGGCCGATATCGAGGTCACGCCATCGACCCTGAAATCCCATGGAGGTGTCGTGCGGCCCTCCATCTCGGCAAATGGAAGGACGAACCCGCCCATGCAGGCGTCGACATGGCAACTGGCGCCCACATCGGCGGCCATGGCGGCAACCTCGCCAACAGGGTCGACCGTTCCCTGGGGGTAGGCCGGGGCCGATGCCACGACCAGGGCGGTGTCAGGCCCGACGACATCGGCCATGGCGTCGAGGTCGGTTGTCCACTCGTCGGTGACGGGCACGGTTCGCGTGCGCAGGCCGAACATGTGGGCGCCCTTGTGGAACGCGGCGTGGGCGCTGATCGGCAGGACAATCTCGGGATCGGTCAGGCCCCGCTCGGCTACCGCCCGGTCGCGTGCAGCCAGGACCGCGCAGAGGATGCTCTCGGTTCCCCCACTGGTGAGAAAGCCCGCTGCCTCCGGACCGTGCAGGAGGTCCGCAGTCCAGCCACAGATCTCTGACTGGATGGAGCCGAGAGACGGAAAAGCCAGCGTGTTGAGGGCGTTCTCGTGGAGGTAGAGGCGGGCGGCCTCCTCGGCGACGGCCCGTACGTCCTCTCCTCCGTCGAAGACCAGGGCGAAGGTGCGACCATCGGCCCACCTGACATCGTGGGACCGCTTTGCCGTGAGGTCGGCCAGCACCTCGTCGGCTGGTCGTCCGCTCTCAGGAAGGCCTGTCGGAGGTACGTGGTCGTTCACGGGGCCCGAGCCTACGGCCCTGCTGGAGCGTGGTCTGGCCAGCCGGCCTGTCGAACAGGTGCCACAGGGTTCTGATTGGCGTATGTTCGGCGGTATGCGGGGAAATACCATCCTCGGAGCAGTGCTGGCCACCCTCGCCCTACTGGCCATCGGGGTACTTGTCGCGCTCGCCGCACCGGGCGATCTGGACACCTCGTTCTCGGCCGACGGAATGGTCACCACCGACATCGGAAGCGCCGACAGCGGGCGTGCCGTAG
>JABHCN010000004.1 GCA_018673475.1 Actinomycetota bacterium | reverse complement strand
GGCGGGTCACACGGGCCACGATCCGCCTTCCCAGACCGGCCAGGTCGCCGCTGCGCAGCAGGCGCCAGGCGTTCACGAGGCTGCGGGTTCTCATCCGGGCTCGATAACCACCACCACGTCGCCGCTGCCGACCGAGTCGCCAACGGCCACCTTCACCTCGGTGACCGTGCCGCCCACGTCGGCCACCACGTTGTTTTCCATCTTCATGGCCTCCAGCACGCACACCGTGTCGCCGGCAGCAACGGTGTCGCCCACTTCGACCACCACCTTCACGATCGTGCCCTGCATCGGCACCGCAACCTGCCCGTTGCCCACACCGCCGGCAGTATTTGGTCCGGCGCTGGCACGGCGCGGTCGGCCACCAAGGGTTCCCACCTCGGCCGGATCCGGAACCCAGATGGAGACCTCGATGCGGCGCCCGTCCACCTCGACGGTGGTGTCACGGCGCACCGAACCCGGTGGAGCATCGGCATCTTCGCCGGAGCCTCCACCCACGCCCGTGAGGTCCAGGGTCTCCTCTACCCACTTGGTTGAGTGCGTGGCTGCCACAAAGTCCGGGTGTTCCAGGATCGCCACGTCAGCCGGAGCAGTCGTCGCCACACCGGTGACCTCCAGCTCGCCGAGCGCCCGCAGTATCCGCCGGATGGCAGTGTCACGGTCGGCACCCCACACGATCAGCTTGCCGATGAGGTTGTCGTAGAACTGGCTGACCTCGTCGCCCGCCTCAAAGCCCGTGTCAAACCGCACCCCGAAACCGTCCGGAGCCCGCAGCTGCGTGATGCGCCCCGGCGAGGGCAGGAAAGCCCCACCGGCCGGGTCCTCGGCGTTGATTCGTACCTCGATTGCGTGGCCACGTATCTCCACGTCTTCCTGGGTGAAGGCCAGCGGCTCACCGGCGGCGATGCGCAGTTGCTGTTCCACCAGGTCCAGCCCGGTAACCAACTCGGTCACGGGGTGTTCCACCTGCAGGCGGGTGTTCATCTCCAGGTACCAGAACCCGCCGTCCTCGTAGAGGAACTCCACGGTGCCCGCATTCGTGTAGTCACAGCCCTCGGCGACCTTCACGGCGGCCTCGCCCATGGCGGCACGCACCTCGTCTGAGAGACCCGGTGCCGGAGCCTCCTCGATGAGCTTCTGATGGCGGCGCTGGGCCGAACAGTCACGCCCACCCAGGTGCACGACGTTGCCGTGGTTGTCGGCCAGCACCTGCACCTCGATGTGGCGCGGGGCCGTCAGGTAGCGCTCCATGTAGAGCTCGTCACGCCCGAAGTAGGCCAGCGACTCCCGCCGGGCCGACTCCACGGCATCAGCGGCTCCGTCGGCGTCGGCCACCACCTTCATGCCGCGGCCACCACCCCCGTAGGCGGCCTTGACTGCCACCGGCCAGCCGTGCTCGGCTCCGAAGGCGACCACCTCGGCCGGGTCGGTGATGAAGTCCGTGGTGCCCGGTACGCAGGCCACACCAACCCGCTCGGCGGCGTGGCGGGCGCTGATCTTGTCGCCCATCACCTCAATCGCCTCGGGCGGCGGCCCGATGAACGTGACACCCCGCTCGGTGATCGCCCGCGCAAAGTCGGCGTTCTCAGAAAAGAACCCGTAGCCGGGGTGCACCGCATCGGCACCGGAGCGCTCGATGATCGAGAGGATGGCCTCGGTGTTCAGATAGCTCTCGGCAGCCGTCTGGCCCCCCAGGGCGTAGGCCTCGTCGGCCAGGCGCACGTGCAGCGCGTTGCAGTCAACATCGGAGTAGACGGCGACGGTCGCCACGCCCTGCTCACGGCAGGCCCGGATGATCCGGACAGCGATTTCGCCCCGATTGGCGATCAGAACCTTTGAAAACACGACATATGGTTACCCGAATGGAGCCCGGAACGCATCATTTCCCCGAATCTCCCGATCCTGGCGGCGATTCGGCCTCAACGGCCAGCTGGGGGACCGCCCTGCGTGGCACCCGCTTCGGCCCATTCGAGATGGTCGGCGCCACCGGCTCCACCAACGACGACCTCGTGGCCCGCGCCGGAGGCCACGCCGACGACGGCCTCGTGCTGGCAACCGACCACCAGAGCGCCGGGCGGGGTCGCATGGACCGACGCTGGGAGGCACCCGCCGGCACCAACCTGACCTTCTCCGTTCTGCTCCGTCCGTCATGGCTGGCAACAGCGGGGAGCAACACCGGCCCAGACCGCCGTGGGCTCGTCACATCGGCTCTGGCCGTGTCGGTCGCCGAGGTGCTCGAGACCATGGGCCTGAAGGCAGCGGTCAAGTGGCCCAACGACGTGCTGCTCGCTGGTCCGCAGGCCGGCAAGGTGGCAGGCATCCTGGCCGAACTGGTCACGGGTGAACGGCCCGCCATCGTCGTGGGCCTGGGCCTCAACGTGGACTGGCCGCCACCCGAGTCGGTCATCTCGGACGAACCGGTGCCACCCGGGGCCACCTCTCTGGCCCGTGCCGGAATCCGGGTCGACCGGTGGTGGCTGATGGTCGACGTGCTGGTCGCCTTCGACCGACAGCTGGCCGCCCTGGAGTCGACTGATGGCCCCGAGCGTCTACGGGCGGACCACCTGGCAGCCTCGGCGACCGTGGGCAGCCGGGTCAGGGTGGAGCGCCCCGGGGGAGACCTGGTGGGCGATGCCGTCGACCTCACCGTCGACGGCGCCCTTGTGGTCGAGCCCGATTCAGGCGATGGAGAGCCCTGCGGACCGGTCGTGGTGAACGTCGGCGACATCACCCACCTGAGGGCCCTGTAGCGCTGGGCGAGACCCCTACGGGTCAGGCGTGGTGGCGCAGAGGTCGGCGAAGGCGGCAGCCAGCGCAGCCGTCACCGGGCCCGGAGCAGCCGGCAGGTCAAGGGCCGTGTGTGCCCCGTCTGCCCACGAATCCACCCCCGAGATGGCCATGGCGTCACGGGTCGTAGACGTCAGGAACGCCTCGGATGCCCGTGAGAACTCGTCCGGGCTGATGTCGCGCTCGACCACATCACCGTCGACCTCGGGCAGCGATTCGGCCATCTCCATGGCCAGAGAGCGGGTAACGCCGGCCAGGCAACCCGACGCCAGCGGGGGAGTGACCACCACGCCGTCGACCACCAGGAACACGTTGGTGCCGGTTCCCTCACACAACAGCCCAGCCGTGTTGGTGAACAGCGCCTCGGTGCACCCGTGGCGGTGAGCCTCGGCCAGCGCCAGCACGTTCTCGGCATACGAGGTGGTCTTGAGCCCCACCAGCGGACCGTTCTCGTTGCGGGTCCACCTGCTTATGTGCACCCGTCCCGACTCGGGCCACACGTTGGCACTGCTGGTTGCCACGATGAGCGTGCCCGGGCCGTCACCGCGCCCCGAGCTCAGAGGCCCAGGGCCACTCGACCAGGTGATACGTATTCGCCCCGCACCAGGGTCGGCCACCATCACATCGGCCAGGGCGGCACGCACCCGGTCCTCGTCGGCCGGTTCCATGCCCAGGCCGTTCGCAGAGTGGCGCAGGCGGTCCAGGTGCCGTGTGACGGCGAAGGGAACGGGGCCGTCGGGCCCGTTCACGGTCTTGAGGGTCTCGAACACGCCGTCGCCCACCACGATCGAGTGGTCCATGGCCGACACCGAACCGTCGTCGGCATCAACGATCCGGCCGTTCACCCAGCAGACCCCGTCATGGGACCCGGCGGGGTTCTTAGCACCTGTCTCAGCCATCGCCGCAGGCTAGTGCCCACCCGCTGAAACCAAGGGTCGCCCCGCAGTGGCGCCCCGGTCCGCAGGGGCGCACCCGGTAGCCTCGCTCCCCGTGGATGACAGACCCGGAGCAGGGCTGCAACAGAGCCTGCAGCGGGCGTGGCAGGGCCTTCGCGACCACCTGCGCGCCTGGACCCGACAGGTCAGCGCGGGCGTCGGAGACAGCTTCGGCAATGGCCACCAGAAGGCCCCTGTCTCCGAGGCGGTAAACGAACCGGTCGACCAGCCCGCTGGCCCGGACGAACCGGACGAACCCGCCGGGCGCCGCACCTGGCCCCAGCGCATCCTCATCGCCGCCAGCGTGTTCTTCGCCGTCGGCCTCATCTACGCATCCGGCCGCCTCGACTCCTTCGAGGAGGCCGTCGGCTCCATCGTGCGCATCGACGTACCCGCCGGCGTTCTGGCCGACCCCCACGCCCCGGCCACGGCCGACAACGGCACCGGCGCCCGTGAACGCCCCGCAGTCAGGCCCGGCGAGACCCCTGCCGGCCCGGCCCGCAACTTCCTCATCATCGGCACCGACAGCGCCGTCGGCCTCGACGACGACGACCCGGCAGCTCACCGGGACCGCACCGCCAGCGCCGCCCTCGCCGACGTCATCATGCTGCTGCGCCTCGACCCCGGCCTCAGACGGGCCTCGCTGGTTTCGCTTCCGCGGGACCTCTACGTGCCCATCTGGCGCGGCGGCGTGCCCGTCCGCGAGGAGAAGATCGCCTCATCGCTGCTTGTCGGCGGCATGGAACAGGGCGCACCAACCCTCGTCGAGACCATCACCAACAACTTCGGGGTGCCCATCCACAACTTCGTGGTCATGGACTTCCACGGCTTCGAGGCGGTCGTCGACGAGCTGGGCGGCGTGCCTGCATGGTTCCCATACCCGGTGCGCGACGTCGGCTCGGGCCTCAACGAGCCCTACGGCGGCTGCACGCTGCTGGACGGCCAGGAGTCCCTCGCCTTCGTACGCAGCCGCAAGATCGAGGGCTACTTCGACGGCCGCTGGCGCCGTGTCGGCGTCTGGAACGACCTTGAGCGCAACCAGCGCCAGCAGAGCTTCATGCTCATGGCCATGGAACGCGCCATCGACAAGGGGGCCCGCTCGGTGCTCGCCCGCAACGACCTCATCGAGGCCGGAGCCGCAACCGTGGTGCTCGACGACCGCCTCACGCTTCGCACCCTCCTTGACCTGGGCCGGGCCTTCTCATCGTTCAAGCCCGACGACCTCGACCGCTACGTGCTGCCCGTGATCGACGACAGCGTCGGCAACTCGTCGGTGCTGCGCCTCGGAGACAACGCCAGCCGGGTCTTCGACGTGTTCCGCGGCACCGCCCTCCAGACCGAGGACGTGCAGGTCTCGGTGGTCGACGGCCGTGGCGTCGACGACGAAGCCGTGCCACCCACCGTGCACCTGGGCCGCCACGGCTTCTCGGTCGACATGCGAACCGGCCCCATAGCCGCCCGTACCACCATCAGGGCCGCCATCGACGACTACGAGGCAGCCGTGCTGCTGGGCAGGTTTGTTCGCAGCGTGCCCGTGTTCGACTTCAGAGACGACCTGGGCCTTGAGCCGGGAACAGTGGAACTCCGCATGGGAACCGACTTCACCGAGTTCCTCACCGAGCCACGCACCTACGAGGCAACAGACGCCATCGCACGCGACTACCTGCCCGGCGTGCTCATGGAACAGGCTGCCAAGCTGGCCCCACGCCGCGCCCTCCAGGACGACGACCCAACGACGACGACAACGACCACGACCACCCTGCCGCCCGAGGAACCCACCACGACCGGAGCCCCGGAGGAGTCAACGACCACGACCCTCGCCCCGGAGGAGTCGACAACCACAACGACCCTTCCGCCCGATGAGACCACGACCACGCTGGCCCCTGACGAGGAGACGACAACAACGACCCTGCCGCCAGAGGAGTCGACCACCACGCTCGCCCCGGAAGAGGAGGTGACCACCACGACCCTGGCCGACGAACTCCTTCCCGCCGAGCCCACCACCACCCTTGCCGAGGGCGAGACCATCGAGGAGATCACCCCCGAACCCGACCCCGACGCCTACAACCTGCCGCCCATCCTGGACGCCCGCCCGCCCGCCGGAGTCAAGTGCTGAACCCCATCCACGCCGCCTTCCTGGTCGAGCAGTGCTGGCACACCGTCCCCGGCGGCACCGCCGTCGCCGCCGTGGGCCTCGCCGGGGCACTCGCCGACCTTCCCGGCGTCGAGGTCACCGGCATCGCCGCCCGCCACCGGGAACCACCAGTTGGACCAACGCCACCCGTGCCCGTCGTGCACTCCCGACTGCCCCGACCAGCCCTCTACGAAGCCTGGCACCGCCTGAACCGGCCCCGGGTCGAGAACATGGGTGCAGACCCCGG
>JABHCN010000034.1 GCA_018673475.1 Actinomycetota bacterium | reverse complement strand
TGCCACTGGTGCCATGTGATGGCCCACGAATCCTTTGAGAACGCCGAGATCGCCGCCCAGATGAACGATGGGTTCGTGAACGTGAAGGTGGATCGGGAGGAGCGGCCCGATGTGGACGCCATCTACATGGATGCCGTTACCTCGCTGACCGGGAGGGGTGGCTGGCCAATGACCGTTTTCTGCACCCCCGATGGCCGCCCCTTCCATGCCGGTACCTACTGGCCTGACACCCCGAGGGGCGGCATGGCATCGTTCCCCCAGGTGCTGTCTGCGATCGTGAAGGCATGGGCTGAGGACCGCCAGGACCTGGATGGCATGGCCGACCGCCTGACCGCCACCATGGCCCGCCAGGCCGAGATGGAGCCGGCTGCGGCGCCTCCGGGGCCGGAAACCCTCGCCGGTGCGTCCGACCAGATGCTGGCCGTACACGACGACGAGTGGGGCGGCTTTGGTGGTGCCCCCAAGTTCCCACAGGCCATGAACCTCGAGGCACTGCTGCGAAATATCGCCCATACCGGGAAGCCTGAGCCGACCAGGGTGCTCACCACCACCTTGGACGCCATGGCATCAGGTGGGATGTACGACCACCTCGGTGGCGGCTTCTCCCGGTACTCGGTTGACCGGTACTGGCTGGTCCCCCATTTCGAGAAGATGCTCTACGACAACGCCCTCCTGTCCCGTGCCTACCTGCACGGTTGGCAGGTCCTGGGGCACGATCGATGGCGCCAGGTGGCCTCTGAGTGCATCGAGTACGTACTGCGGGACCTGAGGCACCCCGATGGTGGCTTCCTGTCAGCTGAGGATGCCGACTCCGAGGGGGTGGAGGGAAGGTTCCACGTCTGGTCGGAGGCCGAGGTGCGCGAGGTGTGCGGTTCCGACGCCGACGCTGCGATCGCCTGGTATGGGGTCACCGGGGCCGGCAACTTCGAGGGAGCAAGTATCCTGCACCGCCCGGTCCGGGGCGACCTCCTCCGGCCGGACGACGTCGAGAGGGCACGACAGGCCCTGTTCGCACGCCGCGAGGCCAGGGTCCGGCCTGGGCTCGACGACAAGGTCCTGACCGAGTGGAACGGCCTGATGCTGGCGACCCTGGCCGATGCGGCGATGGCAACGGGAAAATCCGACTGGCTGGAGCCCGCCCGGGCCAACGGGGACTTTCTGTGCCGTGTTCTGCAGCGCCCTGACGGCCGCTGGCTGCGCTCCTGGCAGGCCGACGGAGGTGCACGCCACCTCGGCTACGCCGCCGACCACGCGGCGATGATCGACGGCCTGACCCGCCTCGGTGAGGCCACGGGCGAGATCCGCTGGACCGAGGCTGCCGTCTCAACAGCTGAGGTCCTGTTGGCCCTGTTCAGCGATCTCGACAACGGTGGCTTCCACACCACCGGAAGTGACGCCGAGGCTCTCGTGATGCGCCCCAAGGACCTGATGGACAACGCCCAGCCGTCTGCCAACAGCCTGGCTGCGGTAGCCCTGCTCCGCCTCGGCGCCCTCGTCGGCGAGAAGCGCTACACCGAGGCCGCCGAAGGCGTGCTGAGGCTCCTCGGTGACCGGGTAACCGGGCATCCCACGGCGTTCGGACACCTCCTTGGAGCTGTGGACCTGTTCCACTCGGGAATAACAGAGGTGGTGATTCCCGGAGTCAGGCCAGACCTGGTCGAGGTCGTCCAGCGGGCCTACCTGCCCAACGTGGTGCTGGCCTCGGGTGAAAGAGGCGACGGACCCCTCTGGGAGGGCCGTGAGGACGGCCTGGCCTATGTCTGCCGGAACTACACCTGCCTCGCCCCGGTGGACTCCGTGGAGGCACTCAGGGAGACCCTGGACCTCACCTAGGCGCGCCAGTCGGGTCAGGCGGCCTTTTCCAGGATGTGGATGCCGCATGAGGAACCCAGGCCGATGACGTGAGCGAGGCCGACCTTGGCGCCCTTGATCTGGCGGTCTCCAGCCTCACCACGCAGGTGGGTTGTCACCTCGAACACGTTGGCCACCCCGGTGGCTCCGATCGGGTGGCCCTTTGAGATGAGCCCACCTGACACGTTCACGGGCGTTGTGCCATCTCGGAACGGTGCGCCGGAGTCGATGAAGTCACCAGCACCACCCGGCTCACACAGGCCCAGGTTGTCGTAGTGGATCAACTCGGCAGTTGCGAAGCAGTCGTGCAGTTCAACCAGGTCCAGGTCCTCGGGGCCGATGCCGGCCTTCTCGTAGGCCTGGTTGGCTGCGTTGCGGGTGAGCGTGTTCACGTCGGGCTGAACCTGGCCGCTTTCAACCCAGGGATCCGAGGTCAGCACGGATGCTGCGATCTTGACCGCCCTCTTCTGGACACGCTTGGGCATCGACCGCAGACGTTCCTCTGAGACCAGAACGGCCGCAGCCGCACCGTCACCGGTCGGGCAGCACATAAGCAGCGTGTTCGGGTAGCTCTGGACCGGCGAGCCCATGATCTCCTCCAGCGAGAACTCCTTCTGGTACTGGGCCAGCGGATTCAGGGTGGAGTGGAGATGGTTCTTGTAGGCGACCTTGGCGAACTGCTCGAAGCCGACGCCGTCGTTTTCGTAGGCGTACGCCATGCCCGCCTGGGCGAAAACACCCGGCATGGTCTCGGTACCGATCACGCCGTCCACGGCAGTCACCGCGCCGTAGCGTCCGGCGGGCTCGTAGAGGTTGGCCTCCTCCTTGGAACCGCCCCGCAGAAGGCCCATCTTGCCCATCTGCTCGACGCCGACCGCCAGCCCCATCGAGGCCTCCCCTGCCTTGATCGACAGGTACACGGTCCGTATGGCCGTGGCACCGGTGGCGCATGCGTTGGTGACGTTGAACACCGGTATCCCGGTCTGCCCTATCTGCTTCTGGATCCGCTGACCCATGCTGGTGCTGGCCTGGAAGAGGGTCCCAGCGGCCATCACATCCATGTCGTGGACGGTCACCTCACCATCGGCGAATGCCTCGAGACACACCTTCGCTGCAAGGTCAACCGCGTCCAGGTCGGGGTAACGCCCGAACCTGGTCATGCTGGTACCTAGTACCCAGACTGAGTCACCTGACATGGAATCGTCCTCTCGCTGAGGGTTTGGGGGTTTAGGTTCAGACGGGGCGGTAGCCGAAGGCCACGCACTCGGTTCCGGCGTCGTCGGTGCCCGACACGTACGTGGCCAGGCGCACCTTCATGCCAAGGGTCACGTGTTCAGGGTCGGCCGGGCAGTCAACCAGGTTGGAGCGCACGGTGGTTCCGTCATCGGTCTCCACCAGAGCCGATACGTAGGGCACCGGTATCCCCGGTGCTGCCCTGTGCACGATGCTGAACGAGCGCAACGCCCCCCGGTTGGACACGCGGGCATTCACGAAGTCGGCCTTGCCGCACTTCGCACAGGCGTTACGGCGATCAAAGTATCGGGCACCGCAGTGTCCGCACTCGGTGGCACGCAGGTATGGGCGGGCGCCGATCCGCAGATAGTCGACAATCGGTACCTGTCGGGTGCTGGCCATTGCTACTCCATATCGGGCTGTCGTGGCTCTGAGCGCTTCGGCGGAACCCTAACCGTGGCAGCCGGTCAGGCCAGAGTCGGGACTACCAGCAGCCGTGGTGCACGACAGAGGCGACTGGCCGCCTGGACCGCGCCGCCGAGGTGCTCGGTCGTAGGGCCACATGGTCCGGGTGACCTATCGCGATGGCGCCGGGTGAGCGGGCGCTCCCCGGCACATCGAACCTCCGGCGAACTGCACCCTCGTTGCCGAACAGGCCGAAGAAGCAACAACCCAGGCTCTCTTCTACCACCAGCAACTGGAGAGCCATTGCCGCAAACGCCGCATCGGTCAGCCAGTACGGTACTGACCAGTCGGCAGCGTCGACGCCCAGACCGGTGGCTACCTTGTCGTCCTCGCCATACCTCTCGAGGTAGACATCGGGAAGGCCGAACGGGATGACGATGGCGGGGGCCAGCAGCAATCCGGGCCATGGAAACCCTGAGTGCTTCTCCGAGGGAAGTGTCGTGTCCCAGAACGCTGCGACCTCGCCCGGGCCCTCAAGAACCAAGAACTCGACTCCCTGACAGTTGCCGGCAGTCGGAGTGCGACGGGCCCGATCCAACAGGCGGTCGATGACGCCGCCACCCAGCGGCTCCCGGGTGAAGGAACGGCAGGTTCTTCTAGCCGCCAGAGCCTCGTTGACCGACATGTCGTCGACCGCTCTGGGAGGCCTGCTCAGAGGAGTTTCTCGAGGCTTTCGGCCATCGCCCATCCGCAGGCAACCAGGACATCGCCACGCTTATGGTCCAGGCCACCGAAGTAGTCGGCCACATCGGGGTCGATCTTCTCTGGCGTGAGGCTGGCGTGGTCGAAAACGCATGGTTGGCCGTCGCATCCGGGGGCGAGAAAGGTGCGCTCGTTGTAGGACAGCGACGACATTCCGAACCTCTTTACGAAGCGCCGCCCCCATGCACGTTCCTCACCTGCAGCCTTGTGGCCGGGACGGGGTACGACGTCGACGAGCGTGCGGTATGCCTCAAAGCCGGAAGGATCGTTGAAGCGGGCGCCTATGACCACATCCTCGTCGGGGAAGGCCAGAGCCGCCCTTCTGAGCTGCTCGGCCATAACCGCACGCAGAACCGTGTCGCGCTTGCTGGTTCGGCGAATCGAGGCCAGCCCGATAATCACGCTCGGGGTGCCACCGATGCGCTCGAGGGTGCAGAAGGCGAAGCCCTTCAGGTGCCCACCCTCACGGGCGGTGGTAACCAGAACCCATTCCTCGGTCTGCTTTGAGAGCATGCCGATTCCGAACGAGTTTGGTCCGGCGGCCGAGAGATCGGCCATCTCCTCAATCTCGGCATCACCGAGCATCGTGCAATCCTTGGTCTCAACCTCGATTGCCATCGACTCCGGCCCCTCGCTAGCTGACTGATTTGCCGACCTTCTTGTCCGGCCTGCGCCGGGCAATTACAGCGGACATTCGGCCGAATTCGCAAGCCGAACGCCCCTCCATCCTGCCGGAGCACTGGCACTATCCCAACCCTGTCGTTCTGGGCAACACGCTTTTCAGCCGGTCAGGACCGATTCTGCCCCCAGCAACACCCTGATCTCGGCGACGAGACCGCCCGCCGGATCCACGCTGAACTCTGCCGGAAGGCTAAGCACGTGCCTGTCGCCGAGGTGTAGGAACACCTCGGAATCGCCGGGGTGTGAACTCAAGAGGGTCTTCAACTCGTCGATCGCAGCCTCGCTGACCTGCTCGAGCGGCAGCTTGATGCGCACCGGCTTTGAGACCCCGATGCTCGAGGTGTCAAACACCTCAACCTCCATGCAGATCAGCTTCGGGGAGTCCTCCCGGGTGTCGAGCCGCCCCCTCAACAGGACCACGGCGTCGTCAGCCAACTTGTGTCCATGTTCCGTCATGGTCTTCGGGAACACCATCACCTCGATCGAACCCTCGAGGTCCTCAAGATCGAAGACCGCCATCAGGTCACCGCGACGGGTCCACTTCTTGTTCAGGTTCGTGACCACCCCACCAACTGTGCGAAACATGCCGTCCTCGGTCTCACGGAGTTCAGCAATGCTCGTGTCGGTTCGCCGGCGGAGTGCACCCTCGTAGCCGCGTAGCGGATGGTCCGACACGTAGAGGCCCAGCATCTCCTTTTCGAAGGCCAGGCGGGTCGACTTGTCGAACTCAACGTCGGCGATCTCAGCCCTCTCATCAAACGACGGCCCTGTTTCATCTGTACCGAACAACGACATGACTCCCATGTCATGTTCCCTGCGGCGCGCCAGGATGTGATCGATGATCTGCTCATGGGCATGGAGCAGTCCCTGGCGCGGGTGGCCGAGGCTGTCGAACGACCCCGCCTTGATCAACGACTCGACCGTTCGCTTGTTCAAGACACCCATATCGCAGCGTTCAACGAAGCTGTAGAAGTCCGTGAACGGGCCCGAGGCGTCCCGCTCCGCTTCTATGAGTTCCACCAGGCCGGAGCCGACGTTTCGCACGGCTGAGAGGCCGAACACGATCTGGCCAGGGCCTCCACCGCCCCCCGCCGGCACGGGATTGAAGTCTGAGCGGGCCTTGTTGATGTCGGGGACAACAACCTCGATTCCCAGTATCCGGCACTCGTTGAGGTAGACCCCCGCCTTGTCGAGGTTCGACTTGACGCTGGTCAACAGTGCTGCCATGTACTCGACCGGGTAGTGGGCCTTGAGGTAGGCGATCTGATAGGCGATCAGGCCGTAGCCGTAGGCGTGGCTCTTGTTGAAGGCGTAATCGGCGAACTGTTCGATGATGTCGAACAGTTCCTCGCCGAGGGCACTCCCGTAGCCGGTCTCCTCGCAGCCGCTGATGAACCCGTCGCGTTCCTGCTGCATCATCTCGCGGATCTTCTTGCCACAGGCCTTGCGGAGGTTGTCGGCCTGTGCAAGCGAGTAGCCGGCAAACTTCTGGGCCACCCGCATCACGGACTCCTGGTAGACCATCAGGCCGTATGTGTCGGCGAGGATCTCCTCAGCGTCGGGGTGGATGTAGGTAACCGGCTGCCGACCGTTCTTGCGGTCCGCG
Organism: Actinomycetota bacterium; assembly: GCA_018673475.1. Lineage (GTDB taxonomy): Bacteria > Actinomycetota > Acidimicrobiia > Acidimicrobiales > MedAcidi-G1 > UBA3125. Next base: position 53,021 of record JABHCN010000034.1, on the reverse strand, counting down.
TAGTCGTTGTGCATGTTGGCCGCCATCGGGCCTGGCCTGTAGAGGCCGACAAGGGCAGCCACGTCGTCGAAGCTGGAAGGCGCAAGGGAGCGCATCAGGGCGCGCATCGGCCCCGATTCCAGCTGGAACACGCCGATCGAGTCGCCCCTTGACAGCAGGTCATACGTGGGTTGGTCCTCGAGGTCCACAGAATCAATGTCGACCTCGACTCCGCTGGTACGCCTTACGAGCTCGAGCGTGTCGGTTATGACATCGAGGTTTCGCAGCCCCAGGAAGTCCATCTTGAGTAGGCCCAGGTCCTCGACCCCGTGCATCTCGTACTGGGTTACGACCGGTGCGTCCTCGGGGGCCTGGCCAGACTCGGGTTTCCGCTGGATCGGCAGGTAGTCGGTAAGTGGCTCCTTGGTGATCACCACTGCGGCAGCGTGGATTCCGTCCTGACGCCGTAGACCCTCAAGTCCCTTGGCCACGTCCACAACAGCCTTGACATCGGAGTCGGTGGTGTACATCTCGCGGAGATCAGCTGCCGCCTTGTAGCCATCCCGGTGCTTCTCGGTCTCCTCCAGACATGCCCCGAGAGGTGTGTCTCGCCCCATTACGAGTGGTGGCATCGCCTTGGCAATCTTGTCGCCTACTGCATACGGGTAGCCGAGCACCCGAGCTGCGTCCCTTACGGCTGCCCGTGCCTTGATCTGAGAGAACGTGACTATCTGAGCCACGTGGTCCCTGCCGTACTTCTCTGCCGCGTACCGGATCAGCTCGTCGCGGTGCCTCGAGTCGAAGTCCATGTCGATATCCGGCATCGAACTGCGACTGGGGTTCAAGAACCGTTCGAAGAGGAGGTCGTAGCGAATCGGGTCCAGGTCGGTGATCCACAGGCAGTAGGCGACCGCGCAGCCGGTTGCACTCCCGCGCCCGGGGCCGACCCTGATGCCTCTGTCCCTTGCGTACCTGATCAGGTCCCAGGTGATGAGGAAATACGAGGAGAAGCCCATGTCGCGGATGGTGCGCAACTCAAAAGTCAGGCGGTCCACCACGTGGTCGGGAAGATCTGACCCCCAACGCCGCCGGGCACCCTCGAATGTGAGGTGTTCCAGATAGGCGTCGTGGTCGTCGAACTCGGATGGAATCGGGAAGTCAGGTAACTGTGGGCTGCCGAACTCAATCTCCACGTCAGAACGTTCGGCGATCCACAGCGTGTTGTCACATGCATCGGGCAGTTCGCGGAACAGGCTTCGCATCTCGTGCGCGCTCTTCAGGTAGTGCTGGTCGCCGCTGAATCTGAAGCGGTCCGGGTCGCTCACCAATGATCCGGTCTGCACACACAGGAGCGCATCGTGGGCGACCGCATCGTCTTGATGGGTGTAGTGGCTGTCGTTGGTGGCGAGCAGCGGGGCGTTGATCTCCTTGGCGATCTTGATCAACTGGGGGTTGGTTCGGTGCTGTTCGGGAATCCCCTGATCCTGGAGTTCCACGAACAGGTTGTCCCTTCCGAAGATCTCCTGAAAACGGGCCGCCTTTGCCAGTGCCTCGTCGTAGTTGTCGCGCAGAAGCGATTGGAGCACATGCCCACCCAGGCAACCTGTGGTGGCGATGATGCCCTCGCTGTGGTCGGCCAGCACCTCCCAATCGACACGCGGCTTGTAGTAGTAGCCCTCCATGAAGGCACGGCTGGCAACCTGAATGAGGTTCCTGTAGCCGGTGTTGTTCTCGGCCAACAGCGTCAGGTGGTACATGAGCTTTCGTCCGCCGTCAGTCTCGCCACCGGAGTCGTCGACCCTCCCACGCCTCGAGGGCCGTTCAGTGCGGTCCTCGTGGGCCATGTAGGCCTCGGTGCCGATGATGGGCTTGATGCCCTGGGCCCTGCAGGCCCGGTAGAAGTCGAGGACCCCATACATGTTGCCGTGGTCGGTGATTCCGAGCGCTGTCTGGCCATCAGCAGCAGCGGCGGCTACGAGTTCATCGACCCTTGCTGCTCCGTCCAGCATTGAGAACTCCGTGTGGACGTGGAGGTGCGTGAAGTCGGCGCTCACCTCACACCACGACCGGCGGGGACCGGCGCAACGCGTGCATGGACAGGTATCTGGAGGCTGTCGTCATCAGAGGTAGGTGCCCGGCCGGGGCTCGCCTCCGGGGCCACGATTCGGCATCGGCTGCTGATTTCCGGGCCCCAACTGGTCATGGCGCATTCCGGCCAACTGCTGCTGGGCCGCCATCTGCTGGGCGAACAGGGTTGCCTGGATGCCCTGGATGAGGCCCTCGAGCCAACCGACCAACTGGGCCTGCGCTATTCGAAGTTCATCGGAACTGGGTGCGTCACCTTCGCCGAACGGCAGGATCAGACGGTCCAACTCGCTGCTCAACTCCTCGGAGAGCGCTGATCCCAACTCGTCGACAGAGGTCTCAAAGATCTCCCTCAGACGTCCACGGCTGGCCTCATCGAGAGACGCCGCCCGAACCTCCTCGAGCAGTTGTCGCATCATCGTGCCGACGCGCATGACCTTGGCCGGCTGTTCGATAGCGCTCTCAGTGCGCCCACCGTCATCAGGTACGGCGTCACCAGATGGCGCCGTCATCACCTCTGGTTCCACTGCATCCTGATGTTCCATCGACCTGCCGCCACACTCGCTTCCGGGCACCGCTGACTCTAGGCCCGGTGCCACCGGTCAGACGACCGCCCCCAGCGCCGGCACCAACATCTCGTCGGGGGTAAGGGACCCGTGCCTTCCGATCAACTGGATCGGTATGACCTCGGCCGGGTCAACGAACCCAACGCCCTCCCGGGCCAGCACTGCGACATCACCGAGCCGACCACGCGCCGCGGGGGTTACCACCGGGCCCAGCCAGCCTGCATCAATGACCTCACTGGCACTTCGAACCCAGGCAATATCGTCGAAGGCTTCCCGGGCGGCGGCCAGCAACTCCATTGCGGCACCTGGTCTGGCATGAAGCCACCTGAAGCGGGCCTCACCGCTCTGCCCTGCAAGAAGTGTCGTCACCTCGGCAGGCAGGTCGATCATGGAGTCGCCGACGTGGACCTGTCCATGGTCTGCCGTCACCATCACCGCGGTTCCATGCGGGAGCCGGTCAAACAGATCGGCAACCATCTTGTCGCACTCGGCAAGCTCGTCGTCGTACCTGTCGGCGAGCCCGAACTCGTGTGCCGTGTGGTCGATACCGTCCCAGTAGGCGTACACGAACGGTTCGCTCGCTGAGATCAGATCGACCACATTGTCGACGAGACCTGCCCTGTCCCTGTACCCGGCCAGCCGGGCACCGGCCAGATGGGCCCTGGTGAATCCGGAGTCGGCAAAGGCACTCCAGGTGACCACCGGTGGCCTCTGGGAACCGAAGCAGTCAAGCGGCTGGATGCTCACCGGGTCATGCCGGGTGCGGGCGTCACCATCTGCCGTATTCCAGCGGAGCGTGTTCAACACGCCGTCGGATACGGACAACCGGTAGCCGAGTAGGCCGTGCTCGCCCGGCGGTCGGCCCGTGGAGATTGACGTAAGAGCCGCGGCTGTCGTGCTGGGCGCCACCGTGGTGATCGATCCGCCCTCCATTGCCGCCAGGGTGGGTGCAACTCCTTTTCGGGCCTCAAGTTGGTTCCAGCCAAGGCCGTCCAGAACCACAAGAACCACGCTTTCAGACTCGAGGACCGCTGCTGGAATCCATTCAGGTTCCTCCGTGCCCTCGAGCAGAGCGGGCACAAGGTGCGTCACACAGGCATTCCGGTAGTCGGGGGCCAGTGGGCCTACATGTTCGATCATGGGGTCCACGACGGTACCGCGGGCCGGGCCGTCTAGGATCGCTATCCGTGAAGGTCTCGACCCGTGGCGACTATGCAAGCCGAGCCCTGCTGTCCCTGGCACTCCACGGCGATGGAAGGACCCCCCGGTCGGTTCGCGACATTGCAGAGGGCACGGGCCTCCCACAGCCCTACCTGGAACAGATTCTGCTGGCGCTCAAGGGAGCCGGAATCGTGCGTTCCAAGCGTGGTGTGGGCGGCGGCTACGTATTGGCCCGGCAACCCGAGGAGATCCTGTTGTCCCAGATCGTCTCGGCTGTGGACGGCCCAATAGTCGCAGGCGACTTCACCGATCCCCACACCGACGGTGCATGTGACCACGAAGGCCAGTGCGTACTTCTCTCGATCTGGGCAAGTGCCGGTGTCCACATGCGCGAGTACCTGGATTCATTCACCCTTGACGACATCGCCCGAATGGCCCAGGGAGAGACCGCCTGGCCTGTCACCTGAGACCTATTATCTGCGGGTCAGCCCTCAGGATCTCCAAGCCCCTCGAGGAGATCAACCAGGTCCGTCGGTAGAGATGATTCGAACTCCAGGCGCTCACCGCTGACAGGCTGGTCAAATGCCAGGTACTCGGCATGTAGGAACGGCCTGTCCAGTTGAAGTGCGGGCCGGTCACCCCCGTAGCCGGTGTCGCCCACGAGTGGGTGTCCAATTGCTGCCAGATGAACCCTGATCTGATGGGTTCGTCCCGTTTCGAGTCTGCACTCCACCAGGGTCACCTCGGGCACAGACCAGTGGCTCCTGACCTCATAGCCGGTCCTGGCCTCCTTGCCGGCCGCCACAACGGCCATGCGGGTGCGGTCGCGCGGTGACCGACCGATCGGAGCGTCAACGAGGCCTCGGGTCTCTTTGAACCGCCCCCAGGTAAGAGCTGCATAGCGCCGCCCCATCGAGCGGTCCGCCAGTTGTGCAACCAGGCTGTCATAGGCGACCTGCGTGCGTGCAACCACCAGGAGTCCGGAGGTCCCCCTGTCGAGGCGGTGGACTATGCCCGGGCGTGCTGACGATCCCACGCCTCTGATCTCAGGGTTTGAGGCCAGCAGCCCGTTGAGGAGGGTTCCCGTTTCGTTGCCTGCCCCGGGGTGCACGACCATGCCGGCCGGCTTCTCAACCACGACGACCTGTTCATCGGCGTACACGACCGCCACAGCCACCGTCGTGTCTGCCAGTGGGCCGGCCTTTTCGTCGCGGCTGAGGTCGGTGATAAGGAGTTCCTCGCCGGTGCTGACACGGTAGGCACGATGGGTGCATGGTGAGCCGTCGACGTAGATGCCACCTTCGTCAATCGCCGTGGCCGCCCTGTTTCTGCTCACCCCACCAAGCAGGGCGACAATGCGGTCCAGGCGCTCTCCGTTGAGAGCGTCGGGAATGACCTCAACCGGATGGCTGTCACCAGACGAGTTCACGTCGGACCCTTTGCCCTGAGGTTGCCCAGCCAGAGGATCAGGACAGCACCTACTACGACGACCGAATCAGCGAGGTTGAAGACGGGCCACCACTGAAGGTCGACAAAGTCGATCACAGCTCCTCCCATCAGGCCATCCTCGGATCGGAACGCCCGGTCAACCAGGTTTCCGAGCGCCCCGCCCACAACGGCACCGACAACAAGCCTCGCTGCCGGGTCTGCTGTCCGTGCCCCCAGACGCACCAGGAGGATCACCACGCCAACGACGAGCAGTCCAATCAGGGGACCGAGACCTTCACCTCGGCTAAAGGCTGCGCCGGTGTTCTCCACGAGGCGTAGGCGGAGCGTCCAGAACAGGTCAATCGTGCGCCCGTCGCCGAGGGCATCCACAGCCCACCACTTCGTAAGTTGGTCCAGAATCAGGACCAGGCTGCCGACCAGGGCCGGCAGCCTCCACCGACCTGTCCAGTCGGCTTTGATTGTCAACGTCGCCCCAGGCCTCCGGCCTTGACCTCGACCCGCTCGGTAGCCCAGGGAATCACCTTCAGGCGGGCTTTGGGGATTGGTTGGCCAGACGTGGTGCAGATTCCGTAGACGCCTCTTCGGATGCGGTCGAGGGCCGCATCGATCTCGTCGACGGCGTCGCGGGCCTGGGCACTCAGGGCCAGGTCCAGATCGCGCTCAACTGCCAGGGTGTCTCCCTCACCGGATTCCTCATCGAACTGGACGTCACCTGGATCTCGGCTCTCGAGCAGCGAGTCGGCTTCGGCCTGGAGGGTGGTGGCACTCTGCAGGTAGGTGGCTCGTTCCTCGAGGAGAAGCTTTTTCTGGGCTTCGACGAACGGTTTGTCAAGACGTGACTTCTTCTTGGCGGGGGCCTTCTTGGCCACGGCCTTCTTGGCCACGGCCTTCTTGGCCACGACCTTCTTCTTGGAAGGGGCCTTCTTGGCCACGGCCTTCTTCTTGGAAGGGGCCTTCTTGGCCACGGCCTTCTTCTTGGCAGGGGCCTTCTTCTTGTTCTCAGCAGCCATTGACCTCTCCGATCACCCGTTCAGCCCAGCACTGGGGCCCTTCCAGCCGGGCCCCGGGGTAGCGAGCCTGCTGTGGTGTGCCATACCGGGCAAGTGCGGGCGCGCATCGTATCGGGAGGCAGAGACAACCAGTTGGATGAGGTGTCAGAACTCGTGCCCGGACTCGCCGACCCCGGTGGGCTCCCACCCACCCGCCGGGCTGGTCTGACCTGACCCAGCCGCCTGATCATGGGATCTCATGCCAATGGACTCGGCCAGCCTGGTCAGGTCAGCGATCGCAGAGAGGATTCGGTCGCAATGGGCACGGATGTGCTGCTCATCCATGTCGATGTCGTCGCGCACTGCATCTCGTGCCTTCACAAGCTCCTCGGTCTCGGCAATCAACTTCCGGCGCCCGTCGTCGACCACCTTCCTGAGTTCCACCTCGGCAGCGTCTCTGATGCGCTCTGCCTCGGTCTCGGCCTCTGCGCGGATCCGACGAGAGTCGGTTTCGGCGGCCGACAGGGTGCTCTCAGCCTCGGTGCGGGCCTCGCTTGCCGGCACCAGCTCTACCTCCATCCGCGCCTCGGCCATGTCGGCACGGTCCGAAGCCGATTTCAGGTCGCTCCGCAGCGACTTGATCTCCTGGCCAGCCCTGTCAAGCAGTTCGTCCACCTCAAAGGGGTCGTAGCCGCGCATCTTGGTGCTGAAGTCAGCTTCGTCCAGCACGTGCAGGATGTCACCGGTGTCCATGCACGGATCGTAACCCTGGACCTGTAGCGGTCCTTGCACCCCCACCCTGATCCTCAGGAGCAGATGGCGCCCATCAGGAAGGAAATCGCAAAGAACGCCACCAGGGGCGACAGATCCAGCGCCATCGCACCCATGCGTACCGGAGGTAGGAACCTCCGCAACGGCACCAGGATCGGATCGGTGATCGTGTAGAGGAAGCCGGCGACGGTGGCCATGGCGCCGTGTGGCGAGATCGGGAACCAGGACAGCACCACCCGCACCAACAGGACGAATATGTACAACTGCAGCAGCGTGCAGATAAGAGATGCCATGGTAGACGTCGCCACTGAGCCGGTGGCCTAGTGGGTGGAACCCGTGTCTTCCAATCGTCTGCGATCCTCGGCGGAGACCTCCACGTCAGCGGGCGTGAGCAGGTACACCTGGCTGGTAACCCGCTCCATCTGCCCCTCGGTGCCGTAACAGAGACCGCTGGCGAAGTCGATGATCCGACGGGCGACCTTGCCATCGACGCCCTGCAGGTTCACTATCACAGGCTGGTTGGCCTTGAACCTGTCGGCGAGTTCCGGGGCCTCGTTGAATGATGCTGGTGAGACCGTGTGCGGTTTGACGGCTACGGCAGGTTGAAGTGGACGAACCGTGCCGCTTGGCTCCATCGGGCGGGCTCGCACCGAGGTTGATGACCCGTCGGTAGCCCTCAGAGGGTGCACGTTGCCAGGATTCTCGGCGGCGGCACGCGCTTCGATAAACTCGCCAGACGAGAGAGGGCCGCGGTTCACCCAGGGATCGGCCGCGTAGTCCTCGTACGCGTCATCTGGTCCAAGACCCAGCCACAACAGGGCTTTCCTCATAATGGGCATCGGCTAAGGCTTCCATCCCTGGCTACATCGGTCACGGAGCCCCGTGGCCTGACGTGGATGGTACCTGTAGAGCAGGCCAACATGCTGACACCACCCACCTGCGCACCAGGTGCAGGGCGCGTCGCGGCAGCGCTCCCGTCAGACCCGGCCTCGCACCACCCTCGTGTCACCGTGACTGCCTCTCACCGAAGATCGCCCTTCCCACCCGCACCAGGGTTGACCCCATGTCCACGGCAAGGTCCATGTCGTCGGTCATTCCCATCGAGCGTTCGGCAAGGTCCAGGCTGTCGGCGAGTCCTGCAAGCACCTCAAAGGCGCGCAATGTTGCTGCCGGGTCACCAGCCGCACCCACGGTCATCAGGCCTGCCACGTCGAGTCCCGAGTCAATCCCACGCACAACGAGTGCCTCCACCTCCGAGGGTGCACATCCGGCCTTTCCCTCACCGTTGAGGGGGTCCACCTGAACCAGAATCCGCGCTCCGGGATCGCGCTTGGAAATCTCATCCAGGAGCGATGCACGGTCGACCGTCTGCCAGAGCTTCACGACCCCGGCCAGGCGCCTGACCTTGTTCCGCTGGAGGCCCCCGATCATGTGCCAGCCGACCCTTTCAGGGGACAGTTGTCTGTTCTTCTCGAGCAGTTCCTGGGCGTAGTTCTCGCCGACCTCGTCGAAGCCTGCTGCAAGTACCGATGAGACGACCTCAACCGGAAAGGCCTTGGTAACCGGGAGCAGGCGCGTCCGACCTCCACTCCTGGCATCCAGGTGATCTTGAATTGCCTCGATTCGATCCAGTATCTGGCCCGTCGGTGGTACCGCCGGCTCGGGTTGGTTCTCAGGCGACATCCGGGCTGGTCCCTTCTGTCAGCACTGCCACCATTGCCTGACGCCTGCCTGATCCGGTGGCCCTGTAGGACCAGTAGCGGTCGTCACATGACGTGCATGCTCCGTCGATCTCGAAGTCGCTCACCCCTGCCCGCTCCAGCGATGCCACGACCGCTGCCGGCAGATCCAGGGCAGGACTGCCGCTTCGGGTCACCCCTTCGACTTCTCTACCCAGATCTCGAGCCACTCCCGCAAGGTCGTCGCCACCGAACTCGTAGCAGCAGGGGTGGATGCATGGTCCAACGAGAGCCCTCTGTGGGCCTCCGGTCAGGCCCCTGAGCGCTTCAGATGCCTTCTCCAGAACTCCAGCGGCCACACCGCGCCAGCCTGCATGGACTACCGCCAGACCGCCCTTGTCGGCAATGAGGGCCACGGGGGCACAGTCAGCAACCTGAACGCTCAGAACACAGCCAGGCTGTCCGGTAACGGCGCCATCGGCCTCTGAGCCGGCGGCTCCGCCAGGCTCCACAACGGTGACCACCGAGACACCGTGCGTCTGTTTCAGCCAGGTCCATCCGCTGTCCCCGCCCTTGGCACCTGTGAGCGAACAGCGTCGCTCCTCCAGGAGTCCATCGGGGTCCGCGACAGCAAGGTCGCCATCTGCAATCTCCGACATCTGGACGACCACGACATGCCCTGACGGAAGCAACCGTCGGGTCAGCGCCCGGGCCATCTGGGCTACTTCAGGAAGCTCGGCACATCGAGGTCGTCGTCATCGTCAGAACCAAGATCAGAGAACACGTCAATTGCCGGCGTCTCGGCCGTGGCCGTGGCGCTGCGGGTGGATCCTGAGGGGCGGTCGCCGTCCCAGCGGTCAAACCCGGCGGCGATGACGGTGACACGCACATCACTGCCCATCTCGTCATCGACGACGGTTCCGAAGATGATGTTGGCGTCGGGATGGGCCACACCGTGAATCACCTCGGCGGCCTCGTTGACCTCAAAGAGGCCGAGGTCGCTGGGACCGGAGATGTTCAACAGGATTCCCCTGGCACCCTCAATCGAGGCCTCCAGCAGGGTGCTCGAGATGGCCTTTCGGGCGGCGTTGAGGGCACGGCTCTCACCGGTTGCCTGGCCGACACCCATGAGTGCCGAGCCGGCGTCCGCCATGACGGTCTTCACGTCAGCGAAATCGGTGTTGATGAGCCCGGGCGTGGTGATCAGCGAGGTGATTCCCTGGACGCCGTGGAGGAGAACCTCGTCGGCGAGTTGGAAGGCCTCCAACAGCGGTGTTGCCTCATCGGAAATCGAGAGCAGTCTGTCGTTGGGTATGACGATCTGGGTGTCGACCTTGTCCTTGAGTTGCACGATTCCATGCTCGGCCTGAACGGCCCTGCGCCTGCCCTCAAAGCCAAACGGCCGTGTTACCACTCCGATGGTCAGGGCTCCAACTGCCTTGGCGACCTCGGCAACAACCGGAGCTGCGCCCGTACCGGTACCGCCACCCTCACCGGCGGTGATGAAGACCATGTCGGCGCCTTCAAGCACCTCCTGGATGTCGCTGCGGTGCTCCTCGGCTGCCTGGCGCCCGAGCTCGGGATCGGCGCCGGCACCCAGACCTCTGGTCAGCTCACGGCCAATGTCCAACTTGACATCCGCATCGCTCATGAGGAGAGCCTGTGCATCGGTGTTGATGGCGATGAACTCCACGCCGCGCAGGCCTGCATCGATCATCCTGTTGATGGCGTTCACCCCGCCACCACCGATGCCGATGACCTTGATTACGGCCAGATAGTTCTGTGGGTTGCCCACCATTGACTTCTCCTGATCTCCGGCCGCCCCTCGGGCAGCAGTAGCGAACGGCGGACGGCCCATCTCAAACCCTCAGGTCGACCTTGAGGGTTTTGGGCAGTCAACCTCGTTTAGTGGTTGAGAGACTACGAGGAGTAGTCGCCTAACGTCAACCCGTGGCGGAACAAGTTCCCGGACTCAGCATCGCGCCTCATCTCGCACGAGGACCGGATTGTGATGGATGGAGACGTCTATTGTGACGAGACACGCCAGCACCACCCAGGTCAGGACGGTGGCAAGAGACCGCATCTCATCTCGGTAGTCCTCTCCGACACCGAGTTCGGCGTCCACCCCGCCGACCAGCTCGGCCCGCACACCGTCACCCGTAGCCACGAGCGCCTCGATCCAGTTCCCCAGATCAGGGGTAACGTCGGCCGCAGCCGTCAACAGGAGAGCGACTCCCGGAACGACCGTGCCGGGCTGGCCCAGGGTGTCGACCCGTACAGTCGTCAGATCGGTGTCCGGTTCCACAACCGCATCCAAGACGGTTCCGCTGCCGTCCAGCAGGGCCCTGCGGCCGACCAGATCAACAGCGTTGACCACCGCTGTCCGCTGCAGTACCGACATGCGGACCGAACCGGGCCATTCCCTCACAACCTCCACGGCCTCGACCCATGGCTCAGATGTGATCCTCCGGTCCACCGCATCGGTGTCCACATTCACCATTGGTTCACCAAGATGTACCGCAGCAACATCCAGTATCTGGGCACTGCTCAGGTGGCCGGCAACACCCACAACCTCAACCCTGTCGACGTCGAGGAGACTGCTCCGCGTGGCGGCAAAGCCGCCGGCTCCCACCACAACCACGAAGAGCAGGGCCCAGGCCCACCAGAGGCTCCGCCGTCCCTCCCCTATGGCTCCATCACCGCTCACGGGGCCTCGCTGAATCCGACAAGTACGGTCTCGGGAAGCAGGTCGATCCCGTGAACCTCGAGCACCCGACGCCTGACCCCGGCCATCAGAGCGAAGATGTCATCTGCCGACCCGCCCTGATCAGCCTGAATGAAGTTTGCGTGCCGTTCAGAAACCACCGCGCTGCCCACCCGTAGACCCTTGGCTCCTGCCAACTCGACGAGACGTCCGGCCGAGTCGCCTGGTGGGTTGGCAAACACCGACCCCGAGTTCTGCCCACCGGGTTGGTTCTCCCTCCTCCATCGCACGATCTCTGCAATGAGCTCCTCCCCCTCAGCCCTCTCCCCCGCCTCGAGGTTCAGAGCGGCCGAGGTAACGACCTGACCGCCAGAAACGGAAGACTGTCGATATCTGAGATTCAGGTGCGAGGCAGGCGTAGTGGTTATGGTCGCCTGTCCCAGGTCCAGGAGGGTGACCTCTGCGAGGACAGCCGCCATGTCTGAACCGTGTCCACCCGCATTCATACGCACCGCACCTCCGATGCTGCCGGGTACTCCTACAGCCCACTCAAAGCCCCTCAGGCCCTCTGCCACAGAGAACCGTGCAACGACCGGCAGGCTTGCAGCTCCCCCGGCTGTCAGCCTGTTTCCATGAACCCGTGCCCTCTCGAAACCGGAGCCGAGTTGGATGGCAAGGCCATCGAACCCGGCGTCGGCCACAAGCATGTTTGAACCCCGGCCAATGACCAGGCTCGGGGTTCTGGTGCCAGCCAGGGCAGTCGCTACCCCCATCAACTCGGCTTCGTCGTCTGGACACACGAAAAGCGCCGCCGGCCCGCCGACCCGGTAGGTGGTGAGCTGGGCCAGACCGTGACCGGTCCTCACGCCATGTGTCAGAGAGGCGCCCTCGAGGCGCTGCCTCAGAAGCTCAATGTCATACGCGTCAACCACGGTCTCGGGCCTCCAGCATCGCACGAACCTCGTCGGGAACGGAGGTGAGGTCACCGGCACCCATTGTGAGACAGAGGTCACCGGCATCCAACTCATCGGCAAGTTGCACGACGAGTTCCTCCCGGCGAACGACGTAGCGGACGTCCTGGTCGGGATGTGCATCTCTGACAGCGTCCACGATGAGGCGGCCCGAGACTCCTGCCCGGGGGCGCTCTCCGGCAGGGTAGACGTCGGTTATGTAGAGGATGTCGGCTCCGTCGAACACCCCGGAGAACCCCCTCCAGAGCTTCTCGGTGCGGCTGTATCGATGGGGCTGGAACACCGCCACAAGACGGTTCCATGTGCCGCTCCCGGCTGCCCGGATCGTGGCTGCCACCTCGGTGGGCAGATGTGCGTAGTCATCGACGAATACAACGCCTGCGGTCCGACCCCGCTGTTCGAAACGTCGCGCAACCCCACCGAACCTGGCGAGCGCATGTGCCACCGGCTCCGGATCGGCGCCGGCCATTACTCCCACAGCGGCAGCAACCGCCGCATTCTTGGCGTTGTGTTCTCCGGGTAGGGGCAACTCGACTGGCAGCGTTACCCCGTCGGGGCCCCGGAGAGCAAAGCGAACGCCCTCCCATGACTCCTCCAGGTTCTGGATCTGCCAGTCGGCACGTGGGTCGGCTCCGATGCTGAGGGCGTCAGCTTCGGCAGCCAGGCTTCTGCCACCCTCGTCGTCCACCCCGACCAGTACCGGCCCGTCGGTCTCCGACACGAACCGCAGGAATGCCTTCCTCAACTCGGCAAAACCGCCGTGGTGTTCCAGATGATCGGGTTCAAGGTTCGTAACCACGCCGTACTTCCGGGGAAGCAGCAGGAACGAACCGTCGCTCTCGTCAGCCTCTACGACAAACAGACGACCGGTGTCCCAGGCGGCTCCGGTACCGATCTCGTTCACGTCGCCACCGATGATGAACGACGGCTTCAGTCCGGCCTCGCGCAGCACCAGGGCCAGCATCGAAGTTGTCGTGGTCTTGCCGTGGGTGCCAGCCACGGCGATGGCATCGCGCTCAGCACAGATTGCCGCCAGAATCTCGGCCCTGCTCACAACCGGAATACCCGCCTCTGTGGCAGCCATGCACTCCGGATTTCGGTCAGGTACCGCTGTCGAGCGGGTCACCAGGTCGGCGTCTGCAATATTGCGTGCGTCGTGGCCGACGGTGACAGCTACACCGAGGGCAGACAGGCGATCGAGACCAGCCGATGCCTTCAGGTCGGACCCGGTAACGGTGTGACCCATTGAGGCCAGGACCTCGGCTATGGCACTCATTCCAGCTCCGCCGACACCAATCACGTGGATCCGACACGGATCCGTGATCACGGGCACCACCTCAGACACGATCGTGCTCCGGCGCAACAGGCTCACCGGCCGCGACCCTCCCGACCAGATCGGCAACCAGGTCGGCAGCATCGGCGCGGCCAGCCGTGCGCGACCTCTCACCCATCTCCTCAAGGGTGCCGGGATCATCAAGCAGGCTTCGCACCTCGACTGTCAGCCTGGTTCCATCCAGGTCGGCGTCGGTCACGAGAACAGCAGCGCCAGCCGCTACGAGACTCTCCGCATTGAGCCTCTGGTGGTCCCTCGGCGCACCGGGCAGCGGGACAAGAACAGCAGGTCGGCCGATCACGGTCAGTTCAGCCACCGTGGTTGCCCCGGCCCGACAGACGACAAGATCTGCGGCTGCAAGAAGCGCTGGCAGATCGCTCTCGTACTCGACAGGTCGGTAGTCCACCTGATGGGCGACAGCGGGAGGGCTGGCGACATGAGCCGGCCAGTCCCGACGGCCGATCACGTGGTGGACCACCATGTTCCCACCTGCCCAGCCCCCGATCATGTCGACCACAGCCGCGTTGATACGCCTTGCTCCCAGGGAACCACCGAATGCGACGAGCAGCGGTGTCGCGTCGAGCCCCATCCGGTCACGCTCAGACTGGCGCGAATCCGTGGCTGAGAGATCCCGGACCGTGCGGCGCACAGGGTTACCTGCAAGAACCTCGCGCTTAAGACCGGTATCCGGGAAGGCCACGACTGCCGCTACGGCAAAGCGGCCCAGAAGCCTGTTGGCCTCACCGGCAACAGCGTTCTGCTCGGCTACCAGCAACGGGATTCTGAGCAGCGCTGCTGCAAGGCCACACGGAATGCTCGCATAACCGCCGGTCGCCAGGACCACGGACGGTCGGATCCTGATGAGCAGAAAGAGGGCCCTCAAGAGGGCCGCCACAAGTCCGGACATCGCCACCAGGTTGGCCGGGGTAAGGCGGCGCTGGATTCCGCGCCCCGGCAGCACGGTAAGGCCGAAGCCTGCCTCGGGAACCAGGCTCGTCTCGATGCCCCGGCGACTACCCACCAGGTGAACGAACTCCGGACCTGGCACCACCGACCGGTCCACAAGCGCATGTGCGACCGCCAACCCGGGCAGGACATGACCTGCTGTCCCCCCGCCGGCAATCACGACACCGCCCCTGCGAGGAGCAACGGTCACACCGTCGGAAACTCGCCCCCCGCTAGTCACGAGGCCTGTCGTGCGATGTTCAAGAGGATGCCGTATGCAGCCATCGTCACCACAAGGGCGCTCCCCCCGAAGGAGACAAAGGGAAGCGGCAGGCCCGTGATTGGTACCACGCCCAGCACTGCTCCGATGTTCACAAACGCCTGGACAAGGATCCAGCAGGTAACACCGGCCGCCAACAACTGACCGAACGCATCCGGAGCCCTCAGAGCCGTCGAGAGACCCACGAGACCAATCACAAGGAACGCCAGGATCACGATTGCGGCCCCGACCAGACCCCACTCCTCGGCAACAATCGCAAAGATGAAATCGGTGTGGGCATATGGGAGAAAGCCCCACTTGGCACGGCTTGCGCCGAGGCCGATCCCGCTGATTCCACCGCTCGAGACTGCGACACCAGCCTGAATCGTCTGCCATCCGGTATTCAACGGATCGTTCCAGGGGTCGAGCATTCCGAGAAGCCGCTGCCTGCGGTAGGGGGCGCTGAGGCTCAGTCCTGCAATGCCGCCGACACCGAGCACGCCCAGCCCTGCGAGGACGTCCAGACGGGTTCCTGAAAAGAACAACAGGGAACTCACTATGGCCAGAACAATGACCACGGTGCCCAGGTCGGGTTCAAGCATCAGGAGAACGCCGATCGTGGCGGTCACCATCAACACAGGTCGAAGGGTGAGTCTCAGCTGATCACTGGGACGACCGGGTCGTGACAACAGGTCGGCGCAGTAGAAGAGAACACCCAGCTTGGCGACCTCAGAGGGTTGGAAGGTGATGGGCCCAACGGCGATCCAGCGGGCAGAACCGTTCGCGCTAATTCCGATACCCGGTATGAGGACCATGACCAACAGGCCCACGGCCACGATGATCGCCGGCTGGGACAGCACGCGGAGGCGCCGGTAGTCGATGCGCATCATCATGGCTAGAGCGAACAGACCCATGGCGAACCAGATGATCTGCCTCTTCAGGTGGTACCAGGCATCGCCATAGGTGCGTAGATCGTTCACCGACGAGGACGACAGGACCATGACGACGCCCAACAGGCCCAGCAGCATCGCCATCGCCCCGAGCACCACAAACCGTGCCGACCGTCGACCCGGTGGCCGGCGGGAGGCCTGTCGGGGCTCCCCTGCACGATTCCTCGAGCGCGTTCCCTCCGTGCCGGGCACCCGGGCGCCGCTCACCGGCCTGCCTCCATTGCGGCGACGGCCCTTGCAAAGTCGAGGCCCCGTTCGGAATAGGAGGCATACCAGTCAAACGAGGTGCAACCAGGTGAAAGGAGCACGGTTCCACCACCGGATGCACACTCCCCTGCGATCTCCACAGCTGTCGCCATGGAGTCGGCCACCTGTAGCGGAACGCGACCTCCGAATGCCTCCTCGATCTCGCCGGCCGCCTCACCGATGGCAACCACACAGCGGGGGTTTGCCTCACCGAGAACCGACAGATCGAGCCCCTTGTTGCGGCCACCGGCGATCAGGACCGATCCCGGCAGACCTGCCAGGGCGGCAAGGGTTGCGTGGGGTGTGGTCGCCTTGCTGTCATCGACGTAGCGAATCCCGTCGTGCTCGGCAATCAGGTTCATTCGGTGGGCCAGACCCCTGAAGTCGGTGAGCACCGCCGCACACGAGTCAAGGTCGGCGCCGCAGCGGACGGCTACCGCCGTTGCCGCCTGGGCGTTGAGAAGGTCGTGGGGAAGGCGTCTTGGCATTGAGGCAACGTCGATCACCTCATTGTCGCCATGTAGCAGCCGGCCACCGTGGATCCGACAAAAGGAGTCGAATCGACCAAAGCCGGTCGCCCCGACGGGGGCGTGGGCAGCCACGACTGGATCTGCCAGGTTCGCCACAGCATCGGCAGCGCTGTCAACGCCCTCCCAGATCCGCGCCTTGGCGGCCTCATATGACTTCAGATCCGCGTGGACATCAAGGTGGTCGGGACTGAAGTTGAGCCAGGCAGACGGCGAGGCTGAGAAATGGTGAACATGGGCCAACCTGAAGGAGGACGCCTCAACGACAAAGACCTGGGTCTCAGCGTCATCGATTGCGGCGACCATCGGGGTCTCGGTATTTGCCACTGCCGCAGCGTGAACGCCGGCCTGTTCCAACATTGCGACGATCAGGGTGACAACGGTGGTCTTGCCGTTGGTTCCCGTGACTGCACAGCGCCGCCGGTCATCCCACCGGACTGCCAGGTCGTACTCGTCGAGGAGCGGGAGGCCGATGTCGCCGGCGGCTGAAAAGATGGGATGTCCGTCTGGGACCCCTGGGCTGACCACGACCTCGCTGCATCCGGCCAGCAGGTGACTCCAGTCAGACGGCCCTGGTGCTACAACCAGTTCCACCCCTAGGCGTTCCGCATAGTCCCGTGTTGCGGCTTCGGGTAGGTCATCAACGGCGACGACGTTGTGCCCACGTGCCCGTAGGGCTCTCGCAGCCGCCCGACCAGTCACGCCCAGACCCAGAACCAGCACGGTGGAGTTCACGGCCTGGACGCACCGAGCACGTCAACCATGCCGGCATTGATCGAGTCGGCGTAGAACAGTCCAAGACCTGCTGCGGTGCACATGCCGGACAGGATCCAGAAGCGGACGATGACGGTTGTCTCAGGCCAGCCCTTGAGTTCGAAGTGGTGGTGTATCGGTGCCATGCGAAATACGCGCCTGCCTCCGAACATGCGAAAGCCGATGACCTGGATCATCACCGAGACGGTCTCGAATACGAACAGGCCTGCGACGATCGGCAACAACAGCGTCGTGCTGGTCGCCAGGGCCAGTGCCGCCAGGCCGCTGCCGATAGCCAGAGAGCCGGTATCGCCCATGAAGATCCGGGCAGGAGCGGCATTCCACCACAGGAAGCCGAGGCATCCACCGGCCATTGCCGCTGCGACCACGGCGAGATCAAGCGCATGCCGAACCTCGTAGATCTCGGGTAGGCGGAACTGCCAGAAGGCGACAACCGTGAACGCTCCGAAGGTAAACACCCCTGCACCGGCCGCCAGGCCGTCAAGCCCGTCGGTGAGGTTCACGGCATTCGATGATCCGACTATCAGGAGCACTGCCCAGATCACCCAGAGGACGCTGCCGATACGGATGCCGGGTTGGCTGAAACGGGCGAAGGAGATGACCGAATGGGTCGGCGTGTGCTCGATCATCAGGACCGCAAAGGTGAGGCCGACTGCGAGGAGCCCAAACATCTTGGCCCGCTTGTTCAGGCCCAGGTTGCGTTCCCTCACGACCTTGATCCAGTCGTCGAGCAGACCAACGGCTCCGCCGCCGACAATCGCCAGCATCACGAAGATGCCCGATGTCGTGTAGATCCCGTTGTAGAAGTCGCTGACGATGTAGCCCAGAACGGCCCCTGAAACGATGGCCAGGCCTCCCATGGTGGGTGTTCCGGCCTTGGTGTTGTGCCCCTCGGGGCCGTCGTCACGAATGGGCTGGCCGATGCGGTAGTGGGTCAGGGACCTGATCAGGAAGTGCGTTCCGATCAGGGACACGGCCATCGCCACTGCTGCGGCTATAAGAACCCTGATCATGAGTCGTTCCCCGCCGAGGAGCCCCTGTTGTGAGCGAGCGCGGCGGCCTCCTCCCGGACAACGATTCGGTCGTCAAACGGACGACTATCGCCGCCGAACATCTGGGCTGTCTCGTGTCCCTTTCCGGAGACCACGACCACGTCGCCGGAGCGTGCCAACGCCAGGGCCGTGCGAATTGCCTGGCGTCTGTCGACGATTGCGTGCGCTGGTGGCTCAGCCATACCCGTAAGAATGTCCGCGATCACCCCCTCGGGTGGGTCACCCCTCGGGTTGTCCGAGGTGACCACGACCAGATCTGCACCCTCATGGGCTGCCCTACCCATCTCGGGGCGCTTGCCGGCGTCACGTTCTCCCCCACACCCGAACACCGAGATGACCCGGCCGCCGCCGGATACCCCGCGCGCCGATGCGAGCAGTTGCGTGAGCGAATCAGGCGAATGTGCGTAGTCGACGATCACGATGGCCCCGCCCTCGACCTCAACCGGTTCGAACCTCCCTGGAATCGGAGCGACACCGGCGAGCCCGTCGACGATGACGGTTGGCTCAACACCGGCCAGCAGTGCCAGCTCGGCGGCAAGGACGGAATTGGCGACCGTGAAGTCGCCCCCGACTGGCACCTGCACGTCAAGGCCTCTCCAGGAGAATGCGACCTGGTTGAGTTGAACCGTCCGGTCGATATTGGCCACGGATACCTCAACGACAGTGAGGCCCGCCTCGAGCGCCCGGTCGGCCACCCTCCTGCCAGCCTCGCTGTCTACGAGAACCACGGCCTGATCGGTAAATGAGGGGGAGAAGAGGCGCTCCTTCGCTGCGGCGTATGACTCCATCGTGTGGTGGTGGTCGAGGTGGTCCCGTGACAGGTTCGTGAAGGCCACTGCCGAGAAGCGGGTTCCGTCAACACGGTGCTGGTCCAGTGCGTGGGATGAAACCTCCATGATCACCTCGCTGCGCCCCTCACCGGCCCAGGAGGCGAGCTGTGCCTGTAGGTCGGGCGCCTCGGGCGTTGTCAGGGATCCTGTGAGGGTTCCGATTGTGGCCGGCCAGCGACCTGCGTGCTCGAGAATCGCGGCCAGCAGATGTACGACGCTGGTCTTTCCGTTGGTTCCCGTCACACCGATGACGTCAAGCTGCTGCGAAGGCACCCCTGAGATCTGTGAGGCGAACAGCGGCATCATTCGGCGGACGGAGGGAACGACGAGTACCGGGACGGCGATGTCGAGGGTCCGCTCCGCAAGTACGGCTACGGCTCCCGCCTCTACGGCCTCGGGGGCGTACGCGTGGCCGTCGCTGTTGTGGCCGGTGATGCAGCAGAACAGATCGCCGGTTGTGACTATGCGGGAATCGTGGACGACTCGCCCGATGTCGGGGTCGCCGCCTGTCGCCGGCGGTGTCGAGACGGATTGTTCGGTGGCCGCCAACAGCGCGGATAACAGCATCTCACCCGATGCCCGACAGGGCAGCCTCCTCGGCGGCCTGGAGATCGAACGCCCTTGCCGGCGTGGTGGCCATAACCCTTCCGACCTGGTCGAGGCCGGTCCTCTCAAACTCTGACGGTATCCGTAGCTGCCTCACGGCGAACTGTGCGTAGTCGGCGAAGATCGGTGCGGCTGCCCTGCCACCTGAATAGGTCTTGCGAGCCGGTTCATCGACGACCACGAGAATCACCAACTCGGGTGCCTCTGCGGGAAGGAATCCGGCGAAGCTGGCGACATATCGGACCTCGTCCCTGTCCTCGCCATAGCCACCCTTGGCAAGGGGCTTCCACGCAGTACCGGTCTTGCCGGCAACCCGGTAGCCCGGCACCTGGCCTCGCGTCCCTGTTCCATCTGAGACGACAGCCTCCATCATCGAGACGATGTTGCGTGCGATACCCGGTGGAACAACCTCAATCTGCTCGGCTGTCTGGATCGGAGTAAACACTCCGCCATCATCCAACGAACCGCGCACCAGTGTGGGCGCGGGTCGCCGACCATTGTTTGCCAGGGTCGCGAATGCGGTGAGCATCTGTATCGGTGTGGCTGAGACGCCCTGCCCTATGGCGATTGTTGGAAGGGAGGTCCCGGACCACTTGCCGACGGGTGTGAGGATGCCGCGGGCCTCTCCGGGAAAGCCCATGTCGGTGACCGCTCCGAGCCCGTAGTCGAGGAGTTGCCGGTACAGGGCCTCCTCGCCGAGGTCCTGGGCCCACAGGATCGTTCCGACGTTTGAGGACTGGCGGAGTATGTCTGCCACGGACCACTCCTCTGTCCCATGCGGAAAGGAGTCCTTGAAGTCAGCGTCATGAACGAACACGCTGCCGGGCACCTCTCTGACAGTGTCGGGTGCAGCGGTACCTGTCTCGAGGATGGCCGACATGGTTAGCGGCTTCATTATCGATCCGGGTTCGAACGTCCAGGTGGCAACCTTGTGTTCGGTCGAGGGGCGGACCACCCCGTCGTCGCCCCGCGTGACCGTCGCTGAGGCTAGAACCTCGCCGGTACTGGGGCTCATCGCCACCAGGATGCCGCCCTTGCCGCCTGCAGCCTCGACACCGTCTGCAAGGAGACGCTCGGCCTCAAACTGGAGTGCGCGGTCAATTGTCAGGACGAGGGAGAGGCCCTGCTCCGCCGGTTCCACCCGGTACTCGCCGCCGGGAATGGTGGACCCGCCCAGACCCGCCTCGACGATCATCTCTCCGTTGATTCCAGAGAGGAGGTTGTCGTAGACGAGTTCGAGACCGCTGATCCCGTTGTTGTCTATGTCTGTTCTGCCCAGGAGCGCCAGTGCTGATCCATCACCAGGTCGCAAGCGTGCGTTCTCGGGCTCGGTATAGACACCTGACAGGTCAAGCGCCATGGCACTGTCAGCCACCTCGTCATCAACCTGTCGGTCCAGGTAGACAAAGGAGCGTTGGCTGGAGAGGCGCTCCTCAAGCACCTCGATGTCTGTGCCCAGGATCCCGGCCAACGCCATTGCCGCGCCCGCAGGATCGTCGATCATCCCTGGATTGGCGACCACCGATCGGCGTGGAACCGAGAGGGCCAGATCGACCCCGTTGCGATCGACGATCGCTCCCCTGGTGGCCGGGAGGGTCACGGTGCGGATCCGTTGGGCCAGGCCTCTCTCAAGGTAGCGATCGGGTTCCATTATCTGGAGTTCCACGAGCCTCCATCCGAGCAGTCCGGACAGAACAATGAAGATGAAGCCGACGAGCACAATCCGCCTCTTCAGGCGCTTCTCGGCGCCGATTCGCAGGAGGTCCCGGCTGGAGCCCCGGCCGGTGGCGGTTGTCGCCGCAGGTGCTGTGCTCAACGGACCTGGAGCGAGAAGGGGTTCTCTGAAGGAGCCGGAAGCGGGTGAAGGGGGTCACCCGGAACTACAGCCGGCAGGTAGAGGCGGTTGGGTGGCGGTGTCATTCCCAGACGACCGGTGGCGGCACTCAGGATCCGGGATGGGCTCTCGAGACGGGCGACCTCTTCTCTGAGGACCTGTGATCGCTGCTGGCCGTACTCCAGGCGATCCTGCAGACCGTCAAACTCGAACTGTCCGTTGACAAGCACGCTGTGCAGCGATGCCATTGCCAACAGCGCTACGAAGAACCCGAAGACGCTGAGGGCCCCCATGGCCCCAAATGCCGGTCTGCCGCTGGTTGCAACTCCGCCTGCAACGGTGCTGCGGGTGGCCCCGTCAGGAAATACCTCACTGCCGCCAACCGGTCTGACTACTGCTGTCATGCCCGCTCCAGAATCCGCAGGCGGGCACTGGCTGCGCGGGGGTTGCGCTCGACCTCAGCCGCTCCCGGTCGAAGCGCCCTTCTCCTGAGTGCAACCGCCTCAGGCCGGGCACCACATCCGCAGGGCAACTGCGGAGGACACTTGCAGCCGCCGGTCACAGCGCTGTCGAACCGGACCTTGACCAGACGATCCTCGCCCGAGTGGTAGGAGATGACCACTCCCCGCCCACCGGGCCTCAGGTGTCGTATAGCCGCATCGAGGCCGACGGCCAACTGTTCAAGTTCCGAGTTCACCTCGATGCGAATGGCCTGGAAGGTCCGCTTGGCCGGATGCCCGCCTGTGCGACGTGCCGGAGCGGGTATTGCGGAACGGACCAGATCAGCCAACTCTGCCGTGTCGGTGACGGGCCTGGCTGCCACGATCGCCTCGGCGATCCGGCGGGCGTAGCGCTCGTCGGAATTCCGATAGAGCAGATCTGCCAGCACGCTCTCGCTATAGCCGTTGACGACCTCTGATGCGGTCCGGCTACGGGTCTGGTCCATTCGCATGTCGAGGGGTCCCGCGTCGCGGTAGCTGAACCCGCGGTCGAGGCGATCCAGTTGTGGCGAGGAGACGCCAAGGTCGAACAGGAATGCCGAGATCTGCCGGGTGCCGACCCGGTCGAGGGCGAGGCTGAGGTCTCCGAAGTCCGAGTGGTGCAGCACTGCACGATCTCCGAACACCGAGAGCCGCCTGCCTGCGGCTGCGATGGCGTCGATGTCCCTGTCAAGACCGACGAGGGTGCAGTCCGGGAGGGCCTCGAGCAGCGCTGCCGCATGGCCGGCGCCTCCGAGGGTCGCATCGAGGATCAGCCCTGCCGGTACGTCCGACAGGGCTTCGATCACCTCGTCGAGCATCACGGGTTGATGCTGGAAGCTCTCTGTCGGGTCTGGTCTGTCTGTGTCCATCTGCTCATCTGTTTCCGCGATCCTGTTCGTATCGCAGCGGTGGGTCCTGCGGCGGCTGCGAACAGTTGTCAGCCTCATGGTCTCCCCAGTCGTGGGCTCAAATCCCGCTCCCCCGGCGAAAGGCCTCGGCGACGGAGCGGTCCAACTCGTCGGCCATTCCCTCCCAGTCGGGGGCATTCCAGATCTCGATCCAGTCGATGGCGCCGCAGATGACCACGTCGCGGTCGAGTGCAGCGAACTCCCTCAGCCTCGGGGGAACGATGATGCGCCCCTGGGGATCCAACCTGACCTCCTCGGAGCGGGCTGCGAGGCCTCGTAGGACGGCGGGTTCCGTCTCTCCGGAGCGGACCTCCTCCTCGAGGCGGCGAACCATGGATTCGAAGCGGTCAGCGGTCCAGAGAGCGACGCAGCCGGCCCACGGTGAGAGGTAGGCGGGTCCGTCGAAGTGGGTGCGGAACTTGGCTGGCATGACGAGACGGCCCTTGTCGTCAAGGGTGTGGTCGTGCGTCCCGACGAATGGCATGGCCAGATCTCCCCTTCCCTCCATAACGCTCCACTTTATGGGGATTTAACCCACATAGCAAGCCAGAGAGCCCACTCTTCCCCAATTGGGGGCCGACTGAAGGGGATTCGGGTGATAGCGCAGGGCGCGCCGGGCGCTGAGAGGCAAACCAGCGAAAACAGGACGTAAAGCAGTTCTGCCCGACCGGGGTGGAGGTACCTCAGGGAAGCTGGCCCAGAAGGGCCTCGGAGAGCTCCACGGCATCGACCTCGAGGCCGACGGCCGCTCCTTCCAGATCGGCAGACGCAGCGTCCTCAGGCTGGAGGCCGAATAGCCGGACCATCTCATCGGGCCGCCACCGAAGAAGGGCGGCGCACTGAAAGCGGGCCCCACCTCTGTTGCGCCGCTGGCTGATCCCGACGACCTTCCGACCTCCGACCAGAACCTCGCCGGGGCCAATGCCGGCAAAGCAGACGACCTCCGACCACCTGGTAACGACCATCGGACCGTGGTGAACGGTCGCCTCGACGTTCATCTCGGCGAGCGCCGCACACCATGCACCACCAAGCCAACCCACTGATCGGGAGATGTCATCGTTCCAGAGCGGATCTCCTCGCGGCAACAAGATGTCGATCCACAGCACCTCGCCGGGGCCCACCAGAACGGCTCCCCCACCGGACCTGCGCCTCACCGCCGCCGGCCCATCGACTGCGGGCATCACCCTCTGGGCACTGCCGACGACCACGGCGACATCTTCGACCTCATGAATCAGCACCCGTCGATCGTCGAGGGGAGGCTCCGCTCTATGCCTCTCGGCGATGCTCCCGACCGGGCGCTCCACCACCCAACCGGTTGGCATCAGGCACCCCGCTCCATCTCCCTGCACCACTCCAGCCACACCAGCACATCTGCAACATCGGGTTCACGCTCGGCGTCGCCGTACTGGGTCAAGGCACGAAACCCCGCGTACGTGGCATCCGGAAGCGGAACGAATGGGACTCGACGCCACCAGCCGCGGGCGGCGAGCCGATGAGCCTGTCGCACAACGACAGGCCAGAGGGCCGGCCGACGCAACAGGGCGAGGGTGAGCGCTGCCACCGTGCCGACACTCACGAGGAAAGCACCGTCTCACCCAACGACATCCAGCCCACCGCCGCTGCACCCACGAGTGGGCCATCTGAGCCGAGCCCTGCAGCAACGATTCTGGCGCCATGGGTGAAGTCCAGTCCGCAGTGCCTACTCAACTCCTCCTGGGCTGCATCGAAGAACTCGTCGCCGAAACCGAGTGCCACCGACCCGGCCACCACCGTCAGAGGAAGGTCAAGGAGGTTAACGACTGAAGCCACAGCCCTACCCACCAGTTGGCCGGTTCGTCTGCGTACCTCAACCGGGGCATCTTCGACGGGATAGCCGAGTTGGCGGGCAATGGCAGGACCTGATGCCATTGCCTCGAGACAACCACGGCTGCCACATGCACACGGCGGACCCTCCGGGTCGACGATGACATGACCGACGTGACCGGCATTGCCCTCATCGCCATCAAGTAGACGCCCATCGACGACGAGCCCGCCGCCTACGCCGGTGGAGACGACCATTGCCAGGAAGTTCCGGTACCCGACCGCCGCACCCCTCCATCCCTCACCCAGCGCAAGGGCCTTTGCATCGTTGTCTATCGCAACCGGCATTTTCAAGAGATCGGCCAGACGCTCCCTGAGGGGAAAGTTGCGCCACTGCGGAATGTTCAGAGGCGACACCGTCTCGCCGCCGGCCGACATCGGTCCACCGGACCCGACGCCACAGACCGTCAGGCCACCTTCGCTCACGAACGGGGCAACCAGTTCGCTCAACTGGTCGAACAGGGCTTCGGAATCGACTCCTGCCGTTGGTGTCCGCCGACGGTTCAGGACCGCACCGGTCGAGTCCACCAGTGCGGCCTCCAACTTTGTGCCACCGATGTCGATGGCGAGGGCACTGGCCAAGGTCTGCCGCCTACGCAGGCTTGTCAGAATCCGCCGGGGCGGCGTTCTTCTCCGCGGCGAAAGCGGTCCCGCATGCGCTGGCGGCTGTCTCCAACCGCTGCCTTGAGGGCCGCCCCACGACCAGACTGCGCTACCTGCTGCATGCCCGTCCTGCCCAGATGGCGAGCGTTGCGCTCAAGCGCCAGAGCCGACGCCAGCATCACCAGGAAGCCGAGGAACGACAGAAGAAATGACGTCGAGAGGCTCGCGATCATGATGGCGACCCCGAGCAGAAAGCCCAGAATCGACCACTTGAGATGCTGAATCGACTGCGTATAGACCGTTGTCTGTGAGACCTCTCGCACCAGGCTGGGGTCGGTCTCGTAGAGCTGTTCCTCGATCTCACTGAGGATCCGCTCCTCTTCGTCGGACAACGGCACCGGGTTCTCACCTCTCCTCACCAGTTCTGCGGCCCGTTGCCGGACCGGTTCGTCAGCCCTCAAGCATCGCACAACCGCACCCACGCAACAACGCGCACGGGCCTTTGTCGCCACCTCTCACGAATCTGGGCCCCAGGGCCGGCTCTCCGCCGGGTCCTGAGATTTCCGGTCTGAGCCTGCTGCCTCGTGACCGATAGCCCTGTGGCCGAAGCGTCGCCTTATCCGGTCGACCACGCCTTCAGCCTCACGCCATCTCGGCAGGCGATCCCCACGCTCCTCCGCGTCCCAACCAGAACCGGGCAGTTCATCGAGTCGAAGTTGGCGCACCGATCCCTCACGCAGGCCACTCAACGACACCCCGAGGAGCCTCACCCCGGGGCTCGGATCGATCTTGTCCAACATGGCGCCGGCCACCTCGGCGATCTCGGCACTGCTGTCGGTCGCATCGGCAAGGGTCGATGCACGGGTGATTGTCGTGAAGTCGCCAAATCGAACCTTGATGTTCACCGTTCTGGCCGTCACGCCGGCTTCCCGCGCCCTGCCTGCGACGGAATCCACCATTCCGACCAGCTCATGCGTCAGGGATCCAAGGTCCAACAGATCCACCGGGAAGGTCTCCTCGTGGCCGATGGACTTGACGGACTGACCGGGCTCTACCGACCGGTCGTCTATTCCCCTGGCGAGACGCCAGAGTTGCCTGCCGACGGCATCACCCAGAAGCGACACAAGGGTTGCCTCGGGCACGACAGCAAGGTCGCCGACCGTTGTTACCCCCAGTCGCCTCAGGCGCTCCATTGTTCGTGGGCCGACCCCCCACACCGCCTCCGCCGGGAGTGGGGCCAGGAATGCCTCGACCGCATCTGGTGGAACCGTGCAGATTCCTGACCCCTCATGAGGACCCGATGCCGACACCCGCGGCTTGGCCTGCTCGCTCGCCAACTTGGCCAGGAACTTGTTTGGCGCGACCCCCACAGAACAGGTAAGGCCCTCCTCTACGGACACCAGACAACGGATCTCCGAGGCAATCTCACCCGGGTCTCCGACACTCCGTCCCGCCCCCCCAACGTCCAGGAAGGCCTCATCCAGGGAGAGAGGCTCCACCAGCGGTGTGAACCGGTGGAAGATCGCCATCACGCTGCGGCTCACCTCGCGGTAGTGGGCGTGGTCACCGGGCAGGAACACGAGGTCCGGGCAGAGGCTCCGAGCCCTCAGGGACGGCATCGCCGAGCGGATGCCGAATACCCGTGCCTCATAGGAGGCGGCGGCCACCACCCCCCTCTCACCGCTTCCACCGACGACAACAGGCCTGCCGCGCAGGTCAGGATTTCGCACCACCTCCACGGATGCGAAGAAGGCATCCATGTCAACGTGCAGAATCGGGGTTGCCGACCTCACCTCCGCTCGACTGTCATTTCCCCCGGCCCGGTTCCGGTAGCCAGGTACTCGAACCGTGCCCCGGGTTCAATCGCCCCTCCCAGCCAGGCCCCCACAGGATCACTCACCCACACAGGAGCCGAGACCAGGAGAGTGCTGCTTTCGGCGGGATTCACGAAGCGACCGTCCTCGACAATGCCATCAGGGTCCTCGAAGAGCATCGACCCATGCCACGACTGCGCCAAGAAGACCTCCACCCCGAGCCGCGTGCCGCGGTCTGGAAACTCCACGGACACCTCATAGACACTGGAGGTCCATGACTCGACAATGAGGCCGGTCTCCTCGCGAACCTCGCGAACCAACGCTTCGATGCTCGTCTCGCCGGGATCGACTACCCCTCCCGGCGGAGTCCACTCCAACTTTCCACCCCGCCTGCGATTGGCAACCAACAGGAGCAGGCCGTCCTGTTCGATGAGGGCGCCGGCGACCCGCCACTCACGCCACCCGTGTTCCTCCAGACCGGCCATCGACACATTCTGCCACCATCACCGCTGATCGGAGCGGGCGGTAGCCTCACCCCTCGTGACAGACACCGACACAGCGGCAGGCCTTCCGGGGCCGCAGTCAGCCGCCCCGTCCCTGATGGCCCGACTTCTGGCATTTGTCGCCGTGTTGATCGGCGGCGCATCGGGAGGTCTCGTCGGCTACGCGGTCACCGACCTCCAATGCGAATCCGGCTGCCCCAACCTGGCCGGTTCAATGGGGGTGCTTGGTGCTGCCCTGGCTGCCGTCGGGGTCGGAATTGTGGTGGCGCTAACGCTCCGGGCAATGGCCGAATGGCGCACCGGACAGGCCCAGCAGGCCGCCCGCGACCACCACCCGGTCAACTGAGCGACCATGCCCGACCTCCTGTCGCTCCGGGATCTGGCCCTCCGGACCGCACGCTCGGTCGCACCTGAACTGGCCAAACGGGCCGGCGGGTCACTCGACACGAACACAAAGAGTTCCACAACCGACCTGGTCACCGACGCCGACCTCTGGTCCGAGAACCGAATTGCCGAGTTGCTCCACGACGCCCGTCCCGACGACGCCATCCAGTGCGAGGAGGGAACCACCGTCACGGGAACCAGCGGAGTCCGGTGGGTGGTGGACCCGATCGACGGCACGACCAATTTCGTATACGGCCACCCGGGTTTCTCGGTCTCAATCGGCGCCGAACTGGATGGCGAACCTGCGGTCGGGGTGGTTCTCGACCCAATCCTCGGTGACGAATTTGCTGCAGCACTGGGTCACGGTGCGACACGCAACGGAACCAGCATCACGGTGAGCAACACCACCGTTCTCTCAGAGGCACTTCTTGCAACTGGCTTTGGCTACCAGCCCGACAGACGCCGCCGACAGGCCGAGGGTCTTGTCGAGATTCTCCCCCGGGTACGCGACATCCGAAGGATGGGTGGGGCGGCACTCGACCTTGCCTCAGTCGCCTGTGGGCGGGTCGACGCCTTCTTCGAGAGGGGCCTGGCACCGTGGGACATTGCGGCCGGAATCGTGATCGTGCGGGAGGCCGGAGGCCGGGTGTGCGACCTTTCAGAGGGCAGCCCCACGGGAGACCTCGTGGTAGCCGCACCAGAGGGAATCCTCTCCGAGTTGCTTTCCCTGCTGCGGAGCAGCGGTGCCGACCGGACCTGAACCCACCCACTACGGGCGTAGAGGCCCGGCGACTCCTAGGATCAGATGAAGCAGCAACGGACCCGGAGCGCTTTTCGCAACTCATGAGCAAGAATATTCTCATCGTCGAAGACGACGAACGAATTCGCACGGCTGTCCGACTGGTCCTCGAAGAGGAGGGTTACGCCGTCGTTGAGACCGAGAGCGGCGAGGCCGCCCTTGAGGTGTTTGCGCCGTCGCCGAGCGACGTGGTCCTGATCGACATAATGCTCCCCGGCATCGACGGCTTTGAGGTCTGTCGAAGGATCCGGCGGCTCAGCGAGGTGCCGATCATCATGGTCACGGCACGTGATGACAGCCATGAC
Organism: Actinomycetota bacterium; assembly: GCA_018673475.1. Classification (GTDB taxonomy): domain Bacteria; phylum Actinomycetota; class Acidimicrobiia; order Acidimicrobiales; family MedAcidi-G1; genus UBA3125. Next base: position 23,653 of record JABHCN010000034.1, on the reverse strand, counting down.
ATCGTCGCAGGGCTCGAGGCCGGAGCCGACGACTACCTGAGCAAGCCCTTCGACCCCAAGGTTCTCTCGGCCCGAATCAGGGCCCTCCTGCGCAGGTCCCGCCCATCTGAGACAGCGCACCCCCACCTGATCATCGACCAGTTGGAGCTGCTCGCCGACGAAGGCACAGTACGGGTAGCTGGACATCAGGTGCACCTGACACACACCGAGTTTCGTCTTCTGGTCGAGTTGGCATCAAACCCGAACAAGGTCTTCAGCAGAGAGGATCTACTCGAAGCTGTCTGGGACTACGGCTATCTGGGAGACGGCCGCCTCGTCGACGTCCACATAAGACGGCTTCGCACCAAGATCGAGCTGGACCCCGCCAACCCCCGCTACGTGATCACGGTGCGGGGCATGGGTTACAAGTTGCAGACCTGATGACCGGGGAAGCCGGGACAGGCGACGAGCCCTCGGAGTTCTCGGTTCCCGTTCTCGACCATGAAGATCCCCGCCCGGCACCCCTCGGCCTCCGGGCCAGAATCTCCCTTTCCTTCGCCGTCGGAGGCCTTCTGGTGTCGGTCGTGCTGGCTGGAGCGACCCTGGTTCTCACCCGCAGACAACTCATTGACAGCAGGGAGAATGCTGCGGCAGCGGTGGCGGTGAGCAACGCCACACGTCTCAGCAACCAGCTGACCCACGATGCCACCATCGAGGACCTTCCAGCCATCGCAGATTCGCTTACCAAGATCGAGGGAATCCAACGCCTGATCCGTCTAGGCGATTCATGGCTACCGACACCTGAGCTGGACAGCGAGGACCTGCCTCCGCTACTCCTCGACCAGTTGGCCCAGCGAAAGGCAGGCCAGCAGCGATCCTCCCTTTCGGGGCAGACGCACCTGGTGGTGGGCATACCCCTGACCGCATTCGACGCCGACTACTTCGCGGTGGTCGACCTTGCCGACGTCGAGGACACCCTGGGAAATCTCCAGATCGTCCTGTTCGGGGCCAGCATCTTCGCAACCCTCATCGCCGCTGTTTTCGGCGCATGGGTCAGCCAGAGAACCCTTCGGCCTCTGCGCAGGGTCCGAAGTGCCGCCGAGGCAATCGCCGGTGGTCGCCTCGACACCAGGCTCGAGCCCCAGTCCGACCCCGACCTCGACCGCCTCGCCGACTCTTTCAACGAAATGGCGGAGGCACTCGAGGAACGCATCCTCCGTGACGCCCGTTTTGCCTCTGATGTCAGCCACGAGTTGCGCAGTCCGTTGACAACGCTCAAGGCCAGCGTGGGCGTGCTCGAGGCACGTCGCGAGGAACTGTCGGACCGCTCCCAGACAGCTCTGACCCTGCTGTCAGACGACCTCGAGAGGTTCACCCGGCTGGTCGTCGACCTGCTGGAGATCTCCGGGTACGACGCAGGGGCAGCGTCCCTCGACCTATCGGAGGTGCAGGTGCTCCAGTTCCTGAGCGCGACCACCAGGGGGATCGGACCCATCCCACTGCACATGCCGCCCCACTCCGAGAATCTGATGATCCGGGCCGACAAGCGGCGTCTGGCGAGGCTCATCTCCAACCTCTTGGACAACGCTGACCGGTACGGCGGAGGTGCCACGGCAATTGTCGTAGAGAACGAGGGCCCAAACCTCAGGATTGCCATCGAAGACAGCGGCCCCGGCATCCCCGAAGCAGAACGGGCCGCAATATTTGAACGCTTCTCCCGAGGCTCGGCCGGCGGCCGTCGTGGCGGAGACAGCGGCACAGGGCTGGGGCTGAGCCTGGTTATCGAGGATGCCAGACTCCACAGGGGAAGGGTCTGGGTTGAGGAGAGACCCGACGGCCTGCCAGGTGCACGCTTTGTCGTCGAACTGCCAGCCGACACGGAGGATGAACTGTGAACAGTGGGTTGACCCGGCGCCGCTTGACTGTTTCCGTCCTGGGGATCTCCGTGATGCTGGCCGCCGCGTGCAGCATTCCCCTCGACGAGGCACCACGCGAACTCTCAGCGGAGTTGCCCGATGCCCTCCTACCAGCCGGCTCAACCACGACCGAGGCGCCGGCTCCGAGCGAATCGGTCGAGATCTTCCTCGCCAGAGCAGTCGCTGATGGTCCGATGATGCTCGAGGCTGTAGGGCGCGAGATCGCATCTGACGGCTCAGTAAACGTGATCCTGGACCGGGTGTTCGCCGGCCCCACGGCGGCCGAACAGGAGGCCGACCTGGTGTCGCCCTTCGCTGAGGGAAGCTCGGTTGTCGGCACAATCCTCACCGGAACCCTCCTTGAGGTTCACCTTGACAGCCTCGACGGCTTTCCCCAGGACGACTCGATAGGCAACCGCCTCGCCTACGCCATGCTCGTCTGCACGGCGACAGAGTTGATTGTGGGAGCCGACATCGAGGAGGTCAGGATTCTGGTTCAGAGCGACGGTTCCCTCAACCCCATCAGCATCCCTGTCAGCGACGGTGACCCTCCGACGGCCGGAGAGCCTGTGAACTGCTCGGGTTACGAGAGTTTCATTCCTGAGGACAACTAGCGCTCAGGCGAAGAAGACCTTCGCTGTCTCCCAGAGGCCTGAATCCAGTTTCTTGACCTCGGCGACCGCATCGGCAAGGGGTACCAGCACAATCTCGCCTGCGGTCAGGGAGGTCATCATTCCCAGCCCTCCCTCGTGGATGGCATCAACAGCCGCCACCCCGAAGCGTGATGCCAGGACCCGGTCAAATGCCGTCGGTGTGCCACCCCGCTGAACGTGGCCGAGGATCGTTACCCGGGTGTCAAAGCTCGTCCGGCGTCCGATCTCAGCTGCCACCAGGTGGGCAATGCCTCCGAGACGGACATGGCCAAAGACGTCAACCTCCTCCTCGGGCATATCCATCGTCCCCTCAATCGGGCGGGCACCTTCGGCCACGACAAGCACTGAGGCGAAGCGCCCACGCTCGTGTCGCCTGCGCACGACTTCACAGACCTCGGCCACGTCGAACGGTTCCTCTGGCACGAGGGTCACCGTTGCACCACCTGCCATCCCGGCCCATGCTGCGATGTGGCCGACGTGTCGGCCCATGACCTCGACCACCATTACCCGATCATGCGACTCTGCGGTGGTGTGGAGGCGGTCTATGGCCTCGGTCGCGATCTCGACCGCCGTCTCGAAGCCGAAGGTCATCTCGGTTGCGTTGATGTCGTTGTCGATGGTCTTGGGCACTCCGACCACCGGGAAGCCCAACTCATGGAGTCCTCTTGCACAGGAGAGGGTTCCCTCCCCTCCCACGACGACCAGACCGTCGAGATCATGGCGTTCAATCGTTCCACGGGCCCTCTCGACACCGTCCTGCATCCCGAAGGGCTGGAGGCGCGAGGTTCCAAGGACCGTTCCTCCCCTCGGAAGGAGGCCCCTGCATGCATCGACGTCGAGGGCAACCGTGTCGTCCTCGACGACACCCCGCCACCCGTCGAGAAACCCGACAACCTGGTCGCCGAATCCCCTCTCAGCGCGCCGCACAACCGCACGTATTACCGCGTTCAGACCGGGGCAGTCTCCACCACCGGTGAGTACACCTATTCGCATCTCTCCACCTCGCTAATGCCGTTGCTCCCCTGCAGTGAACGTAACCTCTCCGAATGGCAGTTGTGCTGGCAATCGACGCTGGAACCACCAGTGTTCGGACCATTGCCGTCGACCAGGACGGAATGGTGGTCGATTCCGCTCAACAGGAATTCACACAGCACTTCCCGAGACCGGGTCTCGTCGAACATGACGCAGTCGAGATCTGGGAGGCGGTGGCGGGCACTCTTGCTGCGGTCCGTGGCCGCCTCGATGATGCCGGGACCTCAATCGCCGCTGTGGGAATCACCGACCAGAGGGAGACCATCGTCGCCTGGAATGCCGACACCGGGCTTCCGCTCCACAGGGCGATTGTGTGGCAGGACCGTCGCACGACCTCACGCTGCGAAGCCCTCCAGGACCAGGGCCACCTCGGTCTGGTCCGCCGGACCACGGGCCTCGTACTGGACCCATACTTCTCGGCGAGCAAGATCGAATGGCTCCTTGCCGATGGCGGAGTCGAGGCCGGCACCCCGCTCAGGTTGGGCACGATCGACTCCTGGCTCCTGTGGAACCTGACTGGAGGTCGGGTCCATGCCACCGAGCCTTCCAACGCCAGCCGCACAATGCTCTTCGATCTGGCGACCGGAGCATGGTCCGAGGAGATGTGTTCGCTGTTCGGCGTTCCCATGGGCTCGCTGCCTGAGATCCGCCCCTCATCGGGCCGCTTCGGCGTCACCTGTGACGGCGGCCCGCTGCCACCCGGTACGCCGGTCAGCGGTATAGCCGGCGACCAGCAGGCTGCCCTGTTCGGTCAGGCCTGCTTCGAGGCCGGCGAGGCCAAGAACACCTACGGCACCGGGTCATTTCTGCTCGCCAACATGGGATCCGAACTTCCTGACCCCGTCGACGGGCTGTTGACGACCGTGGCATGGGCCCTTGCCGAAGGCGAGCCGCTCACATACGCCCTCGAGGGCTCCATCTTTGCAACAGGTGCCACCATCCAGTGGCTCCGCGACGGCCTGGAGATCATCGATTCCGCCGCCGAGGTCGGGCTCCTGGCTGCCTCTGTCGCCGACACCGGCGGCGTGTACCTGGTTCCGGCATTCGCAGGATTGGGGAGCCCCTGGTGGGATCCGCGAGCCCGGGGCACAATCGTCGGCCTCACCCGCGGTTCCGGTCGGGCGCACCTGGCCCGTGCTGCAGTTGAGGCCATGGCCTTCCAGACACGCGACGTGATCGATGCAGTCGGACGAGGCGGTGGCCCGGCCATCACCCATCTGCGTGTTGACGGCGGCGCCTCTGTGATGGACCTGCTTCTTGAACTTCAGGCCGACCTGTTGGACATGCCCGTAACCAGATCGGCGGTTCAGGAGACCACGGCCCTCGGTGCAGCATGGCTGGCCGGCCTCGGCGAGGGCTTCTGGTCGTCTACCGGCGAGTTGGCCGACCTCTGGAACGCCGACACCACCTTCCGGCCGACACAGGATCGACAGGCGGCAGAGGCGTCCTACGATCGCTGGCTGGCGGCAGTCGAACGAAGCCTGGAATGGGAACAGGCCGACTGAAACCGACCCTCAGACCTCGAGATCGACAAGAACGTTGCGCATGTGCCGGACCGCCTGAGCGATCCTCTGCTCGTTCTCGATGAGTGCGAAGCGGACGTGGTCCTCGCCACCCGGCCCAAACCCGATACCCGGCGAAACCGCAACGTTGGCCTCACGCACCAGCATGCTGGCGAACTCGATCGAACCCATGGAGCGGTAGGGCTCTGGTATCGGCGCCCAGGCGAACATCGTTCCCTTCGGAGGCTGGATGGACCAGCCAATGCGGTTCAGCCCGTCACAGAGAGCGTCCCGGCGGTGTTGGTAGATCTCGCGCACCTCGGTCGGGTAGTCGACAGCCTCGTTCAGCGTGACGGTCGCTGCAATCTGTATCGGCTGGAAACTTCCGTAGTCGAGGTAGGACTTGAGCTTCGTCAGCGCCGCAATCACCTCGGCACTGCCGACCATGAAGGCAACTCTCCAGCCGGCCATGGAGAAACTCTTGGTCATGGAATAGAGCTCTACGGCCACCTCCTCGGCTCCGGGAACCTGCATTATCGATGGCGGCTCGTAGCCGTCGAAGCCGAGATCCGCATATGCGAAGTCGTGAACCAGGATGACATCGCGCTCTCTGGCGAATGCAACAACCTCTTCCATGAACTGCAGATCCACGCATGCCGTAGTCGGGTTGTGGGGAAACGAGAGGACTATCACCCGCGGCCTAGGCCACGAATACTCCCATCCCTCTCTCAGCATTCCGATGAAGTCACCGTCAAGGGTGAACGGCATCTCGCGCACCTCGGCGCCGGCAAACAGCGGCGAGTAGCGATGGATCGGATACGAGGGCGACGGGACCAGAGCAGCATCTCCAGGTTGCAGGAGCACCCACATCAGGTGGGCGAACCCCTCCTTGGCACCAATGGTGTTGAGGACCTGCGTCTCAGGATCGAGGTCCACGTCGAAACGGCGCTTGTACAGGGCGGAGACCGCCTCACGCAGCTTTGGTAGACCTCGACTGGAGGAGTAGCGGTGGTTCCGTGGGTTGCGTGCCGCCTCGACGAGTTTCTCGACAGCCAGGTCGGGGGAGGCAAGATCGGGGTTTCCGAACCCCAGGTCGACGATGTCCTCGCCGGCCCTGCGGGCCTCGACCTTGAGGTTGTCGATGATGGTGAACACGTACGGGGGCAGGGAGGTGATGCGCCGGAACTCCATGGCGGGAGCGTACTTCCCGCGGGTTCGGCTCAACTGGAGTTCCCCACGGCCGGGTGTACCGGTTGGACCACTGTTCAGGTGGTGTGTGTACCCGCCTCGACCCTGACTTTGAGATCGTCGATCGCAGCGTGGACGATCTTGGCCTCGAGGCGCCTCTTTACGAAGCCGGGCAACCTCACCAGCAGGTCGACATCGAGGTCGTAGGCGAGCAGTGTCGAGTCGGGATCACCCTCGACCGCCATGAACTCGTAGTCGCCCGTCATGCGCGAGATGACGTCGCCCTCGACCAGGCGCCACGAGATGCGCAGGGGGTTGGATCCGTAGGTGTAGCGGAGCGTGTAGGAGCTGCTGCGACCCATTGCTGCCGCCCGGAAGGCCACGTCCCCGGGACGACCGTCCTCGTCGCGGGCAAGCACCCTGGCCTCTTTGATATCGGGTGCCCACTCGGAAAATCGTTCAACGTCGAGGACCGTCTCGTAGCAGCGCTGTGGCGGCGCCTGAATCGTGACGTGCTGGCTGGCGTGCTCTGTCATCGCGTTTCTCCTCCTTCTGGACCCTACCGGAGCAACTCGCACGACAGGGGGAGGTGTTTCGTCGCCCGCCGCAGGCGGGGCGCAGGTCAGGTTCGGAGTTCGGCGTTGTCGATTCCAAGACGGAGGTGGTCTGCCAGGACGTCATAGGAGAACTCACGAACTGCCCGCTCGCGGGACTCACGAGACATCTGGTCTCGAGTCTGCTCGTCGTCCAGGATCTGGCTGATTGCCTCGGCAACCTCCCTGTCGGAGTCAGGATGTTCAACGACGAGCCCGGTCACACCGTGTTCGACGGCTTCGGCGGCACCGCCGCTGTCGCCGGCGACCTGGGGCACTCCGCACGCTGCTGCCTCCACGAACACGATTCCGAAACCCTCCTGTTCGAGACCTCGCCACCTGGACCGGCATGGCATTGCGAAGACGTCTCCGGCTCCGTACACACCGGACAGCAGGCGGTCCGGCACCCGACCCAGCAGGCGGACCGGTGCAGCGGTGTGCTCGATGAGATCGGCCAGACGTCGGCGCTCACGGCCTGTGCCGGCGATGGCTACGACCAGGTCGGGAAAACGCGAGCGCAGCCGACCTGCTGCCCTGACGAGGACGTCCATTCCCTTCCGGGGCACAAGGCGGCTCACCCCCACCACGACAGGGGCATCGGTCGGCAGTCCCAACTCGGTTCTCACAGAGTCCCTCTCGGCCCTGTCGAGTGGCGAGAAACGGTCGGTATCGACTCCTGGTGGCACAATCAGGGTGGGAAGGGAACACCGGGCGGCCCTCTCCGCCTCGGCCTCTGCATAGCGCCCGGCACAGATGACCAGAGAGGCGCCGCGCAGTACCTTTCCAAGCAAGCCCCGGGTGAACGGAAGGCGACCGGGGATGGTCACCTCGGCGCCGTGCAGGACAACTGCGTAGGGCTGGCCGGTCGACAGCGCCGAAAGCCCGACAGGTAGTGCAGGGTCCCAGATGACCAGTTTGGAACCAGTTTCCTTCGAGAGCCTGTTGACCCGGCCGGGCAACCACGGGTAGGGCAGCAGGAACGGCTCCCGGGAACGGGTCACGTCGAATCCCTGGGCGGCGTCGAACTCATCGGCGCCTCTGTAGGGGGTGGTATGAACCGAGAAGTCCTCGGGGGGCAGCCGACGCCAGAGTTCCCAGAGGTACGACTGGATTCCGCCCAACTTTGGTGGAAAGTCGTTGGTGACGAGGAGGTGGCGTCTCATTTCACGGTTCCGCCGAGCAGGTCCACTCGACCCAACTCGAGGGCCGCCCATTCAGCATGGCCGCGCAGCATCGGGTCAGAGGCGTTGAGGTTCTCCCTGAGCGCCTGGACCACCGCGGGGTCATCGGCGTCGGCGGTGTTTCCGAGAACCACGAGTGCGTTGCGACGCAGATACCGAGGGTCCCGTTCGGCTATGTACCAGCGGCCGAACCGCTCAAGAAGATCATCGTCGGAGGCAGCCAGGACCTCGACCGCCTCGACGTCGGCCGCCGAATCGGTGCTCCCCTCCGCCGACCGGTCTGAGCGGCCAACTGGACAGACCTCCTGGCAGTCGTCGCAGCCGTAGATTCGCCCGCCCATTGCCTGTCGGAACTCCAGGGGAATGTCGCCGGGAGCCTGTACGAGCCACGCAAGGCAACGACGGGCGTCAACGACGCCGGGTTCGACGATCGCACCTGTAGGGCATCCGTCAATGCAGGACCGACAGGTTCCGCAGCCGTCGGCAACCACCTCCTGGTCGGCTGGAAGCGCTGCATCGGTGACAACGGAACCAAGGACGAACCAGCTGCCGTGTCCGGGAATAAGAACGTTTCCGTTGCGACCGAACCAGCCGATACCGGCTCGCACGGCTGGGGCACGGTCGACGAGGGAATTGTCGTCGGCCACAACCCTGGCTGCAAAGGAGGCGGCGCTGAGGTGGCTGGCAACCACCTCAAGAGCCGTTCTCAGGTCGCCGTAGTGGTCGTGTCGCGCATAGGCGGCGATCCGGGCTCTGCCAGGACCTGCATCGGGCAGGCGGGGTGCTGAGACACGCATCGCTCCGACGATGATGGACCTTGCTCCCTCCAGAATGCGCCCCGGGTCCGTGGAGCGCTCCGGGTTGCGGAACGTGAACTGCATGTCGGCATGCAGGCCTGCCTCACGCCGCCGGAGTATCTCTGCGAGGGTGGCCTCGAACGGCTCAGCAGTGGTTACTCCAATGGCATCGAGGCCTGCTGACAGGCCGATCGACTTGAGTTCGGCCACCTCGGGCGGCATGACGCCGACATTGCCGACCACCGGCGCCGATCGAATTCGCTGTGACACCCCGCCATGCTCGCACGCAGCGGGCCCGGAGCGTCGGCTCAGCCCCTGTCGACGTGTCTGAGAGGCGGAACAAGGCCAGCACCGGCCAACAGGGAGATGGCCCTGTGCTCTGCCAGTTCAACCACCACAGCTTCACCGGGCTGGCGGCTGCACAGATAGGTGACCATGCAGTCGGAGCACGCATCGGTGCAAACCAGGCTGCATTCGTTGCAGTCGATCAGCAGTGGTGGATCGGTGTCGGTAGGGCGTGAATCTCTGGAAGGGTATGCCATGTGCACATCATGGAGACAGGGTGGGACATTCCCCTCAAGGAGCTCCCTAAACTACGCCTGACCTGCAGTATCAGCTAGATATCGACTGGAGCACGCGGGCAGCCGCTCCCGAATCGATGGACTCACCCGCAGCCTCCAACCCTGATGCCAGGTCCTCCGATATACCTGCCACCACAAGCCCTGCGGCAGCGTTCAACACGATGATGTCCCGCCTGGCACCACGATCCTCACCGGACAAAATCCCCCTGAGGATGACAGCATTCTGGTCTGGGTCCCCTCCAACCAGGTCAACAGGATCAGCGAGCCGAATCCCCAGGTCGGTCGGGTCCAGCTCCCAGCGGCTGATGATCCCATCGCGGAGTTCAACCACCTTCGTCGGCCCGGTCGTCGCTATCTCATCCAGATGGCCGTGTCCGGTCACCACAAGCGAATGGACCGACCCCTGGGCCTTGAGCACCTCGACCATCCGGTCGGCGAGTTCCACCTCAGCGGCGCCGACCACCTGTCGCCTCACCCGACCGGGGTTGGAAAGGGGGCCGAGGACGTTGAAGACGGTCGGAACGCCAATGCCTGCCCGCACCGGTCCTGCGAACCTCATTGCCGGATGGAACGTACGTGCGTAGGCAAAACCGATACCCCGACTCGCCACCTGGCTCTCCAACTCGGTCGGTGTCTGGTCGATGTCGACGCCCAGGACCTCCAGCAGATCAAAGGCACCTGAGGATGACGAGGCCCGGCGGTTCCCGTGCTTGCAGACGGTGGCACCGGCCCCGGCAGCCACAAAGCAGGCCATGGTCGACACGTTCAGGGTGCCGTGCCGTCTGGCCGGAGATCCGCCGGTTCCAACAATATCGATCGTTCCCTCAGGCAGGTTCAGGGGCTCGGCAGCCGCCACCATGGCCCTGACGAGACCTGTCGTCTCCTCGGCAGTCTCACCCTTGATCTTGAGCGCAACCAGAAACGCCGCAATCTGTGCAGGATCGGCCACCCCGGCCAGAATCTCGGCCAGCACGGATTCAGCCTCAAAGGCACTCAGGTCGTCACCGTCACAGAGGCGCGCCAGAAGCCCCGGCCATCCTCCCAGATCATCAAGGGGCACTGATCGCTCCCTCAGGCGGTACGCCGGCGGCGCCTGGTTATCCGGCGTCGCTCCAACTCGGTTGCGCCACCCCACACTCCGGTGGGTTCGCGTCGTGAGAGGGCGTAGTCGAGGCAGGTCTGTCGGACATCACAGCCTTCGCAGACGGCCTTGGCCCGTTCAGCCTGGAAGTCGTCGTCGGGATCCGGGTAGAAGATGGACGCGTCCAGACCTCGGCATGCACCTCTCTGGTGCCATGCGACCACGACGGTCCCGGTGTCAGAAGTTGCTCCCATGTCCCCGGCAGTTGCTACCGCGCTACAGGCAGCGACGCAAGCCCGATTGCCACAAACTCCCGGAGATCACCCCTCCAGATTCGAGCCCCTGCTGTTTTCGTTGGATATCGGGCCTCCCCCGCGCCACACTGTTGGAGACGGTGAGCCGGCCGGGTGGCCGCGGCGTGGTCCGCCACGCTGAGGAAGGTCGGGGCTCCAGAGGACAGGATGCTGGCTAGCGGCCAGTCGGGGTGACCCGCAGGAAAGTGCCACAGAGAACAGACCGCCGATGGCCCGGTTCGCTTCCCTTCGGGGTTGGGTACCGGGCACAGGTGAGGGTGAAACGGTGCGGTAAGAGCGCACCAGCGGCCGGGGCGACCCGGGCGGCTAGGCAAACCCCATCCGGAGCAAGGCCGAACAGGGAGAGGGCGGTCCGCCCGTGGACACTCCCAGGTGGGCCGCACAGATGGATGGCCACACAGCCGGAGTCCCGCAAGGGCCCGGTGGACAGAACCCCGCCTACAGGCCGGCTCACCGTCACCCGCCTACCAGAGCGCAGGGGGCGCGCTGATAGTCCCCCCACCCTCCTCCAACAACAGTTGGACGGTGGTAGAGCCGCCCGCGCGTATCTACACGTGGGGGTTCGTACCTGGGGCCACCCCCTACGTGGTGGGGTGCATCGGTGTCGAAGACAAGTTCTGGGCTCTGGCACTACCGTGCTCGCTGTCAGCCAGAGCATGCATAGCGAAGGATCACTACATGGAGTGGTATCTCGGACCTCTAAAGAAGTACGCAGAATTCTCGGGAAGAGCGAGTCGCAAAGAGTTCTGGTTGTTTGCCCTGTTCAACACGCTCGCCTACCTGATCCTCTTTTCCATTTCCCCAGCCGTAGGACTCATCTACGCGTTAGGCACTTGGCTACCTGCCATTTCGGTAACAGTGCGCAGACTCCATGACACGAACCGCCATGGCGGGTGGTTCTGGCTGCAACTCCTGCCGCTCGTCGGAATCATCATCCTGTTCGTCTGGATGGTCTCAAGGGGAACCGAAGGAGACAATGACCACGGTCCAGCTCCGCTGGCGGCAACACCTTCAGGTGCAAGACCGCTTCCGCAGGCCCTCCTCAAGTCGCCCACAGAACAGCGCTCGACGAAGGTTGTGCAACAAGGATCGATGGCAGACGAGCTGAAGAAGTTGTCTAAGTTGAAAGATTCAGAGGTTTTGACCGAGTCGGAGTTTGAGGAGCAGAAGGCGAAACTTCTCGAAGCTGACTGAAACGCCAGTCAGCTCAGAAACCGCTGCCTGGTAGCGACAGAACCCCGCCTACAGGCCGGCTCACCGTCTCCACCTGTCGACTACGTCAACGACACCACGGCCCACAACACCTAGTCTCCAGACGATGAAGGTCAACGGGTACGAGATCGCGGCGGGAGCCGACCTGGCTGGAGCGGACCTCACCGACAGCGACCTGCGGAACGTGGACCTCACAGGGGCGTGGCTGGGGGGTGCGGTATTGAGCGGGTCTGACCTGACCGGTGCCAAGTTGGTCGGAGCAGACCTGAGGCACGCAATCTGTCGGAGCACCGTCTTCGTCGAGGCCGATCTCCACCATTCCAACCTCTGGCACGTGGACCTGCGAGAGGCCCAGATGCGTGGTGCGCTACTCAGCCGCGCCTGGCTGGGCAGTGCCCGTCTGGCTGGCGCAGATCTGAGAGGAGCCGACCTGAGCGGCGCATGGCTGACCGCAGCCGACCTCACCGGAACCCGCATGGGTGCAGCCACGCTCGCTGGTACGTCACTCATCAGGACCTGCATGCGTGAGGCCGATCTGACCGGTGCCTTCGCCGGCGGCTGCGACCTGCGCGGCGCCGTTCTCAACGGCGCAGTGCTACGCGCTGCCAACCTGACCGGTGCAGTCCTGAAGGGAACGGCTCTGATTTCTGCCGATCTGAGCCTCGCTGACCTGGTCGATGTCGACATGTCAGATGCGCAGTTGGACGGCGCTGACCTGACGGGAATCCGCCACGACGGGTCCACGGTCTGGCCCGCGGGGTTCACCCCACCACCCTCAGGCGGAATCAGCGACCACGACTGACCTCGACCCTGCCCTCCGACCAGAGTTTCCGGCGCCTCTCGGGCTGTGAGAGCCCGAACTGCCTCCACCCCCAGAGACAGACCACCAGGCCGAGCAGCTCGAGCCCCAGGGTTCCTGGGAAGCGATCAAACTCTGGAAGTGCGGATCCGCCCAGTTGATCGAAGCCACCCGTCGGCCACCAGAAGAGTTCCGTGTACCCCCAGGTGCCGTCCATGACCAGATGGGTGAACATGCCGATCGGTATTCCCAGCCAGCGCTGACGTTGACCTCTCCGACCCAGGGTGAGGAGCATCACCACGACAAGGACCAGCACGGCCGCAGCAAGGGTGTGGAGTAGCCACGGTCCACCTATAAGGACCTCGGCGACGGGTAGGAGGGCAGCAACTGTCACGATCCGGACGTCCAGGTCCGGGCTCGCGAACACCATGGGAATCGCCACAAGCGAACCGGCGATAAACCAGATAAACACCCGTCAGCGCGCCACCAGTCGCCCACACTCGGTGCATTCGGCGAGGGTTCCCTCGGGAAGGGCCCGCACGCGGTCAGCCTCGACAGCGGGCATCGAGTAGGGACAACCGGTGCAGTCGGAACCGACAAAGTGGACAACGGTGCTGGCCCCGAGGCCACCGGCGATCCGTTCGTAGCGAGCCAGCACATCCGGGGCGACCTCGCCTGCAGCGGCACTGCGCCGCGCCCTCGCCTCGTTGATCTCTGAGTCGACAACCTCTTCGCCGGCCTGGAGTTCCTGTCTGCGCTCCTCGACGACAGCCGCCTCGAGCACGCCCCGGGCATCCAGTTCGGAGACAAGGCGCTCAACGGGCTCCAGTTCCTCCATTACCTCGAGGACCGTGCCCTCGAGGCTGTCGAGGCGCTGTCGCAGGTGTCCTATCTCGGTCTGGATCGCCACCGCCTCCTTGGGAGAGGTGATGGTGCCGCCGTAGAGAAGCGTGTCGAGCTCTGTGAGGCGATCCTCGACGGCTGCCACCTCGCCCTCGTAGCGGCGCTGGCGCCGGAAGAGATCGAGGTGTTCGACCTTGTGCTCTTCGATCTGGGTTGCCGTTGTGGCGCTGGCCTGCTCGGCTTCTGCCAGGGCCATGCGTTCGGGGAGGTTGGCGTGGTGGTGGTTGAGTTGACGGACAATCGTGTCCTCGTCCTGAACCGTGAAGAGGGCGTCCATCGCGCTCATGCTACGTCGGCTTCCCTACCGCGCCTTCCCGTGGTCAGGCAGTTCATCCGAGCCGGGTGTGGTCCCAGGAGATGACCTTCTCAGGTTCGACGACCACCCCTGTCCGCTTGAGGGCAAGCTGGGCCGCCGCAGCGTCAAGGAGATCTGGGGGTAGATCTGGCTGGTTTCTTGCCACGATGGCCCGGGCGATCCGGTGAAGGCCATCACCGTCGTCGACAAGGGTGGCTGTGCCCTTGATCATCACGCCACGCAGGAGGTTGTACTCGAGGCCATCCTCCAAGAGGACGGTGATCCGCGGATCCCGTCGCAGGTTCACGATCTTCTGGGATGTGGTGTAGGTCTCGAAAACCAGTTTTCCATCTATGACGGCGAACCAGAGCGTCGACAGGTGGGGCGAGCCGTCAAGGTCCAGGCAGGCCACCTGGAGGTTCTTCTGCTCTTCTATGAATACTGCGACCTCTTCCTCGGTCATCTGGATGAGGTCGCGTCGATTCGGCGCCATGGACGTGTCTCCCTGACATGTTTCGGGTCGGCGGCGAGCCTAGATGGGGCACAGAGGGCATGACGACGCGGATGCATGGATGCCCGCTGCAGGCCAAAACGTCGCATGCCCCACCTGGGGGAGGCGGGACATGCGGTATTTCTCTCGACCGGAATCGGGGGGTGATTCCGGTCAATCATCACAGGCTTCCGGTGGGGGAACCGGTACCTGTTGTGGTAACCACAATAGTGATTCGGAACTGTTCGCGGGCCTCGGAAGCGTCGATTCTCCGGTGACATTCGGCACCTGTGACCGGTGTCTCAACAGCACCCCACGGCTAGTCTCGACAGCGTCCACACCCCTACGGTCGGGCAATCACCCACGTGTCCGACCAAGCCGCCGAGGAGGGCCGGTGACCATTCCGTCCGACGCCCAGCTGCGGGAGATCCTCGTCGACATGGTGACGGCCCGGACACAGTCGGCCCGGCTGTGGAACCTGCAGCGTCAGGGCCAGGTCGGAACGGTCGCTCCGATCGATGGCCATGAGGCCACAATCGTTGCAGCAGCCCACGCCCTGGACACCGAGCACGACTGGGTGATCCCCCAGTACAGGGAGCCGCTGGCACTGCGCCGATACGGTCCCGAGATCCTGGAGAGGTTCATGCTCTACAGCCTCGGGCACCCTGCCGGTGGCCACATTCCCGACCCGATCCGGGTCCTCCCCAACCAGATCTCCCTCGGCACCCAGATTCCCCACGCCGTCGGCATCGCATGGGGAATGGTCCTGCGCAGTGAGCCTGGGGTGGCGCTGGTGTTCTTCGGCGACGGATCCAGTTCGGAGGGTGACTTCTACGAGGCCGGAAACCTGGCCGGCGTCCTGAACGCACCCGTGGTGATGGTCTGTGTGAACAACCAGTGGGCCATCTCAACCCCGGTTCACCTGCAGACCGCAGCCGAGTCCTTTGCCGACAAGGCTGCCGGTTTCGGAATTCCAGGGGTGAAGGTCGACGGCAACGATGCGGCGGCTGTGTACGACGCTGTAGACGAGGCCAGGAAGCGTGCGCTGGCCGGAAAGGGACCAACCCTGATAGAGGCTGTGATCTACCGGCTGGGGGCCCACACGACCGCCGACGATCCGACCCGCTACGTACCCCCCGAGGATCTCGAGGCAGCCCAGAGGGACGACCCTGTTCTGCGGCTGACCAGCCAACTCAGGAAGCTCGGTCTGTGGGACGACGCTGCCCAGCAGGAGACCGAGGTCGAGGCACTGGAACTGCTTGATCGAGCCGTGGAGGATGCCAGGTCCGCACCGCTGGCAGTCGACGCTCTCCTTGACCACTGCTTCTCGGTTGACACGCAGAGGCTTGCACTCCAGCGCTCCCAGCTTCTCGAAGCCCGAAGCACGGAGACCCGATAGCTATGGCCGACCCATTCGAGAGCGACGGTGTGACCGAGCTCACGATGCTCCAGGCCATCAACGAGACCCTCCACGCCGAGATGGCCCGCGACGACCGCGTCGTCGTGCTGGGCGAGGACGTCGCCCGAAACGGCGGGGTGTTCCGTGCAACTGAGGGCCTCTATGAGAAGTTCGGTGAGCACAGGGTCGTCGACACCCCGATCTCCGAGGCTGTGATAGCGGGGGCAACCGTCGGTCTGGCTATCGCCGGGCTCGTTCCTGTCGCCGAGATCCAGTTCCTGGGTTTCTCGTACCAGGCGATGCACCAGCTCGCCGGCCAGGTGGCAAGGCTGCGCTACCGCACGCAGGGGCGCTACGAGCCCAGCATCACCATCAGGGCTCCGTTCGGGGGTGGTGTTCGCACGCCCGAGTTGCACTCCGACTCCCTTGAAGCCCAGTTCGCCAACGTTGCGGGCCTCAAGGTGGTCATGCCCGCCACGGCATCTGACGCCAAGGGCCTCCTCGCCTCGTCAATCAGGGACCCCGACCCCGTTCTCTTCCTGGAACCGCTACGCGGGTACCGGGGAATCCGTGGGGACGTACCCGACAACGACCACCTCGTGCCTCTGGGGGTTGCACGGACTGCCCGCGAGGGCGACGACATCGTGATCATCACATGGAGCTACCAGGTGGAGTTGGCCTGCCGGGCTGCCGACAGCCTTCGCTCCGAGGGACTGTCGGTTCGGGTGCTCGACCTGCGGAGCATCGTGCCTCTCGACATCGGGGCAATCACCGAGGCGGTCAGCCACTGCGGTAGGGCCGTTGTCGTACAGGAGTCATGCGAAACCGGTGGATTTGCCTCCGAGGTGATTGCGACCATCAACGACGGTTGCTTCTGGTCCCTTGAGGCTCCGGTGGCAAGGGTGTCGGGCTACGACGTTCCCTACCCGGTGGGCATGCTCGAGGACCTCTACGTTCCCGACGAGGCGCGTATCATCGCCGCCGTGCGTCGCACCCTCGAGTCAGGCTGACCGGCATGGCGTTCGAGTTCCGTCTACCCGACATTGGTGAGGGCCTCGAAGAGGCCGAGATCGTCGAATGGCTCGTCTCACCAGGCGATGTGGTTGTGAGGGATCAACCGCTGGTCGAGGTGCTCACCGACAAGGCCAGCTCTGAGCTTCCGTCTCCCGTCGCCGGCACGGTGCTCCGTCTCGGTGCATCCGAGGGCGACCGGCTCAACGTGGGCGAGATCCTGATCGAACTAGACGACGGCTCAGCCCAGGTAGCCGACGACACCGAGCACATCCCTCCTGTTGTGAGCACTCCATCAGCCAAACCCGGGCCCACACCTTCGGGTCCCGTGTCCCGACCAAAGGCCTCCCCCGCCACCCGGAAGCTGGCCCTCGAGGCGGGTGTCGACCTGGGCACCGTGACAGGAACAGGCCCCGGCGGGCGCATCACCACTGGGGACGTACAGGCCGTAGGCACCCAACCGGCCCCTCCTCGGCAGGTCTCCTCCTCTCCCCCGGTCCACACTCCTCCGGGAGACCTGGGGCAGATGCCCTTCGGGCGCCATCCCCTGCGCGGAGTCCGCGGGGTGGTCGCACGCAACATGGAGAGGTCCTGGGCAGAAATCCCCCACATCCACTCCATGGACGAGATCGACGCATCCCTGCTGGTCGACTTCCGCCAACGCCTGCGTGGCATGGACAGGCCGGGTGCCTCTGTCGTAACGGCCCTCACGGTGGCTGCTGCAGCCGCCGCCAGGGCCCTGCGCCGATTCCCGATGGTGAATGCCTGCATCGAGGGGAGCCCCGGCGAGTCGATCGTCGTGCACGACTCGGTCAACCTGGGAATAGCGGTCGCCACCAACTCCGGGCTCGTGGTGCCCGTCGTCCGCGATGTCGACCGTCTCGACCTCTTCGCCCTGGCAACGGCCATCGCCGATCTCGCTGCACGCGGCCGTGATGGAGCGTTGACCGCAGCCGACCTCTCTGGTGCAACCTTCACCATTACCAACTACGGGTCGATGGGCGGCCGCTGGGCCACCCCGATCATTCCACCCGGCCAGGCAGCCATCCTGGGTCTTGGCGCCATCGCAGAGCGACCCGTTGTGGTCGATGGGCTGGTCGTGGCCAGGCCCACCCTTCCGGTGGTTCTCGGCTCCGACCATCGCCTGATCGACGGCGACCTGGCGTCGGCATTCAAGGGATCCATCACAGCTGACCTCCTGGAACCGTTGAACCTGCTCGTAGAGGGCTGAGGGACACCATGGTGGTCGGCGAGATCGCCGAGGCGGTCGACCTGCTCGTAATCGGTGGAGGTCCAGGTGGCTACGCAGCCGCCCTGCACGCCGCCCGTCTGGGCCGCCGGGTGACCCTTGTGGAACGTGGTGAGCTGGGTGGCACCTGCCTCAACGTCGGCTGCATACCGTCCAAGGCACTGATCGAGGTGGCCGAGGCCATGGTGGCACCCGACCGGGTGGCCGCCTGGGGCGTCACGACAACGGCAAGCCTCGACATGTCAGCGGTACAGGCCCATCTGAGAAGCGTCGTGGACAAGCTCACCGGTGGCGTGCGCCACCTGCTGGACGCTGCCGGGGTCGTCGTGCTGGCCGGCGAGGCGCGCTTTGTCAAGCCGAACCGCGTAGTTGTCGAACACGGCGCAAGCGTCGAGCACCTCGACTTCAGACACGCCATCGTCGCCACCGGCTCCCGCCCAGTCGACCTGGTCGACATTCCACCTGACGGCACACGCGTAGTTGGCTCGGCGGACCTGTTGTCAACCGAGAGCCTCCCTGAGGAACTGGTACTGGTGGGTGGCGGCTACGTCGGCGTCGAGTTGGGTTGTGCATTCGCCAAGCTGGGAAGTCGGGTAACGATCGTCGAGGCCGAGACCTCGATCCTGCCCGGTTTCGACGACCGCATCACCAGAACAGTGACCCGGGGATTGCGGAACCTGGGGGTCGGCATCTGTTGCAGCAGCACGGCTGTCGGTATCGAGGAGGCCGGCCTCGTGATCTCGGGTCCCGACGGCAGCGTCGTCCTGCCAGCCGACAGGGTGGCGGTTGTCGTCGGTCGGCGCCCCAACAGCGACCTGATCGGGCTTGTCGAGGTTGGTGCCACCGTGGACGACCGAGGGCTTGTAGTGGTCGACTCCGGCAGGCGGGCGACTGAGAGCGTGTTCGCCATCGGTGACCTGACCGCCGGCCCGGCCCTCGCACACAAGGCCACCGCAGAGGCCGAGGTTGCCGCCGATGTCGCCTGCGGTCGCGCCAACGCCTTTGACCCGACGTGCATTCCGTTGATCGTCTTCAGCGACCCTCAGGTAATGGTCGTCGGAATGACCGAGGCTGACGCGTCAGGTTCCGGCATCGCCGCAACCTCCTACCGCTTCCCCCTGGCCGCATCCGGCCGGGCCGCCACCCTCGGAATGACAGATGGCTTCGTCACGGTTGTCGCCGACGGAGACGGCACGGTCATCGGCGTTCAGGCCGTAGGAGCCCATGTCGCCGAGCTTGCCGGCGAGGCAGCTCTGGCTGTCGAAACGGCCGCCACAGTCGAGGACATGGCTGGAACCATCCACGCCCATCCAACCCTCGGAGAGGCGATCGCCGAGGCCGCAATGGGTCTGGCCGGTCGCCCGCTGCACGCTGGCTGAGATCACCATTTTCTGATCACCACAGTCGCTCGCGACACAGTCATTCAGGCTCCGCACCCCTAGCATCACGGCGTGTCCGAAGCATCCCAGTCCACAGCCGATCTCGGTTTCGTAGACCCGCAGGAGCGCCGTGGTTCCGGCGTCATCAAGTGGAACCGCTACCCGGACAGGGTTATCCCAGCATGGGTGGCCGAACACGACCTGGGCCCGCCCCCAGCGGTGGTTGAACGACTACGCGAACTGGTAGACCTCCGAGCCTTCGGCTACCACTCGGCTGCCGACGACGTCGGGCCCGCCTTTTCGCGTTGGGCCACGCAGCGACACGGCTGGACACCCGACCCCGAGCTGGTCCTACCGACAGCCAACGTCCTCCAGGGAATCTGGGCCTGTGTCGAGGCACTGACCGACCCTGGTGCCGGAATCGTGTTTTCGCCGCCCGTGTACCCGCCGTTCCTGGACGTTTCGCCGACAACGGACAGGCGTGCCGTCCACTGGCCCATGACGCTCACCGAGACTGGCTGGCAGTACGACCTGGATGCCCTTGCCGGACTGCTCGAGGCTGACCCCGGCATCAGCCTCTTGTTGCTCTGCCATCCCCACAACCCGACCGGGCGGGTGCTTACCACCGGGGAACTGGCCCGCATCGTCGATCTGGCCCATGAGCACGACCTGACAATCGTGTCTGACGAGATTCACAGCGACCTGGTGTACGGGGACTCCACCCACATTCCCATGCTCACGGTTCCCGGCGCCGCTTCGCGCACGGTTGCCGTCACCTCGGGTGTCAAGACGTTCGCCCTCGGTGGCATGCGATGCGCCGTTGCTGTCTGTGGCGACGAACGTCTCCGCTCAGCCATCGGCACCATCCCTGCTGAGCTGCTCGGCGCTCCCAACCGGTTGGGGTGTGAGGCCTCGATCACCGCATGGGAGACCGGATCCGACTGGACGGACCAACTCCTGACCCTGCTGGACCGCAACAGGCGGACCCTGTTCAACCGCATCGTGGCCGAGTTGCCCGAGGTCACCATGTTCCTCCCCGAGTCGACCTTTGTGGCATGGCTGGACCTGTCGGCGTACGACACGGGCGACCACCCAGCAAGGTGGCTCCGTCACATGACAGGTGTTGCCGGTGGCAATGGACCCAACTTCGGACCCGGTGGTGCGAAGCACGTTCGCATCACCTTTGGCACCTCTCCAGAACTTCTCGACGAGATCACGGACCGGATCATCAACGGCCTGAGGGACTAACAAGGCCACAGGGCCAAGGGGGGCAACATGACTACAGACGACATGGTCCACGTGACCCGGTGGCACTGGGGTAGGAAGGAGTGGTCTCCATTCTCGGCTTCCGAGATGGATCGCCGCCAGGGTGACCTGAGGGCCCACATGGCGACCGATCGGCTGGACGCCTGCCTGCTGACCTCGTTCCACAACATCTGCTACTACTCGGGCTGGCTCTACTGCTACTTCGGACGTCGCTACGGCATGGTCGTCGACGCCGAGAACGCCACGACCATCTCGGCTGGAATCGACGGCGGTCAGCCCTGGCGCAGAACCCACGGGGACAACGTCGTCTACTCGGACTGGCGCAGGGACAACTACTACGAGGCGGTCAGGGGCCTGACGGCCGGCATCAAGAGGCTCGGAGTCGAGTTCGACCATCTCAGCGTCGAACGCTTCAGGGAACTCGAGGCGGCCCTGCCTGGTGTTGAGCTGGTCGACGTCGGCTCAGCGACCATGTGGATGCGGACCATCAAGTCTGCGGAGGAACACGATCTGATCCGCCGTGGTGCCCGGGTCTGCGACATCGGCGGTGAGGCCTGTGTCGCAGCGGTCGCCGCCGGAGTTCCCGAACAGGAGGTCGCCCTGGCCACGACCACCGCAATGGTCCGCCAGATCGCCGCCGACTTCCCCTTCGTGGAGTTGATGGACACATGGACCTGGTTCCAGTCAGGTATCAACACCGACGGCGCCCACAACCCGGTCACGAACAAGGCCATCGAGTCGGGTGACATCCTCAGCCTCAACACCTTCCCGATGATCTTCGGCTACTACACAGCCCTCGAGCGCACCCTTTTCTGTGATCACGTGACCTCCGACGAACACCTGCGCCTCTGGGAGGTCAACGTCGAGGTCCACGAGCGTGGGCTGGACCTGATCCGACCCGGGGTCCGGTGCTGTGACATCGCAACGGAACTGAACGACGTCTACCGCTCACACGACCTCTTGAAGTACCGCTCCTTTGGGTACGGGCACAGCTTCGGCGTGCTCAGCCACTACTACGGACGCGAGGCCGGGGTGGAACTGCGCGAAGACGTCGAGACGGTGCTCGAGCCCGGAATGGTCGTCTCCATGGAACCGATGATCGCCATTCCCGACGGCCAACCGGGTGCCGGTGGCTACCGGGAACACGACATTCTCATCGTCACAGAGGATGGCGCCGAGAACATCACAGGGTTTCCATACGGCCCGGAACACAACATCATCGGAGCCTGAGCAGCCCCGAACTGACCAGCCGCCTCCGATCGGAGATGGCCAGAGCGGCCTCTAGGGGGCGGCAGTTGTGGTTGTTGTCGTGGCCGCCGTGGTCGTGGTGGCAGCCGTTGTGGTGGTCTCGGCCGCTGCGGTCGTGGTGGTTGTCTCGCCGACTGCCGTTGTGGTTGTCTCACCCGCAACGGTGGTCGTGGTCTCGCCGACCACAGTGGTGGTGGTCTCGCCCTCGGCCGGAGCCTCTGTCGTGGTGGTCGCATCGGGTGCACTCGGTACACCGTCTGTTGACAGGGCCAGATCCTGGAGGGCAGCCACGTGGGCTGCACGGGTGTTGTTGCCGTACCAGCCGTCGGCCACTACGCCCAGAACCTGCTGGAGGGCCACCGTCTCGTCGCTGGGACCCCATACGTAGGTGCCTGTGAGGACCTCTTCTTCGTCGAGCGTGCTCACGTCGACTGTTGTGGTTGGGGCAGGCGGCGATGTGGCCGGCGTTCCCGCAGCCCGTGAAGTGGTTGTCGCTACCGGGGCGGAGGACGAAGCGCGGGTGGTCGTGGTAACGGTTGGTGTGGCCGTGGTCGGGGGAACGGCAGCCAGGAGAGACACCTCGGTCTGGAGGTCGAGGACGTCTTCGCGCAACTGGATGATCTCGGCTCGCAGCGTGTCCATCTCGTCGGTGTTCGATTCGAGGAGACCACAGCCGGCTCCGATGAGCGTGAGGGTCACAATCAGGGCAAGGCTGGTTAGGGGCGTTCGCATCTGCATGGGGGCAGTATTCCAGAGGAACGGCCTAAAGACGAGTCACCGGGCAAAGTTCCTGCTTCGGGTGCCTTCCAACAGCCTCAGGGGCGCAGCGGATAGTGCCCGTATTCCTCTACAGCATCGACCATTGCCAGGAGGTTCTCTGCCGGCACGTCGTTCATGATGGTGTGGACAGCCCCGATCATGAAGCCTCCCCCCGGCCCGAGCAGCTCGATTACGCGGCGGACCTCGTTGCGCACATCGTCGGGGGTGCCGAACGGGAGGACCCGATGGGTGTCGATCCCCCCGCACAGGACTATGTCGTTTCCGTGGCGTTCCTTGAGGGTGGCGAAGTCCGACATCCTTCCCGACGATGCCTGAATCGGGTTGAGGATGTCCACACCGATTTCGATGAAGTCGTCGATCAACAGCGCCACGTCGCCGCAGCTGTGGAACAGGACCTTGGCCTTCGTGCGTTCCTTGATGAACTGGATGAAGTCGGCGTGTACAGGCTTGAGGATGTCCCGGTACATCTTGGGGGAGATCATGAGGTTGTCCTGGGTTCCGAGGTCGTCGCCGATCTTGATGATGTCGACGTTGTCACCCAGTTCAGCCAGGAAGCGCCCCATCAGTGTCTTGCACTCGTGGGCAATGCGCTCGAGGAGTTCCCTTGCGAAGTCGGGGCGCATGGCCATGTTCATGAGGAAGGCCTCCATGCCCTGCATGGCGTGTGCCCGCTCGAAGGGGAACAGCAGCCAGGGCGTGGCCATGATGGCGAACTGTCCATCCTCGGCCAGGCGACCTGCCTGTTCCTTCACGTGGGTGATGCGGCTGGGATCTGACATGTCGGGCCAGCCCTTGTAGCCCTCGA